>NZ_NFIH01000005.1 GCF_002161675.1 Pseudoflavonifractor sp. An44
TCTTGCTTGTTATAATTTGTCTTCACAAACAAATTGTAAAGCAAATGAAACGAGAGGCCAACCCCCAAAAAGGTTAGCCTCTCGTTTTGTTGTTCTGGCCTATTTTGCAACAGCCCCTTTGTATCTCTGGAATTTAGGCCAGCTCGGCGGTGTCCAGGGCGATCATCAGCTCCTCGTTGGTGGGGATGAGCAGCACCTTGACGGGGGAGTCGGGGGTGGAGACCACGGTCTCCTTGCCGCGGACGTTGTTGGCCTCGGGGTCCATGTGAATGCCCATGAACTCCAGGCCGGAGGCAATGGACATACGCTCGGCAGCGGAGTTCTCACCCACGCCGGCGGTGAAGATCACGGCATCCACGCCACCCATGGCGGCGGCATAAGCGCCGATGTACTTCTTCACGGAGTAGCAGAACATGTCCAGAGCCAGAGCGGCGCGCTCGTTGCCCTGCTCGGCAGCGGCGGTGAGGTCACGGAAGTCGGAGGACACGCCGGACACGCCCAGCACGCCGGACTTCTTGTTGAGCACGTTCATCATCTCTGCCATGCTCATGTTGTGCTTGTTCATCAGGTACTCCAGGATACCGGCGTCCAGGTCGCCGGAGCGGGTGCCCATGGGAACGCCGGCCAGGGGAGTGAAGCCCATGGTGGTGTCCACGCTCTTGCCGCCGTCGATGGCGGTGATGGAGGAGCCGTTGCCCAGGTGGCAGGAGATGAGCTTCAGCTCTTCCAGGGGCTTGCCCAGCATGGCGGCGGCCCGCTGAGCCACATACTTGTGGCTGGTGCCGTGGAAGCCGTAGCGGCGCACCTTGTCCTGCTCATAGTACTCGTAGGGCAGAGCATAGGTGTAGGCCTTGGCGGGCATGGTCTGGTGGAAGGCGGTGTCGAACACGCCCACCTGGGGCACGTCCTTGCCCATGACGGCCTCGCAGGCCTTGATGCCGGTGATGTTGGCGGGGTTGTGCAGGGGGGCCAGGGGGATGCACTCCTCCAGGGCGGCCATGACCTTCTCGTCGATCTTCACGGAGCAGGCGAAGGTCTCACCGCCGTGCACCACACGGTGGCCCACTGCCTCAATTTCCTTCATGGAGGAGATCACACCGTTTTTCTCGTCCACCAGGGCGTTGAGCACGGCCTGAATGGCCTCAGAGTGGGTGGGCATGGCCACGTCGGCGGCGTCGATGGTCTCCTTGCCGGGGGCCTTGTAGGTGAACTTGCCGTCGATGCCGATGCGCTCGCACAGGCCCTTGGCCAGAACTTCCTGGTTGTCGGTGTCCAGCAGCTGGTACTTCAGGGAAGAGCTGCCGGCGTTGATCACGAGAACTTTCATGATTGACACTCCTTCATATTGTGTAAGATAAAATTGTGTTTGCTTCTCTGGGAGAAGTATAATACAATTACTAGAAAACCGCATTTATTATAATGCGTACAGAACAAAGCCGCAAGGGTGAAATACCAAGACTTGAAAGGTCAGTTGGCTTTGTTCATGTTCACGGGTCTCGGGCAATCCGGCCCGAAACCCGTGAACCTTCCACTGGAACGTCCCAGAGTTCCAGTGGAAATACGCATTGTAACAATGTCCAAATTTCACAAAAAGCACTGCTTTTGTGAAATTGTGCGGCCTTCGCCGCACGAATAAACCGCTCAGCGGTTTATTCAGCAGACATTATTATAATGCCGGAAATAGGAATAAGCAAGGGCTTTTCTGACAGTTTGGTAAGATATGTGTAAAAATACACCCTGGGAGGGGATGAAGCATGGAAATTGTGGGCATCGTGGCAGAGTATAACCCCTTCCACAACGGGCACCGCCACCAAATCGCCCAGGCCAGGGCTCTGGCAGGGGCGGGGGCCGTGGTGTGCGCCATGAGCGGAAACTTTGTCCAGCGGGGGGACTGCGCCGTCACCGACAAGTGGACCCGGGCCCGGATGGCCCTGGAGGGTGGCGCAGACCTCATCTTGGAGCTGCCCACGGTGTGGGCCTCCTCCTCCGCTGAGACCTTCGCCCGGGGCAGTGTGGAAATCCTCCACGCTGCCGGGGCCACCGCTTTGTCCTTTGGCAGTGAGACGGGGGACGGGGCAGCCCTGGCGCAGGTGGCCCAGGTCCTGGACGACCCCGCCTTTTCTCAGGCCCTCCAGCCCTTTTTGAGCCGTGGCCTGCCCTTTGCCCAGTGCCGCCATCGGGCGGTCCAGGAGCTGCTGGGGGAGGAGGTGGCCTCCTGCCTTGGAAACGCCAACGACAATCTGGGGGTGGAGTACCTGCGGGCCGCCCGCCGCCTGGGGTGGAGCCCCAAGGTCTATCCCGTCCTCCGGGTGGGGGCGGGCCACGACGGGGGAGATCACCCCCAGTACCCCTCGGCCTCCCATGTGCGGGGAGAAATTCGCGCCGGGGCG
The DNA here is from genome assembly GCF_002161675.1 of Pseudoflavonifractor sp. An44. Classification (GTDB taxonomy): domain Bacteria; phylum Bacillota; class Clostridia; order Oscillospirales; family Oscillospiraceae; genus Enterenecus; species Enterenecus faecium. The sequence goes on from NZ_NFIH01000005.1 coordinate 2,391, forward strand.
GTGGCCATGGACAACCCCGCCTTTCTCTCCTATAACCAGCGGGGTATGTTGGCCCGGCTGCGCTGCTTGGAGCTGGAGGACTGGGAGCGCATCCCCGACTGCGGCGAGGGATTGGCCCAGCGGCTGTACCGGGCGGTGCGCCAGGGCACCAGCTTGGAGGAGATTTACGACCTGGCCAAGACCAAGCGTTACGCCCACGCCCGCATCCGCCGGGCGGTGCTGTGGGGGGCCCTGGGGCTGCGGGAGCAGGACCGTCCTGCCCAGGTGCCCTATCTGCGGGTGCTGGGGTCCAATGAGCGGGGGCTGGGTGTGTTGCGCAACCTGGACGGCTCTGTCCCTGTCATTACCAAGCCCACCCACGGAAAAGGCATCCCCCTCATGGAGCTGGAGGCCAGATGCACCGACTTCTACGCCCTGTGCCGGGAGACCGTCACCCCCTGCGGGGCGGAGTGGAGCACCAGCCCGGTGATCTTGCAAAAGAGCGGCAATCATGTATAATGGGGAGGATGCCAGAGAAAGGGGAGAGAAGATGGACAGCCGAGGAGAGGGGAGAGAACGCTCATTCTTTCTCACATTTATGACGGTGATCTCCTGTGTGGCCGTGGTGATTCTCCACGCCAACGGGGTGTTCTGGAGCTTTTCCTATGAACGGGTGTGGCTCACCGCCAATGCGTTGGAATCCGTGTTCTACTTTGCGGTGCCGGTGTTCTTCATGATCTCCGGGTCCACCCTGTTGGACTACCGGGACCACTACGACACCCGGACCTATGCCATCAAACGGGTGAAAAAGACGGTCATTCCCTTTCTGGTGTGGAGCCTGGTGGCCCTGGCCTTTCAGCTGATTTTGAAGGGCTATACCTTTGAAAGGGTGACGGTGTACACCGTGGTGGACACCATCCTCAACTCCCGACACTGGGGAGTATACTGGTTCTTTATGCCCTTGTTTGGGGCCTATCTGGCCATCCCGGTGTTCAGCCTCATCCCCAAGGAGCGGCGCAAGAGCATCTTCCCCTACATCATTGCCGTGGGCTATCTCTTCAATGAGCTGATTCCCTTTGTCAACCGCCTGTGGGGCAACGTCATTCCCGTCAGCGGGGAATTGGGCTTCCCCATCAGCCGCGGCTACCTGCTCTACCTCTTTGTGGGCTACTACATTTATCACTACCAAGTGCCCCTGTGGCTGAGACGGCTCACCTATGTGCTGGGTGCGGCGGGATTGGCGGTGCATATGGTGGGGACATGGTACTGCTCGTACCAGGCGGGGGAGATCGTCACCCTGTTCAAAGGCTATATGAATCTACCCTGCTTTTTCTATTCCACCGCCCTGTTCCTCTTTTTCCGCAACGTGAACTATCAAAAGTGGAACCGCCGGGTGACGGCTGCCCTCAACTACCTCAGCACCGAGACCTTCAACGTCTACCTGATTCACATGTTTGTCATCACCGGCGTGTCGGTGGTGTTCAAGGTCAGCTGGACCAGTTTTGTAAGCCGAACGGTGGGGGCCGTGGCGGTGTTTCTGGTGGTCACCCTCATCTGTAAACAAGTAAAAAAGCTTCCCCTGGTGCGGATCGTGCTCCCGTGAGCAGCCCGCACAGGTGAAACCATAAACCAATGAGAAAGGAAGAACCGTTATGCGTGCCTATGAACGCTTTTTGACCTATGCTAAAATCCATACCCAGTCCAGCGAGGACACCGGGGTCACCCCCTCCACCCCCATCCAGTGGGACCTGGCCCGGGTGCTGGAGCAGGAGCTCCGCGACCTGGGGGTGCAGGACGTGAAGCTGGATGAGCAGTGGTGCATCGTCACCGGCCACATCCCCGCCACCCCCGGCCTGGAGCAGGTCCCCGCCCTGGGCTTCCTGGCCCACATGGACACCGCCCCCGCCTTCTCCGGGGAGAACGTCAACCCTGTGTTCCATGAAAACTACGACGGCGGCGACGTGGCTCTGCCCCGGGAGGACCGAGTCATCCGGGCCGAGGAGTTCCCCTTCCTGGCGGACCTGAAGGGCAAGACCCTCATCACCGCCGACGGCACCACCCTGCTGGGCGCCGACGACAAGGCGGGCATCGCCGAGATCATGACCCTGTGCCAGCGGCTGCTGGCCGGAGAGATTGCCCACGGCCCTATCTGCGTGGCCTTCACCCCCGACGAGGAGATCGGAGAGGGCCCCAACCACTTTGACGTGGCGGGCTTCGGGGCCCAGTACGCCTACACCGTGGACGGCGGTGCCGCTGGCTCCATTGAGTACGAGAACTTCAACGCCGCCTCCGCCAAGGTGGACATCACCGGCGTGTCCGTCCACCCTGGCTCGGCCAAGGACATCATGGTCAACGCCATTTTGTTGGCCCAGCAGCTCAACGCCCTGCTCCCCGCCCAGGAGACTCCTGCCCACACCGAGGGGTATGAGGGCTTCTACCACCTGGACCGCCTGGAGGGTACCGCCGCCGCCGTGCGCATGGAGTACATCATCCGGGACCATGACCGGGCCAAGTTTGAGCAGCGCAAGGAGACCATGCGCCAGGCTGTGGCCACCATCCAGGCCCAGTATCCCACCGCCCATGTGGAACTGACCATGCAGGACAGCTACTACAATATGAAGGAGAAGCTCACCGACTGCATGTTCCTCATTGAAAACGCCAAGAAGGCCGCCCAGGCCGCAGGGGTTACCCCGGAGGTGGAGCCCATCCGAGGCGGTACCGACGGAGCCCGCCTGTCCTTTATGGGCCTGCCCTGTCCCAACTTGGGCACCGGCGGCTACAACTTCCACGGCCCCCTGGAGTGCATCACCGTGGAGGACATGGACGCCGTGGTGGACATCCTGGTGCACCTGGCAGACATCCACGGGAAAACATTTACAAATTGTTGATGTAATTTTCATTTGATCCGTTAGAATGGAGAGGTGCATCGGGCGCAGCGGCGCCCTAAGAAAAATCCCCTGCGGGGAGGAGGACTTTCGTTGATCTATCGAAATCGTGGCTATGGGCCCATTGATCGGTTCTGTGCCAAGCATCCCAATTTTGGCATTCCCAATCTGATGAAAATCATCGTCTTCGGCCAGATTGCCGTGTACCTGGTGAATATGCTCACCTATGTGATGTTCGCCCAGAACTTTGTGGGTTATTTGCAGTTTGTGCCCGCTTTGATTCTGAATGGTCAGGTGTGGCGTCTGGTGACCTGGGTGGTGGTGCCCAACGCATCCAGCCCGTTTATGTTGCTGCTGACCTGCTATTTCTACTACTGGATTGCCGCCATGTTGGAGCGGGAGTGGGGCACCGCACGGTTTACCCTCTTTTACTTGGGCGGTATGGTGTTGTCTGTGGTGCTGGGTATGGCGCTGGGCTTGGGCCAGATGAACCTGACCCATACCATTGCATCCCTGAACCTGAGCTACTACCTGAACCTGTCCATCTTCCTGGTGCTGGCGGTGCTGTACGGAGAGATGCAGGTGCTGCTCTTCTTTGTGGTCCCGGTGAAGATGAAGTGGATGGCCCTCATTGATGTGGTGCTGGTCATCGTGGATATGGTGGACTTGTTTAAGCTGGGCTATTGGATGTTGGCCTTGGTGCCTCTGGCCAGCTTTATCAACTTCTTCATTTTCACCTGGCCCTTCTGGCAGGCCAAGCTGGGAATTGTGCGCCACAAGACGGACCCCAAGGTCATCCACTTCAAGCAGGCCCAGAAACAGGCTCAGGAGACGAAGGGGTATCACCACAAGTGCGCCGTGTGTGGCATCACCGATGCCGACGACCCGGATATGGAGTTCCGCTACTGCTCCAAGTGCGACGGCTACTACTGCTACTGCGCCAATCACATCAACAACCACGTGCACATTCACAAAAATTGATCGTCTGCATGTCCAGTGGGCGGACGGCGGAGGAGAGACCCTCTGCCGCCCGCCCACTTGTGTTCTGTGCCAATTTCAGGTATACTAAGGAAAATCAAAACAGTTGAGTCAGGAGGAATGTCCCGTGAGACGACTTCTTTGTCTGGTGATGCTGCTGGCGCTGGCTCTGTCTCTCAGCGTGTCCCAGGTGTGGGCCGCCGACGAGACGGCGGAGGAAATCACCATTTTATATACCCACGATATGCACTCCAGCTTCCTGCCCAAGGAGGGGCCGGACGGGCACTCCAGAGGAGGCTATGCCCGGCTGAAAACCCTCATTGATGAGCAGAAGGAGGAGCACCCCAACGCCCTGGTTCTGGACGGAGGCGACTTCTCTATGGGCAGCCTGTTTCAGACGGCCTATTCCACTTCCGCTCTGGAGCTGCGGGCCATGGGCCAGATGGGGTACGATGTCACCACCTTTGGCAACCATGAGTTTGACTACCGCGCCTCCGGCCTGGCCGATATGCTCTACGCCGCTGTGGACAGCGGGGACCCTCTGCCCGCCATTGTGGACGCCAACTATCTGCCCCCCCAGGAGGATGAAGAGACCTGGGATGCTCTGTACACCTACGGGGTGCAGGATTACCGAATCCTGGAGCGGGGCGGCGTGCCCTACGTGATCTTTGGCATCACCGGGGTGGACTCCGATGAGTGCGCGCCCATGTCGGGAATGGAACTCCATGACCCAGTGGAGACCGCCAAGCGTGTGGTGAAGGAGGCCACGGAGCAGTGCCAGACTGCCTACGGGGCGGACCCGGTGGTGATCTGCCTGTCCCACTCGGGCACCGAGAAGGGGAAGGGGGAGGACTACGAGCTGGCCCGGAAGGTGGACGGCATCGACGTCATCATCTCCGGCCACACCCACACCACCCTGGAGCAGCCCATTGAGGTCAATGATACCTACATCGTCTCCGCTGGAGAGAACAGCAAAAATCTGGGTGTACTCACCCTGACCCGCACCCAGGAGGGGGTGGAGCTGAAGGACAGCCGCCTGGTGCCTGTGGACGAGCGCGTGCCCGAGGACCCGGAGATGGCGGCGTGGATTGAAGAGGCCAAGAGCCAAGTGGAGCAGGACTACCTGGCGGACTTTGATCTGGAGTTTGACCAGGTGCTGGTGAACAATCCCTACCAGTTCGACACGGTGGATGAGGTGTACGACACCCAGCACGAGTCCACCCTGGGCAATCTGCTGGCCGACGCCTACTACTGGGCGGGGAACCAGGCCAGCCAGGACCCGGTGGACGTGGCCCTCACCGCCTCCGGCGTCATCCGGGATACCTTCCCCAAGGGGCCCATCACCGTCTCCCAGGTGTTCAACGTGGCTTCTCTGGGCATTGGTGCCGATGGAGTGCCCGGCTATCCCCTGATCTCGGTGTATCTGACGGGCAAGGATTTGAAAAACGCCATTGAGGTGGACGCCTCGGTGCCGCCTCTTATGTCGGCGGCCCAGCTGTTCTACTCCGGGGTTGGATACTCCTTTAACACCAACCGGATGATCTTCGACAAGGTGGACTACGCTGTGCTCATGCGAGAGGGCGGGATCACCGAGCCCATTGTGGATGACCAGCTCTATCACGTGGTCACGGGGCTGTACATCGGGCAGATGCTGGGAGCGGTTGAGAGCTCTACCTTTAACATCCTCACCGTGACCCCTCGGGATGCCCAGGGCAATCCCATTGATATCTCCCAGCTGGAGGACTACATCCTCCACAACGACGAGGGCAACGAGGTCAAGGAGTGGTACGCCATCGCCTCCTACCTGCAATCCATGGGTGGCGAGATGGACCAGAAGTACGGACAGACCGACGGGCGCAAGCTGGTGTACTCCAGCTGGAACCCGGTGAGCCTGCTGAAAAATGCGGGGCTGCCCACCTCCTTGGCCATTCTGGCCCTGGTCATTGTGGTGGTGCTGCTGGTCCTAATGGTGGTGCTGGTGAGAAAATTCATTCTCCGCCGCATGAGAAGAAACTGAGACCTCACAGGAAGAAAGATGAAAAAGAGAAGGCCCCGTGCCCAGAGACAACCTCTGAGCACGGGGCCTTTTTGGTGAACCCTGGGGGTGTGCACCCCATAGGATGGAGTGCCGGATTCCCACCAGGGGAGCCGGGAAAGGAGAGAACTTCGATGGACCGACAATGGAATTTAGCGGCGCTGGCCGAGGGGGAGAGCGGATACGTGCAGTCCGTGTCCACCCACCTGGCCCTCAAGCACCGTCTGGAAGATTTGGGACTCATCCCGGGCACCCGGGTGACCTGTATGGCCCGCAGCCCGGCGGGGGACCCCTGTGCCTACCTCATCCGAGGGGCACTCATCGCCCTGCGTCAGGCAGACGCCCGCCAGATCGCCCTGTGCCCGGCCCACCAGCGGGGGGCGTGAGACATGGGCTCCTGTGTTGCCCTGGTGGGCAACCCCAATGTGGGCAAGTCCACGGTGTTCAACGCCCTCACCGGGCTACACCAACACACGGGAAACTGGGCGGGGAAGACGGTGGATGTGGCCACCGGGACCTTTACATGGCAGGGCAGCGAGGTGACGGTGGTGGACCTGCCCGGCACCTACTCCCTACAGACCTCCTCCCCGGAGGAGGACATCGCCTTGGACTACCTGCTCCACTCTCAGGCCAACGGGGTGGTGGTGGTGTGCGACGCCACCTGTTTGGAACGCAATCTCATTTTAGCCCTCCAGGTGCTGGAGGTGACAGGAAATGTGGTGGTGTGCGTCAACCTCATGGATGAGGCCCAGCGGCTGGGGGTGCAGGTGGACCTCGCAGCCTTGGCCGACGCCCTGGGCGTGACCGTGGTGGGGGTGTCTGCGGGCACTGGGGCGGGGCTGGATACCCTGCGGGAGGTAATGGCCGGGCTGGCCAAGGGGGAAGTCACCGGGCCTGTCCGCCCCGCTCAGCCCCCCATGGAGCGGGTGCACACGGCCCAGGCCTACGCCCGTCAGGCGGTGGACACCACCCCCACCCCCCAGGCTCGCCGTCAAGCGGTGTGGAACAAGCGGATGGTGAGTGGGTTTACCGCCATCCCTCTGATGCTGGTGCTCCTGGCCGGGGTGATGTGGCTGACGGTGGCGGGGGCCAACCTGCCCTCGTCTCTGCTGTCCCAGGGCTTTGACTGGCTGGGGCAGCAGTTGGAGGGGTGGATGGGGGACTGGGACCCCGCCCTTCGGGCCTTCCTCCTGGACGGAGTATACGGGGTGACCACCTGGGTGGTGTCGGTGATGCTGCCCCCCATGGCCATCTTTTTCCCCCTGTTCACCCTGCTGGAGGACCTGGGCTACCTGCCCCGGGTGGCCTTTGTGCTGGACCACGCCTTTCAAAAGGCCAGGGCCTGTGGAAAACAGGCTCTGACCATGTGCATGAGCCTGGGGTGTACCGCCTGTGGTGTGACGGGGTGCCGTATCATTGACAGCCCCCGGGAGCGCCTGGCCGCTATGCTCACCTCGTCCCTGGTGCCCTGCAATGGAAAATTTCCCACCCTGCTGGCCCTCATTACCCTGTTTCTGGTGGGGCAGGGGGGGAGCCTTGTGGGGGCGGCAGCCCTGCTGGGAGTGCTGCTGCTGGGGGTGGCCGCCACCCTGGGGTGTACCCGACTGCTCACCGCTACCGTGCTGAAAGGTACCCCCTCCGCCTTTGCCCTGGAGTTGCCCCCCTTCCGCCGTCCCCGGGTGGGGCAGGTGGTGGTGCGCTCCCTGCTGGACCGCACGGTGTTCGTGCTGGCCCGGGCGGTGGCGGTGGCGGCCCCCGCCGGTGGCGTCATCTGGCTGCTGGCCAACATCACCCTGGGGGACACCACCATTCTGGCCCATATCACTGGGTTTCTGAACCCTGTGGGGCAGCTCATGGGCCTGGACGGGGTGATTTTGACCGCTTTCCTCCTGGGCTGGCCCGCCAACGAGATTGTCATGCCGGTGATGCTCATGGCCTACCTGGCCCAGGGCAGTCTGGTGGATATGGACCAGCTCACCGGGGTGGGGGCGCTGTTGGAGGCCCAGGGCTGGACCATGACCACGGCGGTGTGCACCCTCCTGTTCACCCTCTTCCACTGGCCTTGCTCCACCACCTGCCTCACCATCTGGCGAGAGAGCAAGAGTATCAAGTGGACCCTGGTGGCGGTGGCGGTCCCCACTCTGCTGGGAGCGGGGCTGTGTGTTCTGGTCAATGCTTTGGGGAGTCTGTTGGGAATCTAGAAGAAAGGGGCTGTTGCAGACATGCGGTTTGCAACAGCCTGTTTCTGTTTTGCAGCGGCTTCTTCATAGCCTCCCAATGTAAGGAGATACGGAACGGGGTGGGTCCAGATTGAGCACCCGCTTGCCCATTTGCTTGGCCAGTGCTGCATATCTGGCTGCATGACCACAGGGATGGGTCACATATGTCACCACATAATCCGACTGTTTTAACATCCAGCGATTTCTCCAGTCCATGGCGAATTGCTTGGGAATGGTGTCAATACCGTCTGGAAGAATCAAATGGGAGTCATCTATGGCGTTCTCTCTCGTCTCTTGCCCATGGATGGGGAGATGCGCCAGAACAACCCCATAGGTGACGCTTGGATATTCCAGGCAAAGCTCACGGAGGACAGAACAAGCCATGCGCTCAAAACCGCCTTGGTTGCCTACATAGAATGTACGAACGCCGTGCTCTTCGATGAAATCCATGAGAACTCGGCGCAGTTGCGGCCTTAAATCAGGGGGACATTGACGATGCCCAAAAATGTACACGTTGACATATTGCTCCCTCCAAAGAAGTTACCTTTATTCGGGTATATGACAATTGTAAAACAAAATTATTCCACAAGTCAACCCGTATTCGGGTAGGTTCTCCCTTGTTTGTTGCTATCATCACATCAACCCGTAAATGGGTAATGATTGCAGAGGGAGAAGCCTATGGAATATTACGAGCTATATATTCAGCGCATCCGGGAGCTTTGCAGACAGCGGGGGATTTCCATCAATAAACTGGCCTCCATGAGCAATGTCAAGCAGTCCACCTTGGACAACATTGTGCGAGGGGTGACCAAAAATCCACGGGTGAAGACGCTGCACAAATTGGCGTTGGCCTTCAACATGACGGTGGCAGAGTTTTTAGATTTTGAGTCGCTCAATGAATATTCCTTTGAGGATGACGAAGAAGAGTGATTTACCTGGGGGAAACCCGTTGCAAATGATAGTGGCTGAGTCCAAACAGAAAGCTGGGACATGAAAAAATGAGTGAGAATCGCCTTTTGGCGGCTCTCACTCATTTTGGTTGATGGGATAGGGATTAGCCCTTGCAGGCGTCCAGCAGAGCCTGGGTCATGTCGGTCTTCTCCCAGGGCAGATCCAGCTCGGAACGGCCAAAGTGGCCGTAAGCAGCGGTCTGGCGGTAGATGGGACGGCGCAGGTCCAGACGGTTGATGATGGCGGTGGGCCGCAGGTCAAACACGTGATTCACGGCCTGCTCCAGCACCTCGTCGGACACCTTGCCGGTGCCGAAGGTGTCCACCAGCACGGACACGGGCCGGGCTACGCCGATGGCGTAGGCCAACTGCACCTGGCAGCGGTCGGCCAGCCCAGCGGCCACCACGTTCTTGGCCACCCAGCGGGCGGCGTAGGCGGCAGAACGGTCCACCTTGGTGGGGTCCTTGCCGGAGAAGGCGCCGCCGCCGTGGGGGGCGGAGCCGCCGTAGGTGTCCACGATGATCTTGCGTCCGGTGAGGCCGGAGTCGCCCTGAGGACCGCCCACCACGAAGCGGCCGGTGGGGTTGACGTAGATCTTGGTGTGCTCGTCCATGAGGTTTGTGGGGATGGTGGGACGGATGACGTACTCCACCATGTCGGCGCGAATCTGCTCCAGAGAGGCCTCGGGGCTGTGCTGGGTGGAGATGACCACAGCGTCCACCCGAACGGGGTTCTGGTTCTCGTCGTACTCCACGGTGACCTGGGACTTGCCGTCGGGACGCAGGTAGTCCAGAGTGCCGTCCTTGCGCACGGCGGTGAGCCGCTGAGCCAGCTTGTGGGACAGAGAGATGGCCAGGGGCATGAGCTCCTCAGTCTCCCGGCAGGCATAGCCGAACATCATACCCTGGTCGCCGGCGCCGCCGTCCAACTCGTCGGTCATCTCGCCCTCCCGGGCCTCCAGGGCCTTGTCCACGCCCATGGCGATGTCGGGGGACTGCTCGTCGATGTTGAGCACCACGCCGCAGGTGTCGCAGTCAAAGCCGTACTTGGCCCGGTCATAGCCGATGTCCCGGATGACCTCCCGGGCCACCTTGGCGATGTCCACATAGCAGGAGGTGGTGATCTCACCCATGATGTGCACCAGACCGGTGGACACGGTGGTCTCACAGGCCACACGGGCCACAGGGTCCTGAGCCAGAATGGCGTCCAGAACGGCGTCGGAAATCTGGTCACAGATCTTGTCGGGGTGTCCCTCGGTGACAGACTCCGAGGTAAAGAAACGTCTTGCCATAAGTAATCTTCCTTTCTTTGTACGGTAAAAGCGTCAAACAAAAAATCCGCCGGACAGTCCGGCGGATGGAGACAGCGTGTCCTCATCTTGCGCGCGAGTGTAACACTCGTCTCCGCCGGATTTGGCACCTTGCTCAGGTAAGCAGGTTGCCGTGGCTTCATTGGGCCGATCCCTCCGCCACTCTCGATAAGGCAATGTTCAATTGCGGGTAACATTATATCTTTACACCACTGACTTTGTCAATGGCAGAAACATGGAAAATCACTTCTTGGGCCGGGGTCGAAACAGGAAAGATGCCACAAGACCCAGGGTGATGGCCAGGGCGATACCCCCAGCGGTGGCGGTGAGTCCTCCGGTGAGCACCCCCAGCCAGCCCTCCTCCTCCACGGCCTTGCGCACCCCCTGGGCCAGGGTGTGGCCGAATCCGGTGAGGGGGACGGTGGCCCCAGCTCCTGCCCAGTCCACCAGAGGCTGGTACAGCCCCAGTCCGCTGAGGATGACCCCCGCCACCACGTAAAACACTAGAATCCGGGCGGGGGTGAGGCTGGTGCGGTCCAAGAGCACCTGACCGATGACGCAGAGAATGCCGCCCAGCAAAAAGGCGTTGAAGTATTCCATCAGCTTGCACCTCCTTCCAGCACAATGGCGTGGCAGATGCCGGGGATAGACTCCCCCTGCATGGTGGACACGGGGGAGAGCAGCGCCCCGGTGGGGCAGAAGAGGACCCGCTTCCATCGCCCGGACTGGAGGCCGGGCAGGACCATGGTGGTGAGCACGGCGGCGCTGCACCCGCACCCGGAGCCGCCGCAGTGGACGTCCTGGGCCTCCCGCTCAAAGAGGAGCAGGCCGCAGTCGTTGTAGTTGGACAGGGGACACCCGTCCCGGGAGAAGAAGTCGGAGACGATCTCCCACCCCAGCTGTCCCAGGTCCCCGGTGAGGATGAGGTCGTAATCGGCGGGACTGCGCCCGGTGTCCCGGAAATGGGCCCGCAGGGTGTCGTAGGCCGCCGGAGCCATGGCCGCCCCCATGTTGGCGGGGTCTTTGACCCCCTTGTCCATCACCTTGCCGATGGTGACGGCGGACACCACCGGGCCCTTCTCCCCTTGGGAGGAGAGCACCACCGCCCCGGCGGCGGTGGCGGTCCACTGGGCGGTGGGGGGCCGCTGGCAGCCGTACTCCAGAGGGGTGCGGTACTGCCGCTCGGCGGAACAGAAGTGGGAGGAGGTCATGGCGGCGGCGTGGTGGCCCCAACCCCCGGAGAGGAGCAGGGAGGCCAGCGCCAGGCTCTCCCCCATGGTGGAGCAGGCCCCATAGAGGCCCAGATAGGGCACCCCCGCCCACCGGGCGGCAAAGGCGGAGCTGATGCACTGGTTGAGAAGGTCTCCCGCCAGAAGAAAGTCCAGCTGCTGGGCCTCCAGCTTGGCCCGTTTCAGCGCAGACTCCAGGGCCAGCTGCTGCATGGTGGTCTCCGCCATCTCCCAGCTGGACTGCTGGAAGGTGTCGTCTTCACAGGTGTGGTCAAAAAAGCGGCCCAGGGGGCCCTCTTTCTCCTTGCGGCCTCCGGCGCTGCCGTAGCCCACGATGACGGGGGGGCGGGAGAGTTGATAGGTTTGGGACGAGCGGGGCATAGGCAAAGACTCCTTCAAGAAAATGTCTTGCCTCTAGTATGCGCACCGACAAGGAATTTATCACAAAAGCCAGGGAGTGCTAGAAAAATTCACAAAGGGGTGGTATAATGCACTCTGTTGGAAAATTTTTTGAGAAATGTTATGGGAGGAATCCTGTTATGTCGGAACAGACCAGATACATCGGCTATATCTGTCCCGTGTGCGGCAAGGCTGTGGTGGTGGAGCGCACCGCCTTTGCCCTGGCCGCCGGGGACCAGACCATCCCCTGTCCCTGCGGCAAGTCTCAGCTGGAATTTCACCAGCAGGGGGAGCACTGTCAGGTGACGGTGCCCTGTCTCTTCTGCGCCAAGGACCACCACACTGTGTGTTCCACCCGGGCCATGATGGAGGAGAAGCTGCTGGTGCTCTCCTGCTCCGCCTCGGGGCTGGGCTGCTGCTTCATCGGAGAAGAGGAGGCGGTGTTCGGCGAGATGGAGAAGCTGGAGCGGGCTGTGGACAAGCTGCGCATGGATGACCAGGAGGAGACCCGGGGCACCTTCCTGGACGAGATCGTCATGGGCGAGGTGCTGGCGGAACTCAAGGACATTGCAGGCCGCAAGGGCATCTCTTGCGGCTGTGGCTGCGACCAGTACGGTATCAAGGTGGGGTACTCCTCGGTGGATGTGGTGTGCGCTGGATGCGGTGCCACCCTGCGGCTGCCTGCCGCCACCCTGGACGACGTGGACGAAATTTGCGCCCGCTACACCCTCACCATTCCTGGAAAGAAGGAAGAGTAAATGAGTCATCAAATCACTGAAGTCACCTTCCGGGTGGGCTCCTTGGATGTGGACATGTTCAACCAGTGCCGACCCTCGGCGCTGCTGGGCTATTTGCAGGAGGCCGCCACCCAGGCGGCCATCCAGCTGGGGGCCTCGGGGCCGGAGATTTTTGAGCGGTATCACTGCCTATGGATGGTGTCCCGCAACTGGGTGGAGCTGTACGCCCCTCTGCGGTGGAACGATGCGTTCACCATTCAGACCTGGCACCGGGGCGGCACCGGGGTGGCCACCTACCGGGACTTTGACATCTTCCGGGACGGGAAGCTCATCGGCCAGGGTGTGGCCCAGTGGGTGATGGTGGACGCCGATACCCACAAGCTGTTCCGGCTGCGGGATGTCACCGAGTTCCAGGGCACCGACGGCGGGGAACGGAACAAGTCCATCAAGCTCCACCGGGTACCCATGCCAAAGGAATTTGGTGCGGCAGGGAAGCGGTATCTCGGGTATTCGGATACCGACATCAACGGCCATATCAACAACAGCCACTATGCCGACTATGCCTGTGATGCCCTCCATATGGAGCGTAATGGCAAGGGAAAGTACATCCGGGACATCCAAATCTCCTACATTAGTGAGTGCCGGGCGGGGGAAGAGCTGTCCATGGCCACCGCCGTGGAGGGAGAGCACCTCTTTGCCCGTGGCATCGGCCCAGAGGGTGAGGTCCGGTTTGAATACGCCATGACCTTGGCGGACGAGGAACAATAAGATGATAAAGCGAAACAAGAGACAGAGAGGGGACGGCCAGCTCCGGCAGCCCGTCCCCATGGATCGCTATTTTCCCACCCCGGAACAGGGCCTGACCCAGGCCCAGGCCGCCCAGCTGGCCGCCGCCGGATGGCACAACCGGGTGGAGGAGACCAACCTGAAATCCACCGGGGAAATCATCCGGGAAAACACCCTGACCTTCTTCAACCTGGTGTTTGTGGTGCTGGCGGCGCTGCTGGTGCTGGCGGGCAGCTTCCGGGACATGTTCTTTCTGCTCATCGCCGCCATCAACTCCCTCATCGGCATCGTCCAGCAGCTGCGCTCCCGGGCCACCCTGAGCAAGCTGGCTCTGGTGGCTCAGGCCCGGGTCAAAGTGGTGCGGGGCGGACAGCTGGGCACCGTGCCTGTGGACCAGCTGGTGCGGGAGGACATTGTGGAGCTGGGGGCTGGAGACCAGATTCCCGCCGACGGCCCGGTGTTAGTGGGCCAGGTGACGGTGAACGAGGCCCTCATCACCGGCGAGGCGGACCCCATTGTGAAGAATCCCGGGGACCCGCTGCTCTCCGGCAGCTTTGTAGTGTCTGGCAAGTGCCGGGCCCGGATGGATCAGGTGGGGGCGGCCAGCTACGCTGCTCGTCTGGCCCATGAGGCCAAGGCGGACCAGGGAGCGGGCAAGTCCGAGATGATGAAGTCTCTGGACCGCCTGATTCGGGTCATCGGCTTCGCCCTCATACCCCTGGGTATCGCCCTGTTTTGCAACGAATTTCTGGTGCAGGAGCAGAGCTTCTCCACCTCCATCACCTCCATGGTGGCCGCCCTCATCGGCATGATTCCCGAGGGCCTGTACCTCTTGACCAGCGTGGCCCTGGCTGTCTCGGTGATGCGCCTGGCCCAGCGGAAGACTCTGGTCCACCAGATGAGCGCCATCGAGACCCTGGCCCGGGTGGACGTGCTGTGCGTGGATAAGACGGGCACCGTCACCCAGCCGGACATGTCGGTGCAGGAGCTGGTGTGCCTGGACCCCCAGATCTCTCCCCAGCAGGTGGAGGGAGTGCTGGGTGCCTACTACCAGGTGATGGACGCCGACAACGACACCGCCAAGGCTCTGGCCCGGCGCTTCCAGCAGGGGAACGGCTGGCAGGCCCAGCAGGTGGTCCCCTTCACCTCCGCCAATAAGTGGTCGGCGGTGGTGTTCCAGGACCACGGCTCCTACGTGCTTGGAGCCCCGGAATTCATCCTCAAAGAGGGCTACCAGGCCATTGCCCACCGGGTGGAGCCCTACCAGCAGGCGGGCTGCCGGGTATTGCTGCTGGCCCAGTGCGACACGCCTCCCACCCAGGAGGGCGGCTTGCAGGGCGCGGTGGTCCCCGTGGCCCTGGTGGTGGTGGCAAACCCCATCCGCCCTGAGGCCCCGGACACCTTCCGCTACTTCGCTAAGTACGGGGTGGACGTGAAGGTCATCTCCGGTGACAACCCCCAGACCGTGTCACGGGTGGCCCAACAGGCGGGCATTGCCGGGGCGGAGCGATTTGTGGACGCTGCCACCCTCAAGGAGCCGGGGGACTATGACCGGGCCGTGCAGGACTATAACGTCTTTGGCCGGGTGACCCCGGACCAGAAGCGCAAGCTGGTGAAGGCCCTGCAAAAGGCGGGGCACACCGTGGCCATGACTGGCGACGGCGTCAACGACGTGCTGGCCCTGAAAGACGCCGACTGCGGCATCGCCATGGCCTCGGGAGCTGAGGCCGCCTGCCAGGTGGCCGAGCTGGTGCTGCTGGACTCCGACTTCTCCGCCATGCCCCGGGTGGTGGAGGAGGGCCGACGGGTCATCAACAACATCCAGCGGGCCGCCGCCCTCTACCTGGTGAAAAACATCATGTCGGTGTTTCTGGCCCTCATCACCCTCATTGCCGGGTTCCCGTACCCCTTTGTCCCCATTCAGCTCACCCTCATCAGCGCCTTGACCATCGGCATTCCCTCCTTTGTGCTGGCGTTGGAGCCCAACCATGAGCTGGTGCGGGGCCGATTCATGCACAATGTGCTCCGCCGGGCGCTGCCGGGAGGCCTGACCAACATCGTGCTCATTGTGGGCCTGGAGCTGTTCACCTACGCCTTTACCTTCCAGCGGGCTACCTTGTCCACCCTGTCCACCGTCACCATCGGGGCGGTGGGACTGCTGGTGATCTACTATGTGGCCCGGCCCCTGGACAAGAAGCGGTGGGCCCTGCTGGGGGCCATGACCGTGGCTATGGTGGTGGCCGTGGTGTGGTTTGGACCCTTCTTCGAGCTCACCGCCCTGGACCTCCAGTCCGCCCTGGTGGTGACGGTGTTCCTGCTGCTCACCCCCTCGGTGATCTACGCCTTTGAGACTGCCTTTGAGTGGGGCAGCCGCATCAAAGGGGAGTGGCTCAAGCGCAGAAAGCAGCGTGTTAAAACTGAACAATAAGAAAAACAGCCTCTGAGTGCACCTCAGAGGCTGTTTTTAGCCCAAAATCTGGGCCAGTTCTTCAAAACTGTGGGCGATGTGGGTGGACCCGGCCTGGGTCAGTTCCTCCTGGCTGCCATAGCCGAAGGTGACGCCGATGGAGTCCAGGCCGTTCTCCTGGGCCCCGTGGATGTCGTGGAGGCGGTCGCCCACCATGACGCACATGGCCTTGTCCGGGCACTTTTCCCCCAACCGGGCGAATACCTCCCCAATCACCTCGCCCTTTTTGGTGCGGGTGCCGTCCAGGCAGCTGCCTACAATCTGGTCAAAGTAGCCGTCGATGTGGAAGTGCTCCAGAATTTGACGGGCGAACACCTCCGGCTTGGAGGTGGCCAGACACACGGTCTTTCCCGCCGCTTTCAGCTGGGCCAGAAGGGGCTGGGAGCCGGAAAACACTTTGTTTTCAAAAATACCCTTCTGGGAGAAGTATTCCCGGTATTTCTCCACCGCTTTCTGGGCCGTGGGAAGGTCAAAATGGTAGAACTCCATAAAGGAGTCGATGAGGGGCGGGCCGATGAAGGGGGTGAGTCGGTCCGGGTCCTCGTGGATGCCGAAGGAGGCCAGAGCATAGGCCACCGAGTTGGTGATTCCCTCTTTGGGGTCGGTGAGGGTGCCGTCTAAGTCAAAGAAAATGTGGGTGTACATAAGTAGCTTCCTCGTTTGTATGGGATGGAACTATTATACCGGAAGTGGCGGGCAGGGACAAGACCAAGATGGAGTGGTTGAGTTCACCTCGTCCCTGTGCTATCATGGGGAGCAATGACATTCAAGGAGGGGAGCCCATGAAGCACCAAAACCCATGGTTCACCGTGGACCAGGTGGACCCGGATACCTATATCATCAGCGAATACCGCCACTGGGAGGAGACCCACTGCTATTTGCTCAATGGCAGAGACCGCACCCTGCTCATTGACACGGGGCTGGGCATCTGCCATATCTCTCCGGTGGTGGCGGCTCTGGCCCGGGGCCCGGTGACGGCGGTGGCCACCCACATCCACTGGGACCACATCGGCGGGCACCGCTACTACCCGGACTTTTACGCCCACGAGGCGGAGCTGTCCTGGCTCCAGGGGGGCTTTCCCCAGCCCATTGAGTTGATACGGGGCTATGTGACCGACCGCTGCCAGTTGCCTGAGGGCTACGACGTGAACACCTACGAATTTTTCCAGGGCACTCCCACCCGGGTGCTCCGGGGCGGGGAGACCCTTGAGCTGGGAAACCGGGCGGTTCAAGTGCTCCACACCCCCGGCCATGCCCCGGGCCATATGTGCTTCTGGGAGGCGGAGCGGGGCTACCTGTTCACCGGGGACCTCATTTACCGGGGGTTGCTCACCGCCTGGTTCCCCTCCACCGACCCCCAGGCCTATCTCAAATCCCTGGAGCAGGTGGCCCAGCTGCCTGTGCAGCGACTCTTTCCCGGCCACCATGACCTGGACCTGCCCCCAGAGCTGTGCTTGGAGATGCGGGACAGGCTGCGGGAGCTGGACCGGGCGGGGGAGCTGCGCCACGGAAGCGGCACTCATACCTATGGGGACTGGGCCATCCAGCTGTGATGGAGAGAGGAGAGACAAAACATGAAGATTCGAGATGTTCAGCCGGGAGACGGCGGGGAAATGGCAGAGCTGTTTTACAACACCGTCCACAGGGTAAACGCCCGGGACTACACGCCCCAGCAGTTGGCGGTGTGGGCCACCGGGAAGATGGACCTGGAGCAGTGGGAGCAGTCTTTTCTGGGCCACTGTGCCCTGGTGGCGGAGGACGAGACGGGCATCTTGGGCTTTGGGGACATCCACCCAGACGGCTATCTGGACCGACTGTATGTGCGCTGGGATTGCCAGGGCCAGGGGGTGGCCCGTGCGCTGTGTGACCGATTGGAGGGGGCGGTGTCGGGACCTGTGACCACCCACGCCTCCATCACCGCCCGCCCCTTTTTTGAGGCCCGGGGCTACCGGGTGGTGCGTCAGCAGCAGGTGGAGCGGCAGGGGGTAGCCCTGACCAACTTCGTCATGGAGAAGCCGGTGACAGAGATTGGATAATTTAGCACAGTGCTGTGCTTGACTGACAGGGGAAAAACGTGTAGAGTGTTCGAGTATCATCCCAACTCTGGGAACGAGACAAGAGAAAAGAGGAGTTTGCAACCATGAAACAACGCGAGAGTTTTTCCTCCCGGCTGGGCTTTTTGCTCATATCCGCCGGGTGCGCCATCGGGCTGGGCAACGTATGGCGGTTCCCCTACATCACCGGCCAGTACGGCGGGGCCGCCTTTGTGGTGGTGTACCTGCTGTTTTTGGTCATCATGGGCCTGCCTGTGATGGTGATGGAGTTTTCCGTGGGCCGAGGCAGCCAGAAGAGCATGGCCGGGTCCTTCCAGGCGCTGGAGCCGGAAAAAGGCGGTGCTGGTGAATACCGTGGCCATTCTGGTGCTGTCCATGCCCTGCGTGCTGGGCTTCAACCTGTGGAGCGGATTCCAGCCTCTGGGGGCTGGCACTTCCATCATGGATTTGGAGGACTTCCTGGTCAGCGACAACATTCTGCCTCTGGGCTCTCTGGTGTATCTGCTGTTCTGCGTCACTCGCAAGGGCTGGGGCTGGGACAACTTCCTGGCCGAGGCCAACACCGGTTCGGGCCTGCGCTTCCCCCGCAATGTGCGTTTCTATGTGACATTCCTGCTGCCCATTATCATGTTCATCATCTTTGTCATGGGCTATTGGAACCGCTTCTTTGCCTAACCAAAAGGGCCGGGATCTCCCGGCCCTTTTTCTGTGTAAAAATGTTGCTTCGCTAGTGTGCGAAAGTGCTTGAAATTTTGACGGCCCTGGGTTAAAATGAAAGCTACGAGTACACGCCCGAGGCAAGGGAAAAAGGAGCGATACCCATGAGTAAAATTCAGATGAAGACCCCCCTGGTGGAGATGGACGGGGACGAGATGACCCGCATTCTCTGGCAGCAGATCAAAGAGGAGCTGCTGGAGCCGTATATTGACCTGAAAACCGAGTATTACGACCTGGGCCTGCGCCACCGGGAGGAGACCGGGGACCAGGTGACGGTGGATGCCGCCGAGGCCACCAAGAAGTATGGCGTGGCGGTGAAGTGCGCCACCATCACCCCCAACGCCCAGCGGGTGGAGGAGTATAACCTCTCCCAGATGTGGAAGTCCCCCAACGGCACCATCCGTGCCATTCTGGACGGCACCGTGTTCCGTGCCCCCATCATGGTGGAGGGCATCAACCCAGTGGTGAAGAACTGGGAGAAACCCATCACCATCGCCCGTCACGCCTTCGGTGACGTGTATAAGGCCACCGAAATGCGCCTGACTGGCCCCGGTAAGGCGGAGCTGGTGTTCACCGCCGCCGACGGCACCGAGCAGCGCCAGACCATCCAGGACTTCAAGGGGCGGGGCGTGGTGCAGGGCCAGTTCAACCTGGACCAGTCCATCACGTCCTTTGCCCACTCCTGCTTCCAGTACGCCCTGGATGTCAAGCAGGACCTGTGGTTCTCCACCAAGGACACCATCTCCAAGCAGTATGACCACACCTTCAAGGATATCTTCCACGACATCTTTGAAGAGGAGTACAAGGAGAAGTTTGAGCAGGCGGGCATCACCTACTTCTACACCCTCATTGACGACGCTGTGGCCCGTGTCATCCGCTCCAAGGGCGGCTTCATCTGGGCCTGCAAGAACTACGACGGCGACGTCATGAGCGACATGGTGTCCACCGCCTTCGGCTCTCTGGCCATGATGACCTCCGTGCTGGTGTCCCCCGAGGGCTACTATGAGTACGAAGCCGCCCACGGCACCGTCACTCAGCACTACTATCGCCACCTGAGAGGGGAGCAGGTGTCCACCAACCCCATGGCCACCATTTTCGCCTGGACGGGCGCCCTGGCCAAGCGGGGCGAGCTGGACGACACCCCCGAGCTGGTGGAGTTTGCCCACCGCCTGGAGAAGGCCGCCATTGACACCATCGAGTCCGGTGTCATGACCGGCGACCTGGTGGGCCTGTGGGAGGGGAAGGCCCCTGCGCAGAAGGTGACTGGCCTGGAGTTTATGAAGGCCATTGCAGCGAAACTCTAATGTGATCCGTGGCACAGCAAATGTGCCGGATGCCGAATGAAAAAAGGATGCAGTCCGCCCAGGACTGCATCCTTTTTTTGAAACCTATGGAAATGGAAGAAGTTATATGGTATGATAGAAAAAATAACAGAAAAATATACGTAAAAAGTACAATATATTGTACTTTGACTGTGATAAAAAGAAAAAGAAGTCCACAAACGTGGACTTCTCGCTCACACACTGTGAGGCCAGTCGAGCTGGCGGGTTTGGCAAAGCCGTATTTGAACCTGTCGTGTTGTCATAGATGGTAGTCTAGACGCTTTGTAGTATAGTTCATTCACCTTCGGTTGTCAATCTTTTTAGAAAGAAGTGGGAGAAAATGAAGGAGCAGTATTATGTAGGCCTGGATATTGGCACCGAGTCGGTGGGGTGGGCCGTCACCGACACCCAGTATCAGATCAAGAAAGTACACGGGAAAGCCTTATGGGGAGTGCGGCTGTTTGATGAGGCGCAGAGTGCCCGGGACCGGCGAGGCTTTCGGGTGGCCCGGCGGCGTATCCAGCGGCGGCGTCAGCGTCTGGATTGGCTGCAAGAGCAGTTTGCCCAGGCGGTGGGAGAGGTGGACCCGGGCTTTTTCCAGCGCATGGAGGAGAGCCGATTCTGGGAGGAGGATAAGCGGGGGGAGGTACCTCTGGGGAAATATACCCTGTTTGGGGACAAGTCCTTTACGGATTGGGACTACCACCATACCTATCCCACCATCTACCACCTGAGAAAAGAATTGATCTTGTCCCAGCAGCCCCATGATGTGCGCCTGGTCTACCTGGCCATCCATCATATTCTGAAAAATCGAGGCCATTTTCTCTATGGAGATATGTCTCTGGACGCCATCTCCCTGGACAAGGGGGTGGAACGGCTCAATGGGGCTTTGGAGCGGGAAGAGGCGGATCCTCTGTCTACCCAGCGTTTGGGAGAGGTGCGGGAGATCCTTCTGGATCACAAAATACGTAAGACTGCCAAGAAGGCAAAACTGCTGGAGCTATTCGGGTTGAGCAAAGAGAAAACCACAACCACCTCTGTGGTGGAGTTATTGACGGGCAGCAAGGTGAGTTTATCCGCGCTATATGGGGAGGAGGTGTCCTCGGAGGAACTCCAGAAATTGAGTTTGGAAGATGACTTTGATGGGGTAGAGGGCCCTTTGCTGGCCGCTGTGGGTGATCGCATCGAACTGGTGTTGGCCGCCAAAGAGGTGTATGACTGGGCATTGCTGGAAAAGATGCGGGATGGGGAGCAATACCTCTCGTTTGCCAAGGTAAAAGTCTACGAAAACCACCGGCACCAGCTGGAGCAGCTGAAAGAGGTGGTGAAACGGTACGGCGGAGAGGACTGCTGCCGTGAGATGTTCCATGGGACCAGAGAGGGGAACTACCCCTCGTATGTGGGGAAGGACTGCAAGAGCAGTCGGTGCGATTACGATACCTTCTGCAAGTATGTGTTAGGCAAGATGAAGGGGTGGAAGGACGCCGACGAGACCACCAAGGAGATCTATGCCCGGTTGGAGCGGCGGGACTTTCTGCGCAAACCCACCAGCAAGGACAATGGGGTGATTCCCCATCAGCTTCATCAGATGGAGCTGGAGAAGATTTTGGCCAATGCCCAGGGATATCTGCCTTTTTTGTCCCAGCGAGATGAAAGCGGCCTGACGGTGGCCGAGCGCATTGTGCGTATGTTTGCCTTCCGCATTCCCTACTATGTGGGCCCCCTGCAATCCGGCGGCCCTCACAGCTGGGTGGTGCGCAGCGGGGAGAAGATTTATCCCTGGAACTTTGACCAGGTGGTGGATCTGGAACAGTGCAGGGAACACTTTATTACCCGCATGACCGCCAAGTGCACCTACATTGGGGAGGATGTGCTGCCCAAGGACTCTCTGCTGTATAGCCGCTTTATGGTGCTCAACGAGCTGAATAACCTGCGTATCAACGGAAAACCCATTTCGGTGAAGCTGAAACAGGACATCTATACCAATTTGTTTGGGAAAGGGCGGAAGGTGACCCAGGCGGGGGTGAAAAAGTACCTCATGGTCCACCATGGTATGACCCAAGAGGACACCATCAGTGGCCTGGCCGGCGATTTCCAAGCGACTTTAGCCCCCTGGCGGCAATTTGGCTGGTTGCTGAGCCGTGACGGCGGAGCGGAGATGGTGGAAGAGATCATCCGCTATAAAGTGTTGTTTGGGGAGGATAAGAAGCTGCTGCGGGGCTGGCTGGACAAGACATATGGGGACAAACTCACCCCCCAGGAACAAAAGCAGGTGTTGGGTGTGAAATGCTCCGGTTGGGGCAGGTTGTCCCGACAATTTCTCACCCAGCTGTTCCATGTGGACCAGAACACCGGGGAGGCGTTCTCCATCATGGATCTGCTGTGGAACAGCAATGAAAATTTGATGCAGCTGCTCAGCGGGCGGTATACCTTTGCCCAGCAGGTGGAGGAGTACCGCAAGCGCAAGCAGGCGGAACACAGCCAGACCTTGAAGGAGTATCTGGCGGAGTGTTACGCCTCTCCCGGCATCAAGCGGGGCATTGACCAGACCATGGCCATTGTGCGGGAGATCGCCAAAATCATGGGTGACCCACCCGCCCGGGTGTTTGTGGAGATGGCCCGGGGGGAGGAGAAGGACAAAAAGGGGAAGGTACCCAAGTCGCGAAAGGCGCAGTTGGTGGAACTGTATCAGAAGTGCGGAGAGGAGAGCAGTCCGCTCTTTGAGCAGCTGCAAGGGGAGCCGGAGGGAAATTTACGCCGGGACAAGCTGTATCTGTACTACACCCAGATGGGAAGGTGTATGTACAGCGGGGATGTGATCTCCATTGCGGAGCTGGACTCTCGCTATGACATCGACCACATCTACCCCCAGAGCAAGACCAAGGATGACAGCCTGGAAAACCGGGTGCTGGTGCGCCGGGAGCTCAACAGCAAGAAGGGAGATACCTATCCCATCAGCGGTGAGATACGGGAGCATATGCGGGCCTTTTGGACCATGCTCAAGGGGAAGGGATTGATCAGCGAGAAAAAGTATCAGCGGCTGACACGTGCCACCGGATTTGACGCGCAAGAGCTGTCCGGCTTCATTGCCCGCCAACTGGTGGAGACCCGGCAGTCCAGTAAAATTGTGGCCCAGCTGTTGGAGCAGACCTTTGGGGCGTCCACCGAGGTGGTGTATGTCAAGGCGGGGAACGTCGCCCAGTTCCGCCAGGATCAGCGGATCACCCCGGACGGACAGTCCATCCAGGCGGGGGAATGCAAGGGAAAAGCCTATCCCCAGGATCCCTTGTTTGTCAAGTGCCGGGAGGTCAACGACTTCCACCACGCCAAGGATGCCTACCTCAACATTGTGGTGGGCAACGTCTACCATGTGAAATTTACCCGCAGCCCTGCCAATTTCCTGCGGGAGAAGGACAACCGGTATAGCCTCAACCGAATGTTTGACTTTGACGTTCAACGGGGAGGAGAGGTGGCCTGGAAGGCGGGGGAGAGCATCCAAACGGTGCGCCGCACGATGGCCAAGAACAACATTCTCTTTACCCGGCGGGCGGCTATGGAGATGGGGGGACTGTATAAGCAGACAATAAGAAAAGCGAGAGAGGCAGGAGAGTACGAACTCAGCATAAAAAGTACAGATGATAGATTGGCAGATGTACAACGGTACGGGTATTATACTGGAATCAAGACTTGCGCTTTTTTTGCGGTTCGGCATACACCAAAAAAGAAAAGCGTGGTGACGCTTGAGCCCATTTTTACCATGTACCGGGAGCGATATGAGCGAGATCCTATTGGGTACTGCACGGATATTTTGAAGCTGCACGAACCACGCATTCTGGTTCCTTGCATCAAGATCAACGCCCTGGTGGCCTTTGACGGGTTCCGTATGCACATCTCCGGCCGAACAGGCAGTCAAATTATCTATAAGAATGCCAATCAACTGGTCATTGAGCCCACATGGCAGCAGTACATCAAAGGCATTGTCAAATATCTGGAGCGGTGCAAAGTGGCGGGGCGGGAGCTGGAGCTGACCCAGTTCGACGGGATTACAAAAGCCAAAAATGTTTTACTATATGATGTGCTTCTGTCAAAGCTGGAAAATCATCTGTACTCTGTGCAATATGACTCGATTGCAAAAGTGTTTAGGGACAAACGAGAAGCATTTGTTGACCTGAGGGAGGCAGACCAGTGTCGTCTGCTCATCCAAATTCTCATATTATTTAGAAATAGAGCGACTGATATAGATATTAGTTTGATAGGTGGGCCAAAAAATAAGGGAAGAATTCGGACCTCCAATATGGTAAATCCAAAAAAGACAAAGCAATTTACTATCATAAATCAGTCTGTCACTGGCTTCTATGAGCAGACCGTGGATCTGCTGCGCGTATGAGCTGGCGGGTGGTGGTGGACACCGCTCCGGACAGATTTGAAAAGGAAGAAAAAATTGCACTTTTGCAGCTTCTGAACCGGGAAGTACGGGTAGATGGCAAGAGGCAGTATCTGCTCTACGCCCTGCATCTGTACTGCGCCAGCCTGTTTCGGGCGCTGCAGGGTGGCGATGTGTCAGAAATCACATGGGTGGAATATGAGTGGTAGATTTATGCGGGTGATCGTGTTTTTTGACCTGCCTGTGGGCACATCGGCCCAGCGGCGCAGCTACAACCAGTTTCGCAGAATGCTGGTGATTTTATGAAGCTGATGCACCCTTTGCTGTCCCGCCCGTTGGAATTGGGACGGAACCGGGTCCCGGTGCTGGCAGTGGAGTCTCCCCAGCTCTTTCGTCAATGGGTGTTGGATTTATCCGGTCAGAGCCAAGGGGAGGAGGGAAACTGGGTGCTCTCTTGCCAGGACGAGGTGTTGGACTGCGGCCAGCACCTGCTGGTGGTCAGCGACCTTCTCCACCTCTCTCTGGAGGACCGGAAGCTGCACCATCGCTTTCAGACACTGGTACACTCTCTGATGTGGGAGGAACTGGAGGTGGAAAGTACACATCTCCAGCAGAGCATTCAGGGCTATCTGGCCCGTTTGGCGTCCCAAATTCCGGTTCCCGTGGAATATGAGGAGGGGGATGCCGTGTGGCCTCTGCTCAAAGGGTTGAAATTTCAGCCGGTGCTGGATGGTGTGTCTCCGCTGGAGCGCTTGACCCAATACCTGGAGCTGTACCATCAACTGATGCCCAGGCCCTGTGTCCTGTTGGTGGGGATGCACCTGTACTTTTCCCGGCAGGAGTTGGAGCAGTTTTACCAGATGGCCCTTTATGAGAAGTGGAATGTCCTGGTGTTGGAACCACACCAGTGCCCTCCACAGCCCCAGGAGCAGTGGTGCATCATAGATCACGATGGCTGCGAGTTAAGGGTTGATTCCCCGGGAGAAATCCCGTAAAATAGAATTGGTCAAGAGAAAACCATCTAAAACAACACAGCGCAATGTCGTGGCGTACACTCTCATTTGAGGTTTGAGAGTCGTGTTGTTTTAGATGGTAGTCAAACACACGCTTTCTCGCATACACGGTTGTTGCCGTTTGAGAGTCGTGTTGTTTTAGATGGTAGTCAAACCCTCCAAAGAATTCCAGGAGACTCAGGACAGTTTGAGAGTCGTGTTGTTTTAGATGGTAGTCAAACGCACGTAGTCCTTCCCCTCTGCCTCATAGAGTTTGAGAGTCGTGTTGTTTTAGATGGTAGTCAAACTTTGGCCGGACTCCTTGAAGGACTGCATGGGTTTGAGAGTCGTGTTGTTTTAGATGGTAGTCAAACCTCAGCGCCTACATCATGTCGCTCATATCGGTTTGAGAGTCGTGTTGTTTTAGATGGTAGTCAAACCAAGAGCGAGAATGAGCGCACCGCAAAGGAGTTTGAGAGTCGTGTTGTTTTAGATGGTAGTCAAACCGGACGACATCACCGCCCATGCCATCAGCCGTTTGAGAGTCGTGTTGTTTTAGATGGTAGTCAAACCTGGAGGGGACAGGACTCTGGGGAGCGTCTGTTTGAGAGTCGTGTTGTTTTAGATGGTAGTCAAACGAGGCCATGGAAAACTTACAAAGGGCCGAGGTTTGAGAGTCGTGTTGTTTTAGATGGTAGTCAAACGGTCTGCTCCAGCTGGACAAAGGACACTGTGTTTGAGAGTCGTGTTGTTTTAGATGGTAGTCAAACACGGGAGTGGTCCGTCACTCCAACATCAGAGTTTGAGAGTCGTGTTGTCTTAGATGCAAGGGGAAAAAACCTGCGTGCAGCCTTTTCGCTGCACGCAGGTTTTCACTTTATTGGAACGTAGGTGTCAGCACCACCTTGCCCTCCACACACTTGACGTCCAGGGCCACAATGGGCTGGTCGTAGTGGTCGATGAGCAGGGTGGCGATGGCGTCCTCCAAATCCTTCTGAATCTGGCGGCGCAGGTTGCGGGCGCCGTAGACGGGGGAGAAGGAGGTGTCCACCAGGTAGTCCAGCACGCTCTGGTCGTAGGTGAAGGTGATGCCCTTGTTGCGCAGCACCTGGCTGAGCTCACCCAGCATGATCTTGGCGATCTCCTGGAAGTTCTCCTGAGAGAGCTGGTTGAAGCAGATAATCTCGTCCACCCGGTTGATGAACTCAGGGCGCAGGAAGGACTCCAGGCCCTTCATGGCCTTGTCCTTGGCCAACTGGGTGGGGGAGCGGTCAAAGCCCAGAGAGCCGCCCTTGACGTTGCTGCCGGCGTTGGAGGTCATGACGATGACGGTGTTCTCGAAGTTGACCACCTTGCCGTGGGCGTCCGAGATATGGCCGTCGTCCAGGATTTGCAGCAGCACGTTGAGCACGTCGGGGTGGGCCTTCTCGATCTCGTCAAAGAGGATGACCGAGTAGGGCTTGCGGCGGATTTTCTCGGTGAGCTGTCCGGCGTCGTCATAGCCCACATAGCCCGGGGGAGAGCCGATGATGCGGCTGACGGCGTGCTTTTCCATAAACTCGGACATGTCCAGACGGATGAGAGACTCGGGGGAGTCGAACAGGTCGGCAGCCAGCTGTTTCACCAGCTCGGTCTTGCCCACACCCGTGGAGCCCACGAAGATAAAGGACACGGGCTTGCGCTTGGCGGAGATGCCCACACGGCCACGGCGGATGGCCCGGGCCACGGCGGACACCGCCTCGTCCTGGCCCACAATGTGGGTCTTCAGGCGGTCCTCCAGATGGGCCAGACGCTCAAACTCCTGCTCCTGAATCTGGCTGGCGGGGATTTTGGTCCACAGCTCCACCACACGGGCCAGATGGGCCACGGTGAGCATGGGGTCACCCTTGGCTTTCAGCTCCTCCAGCTGGGCATTCAGCTGGGCCTGACGGCTCTTGAGCTCGGCCAGACGGCGGTAGGCCTTCTGGTTGCACTCCTCCTGGAGCTGCTCCTTCTGGGCGGTCACCTGGGACAGCTTGGTCTCCAGGTCCTGGAGCTGGCTCCGGCGCTCCTCCTGGCGGGTCTGGAAGGCGGGGTCCTCCCGGTTGGGGGCCTCGTTGTCGTCCCGGCTGATGGCCATTTCCAGGCTGTCCCGCTGCCGCTGGAGCTTCTGCTCCTGCTGCTGCAGATCTTGGATTTGGGGATTGTCGGCCCCGGTGGCGGCCAGCACCACGTCCACCTCTTTGGCGTAGTCGGCCAGCTCCTTCTCGATCTCCGCCATACGGGCCAGGTCCTTGTTGTGGAGGTTGACCTCCGAGGCGGCCTCGTCGATGAGGTCGATGGCCTTGTCGGGGAGGTAGCGGTCGGTGATGTACCGCTCACTCATGGACACCGCCAGACGGCAGATGTCCGGGGTGATGACCACGTGGTGGTAGCCCTCATAGTAGGGGGCGATGCCCTGAAGGATTTGGGTGGCCTCCTCCATGGAGGGCTCCTCCACCATCACAGGCTGGAAGCGGCGCTCCAGGGCGGTGTCCTTTTCGATATACTTGCGGTACTCGGTGAGGGTGGTGGCGCCGATGACCTGAATCTCACCCCGGGACAGGGCGGGCTTGAGGATGTTGGCGGCGTTCATGGAGCCCTCGGCGTCGCCGGCACCCACGATGGAGTGCACCTCGTCGATGACCAGAATGATGTTGCCCAGCTTGCGGATCTCCTCAATGAGGCCCTTCATGCGGCTCTCAAACTGGCCCCGGAACTGGGTGCCTGCCACCAGAGCGGTGAGATCCAGCAGGTACACCTCTTTGTCCAGCAGTTTATAGGGCACCTGCCGGTCCTGGATTTTCTGGGCCAGGCCCTCGGCAATAGCGGTTTTACCCACGCCGGGCTCGCCGATGAGACAGGGATTGTTCTTTTGGCGGCGGTTGAGAATCTGAATGGTGCGCTGAATCTCATTGTCCCGGCCCACGATGCGGTCCAGCTTGCCCTCCTGGGCTTTGCGGGTCAGGGAGATGCAGTAGTTTTCCAAAAACTTGCGCTTGGGGGGCTTGGGCGGGCCAGAGGGCTTTTCCTCTTTGCCGCCCCGGGGGCCGGAGCCCTCCTGGGGGGGCTGGGAGCCGAAGAGCTTACTGAGGAAGGGGAAGGTGGCGGTGCGCCCCTCGTCCTCCTCCTCGTCGGGGTTCTCCGGGCGGTCCTGGGCCAGCTGCTCCAGACCCTCGACGCCGCCGAAGGCGGACATCATCTCATGGGAGAGAGAGTCCAGGTCCTCGTCGGAGATGCCCATTTTCTGCATCATATCGTCCACAGGCTTGAGCCCCAGTTCCCGGGCGCATTTCAGGCAGAGACCTTCGTGTTTGGTCTCGCCGTTTTCAATTTTCGTGATAAAGATCACTGCCACGTTCTTGTGGCAGCGAGTACAAAGTGTCGGCTGCATGGTTAAACTCCTTTCGGAAGGTATCCTTTTTGGGGTACCCTACCAGAAGAATGTGAACTAGGCATGAAGAATCTGAAATTTCCCTGAAAATCACAGGAGAAGCCGATCCAACAGAGCGCCCAGTCCCTTGGGGGTGAACAGGGAGAGGACCGGGGTGGTGGGGTTGGCGGGGATGATCTCCGCCAGCTGACCCAGCCACACCAGCACAAAGACGATGAGCACTGCCTTCAAAAGCCCTGCCAACAGTCCGCCCGCGGTGTTCACCGTGGCCAGGATGGGCAGGTGGAAGGCCAGGTCCAGAATGTGGCTGAGCAAAAACCAGATCAGGAGAATGAGCAGGAAGGACAGGGCGAACAGGGTGGCCTTGGCCACCAGGTTGGCCAGGTAGTCCGCCAGCGCGCTGGCTACCGTGGTCCCGCCCTCACTGGGGATGGACGCTTCGTTCTTGGCCTGGTCCAGGAAGTAGGAGAAACCGGCGAACAGGCCCTGCTCCTTCATGGACTCCAGCAGCTGGTCCAGGGTGTAGTCGGGCTCCGCCTGCTGGGTGATGTTGCCGGGAATGCTCAGGCCGGGGTCACCGGAGTCGGTCTCCTCCCCCTGGGGCTCGGCCCCACGGATAGCCTGGTAGATGGCAGGCTCCATAATGTGAGCCACAGGGCCGTGGAACTGGGTGGAGATGAACTGTGCCCCGAAGAAGGCCAGAAACAGGCCCAGCAGTCCGCACAGGGTGAGGATGAGGCCCTTTTTGGCGCCACGCCAGGCGAAGAAAGCCAGGATAACGACGATGGCGGCATCGAAAATATAAGCGGTCATGGAATCCTCCTTAACTATACGCCCTCAGGGGCAATCTCATTCGTTTAAGGCACGTAGAAGCTGGCACTGTCTGCGGAGATGAGCACGGCAGAGCCGTCCTCCATGAGCAGCACCTGACGGGCGCCCTGGGTGCTGTCCAGGGTGGCGTACAGCTCCAGGTCCTTGGTGTAGATGTTCAGCTGCTTGCCTGTGAGCACGGCGATATACCGCCCGGCAGCGGACAGGGAGAGCACCTGCTGGTCGATCTCCAGGCTCTTGTGGGAGCCGTCGGAGGAGACCACCCACAGCTCGCCCTGGCTGCCTGCCCGGTACTTGGCCAGCAGAGCCACGGCGAAGCCGTCCCCGGCCAGGGAGTAGCGCTTGAGGTGCATGTCGTTCCAGTCGATGACGGCGTTGTTGCCCTCGTGGTCGGTGAGGGTCAGGTTCTGGTCGGAGATGGACCAGACCTGGGAGACGGTGTGGCGGGTCTCCAGAACCACCGAGGAGCCCAGATCACTGGTGAGGTTGGGCTCAAAGTTCCCCGAGTCCGTGGTGTTCAGGGTGTACAGGGAGAGGGTGGAGTTAAACACGCCGTCGGTTTGCCCCACATTGAGGATGGACAGGGTTTGGCCGTCGTCGGACAGAGCGGCGTCCATGACATAGGCGGAGGAAAGGTTGACGCTCATCATGGGCTCATAGTCGGTGCTGTACACCGTCACAGAACCCTTGTAGCCGCTGGTCTGGCTGACTACGGTGAGCTGTCCGTTTTGGTTGAGGTGGGCGGAGAGGAGGGAGGTCAGGTCGGTGGCCGACCAGATCACCTCCCGCTGGCCCAGCACGTACAGGGAGGAGCCCCCGGCGTCATAGATCACAGCCAGAGAGCCGTTGGTGTCCACCACGGGGTTATCCATGTCCACGGACAGGTCCACATACTGGGTGCCGCTGCCGGAGTACAGGGAGATGGAGGTGGAGGAGCACACCAGCAGGTCTCCGTCCAGCACGGCGAAGGTGTCGTCCAGGCTGCCGTCGTGGGGGAAGGAGTCGGCCTGGCCGCTGTCGTTGAGCACCAGGGAGCGGTAGTGGAGCCACCGCTTGAAGTTGTCCAGGGACAGCCGATCCCGGAACACCACCACGGCCACGGCCCCCAGGACCACCAGGACGGCCAGGAGAAAGAGCAGAACCCGCACCAAAAACTTGGGCTTTTTGGGCTGGGTGTTGGATTGGTTATTCGTTGTGTCTTCCATAATCGTATACCTCAAAAGGCGGCGGCGCACACAGGCGCCGGAGTATCGTCACAGTACGTCCTCGTCATACCACAGGTTGGTCATATACAGCCCGTCCGGCGGGGCGGTGGGCCCGGCCAAGGTGCGGTTGCGGGAGGAGAGGATGTCCGGGATATCCTCGGGGGCCAGCTTGCCCTCGGCGGCATAGATGCAGGTGCCCACCATGGCCCGGACCATGTTGTACAAAAAGCCGTCGGCGCACACCCGACAGTCGATGATCTGTCCCTTGCGCTCAATGTCGAAGTAGTGGACGGTGCGCACCGTGGTGCGGGTCTCGGTGCCCACCGAGCGCACGGCGGCAAAGTCGTGGGTGCCCACAAACTGGGCGGCAGCCGCCGCCATAATGGACTCGTCCAGATGGCGGGGGTAGAACCACACCCGGTTGACATAGAAGGGGTCCCGGATGCGGGAGTTGTAGATGCGGTAGGTGTATTCTTTTTTCAGACAGGAGCCGATGGCGTTGAAGTCATCGGGCACCAGGGTGGCCTTGGACACCACAATGTCGTCGGGCAGGCGGGTATTCACCGCCAAAGGCAGCCGCTCCAGGGGGATGCCGGAGGTGGTGCGGAAATTGGCCACGTAGGTGCGGGCGTGGACCCCGGCGTCGGTGCGGCCCGCCCCGGTGACTTTCACCGGGTGATTGACCACAAAGGACAGGGCCTTTTCCAGAGTCTCCGCCACGGAGACGGCGTTTTTCTGCACCTGCCAGCCGTGGTAGGCGGTGCCGGTATAGCTCAGGCGCAGGGCAATGTTACGGGATTGCATAGGAACACCTCATAGATAAAATGGGGGGCGCTCATAGACCCACGTGGGCCAGCAGGCCCACCGCCACGGCCACCACCACCAGGCCCAGGAGAAACAGCCAATCGGCGGGGCGCAGGTGTAGCTCCCGCATCCGGGTACGGCCCGTCCCGCCGCAGTAGCAGCGGCACTCCATGGCGGTGGCCAGCTCGTCCGCCCGGCGAAAGGCGGAGATGAACAGGGGCACCAGCAGGGGAATGAGGGCCTTGGCCTTGCGGATGAGGCCGCCGGAGTCGAAGTCGGCCCCTCGGGCCCGCTGGGCGGACATGATCTTGTCCGTCTCCTCAATGAGAGTGGGGATGAAGCGCAGGGCGATGGACATAATCATGGCCAGCTCGTGCACCGGCACCTTCACCTTCTTCAGGGGGGAGAGCAGGCTCTCCAGACCGTCGGTGAGGGCCAGGGGGGAGGTGGTGTAGGTGAGCAGGAAGGTGGCACAGATGAGCATGAGAATGCGTACCACCATGAAAAAGGCGTGTAAAATGCCCTCATAGGTGATGGTGAAAACCCAGAAGGACACCAGAGGGGTGCCGGGGGTATAGAACATGTTCAAGACAGCGGTGAAGATCAGCAGGAAAATCACCGGCTTCATGCCCCCCAGCAGGGTTTTGGCCCGGATGTGGGCCACAGCGCAGCCCCACACCAGCAGGGCCAGCATGATGCCGTAGGTGACAAACCAGTTGGCCAAAAACAGGGCCACCACATACACCAGAAGCCCCGCCAGCTTGATGCGGGGGTCTACCCGGTGGAGAAAGGAGTTGCCGGGGAAAAATTGCCCCAGGGTAATGTCCTTGAGGTTCATGCCTGCGCCCCCTTTCGGGCCAGCAGGATGGCATCCCGGGCCTGTTCTACGGTGTACACCGAGGCGGGGACCTGGTAGCCCATGTCCCGCAGCCGGGCGAACACCCGGGTCATCTCGGGCACGCCCAGGCCCATCCGCTCCAGCTCGGCCCCGTGGGAGAACACCTCTTGGGGGGTACCGGAGTAGGGAATGGTGCCGTCCCGGAACACCACCAGCCGCTGGGCCTCCCGGGCCACCTCGTTCATGGAGTGGGACACCAGAATGATGGCGGCCTTTTTCTCCCGGTGGTAGGCCCGGATGTTGCCCAGAATCTGAGCGGCTCCGGCGGGGTCCAGCCCGGCGGTGGGCTCGTCCAGAATGAGCACCTTGGGCTCCATGGCGATGACCCCCGCAATGGCCACCCGGCGCTTTTGGCCGCCGGACAGGTCAAAGGGGGACTTTTCCAGGGTGTGGTCGGACAGGCCCACAAAGCGGGCGGCCTGCCGTACCCGGCGGTCCACCTCGGCCTGGTCCAGCCCCATGTTGGTGGGGCCGAAGGCAATGTCCCGGTACACCGTCTCCTCAAACAGCTGGTACTCCGGGTACTGGAACACCAGGCCCACCTGGAAGCGCACCTGACGGGTGCGCTCCTTGGAGCCCCAGATGTCCTCTCCCTCAAAGAGCACCTGCCCCGAGGTGGGGCGGAGAAGACCGTTGAGGTGCTGCATCAGGGTGGATTTGCCCGAGCCGGTGCGGCCAATGACCGCCAGATATTCCCCTGGGGCCACGGTCAGGTCCACGTTTTGCAGGGCCACGTGCTCAAAGGGGGTGCCTTGACTATAGATATGGGTGAGTTGTCTGAGTTCAATGATAGGCGTCATAGATACGGGCCTCTCTTATCGGGGTAGAATGTGGGCCAGTGCCTGGGCGCAGTCCTCGCAGGTGAGGACGTCCAGGGGCACGTCCAGCCCGGCCTGGCGCAGCTCGTACAGCAGCGCCACCGAGTCCGGCACTTCCAGCCCCAGGCGGCGCAGCCCCACCACGTTTTGAAAGACCTGGGCGGGGGGGCCGTCCATGACCACGTGGCCGTTGTCCATGACCACCAGCCGCTGGGCCCGGGCCGCCTCGTCCATGTGGTGGGTAATGAGCACCACCGTCATACCCAGCTCCCGCTGGAGACGGCATACCGTGTCCAGCACTTCCCGGCGTCCCACCGGGTCCAGCATGGCGGTGGGCTCGTCCAGCACAATGCACCGGGGACGCATGGCCAGCACGCCAGCGATGGCCACCCGCTGCTTCTGGCCGCCGGAGAGCAGATGGGGAGCGTGGCGGGCATATTCCGTCATGCCCACGGCCTCCAGGGCCTCGTCCACCCGGCGGCGGATTTCCGCCGAGGGCACCCCCAGGTTCTCCGGGGCGAAGGCCACGTCCTCCTCCACCACGCTGGCCACAATCTGGTTGTCCGGGTTTTGGAACACCATACCCACCGTGCGGCGGATGTCCAGCAGCTTGTCCTCGTCGGTGGTGTCCATGCCGTCCACGTATACCTTGCCCGCAGTGGGCAGGAGGATGGCGTTGAGGTGCTTGGCGAAGGTGGACTTGCCCGAGCCGTTGTGGCCCAGAATGGCCACGAAGGAGCCGGCCTCAATGTCCAGATTGACTTGGTCCAGCACCGTGGGGGCTACCCCTTCGGCGGTGGTGTAGCGAAAGGTCAGGTCTCTGGCCTGGATGATGGGATTAGCCATGGTAGACATGCTCCACGGAAGATGCCACCCAGCGCCCGGTGGCGCCGCAGGGGAGCGCCAGCCCGGTCTGGGTCACCGGCAGGCCCAGCTCGTCGGACACGGTGCGCCCGCCGAACTTGCCGCCGATGACGGTCTGCAAAATATAGGTCAGCACCGACGGGGCCAGGCCCGTGGTGTAGGAATTGAGAATTACAAAGAGGGGGTCATCGCTGAGGACGTTGGACACCAGCTCCACAAAGGGGTACAGGTTCTCCTCCAGCTTCCACACCTCACCGGAGGGGCCCCGGCCATAGGAGGGGGGGTCCATGATGATGGCATCGTAGCGGCGGCCCCGGCGGATCTCCCGCTCCACGAACTTGGCGCAGTCGTCAATGATCCAGCGGATGGGCTTGTCCTCCAGACCCGAGGACTTGGCGTTTTCCCGGGCCCACTGCACCATGCCACGGGCGGCGTCCACGTGGCACACGCTGGCCCCGGCCGCGGCGCAGGCCACCGTGGCCCCGCCGGTGTAGGCAAACAGGTTCAGCACCGAAATGGGGCGGCCCGCCCGGCGGATGAGGTCCTGGGCAAAGTCCCAGTTGGCCGCCTGCTCGGGGAACACGCCGGTATGTTTAAAGTTCATCAGGCCCACGTTCAGGGTCAGTTCTTTATAGTGAATCTGCCACCGCTCGGGCACCTGCTTGGAGGCCCACTGGCCGCCTCCGGTGTGGGAGCGGGAATAGCGGGCGTGGGCCGTCTTCCAGCCCTTGTTCTGGCGGGGGGTATTCCAAATGGCCTGGGGGTCCGGGCGCACCAGCAGGTGAGAGCCCCAACGCTCCAGTTTTTCTCCACGGCCGCAGTCCAGCAGCTCATAATCTTTCCAATTTTTGGCCAACCACATGAGCACATTCTCCTCATTATATAATCAACGTATTATACTACACAGGTGGGAATTAGTCAAACCCGTGGGGGACGAAAAAACACCCCACGGAAGGGGGAACATTCCGTGGGGTGAGGGGATTAGACTTCGATGGGGTACTTGCCGGTGAAGCACCCGTCGCAGAACCCGCAGTCGGCCTGGGGGGCGATCTGGTGCAGGGCCTCCAGAGACAAGAAGTGGAGGGAATCGGCCCCAATCATCTCCCGCATCTCCTCCTGGGTGTAGTTGCAGGCGATGAGGGCGTCCCGGTCGGGGATGTCGGTGCCGAAGTAGCAGGGGGCAATAAAGGGCGGGGCAGAGGAGTACATGTGTACCTCCGTGGCCCCCGCCTCCCGGAGCAGGGAGACAATCTGCTTGGAGGTGGTGCCCCGGACGATGGAGTCGTCCACCATTACCACCCGCTTGCCCGCCACACAGCTGGCCAGAGCCCCCAGCTTGATGCGCACCGCCTGTTCCCGGCTCTCCTGGCCGGGGGTAATGAAGGTGCGGCCAATGTAGCGGTTTTTCACCAGGCCCACCCCGTAGGGAATGCCGGACTCCTCAGCAAAGCCCATGGCGGCATCCAGCCCGGAGTCGGGCACGCCGATGACCACGTCCGCCTCCACAGGGAATTCCCGGGCCAGCAGCCGCCCGGCGTTGCGCCGGGCCAGGTGCACCGACTGGCCGCACAGCACCGAGTCGGGGCGGGCGAAGTAGATATACTCAAAGATGCACATATGGCTGGAGGAACCCTGACAGTTCTCCCGGATGGAGCGCACCTGGGTGCCCTCCACCACCACGATCTCGCCGGGGTCCAGCTCCCGCTCGAACTCTGCCCCCACGGCGTGGAGGGCGCAGCTCTCCGAGGCGAAGATCACCGCATCGCCCCGGCGGCCCATGCACAGGGGGCGGAAGCCCCAGGGGTCCCGGACGGCGATGAGCTTCTGGGGGGACATGACCAGCAGAGAGAAGGCGCCCCGCAAGCCCTTGACCGCCCGGCACACCGCCTCTTCGGCGGAGGCGCAGCGCAGCCGCTCCTGGGCGATGGCGTAGGCGATGAGCTCGGAGTCGGTGGTGGTCTGGAAGATGGCGCCCCGGTACTCAAAGAAGGTGCGCAGTTCCGCCGTGTTCACCAGGTTGCCGTTGTGAGCCACCGCCAGGGTGCCCTTGACGTACTTGAGGGTCAGGGGCTGGGCGTTTTCCCGCTGCCCGCCGCCGGTGGTGGCGTAGCGCACATGGCCCACGGCCATGGTGCCATTGAGACGGTCCAGCACGTCGGGGTGGAACACGTCTCCCACCAGGCCCACATCCTTGTGGAAGGAGAGCACACGCTGGTTGATGGTGGCGATGCCACAGGCCTCCTGCCCCCGGTGCTGGAGGGCGTACAGGCCGTAATAGGTGGTGCGGGCACAGTCCCCGTGGGGGTCGCTGATGCCGAACAATCCGCATTCCTCGTGAATGGACATAGTCATTCCTCCTGGGAAAAAATCAAATGGGCGCTGCGACCACAATGGCCACAGCGCCCTTGCTGTCGTCATACGCCCATTATAGCGGAGTAGACGGGAGCTTGTCAATCTGCGAATTGCCGAAAAATGGCTCTTAGCGCAAGGTGGCGCCCAGCTCAGAGGCCAGGGCGGCCAGAATGTGCTGCACCTCGGTCTCCGCCTCCTCGCCGGTGAGGGAGCGGTCGTCGGCCCGGAGGGTGAGGTTGAAGGCCACGGACTTCTTGCCGTCCTCCACGCCCTTGCCCCGGTAGATGTCGAAGAGGGTCACGTGTTTCAGCAGGCCGTGGGCGGCGTTCTGGATGCAGGCCTCCAGGGCGCCCACGGTGACGGCCTCGTCGCACACCACAGCGATGTCACGGGTGACGGCGGGGAACTTGGGCAGGGGGGTGTACACGGGGTCAGCGCCCTTGGCCTGGGCCAACTCGTCCAGGGCCAGCTGCGCGCAGTACAGCTCGCCGTCCACGCCGTAGTTCTGAGCCACCAGGGGGTGAATCTGGCCGAAGAAGCCCACACAGTCAGAGCCCACCCACACCTCGGCATAGCGGCCGGGGTGGTAGGACACCAGCTCGGTGAGGCCGGAGCCGGTGCGGAAGGTGACGTCGCTGGCCCGCAGGTCCTTCAAAATGGCCTCAATGCACCCCTTCATGGTGTAGAAGTCCATGTCGGAGCCATAGGCGCCCAGGGTGAGGGTCTTGGACTCCACCGCCAGGCCATCCTCGCCGCCGGGGGCGTAGGTGCGGCCCACCTCGTACAGGCGTACGTTCTGGTTGCGGTAGTTGTAGTTGCGGGTGAGAATCTCCAGCATGGAGGGGAGGGTGGTGGTGCGCATGATGGAGGTGTCCTCGCCCAGGGGGTTTAAGATCTTCAGAGAGTTACGGCCCAGGTAGTCCGCGGGCCAGTTGATTTTGTCGTAGCAGGTGGGGGAGATGAAGGAGTAGGTGATGATCTCATCATAGCCCATGGTGCGGCACATGCTGCCCAGCTGACGCTCCAGCAGCTCCTCATCGGAGTAGCCGCCCAGGGTGGTCTGGCCCCGCATGAGGGTGCAGGGGATGTTGTTGTAGCCGTAGAACCGGGCCACTTCCTCGGCAAGGTCTGCCATGCCGATGACATCGCCACGCCAGGAGGGAACGGTGACCTGGTTGCCTTCCACCTGGAAGTCCAGGCTGCGCAGGATGCGCACCATCTCCTCTTCGGCCACATCGGTGCCCAGCAGGGCATTGATGCGGTCGGGCTCCAGGGTGAGCACCCGGGGCTGGGGCACGTAGTTGAGGATGTCGATGATGCCATCCACCACGTCACCGGCGCCCAGCAGTTCCACCAGCTCACAGGCCCGCTGCACGGCGGGGAGGGTGTTCATGGGGTCCAGGCCCTTCTCAAACTTGGCGCTGGCCTCGGTGCGCATACCCAGGGCCAGAGCGCCCTTGCGGATGGTGGCGCCGTCAAAGCAGGCGGACTCGAACACCACGTCCACGGTGTCGTCCACGATCTCGCTGTTCTCGCCGCCCATGATGCCAGCCAGGCCCACGGCCCGGGTCTCGTCGGCGATGACCAGGTGGTTGGCATTGAGGGTGTGGCTCTTGCCGTCCAGGGTGGTCAGCTCCTCGCCCTCCTGGGCACGGCGGACGATGATCTTGCCGCCGTGGACATAGCGGTAGTCAAAGGCGTGCATGGGCTGGCCATACTCCAGCATCACGTAGTTGGTGATGTCCACGATGTTGTTGATGGGACGCACGCCCATGGAGCGCAGCCGCTCCCGCATCCACTTGGGGGAGGGGCCAATCTTCACGTTGCGCACCATCCGGGCGGTGTACCGGGGCACCAGATCGGCGGCGGGGGTCTCCACATCCAGCAGCTCCATGAGGTTGCCCTGGGCTCCGCCCTTCACCACGGGCTCGTGGAGGGTGAGGAGGGCGCCAAAGGTGGCGGACACCTCCCGGGCCAGGCCGATGACGGACAGGCAG
Organism: Pseudoflavonifractor sp. An44; assembly: GCF_002161675.1. Classification (GTDB taxonomy): domain Bacteria; phylum Bacillota; class Clostridia; order Oscillospirales; family Oscillospiraceae; genus Enterenecus; species Enterenecus faecium. The sequence continues at coordinate 41,015 of NZ_NFIH01000005.1, forward strand.
TCGGGGCGGTTGGGGGTGATTTCAAACTCCACCACGTGGTCGTCGGCGTTGATGATGGGCTTGATGTCGTCGCCGGGCTGGCAGTCCTCCCGGAGCACGAAGATGCCGTCGGGGATGCAGTGGGGGAACTCTGCCTGCTGGGCGTGGAGGTCCGCCAGGGTGCAGATGGCGTCGGTCTTGGTGTTGTAGGCCACCAGATCCCCCTCGTGGAGGTTGGGGCAGCCGGTGTCGGGGGCGGCGGTGCCGTCACCGGTATCCAGGCAGGTGTGGAAGGTGCCGTCGGGCTGGGAGGTGCACTCCAGGACCTTGGCGGCCACCACGGGGCCGTAGATCTTGTCGCCGGGCTTGATATCGGCGGAGATGGAGGGCTTGGCGGGGTCCAGGGGCTTGTAGTCCCCCAGAATGGCGGCGGGGGTGATGGCGGCGTAGGGGAAGTCCCGCTCGTCCAGGCCCAGCTCCAGCAGGCCGCACATCATGCCGTTGGACAACACGCCACGCAGCTTGCCCTTCTCAATCTTCTTGCCACCGGGCAGGGTGGACTTGTGCAGGGCCACAGGCACCAGGTCGCCGGGATGGACGTTCCAGGCGCCGGTGACGATCTGCACCGGCTCGGCCTGGCCGGCGTCGATCTGGCAGACCCACATGTGGTCGGAGTCGGGGTGGCGCTCCATGGACAGGATGCGGCCCACCACCACGTTGGAGATCTCGGCGCCCAGGTCGTGGGTCAGCTCCACCTTGGACCCGGACAGGGTCATGGCCTCGGCAAAATCATGGTCATTGGCGTCTACGGTGACAAATTCACGCAGCCAGTTTCTGCTTAAATTCATGGTAATGTTCCCCTCTTTCCTTAAAACTGCTCCAGGAAGCGCACGTCGTTTTCAAAAATCAGGCGCAGGTCGGCGATCTTGAACCGACGCATGGCGGTACGCTCCAGGCCGATGCCGAAGGCCCAGCCGGAGTACTCGTTGGGGTCGATGCCGCTCATCTCCAGCACCCGGGGGTGAATCATACCGGCGCCCAGCAGCTCAATCCAGCCCTCGCCCTTACAGGTGGGGCAGCCCACGCCGCCGCACTTGTGGCACTGCACGTCCATCTCGCAGGAGGGCTCGGTGAAGGGGAAGTGGTGGGGACGGAAGCGGGTCTTGGTGCCCTTGCCGTAGAGCTTCTCCACCACGGTGTTCAGGGTGCCCTTCAGGTCGGCCATGGTGACGTTCTTGTCAATGACCATGCCCTCCACCTGGTGGAACATGGGGGAGTGGGTGGCGTCCACCTCGTCCTTGCGGTACACACGGCCGGGGGCGATGATGCGGATGGGCAGCTCCATGGTGTCCATGGCCCGCACCTGCATGGGGGAGGTCTGAGAGCGGAGCATCACCCGGCTGTCCTCATCAAAATAGAAGGTGTCGGACCAGTCCCGGGAGGGGTGGTTCTCCTCGGCGTTGAGGCGGTCGAAGTTCAGCTCGGCCAGCTCCACCTCGGGGCCGTCCAGCACGGTGAAGCCCATGCCGATGAAGATCTCCTTGATCTCATCCAGGGCGATATACATGGGGTGACGGTGGCCCATCTTCACGGGCTTGCCGGGGATGGTCACGTCCAGGGCCTCGTCCTTGAGCCGCTGCTCCAGGGCCTGGGCCTCCAGCTTCTTGCCCTGGGTCTCCAGAGCGGCCTCCAGGTCTGCGCGCACCTGGTTGGCCAGCTGGCCCATGACGGGGCGCTCCTCGGCGGAGAGCTTGCCCATCTGCTTGAGCACGCCGGTGAGCTCGCCCTTCTTGCCCAGGTACTGCACCCGCAGGGCGTCCAGGGCTGCCAGGCTGTCGGCGGCCTCGAAGGCGGCAAGGGCCTGCACACGAATGTCGTTTAATTGCTGCTTCATCTATTCTCTTCCTTTCGGGTAAAATATGAAATGAAAAAAGCCTTTCCTCCCTACAAACAGGGACGAAAGGCCAGCCTTCCGCGGTACCACCCGCATTTGTGCGCCATGCGCACACTCTCTTTGCCCCATAACGGAGGGCACACCGTCCTGCTCTCACAGGCCGCTCCCGGGCGAACCAAGCGACACACACCAAGGCGGCTTTCAGCCGGTGACCGCCTCTCTCTTCAGATATGCCAGCACGCTATTTTCCCGTTCTTCGCATTTGCACTAAAAACTTTTATATCACAATATAGGTTGAAAAGCAAGAGGGAAAACTTTATAATGGGGCGTGCACGATCTGACATACCCCCATCTCGTCTTCATATATATGGAGACAGGGGCGGCGGTTTCCGCCCCTCAAGTACGGGAAAGGGGGGAGCGCATTGCGCAGAGAATTGGCCTGCGGAGCGCTGATGATGACGGTGCTGCTCACAGGCTGCTCCAAGCAGGACCAGCAGGCGCAGCAGCAGGGCGTGCTGCTGCGGGGCCAGTACCAGGCCATGAGCGGCTGGTCGGGCACCTTCCGGGTCAGCGCCCATTTGGGCCAGCAGCTCTATGAGTTTACCTTGGAAGGAACGGCCCAGCAGGAGGGAGAGACGGTACTCACCGTAGTGGAGCCAGAGTGGATGGCAGGAGTCACCGCCCGGATGACCGATGAGGAGGCTGTCTTGGAGTATGACGGAGCGGGGATGACCTTGGGCACCCTCAACGGGGACGGCCTGAGCCCCATAGCCGCCATACCGGAGATGCTGGACCAGGTGGCCCAGGGCTACATAGCCCAGTGCAGCTGGGCGCAGGAGGGGGAGGACACCTTCCTGGAACTGAAGAGCCGGGACCCGGAGCAGGAGCAGGGAGCGGGCACGGAGTACACCATGTGGTTTGCCCCGGACACCTTTGCCCTTCGCATGGCGGAGGTACAGGTGGAAGGAGTCACCGTGCTCACCGTGACAAGTGATGATTTTACCATGGAGATGAACGAGGATGAATCAACAGACCATGCGGACCTGGACGGAGATCCGTCTGGACAATCTGGAGCATAATTACCAGGTACTGCGGGCCTGCGCCCCCCAGAGCAAGTTCCTGGGCGTGGTGAAGGCCAACGCCTACGGACACGGGGCGGAGGAAGTGGCCCACAAATTGCAGCAGCTGGGGGCGGACTATCTGGCCGTGGCCTGCCTCAACGAGGCCACCGAGCTGCGAGGGGCGGGCATCACCATGCCCATTCTCATTCTGGGTGCCACCCCGGCGGAGTTTGCCCCCCAGGTGGTGGAGCACGACCTGACCCAGGCGGTGTTTACCACCCAGCTTGCTCAGGCCCTGTCCAAGGCCGCTGCGGCCCAGGGCAAGCGGGCCAAAATCCACGTCAAGCTGGACACCGGCATGAGCCGTCTGGGCATTCTGGCCCACGACCCGGCCCAGGCTGCCCGCCAGGTGGACGCCCTGTGCGCCCTGGATGGGCTGGAGGCGGAGGGGATTTTCACCCACTTTGCCAACGCCGACGGGGACGAGGGGTACACCATGGAGCAGTTTACCCGGTTTTTGGACACCCTGGATGTGTTGAAAAATACCTATGGCCGCACCTTCCAGCTGCGCCACTGCGCGGCCAGTGCCGCCGTGCTCAACTTCCCCTGCACCCACCTGGATATGGTGCGCCCGGGCATTGCCCTGTACGGCTACCTGCCGGACCCCTCCTGCCAGGGGCTGGACGCCGGGGAGCTGTGGCCGGTGATGACCTTGAAGACCCGGGTGGCGGCGGTGCGGGAGCTGCCGGGGGACACCCCGGTGAGCTACGGCTGCACCCAGCACATGCCCGCCTCCGGCGGCCGGGTGGCGGTGCTGCCGGTGGGCTATGCCGACGGCCTGCACCGGGTGTTGTCCGGCCAGGGCACCGTGCTGGTGGGCGGCCAGGAGCGGCCCATTGTGGGCCGGGTGTGCATGGACATGTGCATGGTGGCCCTCCAGGAGGGGGACCAGGTGCAGCCGGGGGACGAGGTGGAGCTGTTCGGCGCCCACCACTCCCTGGAGGATATGGCCCAGCTGGCGGGGACTATCCCCTACGAGCTGCTGTGCGCCGTCTCCCCCCGGGTGCCCAGATTGTACCGGGGCGCATAAGATAACACGGGGGGTCGCCCCCGAGGGAGCGGCGAGAGATGGAGCGGCACCCGGTGGCGAAGGAATCCTGTTCCACCGGTATAAGATCCGCCCCACCGTGGGAGAATGATAGTACCCGGCAGGCATGGCAAGGACCGGGCACTATAAATCCGGCGGAGTGTGAAATCCTGTGGACAACAGTGTCAAACGCGGCGATATTTATTACGCCGACCTCAGTCCGGTGGTGGGCAGCGAACAAGGGGGCGTTCGCCCTGTCCTGATCGTGCAAAACGACACCGGAAACAAACACAGCCCCACTGTCATTGCAGCGGCCATCACCTCTCAGACGGGGAAGGCCCGACTGCCCACCCATATCACCCTGGCAGCCCACAGCTATGGCCTGCCCAAGGACTCCATCGTGCTGTTGGAGCAGATTCGTACCCTGGACAAACGGCGGCTACGGGAACATATGGGCCGGGTGGACGAACAAGTGATGAAGAAGGTGGATGGGGCCATTGCCGTGAGCTTCGGCCTGTCCAACCAACAACTGGTTTGATGCGGCGGCCTGCCTGGTTCCTCCAGGCAGGCCGTTTCAGCGTGTCGAAACAATTCGACACGCTTCTCAAAAATGCCAGCATTTTTGAGAGGGGTTGCAGCCCGCTGCATGCATAATCGGGTCAAAGGGCGACCCGATTCCACACTGGCGGGCTGAGAAGTGTTTTTTTCGATGCACATGTCCCCGAAAAAAACAGATTTCAATTTATTTTCCCGCCCTCGGGCGGGAAAACTCTGCCGAGGGCTTTTTGGATGATGCAAGAAACCATATCCTTCTTGTGTGCAAATGAGCTTTTTTGGCAGACTGGCCCTGTGTGTGGACGATTTTGGGGTTTACAAAAGGTTCACAACTGGTTCCCAAATTGTCTATCATTCGACATGGGGGTTCTGGTATCATAGGCCATGTCAGGAAGAGATGTCCAGGCAGAGCAGTGACCTCCCCTGACAGCGACGAACGAACAACCGGGGCTGCTCTGGCAGCAGTCGGAGCCCCCCGGACAAACAACTCCAGAGACACCCTCTCTGTTTAGCCTGTCGGAACGGCCAAGCCTTTCCTGACAGGCTTTTTTGTGCCGGGAGAAGGGGGAAAACGGAAAACACTTGCCAAGTTCGCCTGGACGGGGTAGACTATGAAGAGATGCCGAATGTCCGGGGACGCCCGGGCCAACCTAGAGAATGGAGAAATCATATGGATTACTTTCACCTGTCAGTGGGACAGGATATCCTCCACCCCATGAGCAGCCTGGCGCTGGCCCATCTGGGGGATGGAGTGTATGAGCTCATGGTGCGCACCTGGCTGTGCCTGAAGGGCAAGGCCACCAACAAGGGGCTGCACCGTGCGGCGGTGACCTATGTCTCCGCCCCCGCCCAGGCCAAGCGGGTCAAGCTGATTTTGCCCATCCTCACCGAGGAGGAGCAGGACGTGTACCGCCGGGCCCGCAACAGCCACACCGCCGCCATCCCCAAGGGGGCCAGCGTGGGAGAGTACCACGCCGCCACCGGGCTGGAGGCCCTGTTCGGCTGGCTGTACTTGCAGGGCCGTCTGGACCGGCTCAATGAGCTGTTTGAACGGATGATGACGGAGGAATGAGCCATGCCCTTGGATGCAATTGTCATGACCGCCCTGGCCGGAGAGCTGCGGGAACGCATCACCGGCGGAAAGGTGGACAAGATCTATCAGCCCACCCGGGATGAGGTGGTGCTGCACATGCGCACCGGGCAGGGAAATGTGAAGCTGCTGCTGTCGGCAAACCCCGCCCACCCCAGAGCCCAGCTCACCACCGTGACCCGGGAGAACCCGGAGACGCCCCCCATGTTCTGTATGCTGCTGCGCAAGTATTTCCTGGGCGGCCGCATTCTGGAAATCAAACAGCCCCCCATGGAGCGGCTGCTGGAGTTCCGCTTTGAGACCCTCAGCGAATTGGGGGACCGGGTGGAGCGGGCCCTGGTGCTGGAGTGCATCGGCCGCAAGTCCAACCTCATTATGCTGGACGGGGCGGGGCGCATCACCGACAGCATGCGCCGGGTGGACGGGGATATCTCCGCCCAGCGCCCGGTGATGCCCGGCCTCTTCTACCAGTATCCCGTGCCCACGGGCAAGCTGGACTTCACCGCCATGGCAGAGGAGGAGCTGGAACAGCTGGTGTCCAGCCAGGCGCCCCAGGGAGAGGGCCAGGACAAGTGGCTGCTGGACACCTTCAGTGGCATCTCCCCCCTGGTGGCCCGGGAACTGGCCTTCCGGGCCGACGAGACCGCCCAGGGCCTGGCCCGGGAGGTGCTGCGGCTGCGCTCTGTCATCCTGGAGGGCAAGTATGAGCCGGTGGTACTGAAAAAAGAGGGCAAGGAGATGGACTTCTCCTTCCTGCCCATTCTGCAATACGGCCCCGAAGTGGAATTGACCCGCTGTGAGACCTTCTCCCAGCTGCTGGACGACTACTACGCCGCCCGGGAGGCCCAGGAGCGGGTGAAACAGCGGGGGGCGGATTTCATCCGGTCGGTGACCCAGGCCCGCAACCGCACCGCCAAGAAGATCGCCAACCAGGAGGCAGACCTGCGCCGAGCGGGCAACCGGGAGCAGATGCGGGAGTATGGGGACATCATCACCACCAACTTCTATCAGATGCACCGGGGTCAGTCGGTGCTGGTGGCCCAGAACTACTACGACCCGGAGTGCAAAGAGGTGGAAATCCCCTTGGACCCCCTGCTCACCCCCCAGCAGAACGCCGCCAAGTACTATAAGGACTACAAAAAGGCCCAGAAGGCGGAGGAGATGCTGGCCATCCAGCTGGAGAAAAACCGCACCGAGCTGGAGTACCTGGACAGCGTGCTGCAAATGATCACCCTGTCCGAGGGAGACCGGGACTTGCAGGAGATCCGTCAGGAGCTGATGGACAACGGGTATTTGCGCCAGCACAAGCGGAAAATGACCGCCAAGGGCAAGGTGAAGATCATCCACGCCAAGCCCATGGAGTTTCGCTCCTCCGCTGGTCTCACCATTTTGGTGGGCAAGAACAACAGCCAGAACGACCGCCTGACCTTGAAGGACTCGGACAAGCGGGATTTGTGGTTCCATGTGCAAAAGCTCCACGGCTCCCACGTGATTTTGAAGACCGGAGGGGTCCAGCCCGACGACCAGTCGGTGACGGAAGCGGCCATGCTGGCCGCCTGGTTCTCCCAGGCCAAGGACTCGGCCCAGGTGCCGGTGGATGTGACCCCTGTGAAAGCCATTAAGAAGCCTGCGGGGGCCAAGCCCGGTTTTGTCATCTACAACACCTATAACACGGTGTATGTCACACCCCAGGAGGACCTGGTGAAGAAACTCCGGGTGAAATGAGCAAAGGGGACAGCTTCCAATTCGGCGGCTGTCCCTCTTTTCTGTACTAGGCGCAGATTTGCTAGCGTGGCAAATACGCTCCGCTGGGCCCGATTTCTCCGCGATGAGAAATCGGGGAAAGAATCGCCTAGGGCGTTCCCCCTAGGTACCCCCTGAGGTCTCCTTGCATGGCGCTGGAGCATCCCCCACCGACGCTGAGGGAGGAAGGATTGTCTGGTTCTTCTTGCTCCGCTGCCGCTGATATATTCCCCGTATTGCCACGGTGATTCCTTGGGTACAGCGTCGGTGCATGGTGGAGACTTGCAGTTCCCACCCACCACCGGCCCTGTCCTTCTGGGGCAGTTCCTTCCACTCTGGAAGATTGAGCGGTAGCGGATGTAGCGGCATAGAGGATCGGCTTACCCCTGGGCCGGTTGGGATTTATCCAGAGTCAAAGGACTACTGACCCAAGCAGGGTACCTAGGGGTGCAACCCCTAGGCGGCTTTTTCGTCTATTTTTGGCCGCTCAAAAATAGACCCCTAGCGGAGCGTCCCCGCCAGACTGGCAAGTCTGCATAAAGACATTGGAGAAGAGCAGATGATTGACCATAGAAAAACAGCGGAAGCAACCAAATGGCTGCTTCCGCCGTAGTTATAGAGGGAATCAGCCTTTCAGCTTCTGGATGCCCAGCTCCATGCGGCGCAGGGTCTCCTCCTTGCCCAGAATGTAGCACAGCTCCACAGCGCCGCCGGGGGTGACAGTCTTGCCGGCGATGGAGATGCGCAGGGGCCACATGAGGGTGGCGTTTTTCACGCCCAAAGACTCGGCCAGGTGGATGAGGGTGTCGTGGATGCTCTCCTGAGTCCAGCTCTCCAGAGCGGAGAGGACGGGGACGGTCTTTTCCAGCATCTCCAGGGACACCTCAGAGTTGGTCTTGGACTTTTTGTTGGTGAACAGCTCCACGCCGTACTCAGGGAGTACATCGAAGAAGTCCACCTTCTCGGGGATGTCGGTGAGGCGCTCACACCGGGCCTGGAGCAGGGAGGCGATGACGTCGGCGTCATAGGCCTCGTTGGTGACGGCCTGGCGGATGTAGGGCCGGGCCACCTGGGCGAAGGCCTCGGGGGTCATGGAGCGCAGGTAGGTGGCGTTGAAGTAGTTGAGCTTCTCCATGTCGAAGGCGGAGGGGGACTTGGAGATGCCGGAGATTTCAAAGGCCTTCACCAGCTCGTCCAGAGTGAAGAACTCCTGCTCGCTGAGCTCACCGTGGGGGGCCCAACCCAGCAGGGAGACGTAGTTGACCACAGCCTGGGACAGATAGCCCATCTGGATGAGGTCCTCGTAGGAGGGGTCGCCCTTGCGCTTGGACATCTTGCGCACGGCCCCGGTCTCGGGGTCGGTGATCATCACGGAGGAGCAGTGCACGTAGGTGGGAATGGCCCAGCCGAAGGCCTCGTACAGCAGGTTGTACTTGGGGGCAGAGGAGAGGTACTCGGCGCCGCGCACCACGTGGGTGATGCCCATGAGGTGGTCGTCCACCACGTTGGCGAAATTGTAGGTGGGCAGACCGTCGCGCTTTAAGAGCACCTGGTCGTCCAGGGTGTCGTTGTCCACGGTGATGGCGCCGTACACGGCGTCCATAAAGGTGGTCTGGCCCTCGTGGGGGATGCGCTGGCGGATGACATAGGGGTCACCATTGGCCAGACGAGCGGCCACTTCCTCGGGGTCGAGGTTGCGGCAGGGGTCCTCTTCCTTCTGGAAGTTGCCCTCTTCCTCCTCGGTCTCCTCGTGCTTGTCGCAGAAGCAGTAGTAGGCGTGGCCACGCTCCACCAGCAGCTTGGCGTACTCGGCGTAGAAGGAGCGGCGCTCGGTCTGGATGTAGGGGCCCACGGGGCCGCCCACGTCGGGACCTTCGTCCCAGGTCAGGCCGCAGGAGCGCATGGTATTATAGATGATTTCGGTGGCGTCCTCCACCAGACGGCCCTGGTCGGTGTCCTCAATGCGGAGGATGAACTTGCCGCCGGCGTGGCGGGCGATGAGGTAGGTGTACAGGGCGGTGCGGAGATTGCCCACGTGCATGTAGCCCGTGGGAGAGGGGGCGAAGCGGGTGCGCACCCCGTCGTGGGGGATGCGGGCTTCCATATCGTCAAACCATTGCTGATTGAGAGCCATGTCAATCAAAACCTCCAGTTTACAGTGTGTCCCCATTATAGCCTCCAGGGGACGGTTTGGCAAGAGGCAGACAGATTGCACAAGGAAATGGCGGGAAAAAGAGTAAAAAATAGATAGGTGAATCTGGGCGTTTTTCCTTGACGAGAGGACGATTTTGTGCTACAATCCCAAATTGTGCTGATATGCCAAAAAGGAGGTCTGCTTGGATGCTGACCAAACTGGAACAAGCCGGCAAGGTTGTGGGCGTCAAGCAGGTTCGCCGGGCCCTGAAAGATGGGCGGGCGACGGGAATCTATCTGGCACGAAATGCCGATCCCGCCCTCACCGAGCCACTGGCTCAACAGGCCCAGGAGCAAGGGGTGGAGGTCCACTGGACGGACACCATGAAAGCTCTGGGACACGCCTGCGGCATCGCCGTGGGAGCTGCGGTAGCGGCGACCGTATAATTTTCTTGATTTTAGCGAATAATCTTATGAGAGTTCGTTAAAATATATATTCATTGAAAGGAGGAAAATCATGCCTACTTTTAACCAATTGGTGCGCAAGGGCCGTGAGAAGACTACCTACAAGTCCAACTCTCCCGCCATGCAGCATGGTCTGAACACCCTGAAGAACAAGGAGACTGACCTGCCTTCCCCTCAGAAGCGCGGCGTCTGCACTGCCGTTCGTACTTCCACTCCTAAGAAGCCGAACTCCGCTCTGCGTAAGATCGCTCGTGTGCGTCTGACCAACGGCTACGAGGTGACCGCCTACATCCCCGGTGTTGGCCACAACCTGCAGGAGCACTCCGTGGTGCTGATCCGCGGCGGCCGTGTTAAGGACCTCCCCGGCGTGCGTTACCACATCATCCGTGGCACTCTGGATACCCAGGGCGTCAATGGCCGTATGCAGGCCCGTTCCAAGTACGGTGCCAAGCGTCCCAAGGCCGGCAAGGGCGGCGCTAAGAAGTAATTCTTACCCCACCTGTGCATCTAACTTGCTTACTGCGCTGACTGCGCAAGGCAAACTGCGCCTTGCCGAGCGTTTATTCCATATATATGGGTAGACCTCGGACAGGCATGACACAAGCCCCGGCCATCGGGGCCTGAGTACCTATGAATTCTATTTTATTAAGAAGGAGGGAAGCAAAGTGCCCAGAAGAGGAAACGTACCCAAGCGGGAGGTTCTGCCCGATCCGCTGTATAATTCCGTCTTAGTCACTAAGCTCGTTAACAGCATCATGCTGGACGGCAAGAAGGGTGTTGCCCAGAAGGTCGTCTACGGTGCCTTTGACATCATCAAAGAGAAGACCGGCCAGGAGCCCCTGGAGGTGTTCAACGCTGCCATCGAGAACATCATGCCTTCTCTGGAGACCAAGTCCCGTCGTGTGGGCGGCTCCACCTATCAGGTGCCCATGGAAGTGCGTCCCGAGCGCCGTCAGACCCTGGGTCTGCGCTGGCTGACCACTTACTCCCGCAACCGCGGTGAGAAGACCATGAAGGAGCGTCTGGCTGGCGAGATCATGGACGCCGCCAACAACACCGGCTCCGCCGTGAAGAAGCGTGAGGACACTCACAAGATGGCTGAGGCCAACAAGGCCTTCGCTCACTACCGCTGGTAATCCGGGAGGAACAGAGATATGGCTACTAGAAAGACTTCTCTGCAGAATACCCGTAATATCGGTATCATGGCTCACATCGATGCCGGTAAGACCACTACGACCGAGCGTATCCTGTACTACACCGGCGTGAACTACAAGATCGGTGAGACCCATGATGGTACCGCCACCATGGACTGGATGGCTCAGGAGCAGGAGCGTGGTATCACCATCACCTCCGCTGCTACCACCTGTTTCTGGGCTGGTTCTGCTCAGCAGTTCCCCCAGACTCGTATCAACATCATCGACACCCCGGGCCACGTGGACTTCACCGTTGAGGTGGAGCGCTCCCTGCGCGTGCTGGACGGCTCTGTGACCGTCATGTGCGCCAAGGGCGGCGTGGAGCCCCAGTCCGAGACTGTGTGGCGTCAGGCCGACCACTACCGGGTGCCTCGCATGATCTACGTCAACAAGATGGACATCATGGGCGCCGACTTCTACAACGTGCTGCACATGATCCACGATCGTCTCAAGTGCAACGCTGTGCCCATCCAGCTGCCCATCGGCGCTGAGGACACCTTCCGCGGCATCATCGACCTGGTGGAGATGAAGGCCGACGTGTACTATGATGATCTGGGCAAGGACATGCGCGTGGAGGAGATCCCCGCCGACATGATGGAGCTGGCCCAGGAGTACCGGACCAAGCTCATCGACGCCTGCGCCGACATCGACGACGAGATCATGATGCTGGCTCTGGAGGAGGAAGAGATCCCCACCGATATGATCCGCAAGGCTCTGCGCAAGGGTACCATCGACAACCTGCTGGTGCCCGTGGTGTGCGGTACTTCTTACCGCAACAAGGGCGTGCAGAAGCTGCTGGACGCCATCGTGGACTTCATGCCCTCCCCCCTGGACATCCCCGCCATCAAGGGCGTGGATCCCGAGACCGAGGAAGAGGACGAGCGTCCCGCCGACGACAACGCCCCCTTCTCCGCTCTGGCCTTTAAGATCATGACCGACCCCTATGTGGGCCGTCTGTCCTTCATCCGTGTCTACTCTGGTAAGCTGACCACCGGTTCCACCGTGCTCAACTCCACCAAGAAGCAGAAGGAGCGCATTGGCCGCATCCTCCAGATGCACGCCAACCACCGTGAGGACATCGAGGAGGTCTTCTCCGGCGATATCGCCGCCGTTGTGGGTCTGAAGAACACCACCACCGGTGACACCCTGTGTGTGGAAGATCACCCCATCATCCTGGAGTCCATGGAGTTCCCCGAGCCCGTTATCCGCGTGGCCATCGAGCCCAAGACCAAGGCTGGTCAGGAGAAGATGGGCATCGCTCTGGCCAAGCTGGCTGAGGAGGACCCCACCTTCAAGACCTACACCGACGAGGAGACTGGTCAGACCATCATCGCCGGCATGGGCGAGCTGCACCTGGAGATCATCGTGGACCGTCTGCTGCGTGAGTACAAGGTGGAGGCCAACGTGGGCGCTCCCCAGGTCGCCTACAAGGAGACCATCAAGAAGAGCGTGGAGCAGGACACCAAGTATGCCCGTCAGTCCGGCGGTAAGGGCCAGTACGGCCACGTCCGCATCACTGTGGAGCCCAACGAGCCTGGCAAGGGCTATGAGTTCCTCAATGAGATCACCGGCGGTGTCATTCCCAAGGAGTATATCCCCGCTGTTGACGCTGGTATCCAGGGCGCCATGCAGGCCGGTGTTCTGGCCGGCTACCCCGTGGTTGACGTGAAGGTCCACCTGACCTTTGGTTCTTACCACGAAGTGGACTCCTCCGAGATGGCCTTTAAGATTGCCGGTTCCATGGCCTTTAAGGAGGCCTGCCGCAAGGCTGGCGCCTGCCTGCTGGAGCCCATCATGAAGGTTTCCGTCATCGTGCCCGAGGACTACATGGGCGACGTCATTGGTGACCTGAACAGCCGCCGTGGCCAGATTCTGGGCATGGAAGCTCGTCCCGGCGCCCAGCAGATCGACGCTCTGGTGCCTCTGAGCGAGATGTTTGGCTACGCCACCGACCTGCGTTCCCGCACTCAGGGCCGTGGCCAGTACTCCATGGAGCCCCACAGCTATCTGGAGATCCCCAAGAACATCGCTGAGAAGATCATTGCCCAGCGTGGTCGTAAGGACGACTAAAAATCTTAAGAGCTGGGAAAAAATCTGTTGATTTTTTCCCGGCGATAGGATAAAATAGGCCCATAATGGGTCTGGATGAATGAATCCAATTTTATTGAAGTATAAGGAGGAAACTCAAAATGGCTAAGCAAAAGTTTGAGCGTACTAAGCCCCACGTCAACATCGGCACCATCGGCCACGTTGACCACGGCAAGACCACCCTGACCGCTGCCATCACCAAGTACCTGGCTCTGAAGGGTCAGGCTCAGTACGAGGACTATTCCAGCATCGACAAGGCTCCCGAGGAGCGTGAGCGTGGTATCACCATCAACACCGCCCACGTGGAGTACGAGACCGACGCTCGTCACTATGCCCACGTTGACTGCCCGGGCCACGCCGACTATATCAAGAACATGATCACCGGCGCTGCTCAGATGGACGGCGCTATCCTGGTGATCGCTGCTACCGACGGCCCCATGGCTCAGACCCGTGAGCACATCCTGCTGGCCCGTCAGGTGGGCGTGCCCGCCATGGTCGTGTTCCTGAACAAGTGCGACCAGGTCGACGACGAGGAGCTGCTGGAGCTGGTGGAGATGGAGGTCCGCGAGACCCTGTCCGAGTACGAGTTCCCCGGCGACGAGATCCCCGTCATCAAGGGTTCCGCTCTGAACGCTCTGACCTGCGAGTCCGGCGACATCAACGATCCCGACTTCGCCTGCATCAAGGAGCTGATGGACGCTGTTGACAGCTACATCCCCACTCCCGACCGTAAGGCTGACCTGCCCTTCCTGATGCCCGTTGAGGACGTGTTCACCATCACCGGCCGTGGCACCGTTGCTACCGGTCGTGTGGAGCGTGGCCAGGTCAAGATGGGCGACAAGGTGGAGATCGTTGGTCTGTCCGAGGAGAAGAAGGACACCACCATCACCGGCATCGAGATGTTCCGCAAGCTGCTGGACTACGCTGAGGCTGGCGACAACATCGGCGCTCTGCTGCGTGGTATCGACAAGAAGGAGGTCGAGCGTGGCCAGGTTCTGTGTGCTCCCGGCTCCATTCACCCCCACACCAAGTTCGTTGGCCAGGTGTACGTCCTGTCCAAGGAGGAAGGCGGCCGTCACACCCCCTTCTTCAACAACTATCGTCCTCAGTTCTACTTCCGTACCACCGACGTGACCGGCGTCATCACTCTGCCCGAGGGCACTGAGATGTGCATGCCCGGCGATAACGTCGACATGAACGTTGAGCTGATCACCCCCATCGCCATCGAGAAGGGCCTGCGCTTCGCTATCCGTGAGGGCGGCCGTACCGTTGGCTCCGGTGTTGTTATCGACGTCATCAACGACTAATTTTTAGTTGTTCCCAAAAGAGCGGCCTTCGGGCCGCTCTTTTATTTTACACAGCAAAAATAATTTAAAAACAAAAAGTGAAATACGAAAAATACCGAGAACTGACAGTTCTCGGTATTTTAAACTTTCCATTTTGAAACATGATTGCAACAACACGGGTGAAAAGAGAACATCAATCTGAGGAAGAATCCGGGTCAGGTGTTGCTAGACCATTCTTGGTAGATTCAGGAACCTGTATCACTAGGTCGCTTTCATCCGATAGATATTTTTGAGAACTACTTTTGGACAAATCATAACTTTGCATGGACTGTATAAAGTCGGTGCTGCTTTGATCACCACCGGAAGGGAACAGATGTTCTGCGATTTTACTAGGAAGTATAATGATAACACTTAGTATGCTAGCCAGACCTGTGAGAGCAGCACCTAGATCGGCCAAAGAAATATTTTCTTTTTTGGAAACATTTAAAATTGTCTGCCCTCCAAAATAAATTGTGATAACATAGGTACTACATACAATCAAAAAAAAGAAAATTTTAAGAATGAGTTGAGATATATCCGTACGGCGCTGATTATTTACATAATGTTGGAGCAGTTTGACATATTCTCGATCACGGTTTAGGTGATTACGAGAATACTCTAAATTTTTGGTATCTATCAAACTTCTTGTATCCTTTTTTTTAACAGTCATAGTAAATCATCATCTTTCGTATAGAGATAGAATCAGCTGTCATATGTGTCCATGTTGGGGTTGGACATTGCGTTTACAATACTAGCAACTTCTACACGAGACATACCTTTGCGCTTGATAACAACTTCACTTCCAGCCAGTTGAGCAGGTGTTTCAGCGGTAAATCGTGTGATATCACGTAGAGTTTTCCCAGACTGTCGCCCAACATAAAGCTCAGCGTTATGTTGAAAGACGATATAGCGAGGCTTTTTATTTTGGCTAGAGGTAGAAACGATTTTAAAGTCTGGTGTTGTGGAGGAAGTACGGATGGTTGGGGAGGAATGGGATACAGATACCTCTGCGTTTCTTAGAGAAGTAGTGGGCCTAAAATCTGAAGTAATAAAAGAATGTCTTTTGTGCTGATTACGTTTTGGGTTGTTTTGATGATAGCTTTTTTTTCCTAATCTCATATATATTCTCATCTCCTTTGTATAGATGGTAATAAACATTTCTATGCACCTCCAGTTTACCATATTGGAAGATTTACTTCAATCAAGAACCTGAATTTTGTATACACTCCTTAGAAAATCTTTCTCTAGAAATTCAAAAAGTGAAAGAAAGGGTAGGATTAGTTTGGTGTATTTTTCATTGAGGATACCCTTTGTCTATGGTAATATGATTATATAATAAATAGAAACGAGGGTTGCTTATGCCATGGAACAATCTCACGGAATTGCTGAGCCAGTTGGTGGACTTTGCCGTGGGGAAGATTCTGATTATTGTGCCGGTGGTTGTGGTCAGCTTGATCGCCATCAAGATCATCATGAAATTGGTGGACCGAATGCTGGGCCGCCTTCCCACAGACGAGACCATCAAAACCCTGGTCCGCACTTCCATCAAGATTCTGCTGCTGGCGGTGGCGGCCATTGTCCTCATGAGCTGTCTGGAGATTCCAGTTACCTCCTTTGTGGCCCTGCTCTCTGTGGCAGGCTTGGCACTGTCCCTGTCCATCCAGAACTTCCTGTCCAACGTGTTTGCCGGCCTCCAGCTGTTGGCCTCCAAGCCCTTCAAGGTGGGGGACTACGTGGACGCGGGCAATTGCTCCGGCACCGTGTATGAGATTGGCCTGTTCTATACCAAGCTCACCAGCGTGGACAACAAGCTCATCCAGCTGCCCAACAGCACCATTGTGGGTTCCAATGTGGTCAACTACTCCAGCCAGACCCACCGCCGGGTGGAGATCAAAGTCACCGCCTCCTATGATGCACCCACCGAACAGGTGAAACAGGTGTTGTCCAAAGTGGTGGAGGACAATCCCCTGGTGGACCGGGAAAAGCCCATCATGGTGCGGGTGAACAATTACCAGGATAGCGCCATCGAGTATATCATCCGGGTCTGGTGCGCCAATGAGGACTATTGGACGGTGCACTATGATCTGATGGAGGCCATCAAGCCCGCCTTTGATGCCAACAACATTGAGATGACCTATCCACACCTGAACGTGCACATGATGAAAAACTGAAGGAAACAGCAAAATGGGTCTGTGGAACACCACAGGCCCATTTTCGTCTAGATGGTGGCGGAGGCAGCAGGAGAGGGGGCAGGGGAGGGAGCAGCAGAAGGCGCAGGGGACGGCGTGGCAGACGGGGCCGCCGATGCGGCGGGGAAGTCCAAGGTGCTGACAAAGCTGCCGTCAGCGGCCTGAATGTGTCCCCCAATCAAGGTCCCGTCACACACCAATAGCACTGCCTGCACATCCGACCGCCCGGTGGGATGGTTGGAAACCGGATAGACGTACCGCTGGACCCGCTGGCCGCAGTAGTTCTCCAGGTCAAAGCCCTGCTGACGCTGCAAGGTCTGATAGGAGTCATAACTCTCATCCAGGGTGTCCGGGATGAGCAGTTCTTGGGTGGAAACTGCCTGGTCTCCCACCGTCCAGCCCCGTTGCTGGAGATAGGTGACCCGGGCCGAGTTGTCCTCCATCCCCGACACAGAGGCTGAGGTGGGCACTGCTCCCCCATTGAGACTCAGAACCAGTGCCACCACCAGCACCAGACAGCAGCACAGAACACTGACGCCCCCCGCCATCAGTCGGCGCCGGGGAATGCGAGCCGTGACAATGAGCATGTTGATTCCTCCCGTCTTCATGGACTCATACACAGGATGGATATGTATTTTCCCGGGAAAATATGATACAATTTCTACAACCATACCACACAAGGAAAAGGAGAAGGGATATGGAGCGATTGGACAAGCGGCTGGCATCCACAGGACGGTGGAGCCGGAAGGAGGCAAGGGAGCTCATTCGGGCGGGCCGGGTGCAGGTGCAGGGCCAGGTGTGCCGCAGCATTGACCAGAAGGTGGAGGAGGACGCCCTGGTGGCGGTGGACGGCACTTCCATCGGAGCAGCGGGGCCGGTGTATCTGATGCTGCACAAACCTGCCGGGGTGGTGTCTGCCACGGAGGACCGGGAGGAGAAAACCGTTCTGGACTTGCTCCCAGACCCCTATCCCGCCATGGGGCTGTTTCCCGTGGGGCGGCTGGACAAGGACACGGAGGGGCTGCTGCTCATGACCAACGACGGACCGCTGGCCCATCGTCTGCTCGCTCCCAAGCGCCATGTGGACAAGGTATATTACGTGGAAGTGGACGGAATTCTGGACCAACAGGACGTGGAGGCGGTGTCCCAGGGCATTGTATTGCGGGATGGATACCAGTGCCTGCCGGGAAAACTGGAACTTCTAGAAGGGAATACTTCGGCTTATATCACTATCCGAGAGGGAAAATATCACCAAATTAAGCGGATGATGGCAGCCCGTGGGAAACCGATATCTTATCTAAAACGCATAAGGTTTGGGCCCCTCCAGCTGGACCCGCAACTGGATAAAGGTGGTTGGAGAGCACTAACCCAGGAGGAATTGCAAGAGCTTTTCCGTCAATGAGACGAAAGTTATGGCAATATCACCAAAAAAATTAAAAAAAACTATTGAAGTCGGCGGGACAAACCGATATAATATCATTTGTGAAAATAAACAAGGCAGTGGGAAGAGTCAAACTGCCAGGAAAGGGGATTGCGCAATGTCCAGCCGCATTTTCCAGAGCATCGTTCTCCAGATGAAGGATTGCTCCGACCGAGCCATCGGAGTCATCGACGAGCAGGGCACCGTACTGGCATGTAACGAATTGGCTTACATTGGTGAGAAGTGGGGGAATGTACCCGCACTGTTGGCTGCCGAAGGGGACAACATGGTGGTGAGCAATGGCTTCACCTTTAAGGCCATGTCCGGTTGGAATGGTCAGTTTGACTATGCCGCCTTTGTCCGGGGCGAAGATGAGCAGGCTGCCACCATGTGCGCCATGGCCACCATCGCGCTCAACGGTGCCAAGACCTATTATGAGGAGAAGCACGACAAGGCTACCTTTGTCAAGAACATCCTGTCCGACAACATCCTCCTGGGCGACATCTATGTCCGGGCCAAGGAGCTGCACTTCGTCTCCGAGGTGCCCCGGGTGGTCCTGCTGGTGCGCCAGCTGGGTGTGCCCGACGTGTCCGCCGTGGATGTGATGACCAACCTGTACCCCGACCGTCAGACCGACTTCGTCCTCTCCCTCAGCGAGACCGACGTGGCCCTGGTCAAGCAGCTCAGCGAGCACACCGATGCCCGGGACGTGTACAAGATCGCCCAGAACATCCAGGAGACCCTGCTGCGGGAGCTGGGAATCAAGACCGTTGTGGGTATGGGCACCGTGGTGGGCCATGTCCGGGATCTGGCCCGGTCCTATAAGGAGGCCCAGGTGGCCATCGAGGTGGGCAAGGTGTTTGACACCGAGCGCTCCATCATCAACTATGAGAACCTGGGTATTGGCCGTCTGATCTATCAGCTGCCCACCACTCTGTGTGAGATGTTCCTGCAAGAGGTCTTTAAGAAGAACCCCATTGATGCCCTGGACCAGGAGACCCTGTTCACCATCAACAAGTTCTTCGAGAACAACCTCAACGTCTCCGAGACCGCCCGTAAGCTGTTTGTCCACCGCAACACCTTGGTCTATCGACTGGAAAAGATCAAAAAGCTCACCGGCCTGGACCTGAGAGAGTTTGACGACGCCATCACCTTCAAGGTGGCCCTGATGGTCAAAAAGTATCTGGTTTCCCGGGGAATTGAGTCCTAATTTGTCACCCGTTCAAAGAGCACCTGGTTCCAGGTGCTCTTTTCCTATTTACATATATGGGCATAAATTGTTGACACAGGTCAAAGGGCAGTATATAATGAGAAAAGATATGTGTAACAAATGGTTACAAATAGTTACTACGGAGAGGTCAATTCCATGATACGAATGGTGGACGTTTATAAAGAATATGACAACGGCACAAAAGCCATAAAAGGACTGAATTTACGGATAGATGACGGAGAATTCGCTTTTCTGGTGGGGCCTTCCGGCTCAGGTAAATCCACCATCATCAAGCTTTTGACGGCGGAAGAATTTGCCACCAAGGGACGCGTGATGGTAAATGGTTACAACCTCAGCACCATCAAGCGCCGCCAGATTCCCAAGATGCGCCGCACCCTGGGTGTCATCTTCCAGGACTTCCGACTCATCGACAAAAAGACGGTGTGGGGCAACCTGGAATTTACCATGCGCATCATCGGCGCCACCAACCGGGAGATGAGAAAGCGCATTCCTTACGTACTGGACCTGGTGGGCTTGAGCGACAAGGCAAAAGCCTACCCCAACGAGATGAGCGGCGGCGAGCAGCAGCGTGTGGCCATTGCCCGAGCACTGGTGAACAATCCCCAGATGATCATCGCCGACGAGCCCACCGGCAACCTGGACCCCCAGCGCTCCCTGGAAATCATGACTCTGCTGGAGCGCATCAACTCCATGGGCACCACCATGCTGGTGGTCACCCACGAGCGAGGCCTTGTCAATCATTTCTCCAAGCGTGTGGTGGCCATCCAAAACGGAGAACTCATCAGCGATGAAGAGGGAGGCTACTACAAACTATGAGAAAACGGCGAACCAACCTTGGATATTTTATCAGCGAGGGATTTCACAGCATCTTCTCCCACGGGCTGATGTCCTTTGCCGCTGTGTGCATGATTGTGGCTTGCCTCATTATCATGGGCTCCTTTAGTTTGCTGGCTCTGAACGCCGACCAGGTGATGAGCCAGTTGGAGAGTGAAAACGTCTTTTACGCCTACATCGACGAGAACTATACCGACGAACAGATTACCGAGCTGGAGGCCAAGGTCAAACAGATTGACAACGTGGCCTCGGTGGAGTTTGTCAGCCGGGAACAGGCCAAGGAGGAATACCTGGGAGGCCGCACCGAGGAGATGTTTGTGAACATGCCCGACGAGGTGTTCCGGGACCGCTTGGTCATCCACGTCTATGATCTGGAGAAGTTCTCCCAGACGGTGGATGAGGTGTCCGCCCTGGAAGGGGTGGCAGATCACCGGGCGGAGCAGGACTTGACCGATGCATTTATCACCGTTCGAAATGTGGCCACCGCTGTGGCAGGCATTCTGATCGGCATTTTGGCGGCCATCTCCCTGTTTATCATTGCCAATACGGTACGCCTGGCGGCCTTCGCCCGCCGGGAGGAGATCGCCATCATGAAGATGTGCGGTGCCAGCGACAGCTTCATCCGCTGGCCCTTCGTCATTGAAGGTATGCTGTTGGGCCTGTTTGGAGCCCTGTTGGCCTTCTTTGCCCAGTGGGGCATTTACGCCGGGGTGTACAAAGCGGTGATGACCAGCAGTGCCGCTACCATCGTCATTCCGGTGACCTTCGGGGCGGTTTGGTATTGGGTGCTGGGGGTCTTTGCCCTGGCAGGTGTCCTCATTGGTGTGTGCGGCTCTGGCTTGGCCATCCGCCGCTTCCTGCGTGTGTAAAAGGAGTGTCATGATGAAAAAAACAGGAATCCGAGTCATGGTGTTGCTTCTGGCTGTGGTCATGCTGTTGTCCGTACTTATGCCCGCCATGACCACGTTGGCTGGCGCAGCTGTGACACAGCAAGACATTGACAACTACAAGAGCAGCCTCCAAGATGTCCAGGGTCAGCGGTCTGAGCTGCAAAAGAAGCTGGATGCCCTTCAGGACGACAAGGAGGCCACGCAAGAGAAGCTGGCTCTGCTCCAGGAGCAAATCCTCCTCACCGAGCAGCAGATCGGCGAGAGCCAGAAGCTGCTGGACAGCTATGACCAGCAGATCGAGGACAAAAAGGCCGAGATCACCGAGCTGGAGGAGCAGGAGGACCAGCAGTACGACGAGTTCTACACCCAGACCCGCTGGATGGAAGAGAACGGCGGCGCCTCCTTTATCTCTATCATTTTCCAGGCCTCCAGCTTTTCGGAGTTGCTGGACTACATGATGCTGGTCACCGACATCATGAACTACAACGATAAGATCATCACCCAGCTGGAGCAGACCCAGGCAGATCTGGCCCAGGCCCGGGATGATCTGCAGAGCGCCCGGGATGAGCAGGCAGCTGCCCAGAGCCAGCTGGAGACCGCCAAGGCTGATTTGAACAGCCAGAAGAAAGAGGCGGACGAGTACTATCAGCAGCTGCTGGAGGATGAGAAGAGCTACGACAGCGAGGAAGCTCAACTGGAGGCTGAACAGAAGCAGATCGAGGCAGATTTGGCTGAGGCTGAGGAGAAGTATAAGAAGCAGCTGGAAGAGGCCAAGAAGCCCAAGCCCACCCCCACGCCCGCTCCTCCCAGCAATGGTGGCAACACTGGTGGCGGTAGCAGTACTGGTGGTGGAGGTAACTCCGGTGGCGGCAGCAGCAACCCCGTGGTGGACCCCTCCGGTAACTGGTATTGGCCTTTGCCTGGCTACTATTACATCTCCTCTGTGTTCGGCGGTCGTTATCATCCCATCACTGGTGTGTGGGAGACCCACACCGGCACTGATGTTCCCGCTCCCGGCGGTACCCCCATCCAGTGTGCCAAGGACGGTGTGGTGACCACTGTGGTGCCTGAGAGTGCCGGCAGCAGTTACGGTAACTACTGCATTGTGTACCATGGAGATGGCTATGCCACTCTGTACGCTCATATGCAGAGCACACCCAGCGTCAGTGTGGGTGAGTCTGTGTCCGCCGGTCAGGTGATTGGTTACGTGGGCACCACTGGCAGCTCCACCGGTAACCACCTGCACTTTGAGCTGCGTATCAACGGCCAGCGCGCCAGCGCCCTGGATCTCTATCCCAACCTGAGCTTCAGTGGGCTGTAAAGTATGATTTCTCTGAGGGGGTGCAGACTGGTTCTGCACCCCCTGGTTCTTTTTTGAAATGTGGGTGTATGGTCCCGCATAAGCATAGGCCAAGGAGGTTATCACATGGAGGAACAACAAAAAAAGCGCCGCCGGTTTCCCGGCTGGGCGAAGATCGTCATAGCGGTGGTACTGACTCTGGTGCTGACACTGGGAGCCGTGGCAGGCGCCGCTGTGGTGGTGTTTGGTAAGGATGGCATCGCCCTGATGCAGGGATATCTGCTGGCCAAGTTCTCCTTTGTGGAGACGGATGCAGACCTGTCCAAGGCGGTGGACAGTGCTCTGGACGGCATGGTGGAAGGGCTGGGAGACCGTTGGTCCTACTACCTGGACCCGGAGAGCTACCAGAACACCTTGCAGAGCCGGGCCAACAACTATGTGGGCATCGGCGTCACTGTCAGCTATGACCGGGAGGATGGCCTGTTGGTGCAGGAGGTCACCGAAGAGGGCCCCGCCCAGCAGGCTGGGGTCAAGGCTGGGGATGTCATCACCCATGTGGACGGCACCTCGGTGGCCGGGGACGCCCGCTATGAGGCCACGGATATGATTGCGGGGGAAGAGGGCACCCAGGTGGAGCTGACCCTGTTGGGAGAGGACGGGACCACCCGCACGGTGACCTGTACCCGCCAGACCCTGAAAAGCGACTCGGTGAGCAGCAAGCTGCTGGATAACGGCGTGGGTTATGTGCGCCTGGATAACTTCTACTCCGGGGCGGCCTCTTCCCTGAGCCGAGAGGTGCAGAGCCTCATGGACCAGGGAGCCACCAGCCTGGTGCTGGATGTACGCAGCAATCCCGGTGGCTATGTGGCCGAGCTCATTGCCGCTCTGGACTACCTGCTTCCGGAAGGCCCTGTCTTTACTGAGCGCCCCCGGTGGGGCAAGGAGACGGTGTATGAGTCCGACGCCTCCTGTGTGGACCTGCCCATGGTGGTGATGGTGGATGCCAACAGCTACTCTGCCGCCGAGCTGTTCGCCGCCCAGCTGCGGGAGAGCGTCCAGGCCCCCATTGTGGGCGAGGTGACCTCCGGTAAGGGCTACGCCCAGCTCACCTTCCCCCTGGTCAACGGGGGCGGCTTGGGCCTGTCTGTGTCCGCCTACTGTACCGGCGGCGGTCACTCCCTCATCGGGGAGGGCATCCAGCCGGATGTGGAGCTGGCTCTGGACGACAGCGGCACCGACAACCAGTTGCAAGCTGCCATTGACTTGTTGCTGAAATAAAAAAGGACCATCCACGGAGTTGTCCGTGGATGGTCCTTTTTTATGCTTATTCGTTGCGCAGGAAGATGATGCCCAGGGTGTTGGGGCCACAGTGGCTGGAGATGGTGCATCCGGCGGTGGCCTCGTAGATGTCCTGGAAGCCGTAGCCCACCAGGGCGGCCCGGACCGACTCCACCACCCCCTGGTCACACCGGGTATGTACCAGGAAGATGCGGTCCCGATTGATGCCCGTGGGGTCGGACACCCGTTCTTTCACGTAGTCCAGCAGCACCTTGTCCCAGTTGCCCCGGTACTTCTTGGCCACGCCCATTTTGCCGTCCGAGACCTGGATGCAGGGCTTGAGCTTGAGCAAGTTGGCGCCCAGCGCCGCCACGGCGGAGCAGCGGCCACCCTTGGCCAGGTAGTCCAGCTTGTCCACCACGAAGGTGGTGTCCACCCGAGCGGTGAGGCGCTCCAGATAGGGCAGAATGTCCTCCACCTTTTCTCCCCGGGCGGCGGCCAGAGCGGCCTCCAGTACCACAAAGCCGTGGCCACAGGAGAGGTTGCGGGAGTCCACCACAAACACGTTGTCAAACTCCCCAGCGGCCAGAACCGCATTCTGGTGGCAGGAGGAGAAGTCCTGGCTGATGTTGATGTGGATGACCGCGTCATACTGGGCGGACAGAGGGGCGAAGATCTCGGTGTAATCGGCGATGTTGATGGCGGCTGTGGTGGGCAGGTTGCCTCCGGCGGCCACGTGGTCGAAAATCTGCTCGGGGACGATGTCCACGCCGTCCCGATGCACCACCCCGTCCAGATTCACATAGAGGGGCACGATGGTGATCTGGTATTTCTCCAACAGGGCCTGAGGCAGATCGCAGGTGCTGTCAGCGGTGATTTTGATAGACATAGAGAGTCCTCCATCGTCATAAGTATGGTTCTTGGAATACCCCTGTATTCTATCATCAATCCGGGGTGAAATCAATGGTGCAGTTCCGGGTTTTGGAAGTAGGTGGCGGATGTGGCAGCGGTGGGTCGGCTGATCTGGAGGGAAGAGAAGGGGCGGGGGAGTAGTGACCTGCACTATTATGGGACGCTGCCTGTGCTGACCGTGACGGTGTGCGCCCCACCTTCCATAGGGATGTGGCGGAAGAGGCGGCGGATGCGGCGGGCAGTGCGTGCCCTGTACCAGACGGGGGTGCGCCAGGTGATCTGGCCTCAGAACTGTCCCTGGAGCCTCCAGGAGGCGGGCTTTTCCGGAATTGAGGTGGAGGCCCTGTACCAGGCCCAAGCGGACCAGTTGGCCCTGGGGGCTCTGGCTGAGCTGGGCATTCCCCCAGGAGAGGGGCGGGTGGCCCTGGTGGCCCAGCGCCTCACCATCCCCTTGCAGCGCACCGCGCAGCGGCTGTGCCCACAGGTCAAGGGGCTGCTCATCCAGGTGCCAGGGGAAGGGGAGAACTACGCCCGGTGGCTCCACGGCCAGTACGGCCTCCCGGTGGCCCCAGCTGCGGCGGGGGCGGAGGTGACAGTGGCCTTTTCCCCCGGCGGTCCCCGGTGGGGGCGGTGCCTGGAGGTGTACGGGGATTGCCGCCTGGACTGCCTGCGTCTCACCGCCCCGGGGCTCAACCTGCCGGAGGACATCCAGGAGCCGCTGCTGGCGGTGCTGTGGGAGCGTGGGGAAATCCGGGGGGAGGATTTGGCGGTTACGAGCCTTGACACCCCAGAGGGGCCGTGGTAATATACTGAGGTAAGTAAATATCGCTGGGAACGCATTTGAGTAGCGTGTGTGAAATCCGTCAGAGAGGTCCTGTCAGCGGCTGAAAGCAGGGCTCGGGGGAAGCGTGCGTGAAGTGCAAGCGGGAGCGAGGGGGATGCAGATGCCCTCCGGCTGGGCCACGTCACGGCCTTTGAGTGACAAACGAGAGTGGAACCGCGAGACCATCGCCTCTCATACCCTGGTGGTATGAGAGGCGTTTTTGCTGTATGGCAACGGCATGAGAGGAGGAATCGTCTTGACCCGATTGGGAGAAACGTTACGTGCGTACCAAGCCAGAGACCCGGCGGCCCGCAGCCGCCTGGAGATTTTTTTGCTGTACCCCGGTGTCCATGCGGTGCTCTATCACCGCCTGGCCCATTTCCTCTATGTGCACCACCTGAAATTCCTGGCCCGGTTGGTGTCCCAGTGGAGCCGGTTCTGGACGGGCATTGAGATCCACCCCGGGGCCAAGCTGGGCCGCCGCCTGGTCATCGACCACGGCATGGGCATCGTCATCGGCGAGACCGCCGAGGTGGGAGACGACTGCCTGATCTACCACGGGGTCACTCTGGGCGGTACCGGCAAGGACTGCGGCAAACGCCACCCCACCATTGGCAACAATGTGATGATCTCCTGCGGGGCCAAGGTGTTGGGCCCCTTCCGCGTGGGAGACGGCTCCCGCATTGCCGCCAATGCAGTGGTCCTCACCGAGATTCCCGACCACGCCACCGCCGTGGGTGTCCCTGCCCAGGTGGTGCGGGTCCGCGGGGAAAAGGTCAACTATACCGATACGGTGGACCAGACCAGCGTGAAAAACCCCACTTTGGAAAAGTTGGGAACCCTGGCGGCTCGGGTTGAGCTGCTGGAAAAACAGGTAAACCAGATGAAAAAGGAGAAGTAAACCATGTATCTATACAATTCCGCCACCCGTAAGAAGGACGAATTTCAGACCCATACCCCTGGCCGTGTGGAGATGTATACCTGCGGCCCCACCGTGTACCACTTTGCCCACATCGGCAACCTGCGCTCCTACATCATGGAGGACGTGCTGGAGAAGTACCTGCGCTGGGAGGGGTACGACGTGAACCGGGTGATGAACATCACCGACGTGGGACACCTGGCCTCCGATGCGGACACCGGCGAGGACAAGATGCTCAAGGGCGCCAAGCGGGAGCACAAGACCGTCATGGAGATCGCCCAGTTCTACACCGACGCCTTCTTTGACGACTGCCGCAAGCTGAACATCAAGACCCCCGATGTGGTGCAGCCCGCCACCGGCCTCATTGACGAGTTCATCCACATGGTGGAGACCCTCATGGAGAAGGGGTACGCCTACTTTGCCGGCGGCAACGTATACTTCGACACCTCCAAGCTGGACCACTACTATGTGTTCAACGACCACGACGAGGAGGACCTGGCCGTGGGCGTCCGCGAGGGCGTGGAAGAGGACGTGAACAAGCGCAACAAAAACGACTTTGTGCTCTGGTTTACCAAGTCCAAGTTTGAGGATCAGGCCCTGAAGTGGGACTCCCCCTGGGGCGTGGGCTATCCCGGCTGGCACATTGAGTGCTCTGGCATCTCCGCCAAGTTCAACGGCGAGTACCTGGACCTGCACTGCGGCGGCGTGGACAACGCCTTCCCCCACCACACCAATGAGATTGCCCAGTCCGAGGCCTACTTCGGCCACCCCTGGTGCAAGCAGTGGTTCCACGTGGCCCACCTGAACACCAACTCCGGCAAGATGTCCAAGAGCAAGGGCGAGTTCCTTACCGTCTCCCTGCTGGAGGAGAAGGGCTATGACCCCCTGGCCTACCGCTTCTTCTGCCTCCAGAGCCACTACCGCAAGGGCCTGGTGTTCACCTGGGAGAACCTGGACAACGCCGCCACCGCCTATCAGAAGCTGGTGAAGAAGATTGCCGCCCTCAAGCCCGAGGACGGCGAGGTGGACCAGGCTGTGGTGGAGGAGTACCGCACCAAGTTTAAGACTCAGGTGGGCAACGACCTGAACACCTCCATGGCCGTCACCTGCCTCTACGATGCCTTGAAGGCCAAGACCAATGACGCCACCCGTCTGGCTATTTTGAATGACTTTGACCAGGTGCTCTCCCTCTCCCTGCTGGACAAGGCCGCTGAGCTGCGCAAGAGCCAGCAGGCCCAGGCCCAGAAGGCCGCCTCTGGGGAGTTTACCATCCACGGCGAGGGAGACCCCGCCATTGACGCGCTGGTGAAGGCCCGTGCCGAGGCCAAGAAGGCCAAGAACTTTGCCGAGGCCGACCGCATCCGGGACGAGCTGAAGGCCCAGGGCATTGAGGTCACCGACATGCCCAACGGGGCCAGCTGGAGACGAATTTGAAGCAAGAGGAGGGGCGGGGCGTGAGCCAGACCCAACAAGAATCTCACAACCACCTGGAGGGCACCGTCACCGCCATCCTCTTCCGCAACGAGGAGAACGGCTACACGGTGCTGCGCCTGGACACCCCAAACCGGGGTGAGGTGACGGTGGTGGGCTGTATGCCCGGCGTGGCTCCGGGGGAGACCCTGGAGCTGGAAGGCAGCTGGGGCCGCCATGCCAGCTACGGGGAACAGTTCAAGGCTGAGGCCATCTATCGGCGCATGCCGGTGGGGGAGAAGGCCATCTATGAATACCTGGCTTCCGGGGCGGTGAAGGGCATCCGCATGGGGCTGGCCCGTCAGATTGTGGATAAGTTCGGGGCCCAGGCCCTGGAGATCATTGAGAATGCCCCGGAGGAGTTGGCCCAAATCCGAGGGGTGAGCCTCAAGCGGGCCCGCACCATCAGCGAGGGCTTCCGGGCCCAGATGGGCATGCGGAATCTGGCGGAGTTTCTCACCCAGCACCAGCTGCCCCTGGCCGCCGCCATGCCCCTCTACCAGCGGTTCGGGGACCTGGCGGTGGAGATGGTGCAGAATAACCCTTACCTTCTGGCCGACCGTGGCTTGGATATCCCTTTCTCCAAGGTGGACCAGCTGGCCATTGAGCTGGGCGTGGCGGGGGACGACCCCCAGCGGGTGGAGACCGCCCTCCTCTTTGAGCTGGAGCACAACGCCGACAACGGCCACGTGTTCCTCCCCCAGGACAAGCTGCTGGCTGCCACAGGGGCCCTCATCGGCGTGGAGGGGGAGTGCCTGGACACCGGGCTGGAAGCCCTCATCCAGCGGGGCGAGGTGGTGCGGGAGGGCATCGCCGGGGTCACCGCCTGCTACCTGGCGGGGCTGTACGGGGCGGAGTGCTATGTGGCCATGCGCCTGAGCGAGATGTGTACCATGGAACTCACCCCGCCTCACAACCTGGACCAGCTGCTGGAGGACATTCAGCGCCGCCAGGGCATCACCTACGCCCAGCAGCAGCGGGACGCCGTAGAGCTGGCGGCAAGCCGCCAGGTGATGCTCCTCACCGGCGGTCCGGGTACTGGCAAGACCACTTCTCTGCGGGGGGTGCTGGCCCTCTTTGATCACCTGGGCCTGGAGACTGCCCTGGCCGCTCCGACGGGACGAGCCGCCAAGCGCATGAGCGAGACCTGCGGCCAGGAGGCCTACACCATCCACCGGCTATTGGAGACCAAGATGGACCCCTACACCGGACAGCTGGCCTTTACCAAGAACCAGGACGACCCCCTGGGGGTGGACGCCGTCATTGTGGACGAGACTTCCATGGTGGACATGTCCCTGATGTCCGCCCTGCTGGCCGCCATGCGGGGGGACTGCCGCCTGGTGCTGGTGGGCGACCCGGACCAGCTGCCCTCCGTGGGGCCGGGCAACGTGCTGGACCACCTGCTGCGCAGCCATGTGGTGCCGGGGGTGGCCCTTACCGAGATTTTCCGCCAGGCTCAGGAGAGCGCCATTGTCATGAACGCCCACGGGGTCAACCAGGGGATCATGCCAGACCTGACCAACCACAGCAAGGACTTCTTCTGCATGAAGCGGGGGGACGCGGTACGCACGGTGGACACCATTGTGGAGCTGTGCCAGCGGCGGCTGCCCCAGAACATGGGCATTCCCCCCAGCCAGATTCAGGTGCTGTCCCCCACGAGACGACGGGAGGCGGGTACGGCCGCCCTCAACCGTGCCCTCCAACAGGCCCTCAACCCCGCCCAGGAAGGGAAGGGGGAGCGGGCCTTCGGTCCCTATATTTTCCGAGAGGGGGACCGGGTGATGCAGGTGAAGAACAACTACGACCTGTTCTGGGAGAACCCGGAGACAGGGGAGAAGGACCTGGGAGTATTCAACGGGGACATCGGGGAGATCTTGCAGGTGGACGCCGGGGGCGTCACCGTCTCCTTTGATGGCCGCCTGGTGGCCTATCCCCCAGAGCTGCTGGGCGAGTTGGAGCCCGCCTATGCGGTGACGGTACATAAGTCCCAGGGCAGTGAGTACCGGGCAGTGATTCTGGCCCTCCAGGACGTGCCGTCCACGTTGCTGGCTCGTGGCGTGCTGTACACCGCCATCACCCGGGCCAAGGAGCTGTTCATTCTGGTGGGCAGCCCGGAGCTCTTGGAGAAGATGGTAAAAAACGACCGCCAGACCCGGCGGTATTCCGCTCTGCGTACCCGCCTCATTCAGGGAACACAAGAATAACACAAGGCCCCACGGCGCACGCCGTGGGGCCTTCATTTGTTATTGGATAGTGCAGGTGATGTCTCCGCTAATGGTGCTGATGTTGCACGAACCGCCGGAACTGTCCGAGGGGACCTCTACGTCTCCGCTGACGGTCTGGGTGGAGAAGGTCTTTCCGCTTCGCAGGGAGGCTTCCACGTCGCCACTGGTGGTGTCAATGGTCAACTCCGGAGCATCGCAATCCTTCAGTTCCACATCTCCACTGATGCTGTCAATGGTACATGGGCCAGCGGTTACGACCTGAGAGAGGTGGATATCTCCGCTGGTGGTGTGAATCTTGAGAGCCTGAGGTGTGACGTCGTTCACGGAAATGTTGCCGCTCACGGACTCCAAAGAGAGGGCCTCGGAATTGTGGGCTGTGAACTGGATTTCCCCACTGGTGGTGTGGACATCGGACTGGGTGAAGGAGAAGCTTTCGGGTACTGTCATAGTTCCACTGACGGTTTCCAGTTCCAGATGTTCGTACTGCGTCTGGGGCAGATATAGATTGATCTCCATAGGCTGGAAGGACGCACTTATAAAGTTCGTCCAAATACGGTTATCCTCAAACACGATTTGCAGGGTATCGTCATGTACGGACACCGAACAGGTCATCTCTGGATGGGTGGGATATTCCACCTGGCAGATATCCTCCTGGGATGGGATGAGGTGTACGTCGCAATTTTCGCTATCCACGGAGATGTTGGTAAAAGACTCTGCCACGGTCTGGGTGACGATTCCAATAGAATTATCGTTCTCGCCGTTGGAGGTTACGTCAGCGCTGGGGACGGACTCTCCCATGGGTGAAGTTACGTGGGGAGATGCCAGGGGGTCTATACGGGAAAGGTCAAACTTTGCGGCAGCCAGAGCACCCAAGGATAAAAGAAAGCCTGTGGCAGTGACACCTAAAGCGACCTGAACCACCAATTTTCGAGTGAATTTCATAGAGTAGCCTCCTTTTGCACAAAACGGAACTTGACTGCAAGTAACGCTTTTTTACTCAGGCGGAGCAGCCATGTAGTTACCTTGCCAGAGACCAAAAATAACAGTACAGCAATGCCCGCGCTCATCAGTCCTGTACCGCCGAAAAAGATTTGGGACAGAACATGATTGGGGGGAAAGTAGAACAGAGCGGAGATGATCAGTGCAACCCCACCCAGCGCAGCAGTGAGGTCCACGGCGTACAGAGTGATGATACAGGCCCAGAGGACCGCATAGCAGGCCAAAACCACAAGTGCTCCCGCAAAGAGAAGCGGAACCCAAAGCGGAGAGCCCAGGACCAACAACACAATTTCCCATGCTTTGAGTGGCCGCTTGGGCTTTACTTTGGCATGGACCAACTTAGGAAGCGGTGTCTCAGAGAGAATTTGAGTTACGATATCATGTACACAACCCACATCCGCCACCGCCTCAGACTCTGTCATGCCCTCTTCCATCCGGTCATCGATGATTTCCGAGTAAAAGTCCAGCCAATGCTGCACGTCTGCCTCGGGCAATCCAGCTAAACCCGCACGAAGGGCGGCGAGAAATTCCTTCTTATTCATGCGCATCTCCCTCTCTTGCAATAAATTTGTAGATGGATACGATCTCATCCCACTCGGCTTTGAAATCCTCCAGACGCTGGAGCCCCTGGGGCGTAATGTGGTAGTACTTGCGCAGTCTGCCGTTGTGCTCGGCCTTTCGTACCGTCAGCAGCTGAGCCCCTTCTAAACGTCGTAAAATGGGGTACAGGGTGGACTCGGAGATCTCCACATAGGGCTTCATGTCTTTGATGATCTGATAGCCGTAGGAATCCTCGTTTTTGATGGCCGCCAGCACACACACGTCCAGCAGCCCTCGCTTTAACTGAATATCCATGGAATACCTCCCTTCACGTAATACTATGCCACGTATAGTATTGTGTGTCAAGGGGTATTTAGAAATTGTGCACTATACCGGGAATGATACTTGAATATTAAAAATGATTGTGCTAAACTTACAAGAGAAGACAGGCAGAACATGACTCTCTCATCCTCGCAGCCCCCACAGAAGATGACCCAGCCATGGGCTGGTTGCCGTAGAAAACAGGTCAAAATTTCAACACGAGGAGGATCGGTATGTCAAACAATCACTACACCCTTGGTTCCGACCAGCATCAGGCGTGGATGCGTGAGTATTGGTATGCGCCCAGAGGCATTGGGTTTACAGAACCGGGGATTGTCAGCACAGACAGCGCAGAGTTTAGTGCCTACAACGTGGCCAAGTCCTTCTATCAGAACTATCCCGAGGTGTTCAATTTAAAGTACATTTCGGACAAAGTTGGAATTCCGGCTGCGGAAGTGGGGGAGAGAATCAAGCGGATGTATGACCAGCACGCCATCATGTTCGTGTACAATCCGGCGGTGGCGGTGTATGGCTGGGGCCTGTACTACTGGGTGGTGAAGCTCAAGGACGGCACCGACCCGGCGGTGAAGGCCAAGCTGTCCGAGTGGTTCCAGAACAAGGACGACATCTGCACCGGATACGAGACCAACGGCGACTTCGACTACTTCAACGGAAACCACATGCGGGTGCTGGATAACCTGCTCAGCGACGTCATTGGACCCTGGCGGGACATGCCGGAGGTGGAGTACGTCCACCTGTGTCCCATCCGCCGGGACGTGCGGGAGTCCAACGTGAACATGTGGGACGCCCATGGGGACGGCTACCGCAAGTTCATCTGGGGCCAGGAGCAGGTGGACAAGCTGCTGGAGGTCCAGGACGTCCTGGATAAGACGGACTTTGCCATTATCGACGCCATCAACAACACCGCTTCCGTGGGGGACATGTTCGACTATGACGTGCTGGAGCGGCTCAGCGGCCTGGACGGGGCCCAGATGAAGGCGGACTTTGTGGAGATCTGCGACAAGCGCCGTATCGCTGTGCCCATGATCTACATCAACCACATGCGCTTGGGCCTGTCCATGAAGATGTACCTGGTGCGCATGTTCCAGAATGTGCCCAGCTACCGGAAAGCCCAGCTGGTGGACGAGCTCAGCGACATGCCCGAGTTCAACAACATCTGGGAGTTCTCCGACTCCTTCTATGACGTGATGCTCAGCTCCTTCAACCAGCTTACCGACCCCGAGGCCCTGCGGGCCAAGCTGGAGAGCTATGGAGAAATTGAGGAGGTGAAGGTGGCGGACTCGCCCCGGCAGTTCCGCCGCTGGGTGGCCCGCTTGGACGACCAGAACGGCTATTGGGAGGAGTGCGTCTTCACCGACGACTTTCTCCAGGACCGCACCGCTCAAAGCTGCGTCAAGTGCCAGTTTTCCAATCATGAGGAGGTGAAATGACATGAAGGTAGAGCGCGCCAGAGAATATGTCATTGAGAACCTGCAATATGCCCTGAATCCCCGGTCCATCGCCGTAGTGGGCGCCAGCCGGTACCCCACCAAGGTGGGCTATAAGGTCATTGAGGAGCTGCGCCGCTGGGGCTACAAAGGAGAACTGTACCCCGTCAACCCCAGAAGCAACGTGGTGCATGGCCTGCCTGCCTACCCCACTGTCAAAGACATTCCCTATGATGTGGATTTGGTGTTCGTGGCCGTACCCGCCCACATTGTCAAATCCGTGTTGGAGGACTGCGTGGCCAAAAAGGTGAAGATCGTGGTCATCGCCACCAGCGCCTTTAAGGAGATTGGCCGGGGCGAGCTGCAAAATCAGCTCACCCAGTACTGCCGGGACAACCAGCTGCCCCTCATCGGCCCCAATCTGGTGGGCATGGGCAGCCCCTACCTGAACTTCAACTGCGGCTTCATCCCCTATTTGCCCATCAAGGGCCCTGTGGCTATGATCTCCCAGTCGGGGGCCAATCTGCTGGCCGCCCTGGGCACCTCTCAGAAGGACCACTTCGGCATGAGCTTCTTTGTGGGCCTGGGCAACAAGGCAGACGTGGACTTCTGCGAGTTCGTGGCCTATGCCGGACGGGACCCCAACACCAAGTGTCTGGCCATCTACATCGAGGGCCTGGACAGCCCCGAGGCCTTTGTGGACGCCTGCCAACATGTGGATAAGCCCATTGTCACCATCAAGGTGGGCGGCTCCAAGATCGGCGAGAAGGCGGCTTTTGCCCACACCGCCAGCGAGAACGCCGGGACCACCGATGCCTTCTATGACGAGATCTTTGAGCGGGCGGGGGCCATCCGGGCTACCACCTGGCAGGAGTTCCTGGACGTGTCCCTGGCTCTGGGCATGCAGCCCACCCCCAAGGGAGACCATCTGGTGATGATCACCAACGGCGGCGGCTCCGGCCTGCTCAGCTGTGACCACTTCGAGCGCTGCGGCCTGCCCCTCCATGAGCTGTCTGAGATCTCCCCGGGTCTGGCCGGACGCATCCGGGCCTATATGCCCATGTTTGGCTCGCCCCTGAACCCCGTGGACATCTCGGGCACTGCCTCCCCCATCCAGTACAAGGGCGCCTTTACCCAGGCCATCCGGGACCCCAACGTGCACGGCATTCTGGGCTCCATCTGTCCCACTGCCGTCACCGATGTGCCTGCGGTCACCGATGTGGTCATCCAGATCCACGAGACCTACAAGCACCTGGGCAAGCCCTTCATCATGGAGTGTCAGGGCGGCGAGGAGTGCCAAGAGGCCATCATGAAGCTGCGGGACCACGGCATCCCCGCCTATCCCACGGCAGAGCAGGCAGTCAACGCCATGATTGCGCTGTATAAATACGGCCAAATCAAGAAAAACAAGGCATAATCCCAAGGGTGTGGGGCGGGAAGATTCCCGCCCCACACCGGCAGACTGTCGAAAAACTTCCAAAACATCCCCGCATCTGGTAAAATGGTATCAGATGTGGGGGTGTGCTTTATGGAGCAATGGAGAAAAGATTCACGAAAAGAGGCCGTGGTGACAGATTTGGAAGCATTGGTGCCCCAAGATCACTTGCTTCGGAAAGTGGAAAAGGTCATGGACTATGAGTGGTTGTATGAGAAACTGGATCCATACTATTGCCATGACAACGGGAGACCAGGTATAGACCCCGTCGTGTTAATTAAAATGGCTCTGATTCAGCATTTGTTTGGAATTGCATCGTTGCGCCAGACATACCGGGACATTACCGTAAATCTGGCCTATCGCTGGTTTCTGGGGTATGGACTACTGGAGGAAATTCCCCACTTTTCAACAGTGAGTTATGCCTTTTGCCATAGATTTCCTGAAGACTTAACCATGGAGATTTTTGAGCACATCCTGAATAAAGCTCTTAACAACCGCATGGTAGACCCACGAACTGTGTTTATTGATGGGACTCACATAAAAGCCAGTGCAAATAAGAAGAAATACCAAAAAGAGCAAGTATCCAAGGCTGCCAAGGTATATGCTGAGCAGCTTCGGGAGGAAGTAAATGCCGAACGTGAGAAGTTGGGGAAAAAGCCTATCAACGACGATGACGATCACGATGATGAGGGCACCTCTGGTGGAGGGATGGTTGAAAAGACAGTTTCCACAACCGACCCCGATGCGGGAATGTTCATCAAAGGAGAGCATGAACGGCAGTTTGCATACGAAGCACACACAGCTTGTGATAGGCGAGGGTTTATTCTTGGAGTAGAAGTAACCGCAGGAAATATTCATGACAGCGTAGCTTGGGATGCACTTTACGATGAAATAACAGCTAAATTTGAACATGCGAAGTATGTGGCAATGGACGCAGCATATAAAACCCCTTGGATTGCAAAGAAGATTCTGGAGGATGGGAGAATCCCCATCATGCCCTATACCAGGTATAAAGGAGATAAAGAACGGTACAAGCCTTGGGAGTATGAGTATGATCCTGTAACTGACAGTTTCATTTGCCCTCAAGGTGGTGTGCTGCGACACACCACCACGGACAAGGAAGGAAAACGTACTTACCGTACGACTCCGTCCAAGTGCAAATCTTGCCCATGTAAATTTAAATGCGGAGCCAATGAAAAGGGGCAAAAGGCAATGACCACACATATCTGGCAGGAGTATCTGGATATTGTGGAGGCCATCCGCAAAACCGAAAAGGGCAAGAAAATCTATGCCCAACGAAAAGAAACCATTGAGCGTGTGTTTGCTGATGCAAAGGAGAAGCACGCTATGCGTTATACGCACCACAGAGGTCTAGCCGCCGTTACCAGGTGGGTTAGGCTTAAATATGCTGCCATGAATTTGAAAAAGCTAGCAAAATGGAGTTGGGAGAACTCCATTTTGCGCATCATATTTGCTCTTGTTCCCCAAAATACGACTAGAACCCCTGTTTTCGCTTCATGAAAACAGGGGTTCTTCGACAGTCTGGGGTGTGGGGCGGGAATCTTCCCGCCCCACACCGGGCGGATGGAAATTATTTTGTATTGCCATTTTCCCTCCAATCTGCTATGATACAAAGTCGAGACAGAAGGGAGGGAATGGACATGCTGGTACAGATGAAGGCGAATGAGTGTTTGGTGTGGCCGTTCCATCGTCCTATATGAGACAATTACCTTTTTTGGGTGATTGTCTTTTTTTCTGTGAGAACATGAGAGAAAAGGAGAGAATAACGTGAACAACCATCAAGCGCCCATTCAGGACGCCCGTGTCCTGGGCTGGCCCAAGATGCTGATTTTGGGCTTGCAGCACATGTTCGCCATGTTCGGGGCCACCGTGCTGGTGCCCATGCTGGTGAGCAACTCCTACGGCCTGCCCCTGTCCATTCAGACCACCCTGTTTTTTGCCGGTATCGGCACCCTGTTTTTCCACCTATGTACCAAGCTGAAGGTGCCCGCCTTCCTGGGCTCCTCCTTCGCCTTCCTGGGCGGCTTCCAGGCCGTCAGTGAGCTGACCGCTGGCAAGTACGCCGACATGGCCGCCGCCGAAAAGCTCCAGTACGCCCTGGGCGGTATTGTGGTGGCCGGCCTGCTGTATGTGGTTCTGGCCGGTATCATCAAGCTGGTGGGTGTGCAGAAGGTCATGCGCTTCCTGCCCCCCGTGGTCACCGGCCCCATCATCATCCTCATTGGCCTGAACCTGGCCCCCTCTGCGGTGTCCAACGCCTCCACCTGCTGGTGGCTGGCCATTGTGGCCATGGCCATCATCGTGGTGGCCAACATCTGGGGCAAGGGCATGATTAAGATCATCCCCATCCTCCTGGGTGTGGTGGGCTCCTATATTGTGGCTGTGATCGCCAACTCCTTTGGCGCTACCGCCGTGGACGCCGCCGGCAACGTGGTGCCCCTCATCGACTACTCCGGTGTGGCCTCCTCCCAGCTGGTGGGTCTCCAGCCCTTTGTCATCGCCAAGTTTGATCTGACTTCCATCTTCGTCATGGCCCCCATCGCCATTGCCGCCATGATGGAGCACATCGGCGACATGTCCGCCATCTCTGCCACCGTGGGCAAGAACTTCCTGTCCGACCCCGGCCTGCACCGTACCCTCATCGGTGACGGTATCGCCACCTCTCTGTCCGGCCTGTTTGGCGGCCCCGCCAACACCACCTACGGTGAGAACACCGGCGTGCTGGTGCTCTCCCGGGTCCACGACCCCCGGGTGGTGCGTCTGGCTGCCATTTACGCCGTGGTGCTGTCCTTCAGCCCCGCCTTTGCCGCTGTGGTCAACTCCATCCCCACCGCCATCATCGGCGGCGTGTCCTTCATCCTCTACGGTATGATCTCCGCCATCGGCGTGCGTAACGTGGTGGAGAACCGAGTGGACTTCACCAACTCCCGCAACCTCATCATCGCCGCCGTCATTCTGGTGTGCGGTCTGGGCTTCACCAATGGCATCACCTTCGCCATCGGCGAGGTGCACATCACCCTCACCAACCTGGCGCTGGCCGCCGTTGCGGGCATCGCCCTCAACGCCATCCTCCCCGGCAAGGACTACACCTTCGGTGCCGACGTCACCGAGGGCCGCGCTGGCGACTTTGGCCGTTACTAAGCAGCGTTCCAATCAATTACCCGCGGCGTCCGGCTCACCTGGCCGGACGCCGCTGTATTTTGCAGCAAAAATTTTTCGGGGAAGTCTTGTAAGATTTCCCCCACTCCCCAGTCTTATGGGTGGAAGGAGGTGGTGGCGTGACCGAGTTTGAAGAGATCTACCGGACCTACTTTAATGACGTTTACCGGTATCTGCTGCGCCTGTCCGGGGACCAACATGTGGCGGAGGAGCTCACCAGCCAGACCTTTTTTAAGGCTATGCAGGGCATCCAAACCTTCCGGGGCGACTGCGAGGTGCGGGTGTGGCTGTGTCAGATCGGGAAAAACTGCTACCTGACCTATGTGAAAGGGCAAACCCGTACCCAACCGCTGGACGAGGCCCAGCTGTTGGAACTGCCGGAGGAGGGAGACTCCCCGGAACAGCTGTGTGAGCGGCGGGACCAGGCCATGCGTATCCGCAAGGTACTCCACCAGCTGCCGGAGCCCTACAAAGAGGTGTTTCTGTGGCGGGTGTTTGCCGAGTTGAGCTTCAAGGAGATTGGCCAGATGTTCGGAAAGACCCACAATTGGGCCTGTGTCACCTATCACCGGGCCAAAGCCATGGTCAGACAACGATTGGAGGAGAACGAGACATGAAACAGGAATGCAGCATTGTCCGAGACCTGCTTCCCCTGTATGTGGAGGATATGGTCAGCCCAGAGACGGCGGAGTTTGTGGGGGAGCATTTGAAAAGCTGCGAGACGTGCCAGGCGGAGGTCCAGAGCCTGCGCCAGCCCCCGGACGTAACCCCGCCCGCCCAGGAAGAGCACCCAGAGGCCCCGCTGCGGCGACTCCAACGGAAACTGCTGCTCAAGCGGATACAGTCTGCCCTGTTGGCGGGTGGATTTGTGCTGGTGGTACTCTTGTCCGCCTTTGCCATCCTCTCTGCGCCTCGCTATTTCCCCTACACGGCCCAGTTGTTGGAGGTGACAGAGCAGGCAGACGGCAGCCTCACCATCACCTTTGACCAGGCGGTGACCCAGTGTCAGGTGGAGAACCTGGGCACCCAGGAGCCGGACAACCAGAGCGAGAGCTATTCTGTTCAGGCGTGGACTTCTCCCTGGGACCAGTGGTTTTCCCGTTCCGGGAGCCGCACCCTTACCATTGCCCCCCACACCGACCGCCCGGTGTTGGTGTACTACGCCCAGAACAACGGCCAGGGGGATGTATTGGTGTATGGGGAACACCCGGCTGGAGGGATGGAGACCCTGCCCCGGCTGGTGCTGGGCTACTATCTGGTCCTGGCGGCGGGGGTGTTTGTGGTGCTCCTGGTGGTGTGGTGCGCAGCGAAGAAGAAGCCCAAGGTCCGGCAATGGGTGGGGCGGGCCCTGCTGTTGCCTCCCGCCTATGGGGTGGGACATCTCATTGTGCTGGGCTTTAGAACAGTGTCCTATTGCGCCACCCGGGACTTCATCCTCATTGTAGCCATCGGGGCGCTGGTGTACTGCCTGGTCCTGCTGGCGGCCAGCCTCTACCGCCTGTGGAGGGAGTTGAGACCAAATTGAGGGGAAGTGGGGAATTTCTCATGGTTGACAAAATTCTATCCTTTTAGTATGATAAAGCGTGATATATCTGCGGTCTCGTTCAAAGGGGAGCGTCAGCCGCATCAAAGGAGAGAAAACCATGAAGAAACCGTTCCTCACCCTGGCTCAGGCCAAGGAGATTCGTGAGACCTATCCCACCCCGTTCCACATCTACGACCAGGCGGGGATTGAAGACAATGCCAAGAAGCTGTACCAGGCTTTCTCCTGGAATCCCGGCTTTAAGGAATATTTCGCCGTGAAAGCCACCCCCACCCCCGGCATTTTGAAGCTGCTCCACGCCCAGGGCTGTGGCGTGGACTGCTCCTCCCTCACCGAGCTGATGATGGCAGAGCGCTGTGGATTTACCGGCCATGAGATCATGTTCTCCTCCAACGAGACCCCCGCCGAGGAGTTCCGCTACGCCCACAAGCTGGGGGCCATCATCAACCTGGACGACCTGACCCACGTGGACTTCCTCTATGACACCCTGGGCTGTGTCCCTGAGACCATCTCCTGCCGCTACAATCCCGGCGGCACCTTCACCTTGGGGGAGAGCAAGGAGGGCTTCCAGGTCATGGACAAGCCGGGGGACGCCAAGTACGGCATGAC
Organism: Pseudoflavonifractor sp. An44; assembly: GCF_002161675.1. Taxonomy (GTDB): domain Bacteria; phylum Bacillota; class Clostridia; order Oscillospirales; family Oscillospiraceae; genus Enterenecus; species Enterenecus faecium. The sequence continues at coordinate 81,194 of NZ_NFIH01000005.1, forward strand.
CAAGGAGCAGATGAAGCAGGCGTTCACCCGCCTGAAGGAGCTGGGAGCCAAGAACTTCGGCATCCACGCTTTCCTGGCCTCCAACACCCTGTCCAACGACTACTATCCCGCTCTGGCCCGGGTGCTCTTCGAGCTGGCCGTGGAGCTGCAGCGGGACACCGGGTGCCACATCACCTTCCTCAACCTGTCCGGCGGCGTAGGCGTGCCCTATCGCCCGGAGCAGCCCGCCAACGACATCGCCATCATCGGCGAGGGGGTACGGAAAGCCTACGAGGAGATCTTGGTGGCTGCTGGTATGGGGGATATCTCCCTTTGCACCGAGCTGGGCCGCTTCATGCTGGCCCCCTATGGACACCTGGTCACCACCGCCGTCCACGAAAAGCACATCTACAAGGAGTACATCGGGGTAGACGCCTGCGCTGCCAACCTGATGCGCCCTGCCATCTACGGTGCCTACCATCACATCACCGTGCTGGGCAAGGAGGACGCCCCCTGTGACCACGTCTACGACGTGGTGGGCTCCCTGTGTGAAAACAGCGATAAGTTTGCCATTGACCGCGCTCTGCCCCAGATCGACAAGGGTGACATTCTGGTCATCCACGACACCGGGGCCCACGGCTTTGCCATGGGCTACCAGTACAACGGCAAGCTGCGCTCGGCGGAGCTGCTTTTGAAGCGGGACGGCTCGGTGGAGCTGATGCGCCGGGCGGAGACCCCCGACGACTACTTTGCAACTCTCGTTTGGTAACAAGAAAACTTCCCGTCCGGCACCGCCGGGCGGGAAGTTTTTAGTCTTTGTTCATGCGCTGTAAAATGGCTTGTTCCACCTTGTCCCCGTATCGCATGGCCACGAGAAACACCGCCAGCCCCACCAGACCAATGAGGACCATGGCCCAGGGTGGAATGGAGAGGGCGGAGCCACCCACGCCGCAGGCCACCAGCAGGCCCCAGGGCCGGGCCACCAGGCAGAGGATGAGAAAGCGTTTCAGGCTCAGGTCGGTGAACCCCGCCAGAATGCACAGCAGGTCGTCGGGGAAGAAGGGAAAGAGGAAGGCCAGAAAGAGGAAGACATCTCGCTTGCGCTGGATGACATCCAAATACTTGTCCGACACCTTCTCACTGACAAACTGGTGGACAAACTTGTGGCCCAGCACCCGGGCCAGGAGAAAGACGATGACAGAGCCCAGCACCACCGCCCCCCAGGTGAGGAGAAAGGCGGGCCAGAATCCAAACATCACAGCCCCCACCAGGGCGGTGATGTTGCTGGGGATGGGGGCGACGATCACCGAAATGAGCTGAATGAGAAAGTACATCAGGTGGGACCAGGGAGAGAACTGGGCGATATAGGCCTCCATGGCCGACCTGGAGTGGAGGGTCTGGAAAAAGCCAGTGGCGTACAGGGCGTAGACGCAGCCGCCCAGCAAGGCTATGGTGACAAGCCACAACAGGGCCTGTTTGATACGTGGGTTCACAACTTCCCACCTCCTGGGAAAAGATAGGAATATTGTAGCAGATTGTGTCGGAAATAAAAAGGTGTCAAACCGTTAGGATTTTATCAAGAAAGAGTTAAGATAGGAGAAGAGCCGCCCACACAGGGGCGGCTCTTCTCGGTGTTGTGAGGTCAGTCGATGGCGGTGACCTGATATCCGGCCCCCTCCACGGCGGCCTTGAGGGTGTCAGCGGACACGTCTCCGGTGACGGTGGCGGTGCCGCTGGCCAGATCCACCTGGGCGGACACGCCGGGGATGGCGTTTAGAGCCTGGGTGACGTGGTTGACGCAGTGGGGGCACATCATGCCCTGGATGTGGATGGTTTGAGTCATGGTAGGTTCTTCTCCTTTCAATTCACAGCAGGTGTTCTTGCACACCGCTGGGGTATTCGATTTGGTGGGGCGGAAGCGGCGCAGCCGCAGGGCGTTGGTGACCACGCACACCGAGCTCAGGCTCATGGCGGCAGAGGCCAGCATGGGGGAGAGCTGGAGGTGGAACAGGGGATAGAATACCCCGGCGGCCACAGGGATGCAGATGGCGTTGTAGCAGAAGGCCCAGAACAGGTTTTCCTTGATGTTGCGCAGGGTGGCCCGGGACAGCCGCACGGCGGTGACGGCGTCCAGCAGGTCGCTCTTCATCAGTACCAGGTCGGCGGAGTCCAGGGCAATGTCTGAGCCTGCCCCAATGGCAATGCCCACCTCTGCCCGGGCCAGAGCGGGGGCGTCGTTGATGCCGTCTCCCACCATGGCTACCTGATGGCCATGGGCTTGCAGCTGGGCGATGTGGCCCTCTTTTTCTGTGGGCAGTACCTGGGCGATGACCTGAGACACGCCCACCTCCTGGGCGATGGCCTGAGCGGTGGCAGGGTGGTCTCCGGTGAGCATCACAACCTCCAGTCCCAGCTTGTGCAGTTCCGCCACGGCCTGGGCGCTGGTGGGCTTCACGGTGTCTGCCACCCCAATGACACCTACCAGGGTGGTGCCCTGGGCGAAGTACAGGGGAGTGTGGCCCTTTTCTGTGAGGGCCTGGGTGCGCTGGGCCACGGAAGACAGGTCTACCCCTGCCTCTTCCATCATGGCCTGGTTGCCTGCCAGGAAGGGGAGCCCCTGAAGGGTTCCGGTCACGCCCTTGCCGTGGACGGCCTGGAAGTCCGCCACCTCCTGGAGAGGCAGATTTTGAGCCTGGGTGTGGGCCACAATGGCCTGGCCCAGAGGGTGCTGGGAGGGGTGCTCCAGGCTGGCGGCGATGGTGAGCAACTGCTGTTGGGACAGTTGGCCCACCGGGTACACATCCGTCACCTGGGGCTTGCCCTGGGTGATGGTGCCCGTCTTGTCCAGTACGATGCAGGACACCTTGCCCAGCTGCTCCAGGGCCTGGGCGGACTTGATGAGAATGCCGTTCTGAGCCCCCACTCCGGTGCCCACCATAATGGCCACAGGGGTGGCCAGCCCCAGGGCACAGGGACAGGAGATGACCAGCACCGCCACGGCAGAGGTGAGGGCCTGGGCTACGGTGTGGCCACTCACCAGCCAAACCAGGGCGGTGACCAGGGCAATGCCCATGACCACGGGGACGAAGATACCCGCCACCCGGTCGGCCAGCCGGGAGATGGGGGCCTTGGAGGAGGCGGCCTCCTCCACCAGGGCGATCATCTGGGACAGGGTGGTGTCCTGGCCCACCTGGGTGGCCCGGACGGTGAGCACGCCGGCGCCGTTGAGACAGCCTGACATGACCCGGTCTCCCTCTCCTTTGTCTACTGGGATGGACTCTCCGGTGAGGGGGGACTCGTCTACGCTGGACACCCCAGACACCACCACCCCGTCCACGGGGAGGGAGGAGCCGGGGCGGATGAGGAGCAGGTCCCCCACCTGTACCTCCTGGGTGGGGATGGTCACCTCTTGGCCGTCCCGCAGTACGGTGGCGGTCTTGGGGCTCAAGTCCATGAGTCGGGCGATGGCCTGGCCCGTCTTGCCCTTGGAGCGGGCCTCCAGGAACTTGCCCAGGGTGATGAGGGTGACAATCATGGCCGCCGACTCAAAGTACAAGTCCATGGCGTACCGCTCCACCAGGGCGGTGTCCCCGTGGCCCAGCCCCCAGCCGATGGCGTACAGGGCCACAATGCCGTAGAGCATAGCGGCGGAAGAGCCCACGGCGATGAGGGAGTCCATATTGGGGGCCCGATGCCAGAGGGAGCGGAAGCCATTTATAAAATAGGCCCGGTTGATGATCAGCGGGGGCAGGGTGAGCAAGAAGAGGGTGAGGGCGTATACCATGGCGTTTTGGGTGCCGTGGAAGAAGTGGGGAATGGGCCAGCCCATCATGTGGCCCATGGACAGGTAGAACAGGGGGAGGAGGAAGACCAGGGAGGAGACAAAGCGCACCTTCAAGGACTTCTGGGCATCGGACACGGGAGCGGGAGTGGGGGCGGCTGTTTCCCCCATCACCGTGGCCCCGTACCCGGCCTTGGCCACCGCCTCGCAAATCTGCTGGGAGGTCAGGGGCTCATTGTAAGTTACCGACATGGAGTTGCCCAGCAGGTTCACCTGCACCTCCTGGACGCCTGCCAGACCCTTCACTGCCTTTTCTACATGGGCGGAACAGGCGGCGCAGGTCATGCCGGTGACGAAAAACTTCTGTTTCATGGCGGGGCCTCCTTTACAGCAGCTTGCCCAGGGCGGCCACCAGCTCGTCCACCTTTTGGGCTCGCTCCTGGGGGGTGTCCGCCTGCTCCACACAGTGTTTCAGGTGGGCGGTGAGCACCTCCTTGTTGGCCCGGCGCACCAGGGCATCCACCGCCAACAGCTGTTGGGAGATGTCCATGCAGTAGCGGTCCTCTTCAATCATGGTTAAAATTCCGTCCAATTGTCCTCGGGCGGTTTTCAATAGGCGAGTCACGGTTTTGGCATCGGCCATCATGACGCATCCCTCCTTGTGTTGGAATAACACCCCCCTGGGGGGTAGAGTTATCCTAGCACAAAAGTAGGAGAAAGTCAAGAAAAAACGGCGCCGCATAAGGGGGGACCTTTGCGGCGCCGCGTGGGGTTAGCCTTCCAACTTGCTCTGGGTCTTGGCCATAAACTTCTCTGCGTGGATGATGAAGCGCTCGTGGACGCCGGAGCCGATCTCGCCCCGCTCATCGTAGGCGTGGACCTCGAAGGTGACCTTGCGGCCCTCCACAGCGGTGACCACGCTCTCCGCCCACACCTTCATACCCACGGGGGTGGCGGAGGAGTGGGCGATGTTCAGGTGGGTGCCCACGGAGCTCTCACCGGGAGCCAGGCAGGGGATGAGGGAGTCCGAGGCGGCGTTTTCCATCATGGCCACCATATAGGGGGTGGCAAAGACGGGCACCAGACCGGAGCCCACCGCAGTGGCGGTTTTCTCCGGGGTGACCACGGACTCAAAACGGCCCTTGAGGCCGACTTCAATGGACATGGGGATTCCTCCTTTGTGTTGTCTGGACACAGTGTACCCGAAATTTACTCTCTTGACAAGAGAAAAGAGCGGCGCCAACGGACGCCGCCCAAATCAAGAGCACTTTGCTTGGCTCGGGGCCTCGCAGAGTTCCGTCACCCGCAGGTGACGGAAAAATCTAAATTGCGTCATTTCCACGGACATGTGCCGGGGAAATGACACTTCTCATGTGGGGTGGAATGACTTTTTCGTCAGACATCGAGTTCCACCCCACATGCAAGCCTCCTCCCATAGAAGTCCATGGACTTCTATGGGAAGCTTAAAGGCCCAGCTGAATCCAAAGATCGTTGTACAGATCGCGGGTCTCCTGGGGGAGCACCACGTAGTTCTCGCACTTTTTCAGCACGTCGGCAGAGGGGGCCATGATCTCGTAGAGCTCCGGGTCCAGCTCCTCACCGTAGGTCTCTTTGTAGTACTTGGGGTACTTCTCCAGTGCCTCGGTGTTGGGAGAGGCGTACCAGATATAGTCCATGTTGGACAGAGAGGCGTTGGTGGAGGCCATAAAGTTGATCCACTCCTCCGCTTCAGACACATGCTGAGCATTTTTCAGAATGCACCAGGCGTCCACAAACCAGTTGGCCCCCTCCTCGGGGATGACGTAGGCCAGGTCGGAGTTGTTCTCATACATGGACAGGTAGTCGCCGGCGTAGTAGGTGGCGATGGCGGCGTTGCCCTGCTCCATCTTGTTGAACACCTCGTCCATCACCTTGCCCTGGAAGACGCCCCGGCGGGTGGCATCGGCGATGAGGTCGTACGCCTGACGAATCTCGTCCTCGTTGGTGGTGTTCACCGAGTAGCCCAGGTAGATGAGGGCGTTGCCAAAGGCGTCCCGGGAGTTGTTGATGAGAAGCACGTTGCCACGATTGGCGTCATCGTACAGGGAGGACCAGCTGGTGATCTCGCCGTCCACCATGGTCTTGTTGTAGATGATGCCCAGGGTGCCCCAGGTGTAGGGGACGGTGTACTCGTTGTTGGGGTCAAAGGCCAGGTTCTTGAACTGGTCCCCAATATAGGAATAGTTGGGGATGTTGTCGTAGTTCAGGGGCTGGAGCATGTCCTCCTCAATGAGCTGGGAGATCATATAGTCGGAGGGGCAGATGACGTCGTAGTTGGCGCCGCCGTTTTTCAGCAGGGAATATAGGGACTCGTTGCTCTCAGCGGTCTGGTAGTTGACGGTGATCCCCGTCTCCTCCTGGAACTGGGCGATGAGGTCCTCGTCGATATATTCGCCCCAGTTGCACACGTTGAGCACCCGCTTGCCGGTGTTGGTGGCGGCGGTGTTGTTGTCGGCCTCGGGGTCAATGCGCTCAATGGTACAGGCGGAGAAGCAGAAGCCGCCCACCAGCACACAGGCCAGAGCCGCAATGGCTAGCTTTTTCAAAGGTTCATTCCTCCTCGATGAAAATCAATAGACCCGCTTGGCGGCGGCCTTCTCCGCTCGAATTTCCCGGACGTTGACGATGATCAGCAGCACCAGCACCACCCCGAAGAGAATGGTGGACACGGCGTTGATCTCCGGGGTAACGCCCTTTTTGGTCATGGAGTAGATCTGCATGGCCAGGGTGGAGGTGGAGGAGCCGGCGGTGAAGTAGGAGATGACGAAGTCGTCCACACTCATGGTGAAGGCGATGAGGGCGCCGGAGACAATACCCGGCATGATCTCCGGCAAAATCACCTTAAAGAAGGCCTGGGGCCAGGTGCAGCCCAGGTCCTGGGCGGCATCCACCAGGTTTTTGTCCATCTGCCGCAGCTTGGGGGCCACGGAGAGAATGACATAGGGGATGTTAAAGGTGATATGGGCGATGAGCAGGGTACCAAAGCCCAGGGATAGCTGGTGGAAGGTGACCCGGTACTGAGTGCCGAAGAGGTCGATGATGAGTCGATAGTGGGAGGCCAGGTAGTTCCAGCCGCTGAGGGCGGCCACAAAGAACAGGCACATGGCCACGCCGGTGACGATGTCGGCGTTCATCATGGGGATGTTGTTGATGGTGAGCAGGGGCTCCCGGAACTTCCGGCGCATGGAGTACAGGCCAATGGCGCTGAGGGTGCCCACCACCGTGGCAATGAGGGTGGCCAGCACCGACACCAGCAGGGTGTTGTACACGCTCTTGATAATCAGCTGATTTTGGAACAGCTTGGCATACCACCGCAGGGAGAAGCCCTTCCAGACCACGCTGGAGTCTGCGGCGTTGAAGGAGTAGAAAATGAGCAGCAAAATGGGGGCATAGAGGAAGAAGAATACCACACCGATGAGGATGCGGTTGCCCAGGCTGTTTTTTTTGTTCAGACTCATAGCATCACCGCCTGTTCTTCGCCCTCACCGAAGCGATTCATTATCCACATGCAGGCCACCACAATGACCATCATCACCAGGGCGATGGCCGAGCCCAGGTGTGGGTTGTAGGCGCCGCCCAAGAACTGCTGTTCGATGAGGTCGCCCAGCAGCATCTGAATGCCGCCGCCCAACAGCCGGGAGATGGCGAAGGTGGACACAGAGGGGACAAACACCATGGTCACGCCGGAGAGAATGCCGGGCAGGGACAGGGGCAGGATGACCTTGCGGAACACCGTGGCGGTGTCGGCCCCCAGGTCCTGGGCGGCCTCCAGCAGGGTGTTGTCCATTTTGATGAGGGTGGAATAGATGGGCAGCACCATAAAGGGCAGATAGTTGTACACCATACCCACCACCACAGCGCCCTGGGTGCCAATCATCTTAAAATAGTGAATGTCTGTGCCAAAGAGGTTGTTGATGAGATCAAACAGGCCAATGGCAGCAAAAAACTGGTTGATGAGACCGTTGTTTTCCATGATGGACATCATGGAGTAGGTGCGCAGCAGGAAGTTGACCCACATGGGCAGCATGATGAGGAGCATGGCCACCCGCTGGAAGCTCTTGCCCTCTTTGGCCATGGCATAGGACAGGGGATAGCCAATGAGCAGACACACCAAGGTGGCGATGATGGCCAGCTTGAAGGAGCGGGTGAAAATCACCGTAAAGGTGCCCATGCGGGTGAAGTTCTCCCCGGTAAAGGAGAAGTCGGCGGTGGTGAAGGCGTAAATCACCACCATGATGATGGGGGCCACCACAAAGAAGGCCATCCATCCCACATAGGGGATGGCCAGGAGGGAACGCTTATTCTTCATGCCCGTTCTCCTCCTCCTCGGGCTCATAGTCCGCATCGCCGATCTCTTCGTATTCCTCGGAATAGGAGGAGTAGTCTCCGAACATGCCGGAGTACTCGCTCTTTTTCATCACGTGGATGCAGTCGGGGTCCAGGTGGATGCCGATGACAGAGCCCACGGGGTGGTATTCAGTGGTCTGAATGAGCCACTTAAAGCCATAGAAGTCCACGATGGTGTCGTAGTGGACGCCCTTAAAGGTCACAGAGGTGACGGTGCCTTTGAGCTGGCCCTGGTTCTCCGCCACAATGTCCACGTCCTCGGGGCGGATGACCACGTCCACCGGCTCGTCCTTGTCAAAGCCCTTGTCCAGGCAGCGGAACTTCCGGTTGAAGATCTCCACCACCTCGTCGGCCCGCATGATGCCGTCGATGATGTTGGACTCCCCGATGAAGTCGGCCACAAAGGCGTTTTTGGGCTCGTTGTAGATGTCCTCGGGGGTGCCGATCTGCTGGATGCGGCCGCCGTCCATGACCACCACGGTGTCGCTCATGGCCAGAGCTTCCTCCTGGTCGTGGGTGACGTAGATGAAGGTGATGCCCATCTCCTGCTGGATACGCTTGAGCTCGTTTTGCATGTCCTTGCGCAGGCGCATGTCCAAAGCGCCCAGAGGCTCGTCCAACAGCAGCACCTTGGGCTGGTTGACCAGGGCTCGGGCGATGGCTACCCGCTGCTGCTGACCGCCGGAGAGGGCGGAGATGGAGCGCTTTTCAAAGCCCTTGAGGTTGACGATTTCCAGCATTTCCATCACCCGCTGGTGAATCTCCTTTTCGGGAATCTTCACCTTCTTGGCGGTGGACTTGCCGTTTACCACATTGGTGACGGTTTTGCCCAAGCGCAGGCCAAAGGCCACGTTTTCATACACATTCAGGTGGGGGAACAGGGCGTATTTCTGGAATACGGTATTCACCTCCCGCTTGTGGGGCGGGACATGATTAATCCTCACGCCGTCAAATAAAACATCCCCAGAGGTAGGCGTAAGAAACCCGCCGATGATACGAAGCGTGGTTGTCTTGCCGCACCCACTGGGACCCAGCAGCGTGAGGAACTCTTTATCATTGATATACAGGTTGATGTGGTCCAATACCACGCCATCGTCGTAGGCCATGACGCAGTCTTTCAGGCGGATCAGCTCCTTGGACATGTGTCCTCCCTCATTTCTATGGTTGTTTCTAAAATGTCAGCTCCCTCGATATTTGTCCCGGCCAGTGCCCTCCAGCGGACAGCCCAATTTGGGCCCGGGGTTTCACGGATAGCGAGTTACACTATATTATGTCGATGGAGAAATGTCAATCATGTTTTTGAAAAAAACAGCCCCATTTCCGGTCAAAAAACAGGCCGCCCAAGGGGCGGCCTGTGGGGGTGAATGGCGGAATGTGGAAACTCAATCCTGGGACGACCACTGGGCGGCAAATTTGGGAAAATACTGGGGGACAAAGTCAATGTCCCGCACTGTCCACTCCATGCCGTTGAGATGGGAAAGGCATCCTCCGTCAGTGGTAAACTCAAAGCGCAGCTTGTAGGAGTACAGGGCCTGATAGCTGCGGCCAAACTGGCGGTTGTCCCGCTCCCGGCCATACTTGCCGTCCCCCAGCAGGGGATGACCGGCGGCGGCGAACTGGGCGCGAATCTGGTGGGTGCGCCCGGTGATGAGATCGCATTCCACCAGGGACAGCCCGCCTTCGGTTGCCAGGGTATTATATAAGGTAAGGGCGGTCTTGCCCCCGGGGACCGGGTGGTCGTACACCTTCACCTGGGCCTTGTTCTCATCTTTGAGGATAAAGCCCTTCAGTTCCCCCTTCCGGGGGCGCATCTCTCCCCGGATGACACACAGGTACAGTTTGGTGAGCTCCCGGTCCTTGATCTTCTGGTTCATGATGCGCAGCGCCTCGGCGGTCTTGGCGGCAATGACGATGCCCCCGGTGTTGCGGTCAATGCGGTTGCACAGGGCCGGAGCAAAGGAGTTCTCCCAGTAGGGGGACCACTCCTTCTTCTGATAGAGGTAGGCCTGGATGTGGGTCAGCAGGGTATTCACCCGCTCCTGGTCGTCGGGGTGCACCACCATACCCGGGCGCTTGTTTAAAAGGAGAATGTGCTCGTCCTCATAGACAATGTCCAACTGGGGCTTGAACACGGAGAGGAACGCATTTTCCCGATTTGGGGTTTGAAAAAACTCGTCGTTGATGTATAATTGTAATACGTCCCCCACTTCCAGGCGCACATCCCGCTTGGAGCCCTTGCCGTTGCGCTTGACCCGCTTGAGGCGGATGTACTTCTGGGCCAACGGGGCGGGGAGGAGGGGCACGGTCTTGGCCAGCCAGCGGTCCAACCGCTGCCCGGCGTCATTTTTTCCAATGGTAAATTCCTTCAATCACCATCACTCCTGGACTGTCAAGATACTGCCACCAGTGTACCATGATTTTTGGTGAAAAAAAAGAGAGAAAAAATCAAGAAACCATTTGACAAGTGGGAGACTCTTGAGTATAATACCATTTGTGTCGTTATGCGAGGTGTGCCGATGAAACTGGATTTGAAGCAAATTGCCCGTCAGCCGGGCGCCACCCTTCCGTTTTCCTTCCAGATGGACCTAACTCAGCTGGAGTGGAACGGAGACCACCCTGTATCCCAACCTGTCACTGTGGAAGGCAGAGTGCGGAATATGGCGGGGGTGCTGTTGCTCCAGGCCAGCATGGCAACCACCCTGTCCCTCATTTGCGACCGCTGCGCCCAACCCTTTTCCAAGGAGAAGACGGTGGACTTTGAGTCCATGCTGGCTACCGAATTGGAAGACGAGGAAAATGATGATATCATTTTGCTGGATGGGGAGATGCAGCTGGATCTGGAGGAGTTGCTGGGTGACGTGTTCCTCCTGAATATGGACACGAAGAATCTCTGCTCTCCAGACTGCAAGGGGCTGTGTCCGGGCTGCGGTGCAGACCTGAACCATGAGCCTTGCCGTTGCAAGAAGGAGATTGATCCTCGTCTGTCCAAGCTGGCCCAGCTGTTGGGTCAGGACGGATGATTTGTAATGTTATGTCTGCGGACATTGACCGATAAGGAGGTGTCAAAATGGCCGTCCCTAAGAGTAAAGTATCCAAGCAGCGCAGAAACAAGCGTCGCAGCTCCGTGTGGAAGCTGGAGACTCCCGGTGTCAACACCTGCCCCAAGTGCGGTGCTGTCCGCCTGCCTCACCGCGTCTGCAAGAACTGCATGACCTACAATGGTCGTGAGGTTACTGTGAGCGAGTGATCGCCTGTGATGAAAAAGAGGCTGTTGCAAAGTGCGCTTTGCGACAGCCTCTTTTACGTACTTTTCTGGTGAAAGGGCTGAAAAGCCTGGTTTTGTCAAAATTTGCTTTTCATAGTCTGTAAAGTTTGATATACTGACTGTTAACAATATAAAATAATCTGATCTTTTCGAGTAAGGAGGGATTTTCATGGCGAGACCATTGGTGGCCATTGTGGGCCGCCCCAACGTGGGTAAGTCCATGCTGTTTAATAAGCTGACGGGAAAGCGCCTGTCCATCGTGGAAGACACTCCCGGCGTCACCCGCGACCGCCTCTACGCCCAGGCCGAGTGGCTGGGCCGCACCTTCGATCTGGTGGATACCGGCGGCATTGAGCCCGGCACCGACAACGAGATTCTGTCCTTTATGCGTCTCCAGGCGGAGATTGCCATTGAGTCGGCCACGGTGATCATCTTTGTCTGCGACATCCGCACCGGCATGACCGCCGCCGACCAGGAGGTGGCTGGTATGCTCCAGCGCTCCAAGAAGCCGGTAATTCTGGCGGTGAACAAGATGGACTCCACCGGACCTACCAACCCGGACATCTACGAGTTCTATAACTTAGGGCTAGGTGACCCCTATCCCATTTCCGCCGTCCACGGCCATGGCACCGGCGACCTGCTGGATGCCTGCCTGTCCTACTTCCCCCCCGAGGAGGACGAAGAGGAGGACGACGATGTGGTGAAGGTGGCCATCATCGGCAAGCCCAACGTGGGCAAGTCCTCCCTCACCAACCGGATTCTGGGCCAGGAGCGGGTCATCGTCTCCAACGTGGCGGGCACCACCCGGGATGCCGTGGACAGCTACTTTGAAAATGAGACGGGCAAGTACCTCATCATCGACACCGCCGGTATGCGCAAGAAGTCCAAGGTGGACGACCGCATCGAGAAGTTCTCGGTGCTCCGGGCCACCATGGCCATTGAGCGCAGCGATGTGTGCCTCATTATGATCGACGCCCAGGAGGGTGTCACCGAGCAGGACACCAAGGTGGCAGGCCTGGCTCACGAGGCGGGCAAGGCCTGTATCATCGTGGTCAACAAGTGGGACGCCATCGAGAAGGACGACAAGACCATGAAGCGCATGGAGGAAGAAGTGCGCCGGGATCTGTCCTATATGACCTACGCTCCCATCCTGTTTATCTCCGCCATGACGGGCCAGCGGGTGGACCGCCTGTTCCAGGTCATCCAGAACGTGGTCAACCAGGCCACCATGCGCATCCCCACCGGTGTGCTCAACTCGGTGCTGGCCGATGCCCAGACCCGGGTGCAGCCCCCCACGGACAAGGGCCGCCGCCTGAAGATCTACTATATGACCCAGGTGGGCGTCAAGCCTCCCCACTTCGTCATTTTCTGCAACGATGCCAAGCTGTTCCACTTTTCCTATCAGCGTTATATCGAGAACCAAATTCGTGCCACCTTCGGACTGGTGGGCACTCCGGTGCGCATCACCATCCGGCAAAAGGGTGATAAGGAGGAGTAAGTCGTGCTGAACTATGTGTTGGACTCTGCCCATGTGTCCGGGGGCTGGCTGGCCCTGGCGGCGGTGGGCATTGCAGTGCTGGCCTACTTTTTGGGCTGCTTCAACGGGGCCGTGGTGGTGTCCCGGTACATCCTCCGGGACGACGTGCGCAACCACGGCAGCGGAAACGCAGGTCTGACCAACTTCTACCGCACCTTCGGCGGCCCCTTGACCCTGGTGGTCATCCTCTCGGACGCCGTGAAGGCCGTGGTGGCGGTGCTGTTTGCCATGTGGATTGCGGGCTCCATCTCCCCCGAGCTCATCACCCTGAGCAAGTACTGGGCGGGCCTCTTTTGCCTGCTGGGCCACATGTTCCCGGTGACCTTCCAGTTCCGGGGCGGTAAGGGCATTCTGTCCGGCGGTACCATCGCCCTGATGATGGACTGGCGGGTGGCCCTGGTGGTGTGGGGCGGCTTCCTCATCCTGGCCATTGCCACCCGATACGTGTCCCTGGGCTCCTGCTGGGCCGGACTGTCTTTCCCCTTTGTCACCTGGTTTGTCTACCAGGATGAGCTCATCGCCGTGCTGGCGGTCATCATCGGCGGCCTGATTTTGTGGAAACACCGGGGCAATATGGTGCGCATCGTCCAGGGCACCGAGTCCAAGTTCGCCCTGCACAAGAAAAAGGAAGCGGAGGCGGAAGCGCCTGACCCCTCGGAAGAGATAGGGGAGACGGTGGAGGAGCAGGATGAGCCTGAGACTTCCGCCGATCAGGAGCCTGCCGAGGAAGAACATGCCGACCAGGTGGAAGAGGAGAACTCCGAGCAGGAGGAGGAATCTTCCACACAGGAGGAATCGGCTGAGGAAGTGTCCGACGACCAAGAAGAAAAGAAGCTTCAGGAGGGTGAGGCATGAACATCACCGTGGTAGGCAGCGGCGGCTGGGGAACGGCCCTGGCTCTGGTGCTGCTGGAAAATGGACACCAGGTGTCCATGTGGTGCCGCCGAGCGGAGAAATGCCAAGAGATGCAGGAGAGCCGGGAGAATCCCGTGCTCCCTGGGGTGAAGTTGCCCCAGGAGCTGGAGCTGACCTGTGACCTGAACGTCCTGACCCAAAGCCAGGTGGTGGTCCTGGCCACCCCCTCCTTTGCCGTGCGGGCCACTTCCAAGCAGATTGCCCCCTATCTCCAGGCGGGCACCGTGCTGGTGAGCGTGGCCAAGGGCATTGAAAAAGACAGCTGTCTGCTGCTCCACCAGGTCATTGAGGAGGAAATCCCCAACTGCCCTGTGGTGGTGCTCTCCGGTCCCTCCCATGCCGAAGAGGTGGCCCGTGGGCTGCCCACCGGTGTGGTGGTGGCCTCGGAGAACAAGGAGGCAGCGCTTCTGGCCCAGGACATCTTCATGAACCGCAACATGCGCCTGTACACCTCCCCGGACATTCTGGGGGTGGAGATCGGGGCGGCCCTGAAAAACGTGGTGGCCCTGTGCACCGGCTGCTGTGTGGGCATGGGCTACGGAGACAACACCAAGGCTCTCATCATGACCCGGGCCCTCACCGAGATGGCTCGCCTGGGTGTGGCCATGGGGGCCAACAAGGAGACCTTCGCCGGGCTGTCCGGCCTGGGCGACCTCATTGTCACCTGTACCTCCATGCACTCCCGCAACTGCCGGGCGGGCATTGCCATCGGCAAGGGGACTCCCGTGGCCGAGGCCGTGGGTGGCAAAGACGGCACGGTGGTGGAGGGCTATTATGCCGCCGCCTCCGCCCGCCAACTGGCCCATAAGATGGGCGTGGAAATGCCCATCGCCGAGGGCGCCTATCAGGTGCTCTATGAGGGAAAGGACCCCCATGTAATTCTGGGCCAGCTCATGGTGCGGGAGCGCCGCTCCGAACTGGAGCTGGAAGAGATCTGGCTGTAACGTTTTTGATGCGAGAATGAAACAGAGCCCGGAGAGATGAAACCATCTCTCCGGGCTCTGTTTTGTATCCTCAAAACTTCCTGGATGTGCAGGAGAGGGCAGCTGGGTGGACTTTATGTCCCCGGTGTTTTGCTATGATCACATCGAGAATGTCCCGGTGGTATATACGGGAGACTGGGAGTCTGGCGTGACCTACACCCAGGGCCGGGACAACGAATTCTTTGGAACCTCTCCCGAAGTCGTGGAAGCCTGGGAGCAGCTCAAAGCGGAGATGCTCCAGAGATATCCCCGCTGACAAACTCCCCATACAACGACGAAAGCCCTGTACCATGCGGTACAGGGCTTTGAGTCATGAGTGTATGGAATTACACAGCACGGGTGACCTTGCCGGAACGGAGGCAGCGGGTGCACACATAGACGTGCTTGGGGGTGCCGTCCACCACAGCCTTGACGCGCTTGACGTTGGGCTTCCAGGGACGGTTGGAGCGGCGGTGGGAGTGAGAAACCTGGATGCCGAAGTTCACGCCCTTACCACAAAACTCACATTTGGCCATATCTACAAACCTCCTCGCTGGTTGGAATTACATTCATACGATAACTACGATATCTTACCAGAAACTTAAGAGAAAATCAAGGGGCATTTTTCAAAAAGAAGTATTTTTTTCGTTGGGGCTTTGTGGTAAAATAAAGGAACAAAACGCGAGGAAAGGGCGTGAAATCATGGGAAAAGGGCCTACCATTCGTTTGGGCACCATCATTGACCAGTTTCATCTTGAGGTGCTGTACGGCCCGGAGGGCTACCGGGACCGCCAAATCTCCATCCAGGACGTGAACCGTCCCGGCCTCCAGATGACGGGTTATTTCGACTACTTTGACCGGGAGCGTATGCAGCTGCTGGGCCTGGTGGAGTGGTCTTACTTGCAGGAGCGCACGGCAGAGGAGCGCATGGAGCGCTTTGACCAGCTGTTTTCCTATCACACCCCGGCGGTGATTATCGCCCGGGGCCTGGAGCCGTACCCGGAGTGCATGGGGTCGGCCAAGAAGTACGACCAGGTTCTGCTGCGCACCAAGGAGAATACGGCGGATTTCATGAGCACCCTCATCGCCTACCTGCGGGTGGCGCTGTCTCCCACCATCACCCGCCACGGCGTGCTGGTGGAGGTGTACGGCGAGGGCGTGCTGCTCATGGGCGAGTCCGGCGTGGGCAAGAGCGAGACCGCCATTGAGCTCATCAAGCGGGGCCACCGCCTCATTGCCGACGATGCGGTGGAAATTCGCCGGGGCTTCAACAACCGCCTGGTGGGCACCGCCCCCGAGCTCATTCGCCACTATATGGAGCTGCGAGGCATTGGCGTGGTGGATGTCCGCCGCCTGTTCGGTATGTCCGCCGTCAAGTTCGAGACCAACATCGACATGCTGGTGAAGCTGGAGAACTGGCAGGACGGGGCCATGTATGACCGCCTGGGTGCCGACGAGTTTTTCACAGAGCTGATGGGCGTGCAGCTGCCCACCCTCACCATTCCTGTTAAGCCGGGACGGAATCTGGCGGTCATCTTGGAGGTGGCGGCCATGAATAACCGTAACAAGAAGATGGGCCACAATGCGGCGCTGGAGTTTACCCAGCGCATTGATGCCCACATTGATGGTCAGCTCTCTTCGGACCGATGAGGACACCTGGACACAACGCCTTTCCGGGCGTTGTGTCTGCTTTTCAGGAATTTATATAAGGAGGAAGCGATATGTGTGGAATTGTAGGATATGTGGGGAGGGAGCAGGCGGCGCCCATTTTGTTGGACGGCCTGTCCCGCCTGGAATACCGAGGGTATGACTCCGCCGGAGTGGCGGTATACCATGACGGACAGGTGCGGGTGGCCAAGTCCAAGGGACGTTTGCAGGTACTCTCGGACATGATCCAGGGCGGACGTGCCATTCCGGGCACCATCGGCATCGGTCACACCCGTTGGGCCACCCACGGGGCGCCCTCGGACACCAACTCCCACCCCCATGTCAGCCACAGCGGCAAGATTGCGGTGGTGCACAACGGCATCATCGAAAACTATGCCCAGCTCAAAAGCTTCCTCCAGGCCAAGGGGGTGCCCTTTGTCTCCGAGACGGACAGCGAGGTGGTGGCCCAGCTGGTGGAATACTTCTATGAGGGGGATCTGCTGGCGGCGGTGGGCCGGGTGCTCCACCGCATTGAGGGCGCCTATGCCCTGGGCATCCTGTGCTGCGACCAGCCCGACCAGCTCATCGCCGTGCGCAAGGACAGCCCCCTGATTTTGGGGCTGGGGGAGGAGTCCAACTTCCTGGCCTCTGACGTCACCGCCATTCTCCGCCACACCCGGGACGTCATCTATATGGAGGACGGGGAGGTGGCGGTGCTCACCGCCCAGGGCATCCAGTGCTACAACAGCCTGCTCCAGCCCATCACCAAGGAGGTCGCCCGGGTGGACTGGGAGGTGGACGCCGCCGAAAAGGGCGGCTACGAGCACTTCATGGCCAAGGAGATCATGGAGCAGCCCGAGGCGCTGCGCCGCACCATCTTCCCCCGCATTCAGGACGGGGAGGTGTACCTGGAGGACTTCGCCCTCACCGATGAGGAGATCCGAGACCTCCAAAAGCTGTACATTGTGGCCTGCGGCTCCTCCTACCATGTGGGCATGGTGGGCAAGTACCACCTGGAGCGGCTGCTGCGCAAGCCCGTGGAGGTGGCCCTGGCCTCCGAGTTCCGATACATGGAGCCCATTGTGGATGAGCACACCCTGGTGGTGGTCATCAGCCAGTCCGGCGAGACCCTGGACACCATGGCCGCTCTGCGGGAGGCCAAACGTCTGGGGGCCAAGGTGCTGGCCATCGTCAATGTGGTGGGCTCCTCCATCGCCCGGGAGTCTGATGTGGTGCTGTACACCTGGGCCGGGCCGGAGATCGCCGTGGCCACCACCAAGGCGTATAGTACCCAGCTGGCGGTGCTCAACCTGTTGGGGCTGTACTTTGCCCGGCGACTGGGCACCATTGAGACGGAGGAGTACCGGGACATTTTGGGCCAGATGCTCCTGCTCCCCGCCCAGATGGAGGAGGTGCTGGCCCAGAAAAGCCAGATCCAGTATCTGGCCTCCCAGTACTTCAACCACGAGTCCATCTTCTTCATGGGGCGCAACGTGGACTATGCCCTGGGCCTGGAGGGGTCGCTGAAGCTCAAGGAGATCTCCTACATCCACTCCGAGGCCTACGCCGCCGGAGAGCTGAAGCACGGCACCATCTCCCTGATTGAGGACGGCACCCTGGTGGTGGCGGTGGGCACCTACGGGGCCCTCTTTGACAAAGCGTTGAGCAATGTGGTGGAGGTGAAGAGCCGTGGAGCGGACGTGCTGGCCCTCACCACCGCCAGCCATGCCCAGCGGATGGAGGAAGTGGCCAACGGCATGATGCTCATCCCCGACACCCACCCCATGCTGCTGCCCTCCCTGGGCGTGGTGCCCCTCCAGCTGTTTGCCTACTATGTGGCCCTGCATCGGGGCTGTGATATCGACAAACCCAGAAATCTGGCCAAGTCGGTTACCGTGGAATAAAACTCCGTTCACCCTCGGCCTTATGGCCGGGGGTGAAAATTTGTCTTGCAATTTTCGGGGCAGAGGAGTACACTGACAGACAAACAGGCAGAGTAGGTGCGCACGTGTTATGCTTCCCTTGATGGGGGAGACAGTGCCGGCGGGACGGGGAGTTGTCCGCCGGACGAATAGCACGAGGGGAGATCCCCCCAGGCTTGCAGTGTGCCCACCGCATCCCGCTGCCGCATAGCGGAGCCATTGTCCCTCCTTTGTGCGGCGTTCCCGTTTCCGGGCTGCCCGTGCAAAGGAGGTATTTTTATGGACAAACACCCGCCCCTGACCACAGGGGCACAGGCAGTGGAGTATATCCACTCCTTTTCCTGGCTGGGCAGCCGCCCCGGCCTTTCTCGCACCCGGCAGCTGCTGGCTGCCATGGGCAACCCGGAGCAGAAGCTCCAGTTCATTCACGTTGTGGGCACCAACGGCAAGGGCTCCACGGCGGCCATGCTGGCCTCGGTGCTCACCGCCGCTGGCTATACCACGGGCCTGTACACTTCCCCCTACATCCACCACTTTGAAGAGCGGATGACGGTGAACGGGGAGGAGATCACCGGAGACGAGCTGGCCGCCATCACGTCCTGGGTGGGAGGGCTGGCCGACCAGATGGAGGAGCACCCCACGGAGTTTGAGCTGGTGACCTGTGTGGCCCTGGAGTTCTTCCGCCGTCGGGGCTGTGACATCGTGGTGCTGGAGGCTGGCATGGGTGGCCGCCTGGACTCCACCAACGCCATCCCCGCTCCCCAGGCGGTGGTCATCACCAACATCGGCCTGGACCACACCGCCCAGCTGGGCAATACCGTGGAGGCCATTGCCACTGAGAAGGCGGCAGTCATCAAAGACGGCTGTCCTGTCGTCCTCTATGAGCAGAAAGAGAGCGTTACCCAGGTGGTGCGTGAGACCTGTCAGGCCCATGGGGCCTCCCTCACCATTGCCCGCGCCCAGGATGTGGTCCTGAACCGGGAGAGCCCGGAGGGGCAGTGGTGGAGCTGGAAGGGGCAGTCCCTCTTTGTCCCTCTGCTGGGGGACAACCAGCGCCACAACGGCGCTGTGGTGCTCGCCACCCTGGAGGCCATTTCCGCCAAGTATCCCGTCTCGGCCCAGGCTTTGGCCCAGGGGCTGGAGCGGGTGCGCTGGCCCGGCCGATTTGAAGTCCTGTCCCGTAACCCCTGGTTTGTGGTGGATGGGGGGCACAACCCCCAGTGCGCCGCCACCGTGGCGGACAACCTCACCCGCTATTTCCCGGGAAAAGCCCCGGTGCTCCTCATGGGAGTGCTGGAGGACAAGGACCGGGCGAGGCTGTGCGAGCTGGTGGCCCCGTTGGCCCAGGCCTTTGTCACCATCACGCCCCCCAGCCCTCGGGCGCTGGACGCTGAAACTCTGGCCCACGAACTGACGGCCTACGGAAAGCCGGCCTATGCTGCCGCCTCCATCTCCCAGGGGGTGGAGCAAGCCATGGAGCTGGCGGTCGCGGACGGGCTGGTGTGCGCCCTGGGCTCTCTGTACTCTGTGGGAGAGATTCGCACCTGTGTATTGTCGAAAAAGGGAGATTTGTCATGAATAAAAAGTTTTCGGTTCTGATCTTGGCCCAAGTGGCCGTTTTGCTGGCCATGGAGGTGGTGCTGTCCCGCTTCTTCTCCATCGCCACCCCCATCACCAAGTTTAGCTTTGCCTTTGTGCCCCTGGCGGTTTGCGGCGCCCTGTTTGGTCCGGTCTGGGGCGGCGTCATGGGAGCCTTGGCGGACCTGCTGGGCGCCATCCTCTTTCCCATCGGCCCCTATTTCCCCGGCTACACCTTAAACAATGCCCTCCACGGGGTGGCTCTGGGCATGGCCCTGAAAGAGGGGCGGAGAAAGTGGTGGCAGCTGGCCCTGGCGCTGGTGTTCAACCACGTGGTCATTGGAATCTTCCTGGCGGCCCTGTGGGGACACATGCTCACGGATAACCCCTATTGGGCCGTGGCGGGCGCCCGTGTGGTGCAGGCTGCGGTGATGGCTCCGGTACAGTTTATCATCATCCGGCTCATGCAGCGCCCGGTGGAGCGGTACGCCGACCTGTCCCACAGACGTGGCGTGGCGTAACCTCAAATTTCATAATGGATACCATGTCCGCATACCTTCTTGGATAGGAGGTGTGTGGACATGGCTTTTTTATCCCAAATCAGCGGCGTGCTCTGGGGCGGTCCGCTGTTGGTGGGCTTTCTGGCGGTGGGGCTGTACTACTCCCTGCGCACAGGGTTCTTCCAGATCTTCGGTCTGCCAGTGTGGTGGAAGCACACGGTGGTGGCACTGTTTCAACGGCAAAAGGCGGAGCAGGGGGGCGTCACCCAGCTGCAAGCTCTGTCCACGGCCTTGGCGGCCACCATCGGCACCGGCTCGGTGGCGGGGGTGGCGGCGGCCATCTTCTTCGGCGGTCCGGGGACAGTGTTCTGGATGTGGATGTCCGCCCTGCTGGGGATGATGACCGGGTGCGCAGAGAAAATCCTGGCCATTCAATACCGGGAAAAGGACGAGAAGGGCCAGTGGCGGGGTGGACCCATGACTTACATCCAACTGGGACTGAAACTGCGGTGGCTGGGCTGTGTGTACGCTCTGCTGTGCGTGGCGGAGACTCTGGTGGGGGGCAACCTGGCCCAGGCCAATTCCATCGCCACCGCGCTGGAGCGGTCCGTGGGGCTTTCCCCGAAAGTGGTGGGAGTGGTGCTGGCAGTGGTGGTGTCGGTGGTGCTCATGGGGGGCATCCGCCGGGTGTCCCGGCTCAGCCAGCTACTGGTGCCGGTGATGGCGGTGATCTTCATCGGCGGCGGGGTAGGGGTGATTGCCGTCAACGCCCAGAAGCTCCCCCAGGTGATGGAGCAGATTGTCACCTATGCCTTTGCCCCCAAGGCAGTGGTGGGGGGCTACTCCATAGGCCTTGCCCTGCGCTACGGATTGGCCCGGGGGGTGTTCAGCAACGAGGCGGGGGTGGGCATGTCCGCCATGGCCCACGCCTGCGCCCAGGTGGAGCACCCAGGCAAGCAGGGGATGTGGGGCATCTTCGAGGTGTTCTTTGCCACCCTGGTCATTTGCACGGTGACATCCCTGGTCATCCTTACGTCTGGGGTGTATGACCCGCTGGCGGCCCAGGAGATGATAGCCGCCGGGGAGATTCCCCGGGAAATGCTGGGCAGCAACCTGGCCGCCTCCGCCTTTGCCTCTCTGTGGGGAAAGGCAGGGGAGTGGATGGTGACGGTGAGCCTGACCCTCTTTGCCTTTACCTCCCTGGTGGGGGCGGGCTACTACGGGCATCGGGGGGTGGAGACCCTCACCAAGTCGCCCCTGGTGTTGGGGGTGTACCATGTGGTGTTTCCCCTGTGCGTGGTGGCGGGGGCTGTGGGAGACTTGGCGGCGGTGTGGGAGTTGGTGGACCTGTGTAACGGCCTGTTGGCCATACCCAATCTGGCCACCCTGTTGCTGCTGTCTCCAGTGGTGCTGCGCACCCTAAACGAGTGGCTGAAGAAAAAATAAAAAGAATTTGAAAAAAGGTGTTGACATTGGCGGAGAATCTGGTATAATGACCTTCGTTGACCCGACAGAGGCCACACGGAGTGGTATCGAAGAGGTCATAACGAGCACGATTGGAAATCGTGTGACGGCCAAAAACCGTCCGAGGGTTCGAATCCCTCCCACTCCGCCAAAACCCCGAACGTTTTGCGTTCGGGGTTTTCCTTTTTTCCGACACGGACTACCTCAAAGGTCACTGGGATGGAACGGAACGATGCCCCTGGTGGAAGCAGTCTTTTCTTGGCTGCTTCCACCGTTTCTTTTTGTGGCTCAGAGACCAGCCTGGAGCGGGTCCTGACCCGGAAAATCGTTCTCTATATTTTTGTGTGCAAAACGCACAAAAACGGGAAAATATGGTCAAAATTTAGATGATATGTGTGTATGTTGCCTGAAATGGGCGAGATGTTTAGTCAAAATGACGGAGCAAAAGGGTTGCAAAGCGGTTTAAAATGGGTTACAATACGGTTACAATTTGACAACAAATTGAAACAAGGAGCGATTGAATGAATGTGAAGGTGACCAGCGCAATGCTGGCGACACTCATGGCATGCACATTGATCCAGCCCAGTAAAGCAGTTCAGCCTCAGGTTTCTGAGCCCGCTGTCGTCGAGCAGTTGGGCAGCGCAGATGAACTGATGGCCGTGGTTTCTGCCGAGGCGATCGTGGCCCGGCAGGCCGCAGAGAACATCCAGCACCCCCAGGGCATTGGCCTGTATCTTGACTCCGTCGCACTGTTGAACGTGGGGCGTGAGATGATCGGGGGAGAGTGTTACGTAACCGTGAAATCTTTCCTGGCCGCCGCCCAGCCCCAGGCTGTGGTGGAGCAGGTGGACGGCGGTGTGTCCGTGTCCGCCACCGACCCGGCGACCCAGGAGACTCTGCAGATGTCGGTGTACGACGGCGCCTGTTACGTGGTGGCCAACGACCGCTATCTCTATCTGGACCAGGGTGTGGTGAACCTGAACGGGGATCTGGCGATTCCCGTGGATACCCTGGCTGAGATTCTGAACCTGAAGCTGGTTCGGGACGATGCCACCGGGTACATCCGCCTGTACACCCAGGAGGGCCAGGGCTATATCACCCCTGGCAGTTCCTATTACAACAGCAATGATCTCTATTGGCTCTCCCACATCATCTATTCGGAGAGCGGCAATCAACCTATGGCGGGGAAGATCGCAGTGGGCAACGTGGTGATGAACCGCGTGGCCAGCTACAAGTTCCCCAACACGGTGGAGGGCGTGATTTTCCAGAAGAATCAGTTTAGCCCTGCCTCCAGCGGCTCCATTCACCGCGATCCCAACTGGGAGAGCGTGGTGGCAGCCAAGCTGGTGCTGGACGGAGCGGTGGTGCTGGATAACGCTCTGTTCTTCAACCGGGCAGGCCTGGACTGCTACGCCTCCCGGAACCGTGCCTATGTGGCCACCATTGGCGGCCACTCCTTCTATGCCTAACGAGTGTCCTGTGCCCCCCAATTTGGGGGGCACAAAATTTTTTCAAAAAATCGAAAAAAGGGGGTTGACATTTTTCGTATACGTGCTATACTAAGCAAGGCTCAAGCGAGCGGCGCAAAACAAAGCGCAAGACAAACGAACAAACATAGCGGATTAGTGTAATGGTAGCACACCAGACTCTGACTCTGTTCGTGAGGGTTCGAATCCTTCATCCGCTGCCAAACGGACATGACCTTGGTCATGTCCGTTTTTCTTTTTCTCAGAAAAACCCACCTCTTGCCTGAAACGGGGCAAAGTGATATAATAATTTGCTAATGTGGGTATCCCCGGGATAAACGAGGCCTGGGAGTCATACCTATGAAGAGAAGAGTGAATGCTTTGTAGGGACCGAATGTTCCATGGAGTGATTCCACCGATAAAGGAGAATGGTCATGAAGATTGTGGTATTGGCGGGCGGACTGAGCCCGGAGCGGAATGTCTCGCTGTCCAGCGGCTGCAAGGTGTGCACCGCCCTGCGCCAGCGGGGGCACCAGGTGGCCTTTGTGGATATGTTCCTGGGCACCCACGCCCCGGTGGAGACCCTGTTTGACGCACCTCTGGACGAGGAGCTGACCCGGGTGGGCCGGGTGGCCCCCGACCTGGAGCAGGTGAAGGCCTCTCGCACTGACGGGGGCGCCAGCCAGTTCGGCCCCGGAGTGCTGGAGCTGTGTGCTCAGGCGGACGTGGTGTTCCTGGCCCTCCACGGAGCCTGCGGCGAGGACGGCCGGGTGCAGGCCGCCCTGGACCTCATGGGCATCCCCTACACCGGGGCCAACTACCTGGGCTCCGCCATCGCCATGGATAAGGACCTGACCAAGCGCATCGTAGCCCCTCTGGGGGTGCAGACCCCCAGCTGGGAGCTGGTGGACTACACCGCAGCGGACATCCCCGGCCTGGTGGAGCGTCTGGAAGTGCCCTGCGTGGTCAAGCCCGTGGACTACGGCTCTTCCATCGGCGTGTCCATCCCCCGCACCAAGGAGGAGCTGCAGGCAGCTCTGGAAGAGGGCCTGGAGCTGGGCGGCCGCTGTGTGGTAGAGCAGTATGTGTCCGGCCGGGAAATCCAGGTGGGCATCCTGGAGGGAAAGGCGCTGCCCTCCATTGAGATCATCCCCAAAGAGGGATTCTATGACTATGAGAACAAGTACCAGCCTGGGGCGGCGGACGAGATTTGTCCTGCCCAGATTCCCCAGCTGTGGGAGCAGCGGCTGGCTGAGGCCGCTTTGAAGGTGTTCCACGGGGTGGGCCTGGCGGTGTACTCCCGGGCGGACTTCATTGTCACCGAGGACGGCACCCCCTGGTTCTTGGAGATCAACACCCTGCCCGGCATGACTCCCACCAGTCTGCTGCCCCAGGAGGCGGCGGTGGTGGGCATCGACTACGGCACCTTGTGCGAGCGCATCATTGAGGCATCCTTGCAGGCCCGCAAGGCGGGACACTGAGGAGCAGTAAAGGAGAAGAAAAGATGGAAGCTTTGACATTGGCGCAGCTACTCCAGGCAGTGGGCGGCACCCTCATCGGAGGGGAGGCCGACCTGAATCAGACGGTCACCGAGGTGTGCACCGACAGCCGCAGTGTCCCCCAGGGCTGCCTGTTCCTTCCCCTGGAGGGGGAGCGGTTTGACGGCCACTCCTTCATCAACAGCGCCCTGGAGCAGGGGGCGGTGGGCTGCATCACCGCCCGGGAGCGGGAGAGCTACCTGCCGGGGAAGTTCTACATCAAGGTGCGATCCACCCAGCGGGCCCTGCGGGACCTGGCCCGGTACTATAAGGAGATGTTCCACATCCCCTTTGTGGCGGTGACCGGCTCGGTGGGCAAGACCACCACCAAGGACATGGTGGCGGCGGTGCTGGGGGCCAAGTACAAGGTGCTGAAAACCGAGGGCAACTTCAACAATGACATCGGACTGCCCCTCACCCTGCTGCGCCTGGATCACACCCACCAGATCTGTGTGCTGGAGATGGGCATGGACCACGCCGGGGAGATCGACTACCTCAGTGAGCTGGTGGAGCCAGATGTGGCCCTCATCACCAATGTAGGGGACTCCCACATTGAGAACCTGGGCAGCCGGGAGGCCATCTTTGCCGCCAAGTGTGAAATCTTCAACCATCTCAAGGCGGATGGCACCGCCATTCTCAACGGGGACGATCCCATGCTTTCCACCCTCAAGGGCAAGCTGCCCCAGACCACCTACATGGTGGGTAGCGGGGAGGGGCTGGACTACACCGCTTTTGACATTGACAGCGACGGGGCCAGCCACATCTCCTGCCAGGTGAAGACCCCCCACAGCAAGTTCCAGGCGGATATCCCCGCCCTGGGCACACACATGATCTACCCCACCCTCATGGCCACCGCGGTGGGCGAGCTGTTCGGCATGGAGGCCGACGAGATCACCCGGGGCATCCGGGCGTTCCTCCCCACCAAGATGCGGATGAATGTGGTCAACTGCCCTGGGGACGTGGTGATTTTGAACGACGCCTACAACGCCAATCCCCAGTCCATGCGGGCAGCTGCCGCCGTGCTGGGCGACGCCAAGGACCGCCGCCGTGTGGCCGTGGTGGGGGACATGAAGGAGCTGGGCGCCAATAGCGCCATGTTCCACCAGGCGGTGGGCGGCTACTTCGCCCAGGCCGGAGTGGAGCGACTCATCGCCATTGGTGATCTGGCCAAGCACATGGCCCAGGGAGCCGTCCAGGCGGGCATGAGCCAGGAGCAGGTCTCCTATTTCCATGACCTGGAGGAGGCCAAGGAGGCGCTGAGCCGGGAAATCCGGGCGGGGGTGACCATCTTGGTCAAGGCCTCCCGGTCCATGGCTTTTGAGAAGATTGTAGACTATCTGACGGCCCAGACCCAGAAATAACAACCGGGTTAGAGGCCGGTGGACGAGGAGAACGGAATGATTGATATACAGTTGACCGGCCTGGTCAAAGAATTTGAAGTGGGCAGAAAAATCCTGGACGGGTTCTCCCTCCAGGTGGATACCGGGGAGCGGGTGGGCCTGCTGGGCCGCAACGGCGCCGGCAAGACCACCATCTTCCGCATCATCACCGGCGAGGTGGAGGCGGACGAGGGCACCGTCACCATCGCCCCCGGTAAGCGGGTGGGCCTCATCTCCCAGATTCCCGTCTACCCCGAGGGGTACACGGTGGAGGACGTGCTGGACACCGCCTTTGAACGCCTGCACAACATCGAGCGGGAGCTGGCCGAGCTGGGGATGAAGATGGGGGACCACCCCACCCAGAGCGTCATGGAGCGCTACGACAAGCTCACCGCCGCCTTTGAGGCGGGGGGAGGCTACCACACCAAGACCCAGCTCAACAAGGTGTGCAACGGCCTGGCCATTGACCAGGATATGAGAGGACGGCTTTTTTCCGCCCTGTCCGGTGGCGAGAAGACCCGCATCAATTTGGCCCGTCTCATCTTGGAGGATACGGATATCCTCCTGTTGGACGAGCCCACCAACCACTTGGACCTCAACGCCACCGAGTGGCTGGAGGAGTATCTGGAGCATTTCCCCGGCACCGTCCTGGCCATCTCCCACGACCGATGGTTCCTGGACAAGGTGGTGCGCCGGGTGGTGGAGCTTCAGGACGGCAAAGCGGAGTTGTACTCCGGCAACTACACCTTCTACGTGGAGGAGAAGGAGCGGCGGTACCAGGAGCGGCTGCGCCAGTATGAGAAGGAGCAGGCCAAGATCGCCCAGTTGGAGCAGGCCGCACAGCAGATGCGCCTGTGGGCCTTCCAGGGCAACGACAAGCAGTACAAGCGGGCCATCAACATGGAGCGGCGCATTGAGCGCATGAACACCACCGCCAAGCCCACCCGGGAGAAGAAGATGACCACCCGGTTTGGGGAGCGGGAGTTCCACGGAGACGAGGCCATGGTGGTCACCGGGCTGTCCAAGCACTTCGGAGATCGCACCCTCTTCTCAGATTTGAATCTGGAAGTGGCGGGGGGCGAGCGCATTGCCCTGTTGGGAGACAACGGCACCGGAAAGTCCACCTTCCTGAAAATTCTCATGGAGGAGGAGGCCCCGGACCAGGGCAGTATCTACCTGGGCCCCTCCATCCGGGTGGGGTATCTGCCCCAGATCATCCACTTCGATCACCCGGAGCGCAACCTGGTGGACACCATGCTCTACGCCCAGAACTGCACCACCCAGGAGGCCCGGGACCGTCTGGCCTCCTTCCGGTTCCGGGGGGATGACGTGTTTAAGTCCGTGTCCACCCTGTCCGGCGGCGAGCAGTCCCGGCTGCGGCTGTGCATGCTCATGGACAGCAAAATCAACCTCCTGGTGCTGGACGAGCCCACCAACCACCTGGATATCGACTCCCGGGAGTGGATGGAGGAGGCGGTGGCGGAGTACGGGGGCAACCTGCTCTTTGTCTCCCACGACCGCTATTTTATCGAGAAGTTTGCCACCCGTGTGTGGATGCTGGAAGACGGCAAAATTCAGGACTTCCGGGGCACCTACGGGGAGTTCCGGGCCTGGCGGGAGCGGCAGGCCCAGCTGAAAAATGCCGCCAAGGCCCAAGTACAGCCGGAAAAGCCCAAGGCGGAGGAGAAGCCCCGCCGTTCCGGCGGCACCAAGGAGCTGGAAAAGCAGGTGCGGGCTGCCGAGCGGGCAGTGGAAAAGGCGGAAATCCGCCTGGACGAGCTCACGGGCGAGCTGGAGGCCGCCGCCAGCGACTACCTCAAGGCCCAGGAGCTCTATGAGGAGCGCAGCCGCCTGGAGGATGAGCTAGCCCACCTGTATACCCAGTGGGAGAACCTGGCTGCCCAGCTGGAAGAGGCCAAGGGGTGAGAACATGACGGACAAACTCAGAGGCATTGAGCAGCGGTACGGGGAGATTGAGGCCCGTCTGGCTGCCAACGAGACCTATGAAGACCCGGACCTGGTGTCCCGGCTCAACAAGGAGCAGCGGGAGCTGGAGCCCCTGGTCACCGCCTACCGCAGCTGGTGCAAGGCAGGGGAGGACCTGGCGGGAGCGGAGGAACTGCTCTCCGACCCGGACTTTAAGGACCTGGCCCAGGAGGAAATGGCAAAGGCCCGTGAGGAACTGGAGC
Organism: Pseudoflavonifractor sp. An44; assembly: GCF_002161675.1. Classification (GTDB taxonomy): domain Bacteria; phylum Bacillota; class Clostridia; order Oscillospirales; family Oscillospiraceae; genus Enterenecus; species Enterenecus faecium. Next base: position 109,702 of record NZ_NFIH01000005.1, read on the forward strand.
GCCTGGAGCAGCTCATCCGAGAACTGTTGTTGCCCCGGGACCCCAACGACGACAAAAATGTCATTGTGGAGATTCGTGCCGGAGTGGGCGGGGAAGAGTCCGCCCTCTTTGCCCACTCTCTTACCCGCATGTACACCATGTACGCGGAAAAGCGGGGCTGGAAGGTGGAGGTCAACAGCGTCAGCGAGACCGAGCTGGGTGGCGTGAAAGATATCTCCCTGACCATCTCCGGGGACGGGGCCTACTCCCGGCTGAAATTTGAGAGTGGGGTGCACCGGGTGCAGCGGGTGCCGGAGACGGAATCCGGCGGCCGAGTGCACACCTCCACCGCCACCGTGGCGGTGCTGCCGGAAATGGAGCAGGTGGACGTGCAGCTCAATCCCGCCGATGTGGAAATGCAGGTCTACCGGGCCTCTGGTGCCGGTGGCCAGCACGTGAACAAGACCTCTTCGGCGGTGCGCCTCATCCACAAGCCCACGGGCACGGTGGTGGAGTGCCAGCAGGAGCGCAGCCAGTTCCAGAACCGGGAGAAGGCCATGCGCATTTTGGCCTCCATGCTCTACGACCAGGAGCAGCAGCGCATTTCGGAGGAATACGGAGACCAGCGGCGCAGCCAGGTGGGCTCGGGTATGCGCAATGAGCGCATCCGCACCTACAACTTCCCCCAGGGGCGGCTCACCGAGCACCGCATCGGGCTGACCATATACAAATTGGACGCTGTCATGGACGGAGATCTGGACGAGATCATCGACGGGCTCATCACCGCCGACCGGGCCCAGCGGCTGAAACAAGGAGAGGGCTAGAGAAATGTATACCCATGTGATTTTTGACTTAGACGGAACCCTCCTCAACACCATTGACGACCTGGCCAACGCCGGAAACTGGGTGTGCACCCAGCGGGGCTGGCCCACCCACACGGTGGAGGCCTACAAGACTAAGGTGGGCAACGGCATCCCCAAGCTGGTGGAGCGGTTTGCCCCCCAAGGCACGTCCCAGCAGGAGCTGGAGGAGGCTCTGGCCCAGTTTATGGACTACTACGGGGCCCACAAAGAGGACCTCACTGCCCCCTACTGGGGGATGGCCCAGGTGCTGGACGCCTTAAAGCAGGCGGGGGTGGGCATCGGCGTGCTCACCAACAAAGCTCACTCTCTGGCTGGAGCGGTGATGGAGCGGTACTACCCCGGGGTGTTCACCCACATCCAGGGGGCACTGCCCGACCAGCCCACCAAGCCCGACCCCACCTTGCTCTATGCCCTCATGGAGCAGATGGGAGCTAAGCCGGACACCACCCTCTTTGTGGGGGACAGCAATGTGGACATCCAGACCGGGAAAAACGGCTCGCTGGACACCTGTGGGGTGCTGTGGGGCTTCCGCAGCCGCTCCGAGCTGGAGCAGGAGGGGGCCCACCACTTGGTGGAGCGGCCCGGACAGCTCCTCTCCCTGGTGCTGGGCCGTCCTGAGACCCAGACCCTGGCCCCCCATGAGGTGGAGGCGGCGGCAAAGCTGCTCGCCCAGGGCCAACTGGTGGCGGTGCCCACCGAGACGGTGTACGGACTGGCCTCGGACGCCTACATCGAGGAATCGGTGCGGGCCAACTACGAGGCCAAGGGCCGCCCGGAGGAGAAGCCCCTGAACGTGCTGGTGGACGGCATGGACATGGTGGAAGGGGTGTGCCGGGACATTCCCACTGAGGCCTATATCTTGGCCAAAGCTTTCTGGCCGGGTCCTCTGACCATGATTTTGTGGGGCAAGGGCACCCTGCCCTCCATCGTTCCCGCCGGAGGTGCAACCCAGGGGGTGCGCTGCCCCGACCACCCGGACACCCTGGGGGTTATCCGGGCTCTGGGCCATCCTCTGGCCTGTCCTTCCGCCAACATCTCCGGCCACCCCAGCCCCAAGAACGCTCAGCAGGTGCTGGAGCAGCTGGACGGCCGCATTGGGGCGGTGCTGGACGGTGGCCCCTGCTCGGTGGGGGTGGAGTCCACCATTGTGAACCTGACCGTAAAACCCTTCCGCATCCTCCGCCAGGGCGGCCTGAGCCGCGAGGCCATTGAGCAGGCCCTGGGATGTGAGGTGGAGGGATGAGCTTCACCATCATTGGCCTCACCGGGCCCACAGGAGCGGGAAAGACCACCGTGCTCCACGTGCTGGAGGGCATGGGGGCGGCGGTGCTGGACGCCGACGCCATCTACCATGACCTCACCGTGTCCAGTCAGCTCATGCGCCAGGAATTGCAAGAGCGGTTCGGCCCGGACATCTACGATGACCAGGGGGTGCTGCTGCGCAAGCAGTTGGGGGCCAGGGTGTTTGGAAATTCCCAGGCTCTGGAAGATTTGAATGCCATCACCCACCGGTATATCCAACTGGAAATCCAGCGCCGTTTGGACCAGGCCCAGGCGGAGGGAAAGCAGGTGGCGGTGGTGGACGCCATAGCCCTCATTGAGAGCGGAGTGGCGGACATCTGCCACATCACCGTGGCGGTGGTGGCCAAGGCGGAGACCCGCATTGGGCGCATCATGGCCCGGGACGGCATCGACGAGGCCTATGCCCGCAAGCGGGTGGAGGCTCAGAAGCCAGCGGAGTTTTTTGAGACCCACTGTCAATACACCTTACACAACGACGGAGACGACCCGGGGCAGCTGGAACAGCAGGCCACGGCGTTGTTTGCCCATATATTGCACAGATAAACATATAGGAGGTTATACCCATGGAAGAGAACAACAAGGGAAAGCTGCTCCGGGAGCAGCTGCTCAACCAGAAGAAGAACGGCTGGGACAAGGTGGACGAGGCCACCGAGCACGCCATTTTTGATTACTGCGAGGGCTACAAGGTCTACCTGGATAAGGGCAAGACCGAGCGCACCTGTGTGGACTACACCGTGGAGCTCATTGAAGCTGCCGGTTTTGTGCCCCTGGAGCGGGGCATGGAGCTGGTTCCCGGCATGAAGGTCTACCGGGTCAACCGGGGCCGCGGCATCAACCTGGCTGTCATCGGCTCTGCCCCCCTGGACCAGGGCGTGTCCATCGTGGCTGCCCACATCGACGCCCCTCGTCTGGACCTGAAGCCCACCCCCCTCTATGAGGACAGCGAGATCGCCTTCCTCAAGACCCACTACTATGGCGGCATCCGCAAGTACCAGTGGGTGACCATTCCCCTGGAGTTGCGGGGCGTGGTGGTGCTCAAGGACGGCTCTGTGGTGAATGTGTCCGTGGGCGGCAATCCCGGCGATCCCCAGTTCACCATCAACGATCTGCTGCCCCACCTGGGCGCGGACCAGTCCAAGAAGCCCCTGGGCGAGGCCATTCCCGCCGAGAGCCTGAACCTGGTGGTGGGCAGCCGCCCCCTGAAGGACGACGAGGGCGACGGCCGGGTGAAGCTGGCGGTGATGCAGATTCTCAACGAGAAGTACGGCATCACCGAGGCCGACTTCATCTCCGCCGAGATCGAGGCGGTCCCCGCCTTCAATGCCACCGACATCGGCTTTGACCGCACCCTGCTGGGCGCTTACGGCCACGACGACCGGGTGTGCGCCTACGCTGGCCTGAAGGCCATGCTGGACCTGGAGGGCACTCCCTGCCGTACCGCCGTGTGCGTGCTGGCTGACAAGGAGGAGATCGGCTCCGAGGGCGTGTCCGGCATGCAGTCCGCCTTCTTCGACACCTTCATGGAGGACCTGTGCGACAGCCAGAACGTGCCTCTGCGGGCCTGCTATGAGAAGTCCTTCTGCCTGTCCTCCGACGTCACCGCCGCCTTCGACCCCAACTTTGCTGAGGTCTATGAGCGCAACAACTCCGCCTTCGTCAACTATGGCGTGGGCCTGAGCAAGTACACCGGTGCCCGCGGCAAGGGCGGCTGCTCCGATGCTGGTGCCGAGGCTGTGGGCTATATCCGCCGTCTGCTGGACGACCGCGGGGTTCTGTGGCAGATGGCCGAGCTGGGCAAGACCGACCAGGGCGGCGGCGGCACCGTGGCCTGCTATATGGCCAACCGCAACATCGACACCCTGGACGCCGGTGTGCCCGTGCTGTCCATGCACTCTCCCTTTGAGACCGTGTCCAAGCTGGACTGCTACATGACCTACGCAGCCTGCCGGGCTCTGTACGAGGGCTAAGAGTTCCGTTCAAAGGGAAAACGGATTCTGATGTTTCGCATCTGCGGGTGCGAACGCTGCGAGGCTTTTTGCCGTTTGCAGGATAAAGCGCCCCATTCCTGGAAATACTATCCGGGAAGGGGGTGCTTTTGCATGAAAAAAGAGGATAACAGCGGGGGAACACAGCCTGCGGAGGAGCAACAGCAGCAACTCACCGAGCTGGGGGCCTCCACGGTGAAGACCGGGTGCGGGACCATTCAGACCCTCACCATCATCGGCCAGATCGAGGGCCATCAAGAGGCCCCGGAAGGGGCCAAGACCACCAAGTATGAGCACGTGCTGCCCCTGCTCACGGCGGTGGAGGAGAGCGACGAGGTGGACGGACTGCTGATCCTGCTCAACACCATGGGGGGTGACATCGAGGCGGGGCTGGCCATAGCCGAGATGATTGCCGGGATGTCTAAGCCCACGGTGTCTCTGGTGCTGGGGGGCGGCCACTCCATCGGGGTGCCTTTGGCGGTGTCCGCCAAGGAGTCCTTCATTGTGCCCTCCGGGGCCATGACCATCCACCCGGTGCGGCTCAACGGTATGGTCATCGGAGTCAGCCAGACCTTCCACTACTTCCAGCGGGTGCAGGAGCGGATTTTGGACTTTGTCACCCACAACAGCTCCATCACCCGGGAGCGACTGGAGAAGTTGATGCTCAACACCCAGGAGATGGCCGCCGACATGGGCAGCATCGTCTACGGCCAGCAGGCGGTGGAGCTGGGGCTCATTGACCACCTGGGCGGGCTGTCCGATGCTATGGCCTGCCTGCGCAAGCGCATGAAGAAATATCGTAAGAAGTGAACATCCCGCTCTGGTTATCCAGAGCGGGATGTTCATTTAGCGCAGGGGAAGACGGCGAACGGGGCCGCCCTGCTTTTTCTTTTGGTAGAGAGAGGGGCCGTAGAGGAAGATCACTGCCAACACGGCGGATATGCTGGCCTGAATGATAAAGGCCATGTCCACGGCCAGATTGGCCGTGGAGGCATCGGGACTGTCGGGATTGTATTTGATGGTCAGGGAGTCCCCGGCCTTGAGATCGTCGCTGGAGCGCTGAGCGGTGCCGGTGTAGGTGGTGTCTCCTGCCTCATATTGGTACTCCACCTCATACACCGTGGTACCATTCACCTGGGAGTCGGTGACCTCCACCACCTGGGCAGTGGCAACCGTCCACTCGGTCTGGTCCCACTGGGTCTGGAAGTTGGAATAGCCGGAGATGAAGATGCCAACGGCGCTGACGGCAAATACGAAGCCCAGAAACAGGATGAAGTTGAAGAGAAAGCCTGAAGACTTCGCCTGCGGCTGGTTGTGTGTTTTCTTTTGTTTCATGTTGATTCACCCCAAAAAGTATCAGGGACAGGGGAGACGCACCGTCCCATGTCCTTTCCTGTAATGATACCCGACCTGGGGGCCTGTGTCAATGAAATCCGAAGTTGTATGTATGTGGATGAAAAATCCACCGCAAAATGACAGAGAACGAAAAGAAAACCTTGCGTTTATTGTAAAATGTGCTAAACTAAAACAGACAAGTGGAAGCGAAATTTGACAAGGGAGGAAAGGAAATGAAGGTAATGAAGAAAAAACAGGTGCTCAGCCTGGCGCTGTCCGCCCTCTTCCTGGCCAGCAGTCTGCCCCTGCAGGCCATTGCGGCAGACACAGGTGGAGATACCAAGGCGGCGGCCCGTGCCGTAGAGGGTACCGCCATGATTACCCCGGACAGTCCGGTGTTCGTGTCCTCGGGGGCGTCCACTGCCCACTATGCCGTGGATGGCATCACCCAGGAGACCTATCAGTGGGCCTCGGACGACATGAAGACCAGCGGAGCGACCCCCACCGATGCCCAGACCCCCCAGTGGCTCACCGTAGACCTGGGGGAGAGCGTGACCCAGCCCGTGGAGGTGGCGGGGGTTCAGCTGTGGTACAACATGAAGGTGTGGCCCATGGTGTACGAGATTCAGACCTCTTCGGACAACGGGACAGAGGACGCCTGGACCACCTTGGTGCGGGTGGAGCGCTCCCCCTTTGACGGAGCGGTGAAAAACGGCAGCGGCCAGAACATCGCCGACGAGACGGGGAACACCACCCCCGCCTCCGCTGCCAACACCGACACCATCACCTCGGACACCACCCCCGCCCTGGCAGAGGGTGCTTCGGTGGAGCGGTATGTGCGCTTCTATGTGGAAAAGGTGAACACCGCCGCTCCCGGCAACAACGTGTGCCTGCGGGAGATTCAGGTGTATGCCAAAGAGGCGGAAGAACCCACCGAGGAGCCCTGGAACCTGGCCCTCAACCGCCCGGTGACGGCCAGCGGGGCCGTGGAGGGGACCTCCGCATCCAATGCGGTGGACGGCTCCAAGACCACCCAGTGGAACTCCCCGGACCTGAAGGACTTCAAGGTCACGGACAACTCCAAGGACCAGGAGCTCCAGACCCCTCAGTGGCTCCAGATGGACCTGGGAGCCACCGGCTCGAAGCTTCAGACCGTGAAGATCACCTATGCCAGCAACAAGGTGTGGGCCATGGAATATGAGCTCCAGACCACCGACACCCCGGAGGATGCCGATTCCTGGCAGCGGGTGGCCTATGTCAGCCGAGCTTCGGCTAATTCCACTCTGGTCAACGGAGAGGGGCAGAACATCGCAGACCCTGCCAGCTATACCGACACCATCACCACCACGTCCCAGCCCGCTCTGGGTCAGACCCAGCTGGGCCGGTATGTGCGGCTGTACATCCACAAGACCAACGCCCAGGCCCCCGGCGGCAACAATGTGAACATTGCCGAGGTTGCGCTCATGGGCACCAATCCCGACGTTCACCCCCCTGTGGACGTGGATGGAGAACTGAATAAAGTCACTGTGTCCAATCCCAGCCTGGGAGATACCCAGATCACTTTGCCCACCATCTCCGGGGCGGACCTGGTGGTGCGGGGCAGCGAACTGGAGAACGTGGTGGCCAATGACGGCACCATCAGCTCGTGGAACATTGGCGCTCGGGACGTGACGCTGCTGCTGCGCCTTACCGACCGGGGAGACGAGACCAGCTATGCCCAGAAGAATGTCACCGTCACCGTGCCCGACCACTCCTCCAACTATCCCGCTGAGTGGTTCCCCACGGTGACCGACCCCAACCCCAAGCCAGAGGTCATTCCCACCGTCCAGGAGTGGTACGGCTATGAGGGCAGCTTTACCCTCACCGCCGACTCCAAGGTCATCCTCAATGACAAGGCCAATGTGGGCCTGGACAAGGTGGCCCAGAACCTGGTGACCGATGTGGAGGAGATCTCCGGCCTCACCCTGACGGTGGAGACGGGCACCGCCCCCACCGGGCCCCACGACATCTATTTGGAGTCCCTCACCGACCCCGCCGCCTATGACCTGGGGGAGGAGGGCTACCTGATGGTGACCAATGAGCAGGGGCTGCACATCTATGCCCCCACCTATACTGGTTGCCTGTATGGCACCATTACCGCCGAGCAGATTCTGTGGCAGGCCCAGGACCATGTGTCCATTCCCCAGGGCATCATGCGGGACTATCCCGCCTATGAGGTGCGGGGCATCATGCTGGACGTGGCCCGTACCCCCTACCGCTATGAGCTGCTCCAGGACTACGCCAAGATCATGCTGTGGTACAAGATGAACGAGTTCCACCTGCATGTCAATGACAACGACAACGCCAACATCAGCTCCTCCTCCTTTGAGACCCACTCCGGCTTCCACCGCCTGGAGAGCGAGGAGTTCCCCAGCCTTACCTCGGAGACCAAGCATGCAGGCATTCCTGCCGATCTCATCAACTCCGACTACTACAACAACAACGAGGACTATCAGGGCAACCCCACCTACACCAAGGACCAGTGGCGGGCGCTGACCCAGATGTGCGAGGACATGGGCATGTATGTGCTCACCGAGCTGGACATGCCCGGTCACTCCCTGCTGTACAACAAGTACGCCGCTGAGAACCCGGACAACATTGAGTGGCTGGCCGGGGGCACCATGCTGGCCCCCAGCACCACCAGCCTGGGCCAGCAGCTGGAGCTGCTGGACTTGACCGGCCCCAACAGCCAACGGGCCCTGCGCTTTGCCTCCACCCTGTGGGACGAGTACACCCGTGGGGAGGACCCGGTGGTGAACGCGGACGTGGTGCACATCGGCGCCGATGAGTACTGGGTGCACAACCAGGCCACCAACGATGCCTTTGCCAAGTTTGCCGACACCATGCGCCAGACCATCCAGAACAACCTGGGTGAGGACACCAAAATCCGCATGTGGGGCGCCAGCACCGGCAGCTTTGCCACCGCTCAGACCGCCCTGGGCAAGACCGCCCAGGAGCTGGCGGAGGACTACCAGCTGGACATCTGGAGCACCGCCTATGACCAGGCCGCCCAGCGTGTGGCCGAAGGGTATCAGGTCATCAACTGCCGGGACGCCTTCCTGTACGCCAACCCCGGCCGTACCAACCGAGACGTGCCCAACGCCGAGTACCTGTTCTACGACTGGAACCCCACCATGTTCGGCGGCAACAATCCCCTGGTGGGTGAGCCCAACCTGGTGGGCGCCAAGGGCGTGGTCTGGGGCGACCAGAGCCAGGAGGGCATGACCGAGCAGGACATCCACCAGCGGGTGCTGCGCACCGTGTCCATCCTCAGCGAAAAGACCTGGGGTGGCACCGACCAGGAGGATACCTTCCCTGAGTACGAGCTGCGTGCCGCCCGTCTGGCCGAGGGCCCCGGAACCCAGATCGCCATGGAGGTGGACAGCGCCAGCTCCCTGGTGCTGGACTATGACTTTGCTAACACCGATCAGGATGGAACCCGAGTGTACGACGCCAGCGGCAACGGCTATGACGCCACTCTCACCGGCGGCGCTGTGGAGGACGGCTGGCTCACCTTCGACGGCTCCACCCTCCTGGAGACCCCGTTGAAGACTCTGTCCTATCCCTACACCGTCTCCTTTGATTTGAAGCTCTCTGTCCAAGATGGTGAGGCCAACACGGCCGAATCCTCCCTGTTCTCCGGCTATGACGGCCGCATCCAGGTGGCGGGACACAATGGCAACCTCAGTGCGGATGTGAACTACTTCACCCGTGACTTTGGCTACCAGGTGCCCACCGACGGCACCGCCGTGAACATCACCATCGTGGGCACCTTCCAGGCCACCCGGCTCTATGTCAACGGCCAGCTGGTGACCTTCCTGTCCCAGAAGCAGGACCAGGACGGTGTGACCCCCAATGCGGTGTCCACCCTCTACTCCTCGGTGCTGCTGCCCCTGGAGAAGATCGGTCAGGACTTCCACGGCCAGATGGCCAACCTGAAGGTGTACAACAAGGCCCTGTCTGCCCAGGAGGTGGCGGGGACCGATGACGGCCTGGTGAACGTGGCCCAGAACGCCTACGCCGGCGGCGACTCCTACCAGAGCAGCGACGCCTCCGGCCAGGACAACGGAGTGCAGCGCACCCGCATCGCCATGAAGGCGGTGGACGGCGAGACCTTCACCAGCGACGACGATGCCTCTTCGGAGATCTACTCCTACTGGCAGGGCGACCACGGGGACAGCTCCCTCACCGTGGACCTGGGCCAGGTGCGCACCATCTCCCAGGTGGACCTCCAGTGGAGAGCCGACGGCGTGGGCCGTGACATCAAGATTATGACCTCTCTGGACGGGGAGACCTGGACCGAGGCCAAGGTGGTCTCCGGCAACACTGCCGCCCGCCAGACCGTGAAGCTGGACCAGGCGATGGAGGCCCGCTTTGTGAAGATGCAGGGCAACCAGTCCAGCGGCGTGTACAAGCTCCAGGAGATGCTGGTCTATGAGCAGGTGGACAAAGCAGAGCTCCAGAAGCTGTTGGCCCAGGCCGAGGAGATCGTGGCTGAAAAGGGCCTGACCTTTACTTCTCAGGACACTCAGGAGGAACGGGCACTGTTTGAGGCCGTGGTGCTGGCCCGTGCCCTCCAAGGCAGCCCCTTGGCTACCCGCAGCGAGGTGGAGAACAGCGCCGCAGCCCTCACCGAGGCCATGGAGAATCTGCCTGTGGAGCCTACACCTACTCCCACTCCCGAGCCTACGCCGGAGCCCACCCCCGAACCCAGCCAGGTAGACAAGACCCTGCTGCAAAAGACCTATGACTACGCCATGACGCTCTCCACCGAGGGTGTCACCGACACTGCCAAGGCTGCTTTTGAACAGGCACTGGCCAATGCCAAGGTAGTTCTGGCGGATGAAAACGCCTCTCAGGAGGATGTCGACGCCGCTTGGGACGCCCTGCTGGAGGGTATCTGGGGCCTGGGCCTCACCCAGGGCGACAAGGCCATGCTGGAGCAGCTGATCGCCAAGGCGGAGGACATGACTGCCAACGCTGACCAGTATGTGGCCGAGCACTGGAAGGAGTTGGTGGACGCCCTGGCGGCTGCCAAGGACGTGATGGCCGACGGCGACGCCATGGAGGAGGACGTGCAGCCCGCCGCTCAGGTGTTGCTCAATGCCATCCTGGCCCAGCGTTTCAAGGCTAACAAGTCCATCCTGGAAGACCTCATCGGCAAGGCTGAGAGCTTGGACCTGTCCGGCTACACCGCCGAGAGCGTGGCCGCCTTCCGCACCGCTCTGGCCAACGCTCAGACCGTGATGGCGGACAACAGCCTCACCGAGGACGACCAGAAGACGGTGGACGCCGCTGTGGCTCAGTTGGACACCGCCATCCGTGGTCTGACCACCGAGAGCGGTGAGACCCCCAACGCCACCGACAAGCCCGAAACCACGGACAAGCCGGATGCCACCCAGAAGCCGGAGAGTGTGCCTCAGACCGGAGATGGGAACTGGGTGATGGTGCCCGTTCTGACCCTCTTGGTCTGTGCTGCTTGCCTGGCTGTGGTTGCGGCGGCCCGCAAGCGAGTCCGCTGATCTCTTTGCACCAAATACCCCGGACCGGGTTCTCCCGGTCCGGGGTATTTCGCGTGTCGAACCAGTTCGACACGCTTCTCAAAAATGCCAGCATTTTTGAGAGAAATTGCAGCCCGCTGCATGCAGAATCGGGTCAAAGGGCGATCCGATTCCACACTGGCGGGCTGAGAAGTGTTTTTCCCGATGCGCATGTCCCCAGGAAAAACAGATTTTGATTTATTTTCCCGCCCTTAGGCGGGAAAACTCTGCCGAGGGCTTTTTGACGATGCAATATCATCTGGCCTTTTGCATGGATATGAGGTATTTTGACGAGATTTCCGATGGTAGGGAGAAAAACGCTGGAATTTGACTATGGGATGTGGTAATATACTATGATGCACCGGATTTCAGTCCTGGGCAATCAAGAAAAATGAGGTGATAATCTTGTCCTTGCTCATGTCAGTGTTTATGGGCTTTGTTCAGGGCGTGGCGGAATTTCTGCCCATCTCCAGTTCCGGGCATTTGACCCTGTTGCAGCACTTCTTTGGGATGAAAGAGGTGGATAACCTCTTTAACATCCTGCTGCATTTTGCCACGCTTCTCGCTGTGTGCGTGGTATACTGGAAGGACATTGTGGAGATGGTGGTGGAGTTCTTCCGCGGCTTCGCCTCTCTGTTTTCCGGCCACGGCAGCCGGGAGTCCCGGCCCCCCACGGCCCGCCGCCTGGTGTTGATGGTCATCGTGGGCACTCTGCCTCTGTTTGTGGTCCTGCCCTTGGAGGGGGTGGTGGAGCAGCTGGGTAACTATCCCGCTGCGGTGTCGGTGATGCTCATTCTCACCGGCTTTATTCTGTTTTTCTCGGACCGCATGGGCGGCGGACGTAAGAACGCCCGCACCGCCACCGTGAAGGACGCTCTGCTAGTGGGCATTGCCCAGGGGGTGGCTACCATCCCCGGCATCTCTCGTTCCGGCAGCACCATTTCCGCCGGTATGCTTCTGGGCTTTGACCGGAAGTTTGCCGTGCGCTATTCCTTCCTGCTGTCCCTGCCTGCGGTGCTGGGCGCTACCTTGCTCAAGGTGGTCAAAGCCGTGGGCGAAGGTGTGGACACCAGTTTGCTGCCCAACTATCTGGCGGGCATGGTGGTGGCCGGCGTGGTGGGGTATTTCTCCATCCAGCTGGTGCGCCTGCTGGCCAGCAAGGGCAAGTTCGGCAATTTTGCATACTACTGCTGGATCGTGGGCGTAGTTTCCCTGGTTGCCGGTTTTATCGTACTCTAATGTGAGGAGGAAGCTATGGCTTCAACGCAAAAGAAAACCACCAAAAGCGGCGGGAAACGCACCCAGAGCAAGTCTGCCGCTCCCAAAAGTACCAAAAAGAAGACGACCTCCACCGCCAAGCCCAGAAAGAAGGCGGCCCCTGCCGCTCCTTCCTACCACCGAGAGATCGGCGGCGTGGTATGCCTGGTGTTGGCCTTCTTTGGCTCTTTTGGCTACTTTGGTGTCAAGGCCGCATTCATCGACCTGTTTTGCGACTTGCTCCGGGGCCTGTGTGGCTACGGCTACTACCTGGCGCCGCCTGTTTTGGTGCTGTGCGCCTACATCTTGATCTTTCACCGCCGCCGCCCGGTGCGGCTGCGCCTGACCTGTGCGCTGCTGCTGCCGGTGCTGGCCGGTGCCATTCTACACCTCATGCTCAGCGGCAACCGCTTTACATGGGGGATGAATCTCATGGGCCAGCTGTGGATGGCTGGTCTGCGCAGCAACTCCGGCGGTGTGCTGGGCGGCATCCTGGCCATCTCCTTCCGCTACGCTTTCAGTACGGTGGGGGCTATGGTGGTGCTTCTGGTGGTGACCCTGCTCACCTTGCTCTTTGCCTTCAACCGCACCCCGGTGGAGTTCTATCAGGATATGCGGGGCTGGATGGAGGAGCGGGAAGAGGCCCGTCAAGCCCGGTGGGAAGAGGAGGAAGAGCCTCAGACCTACGAGGCACCTCAGCCGCCCGCCCCTCGGAGACGGGAGCGAAAGCCCGCCATTGATATCCCGGTAGACGACACCCCCGCCCCTCAGCCTGCCCCCCGAAAGAAGAAACTGTTCGACCTGTGGGGGAAGGAAGCTGAGCCTACGCCGCCCGCCGCAGTTTCAGAGGAGCCCACAGGCGAGGTGGCGGTGGAGGAGGAACTGCCCGAGATTTTCCCCGCACCCCAGGTGGAGCCGGAGCCTGAGCCGGCTGTGGCTCAGCCCGTCCCCGCACCGGCCCAGCCCCCGGTGGAGAAGGTTACCCGCCAGGAGGCTCAACAGGCCCACGCCCAGGTGGCCCAGGAGATCGAGGCGGGCATGGAACAGAGCAACACCGGGGTGTACCGCTATCCCCCTGTGTCCCTGCTGGCGGAAGGCAGCGGCATGGCCGCCGCTGCCGCTGGAGAGCTCCAGACCAACCAGCAGCGACTCCAGGACGCCCTCATCTCCTTCGGCGTGGATGCCCACATCGTCAACGTCACTCGAGGTCCCTCGGTGACCCGGTACGAGCTGGAGCTGGAGCAGGGCGTGAAGCTGAACAAGATCACCAACCTCTCCGACGATATCGCCCTGGCTCTGGGCGCCTCCGCGGTGCGTGTGGCCCCCATCCCCGATAAGATTTCCACTGTGGGCATTGAGGTGCCCAACCGCCAGGTGAGCCCTGTGGCCATTCGGGACGTCATCAGCGACCGGGCCTTTACCGACAGCCCCTCCAAGGTATCCTTTGCCGTGGGCAAGGACATCGGGGGCAACTGTGTGGTGGGCAACATCGCCAAGCTGCCCCATATGCTCATTGCCGGTACCACCGGTTCCGGTAAGTCGGTGTGCACCAACTCCCTCATCATCTCTCTGCTGTACAAGGCCACCCCCGACGAGGTGCGCCTCATCATGGTGGACCCCAAGATGGTGGAGTTGGGGGTGTACAACGGCATCCCTCATCTGCTCATCCCCGTGGTCACCGACCCCAAGAAGGCCGCCGGCGCCCTGCAATGGGCGGTGTGTGAGATGATGAAGCGGTACAAGGCTTTCTCTGAGGTGGGAGCCAAGGATCTTGCCTCCTACAACAACCACGCCCGCAAGAGCGGGCGGGACACCATGCCCCAGATCGTGGTGGTCATCGACGAGCTGGCCGACCTGATGCTGGTGGCTGCCAAAGAGGTGGAAGAGTCCATCTGCCGGGTGGCCCAGATGGGCCGTGCCTCGGGCATGCACCTGGTCATTGCCACCCAGCGTCCCTCTGCCGATGTCATCACGGGCCTGATGAAGGCCAACATCCCCAGCCGCATTGCCTTTGCCGTGGCCTCCAGCTTGGAGTCCCGCATCATTCTGGACACCACCGGTGCCGAGAAGCTGGTGGGCAAGGGTGACATGCTCTATGCCCCTCTGGGCCAGGGCAAGCCCCAGCGTGTCCAGGGCTGCTTTATCTCTGAGGAGGAGGTGGCCCAGGTGGTGGACTTCATCAAGCAGAGCGGCACCGCCCAGTACGACGAGTCGGTGATGCATGAAATCGAAAAGCACGCCGAGGAGAAGGAGAAAGGCGCCAAGGGTGTGGGCGGGTCCGATCCCAACCAGGGCGGGGACTATGACGAGCTGCTCCCCGCTGCCATCGACGTGGTGCTGGAGGTAGGACAGGCCTCGGTGTCCATGCTCCAACGCCGCCTGAAGCTGGGCTACGGCCGAGCCGCCCGCCTGGTGGACCAGATGGAGGAGAAGGGCGTGGTGGGCCCCTTTGAGGGCTCCAAGCCCCGCCAGCTGCTCATCACCAAGGAGCAGTGGCAGGAGATGCAGTACCGCCAGAACATGGTGGACACTGCCCCGGAGCCCTCGGAGCCGGTACCAGAGGAGTTCCCCTTTGAGGGAGATGCCGTGGAGCAGAGCCGAGATTTACCGCCATTTTAAGACGAAAAGAGCTGGACAGAACTTGGGTTCTGTCCAGCTCTTCTACTTATTGAAACCAGCTGGTCTCCCGGCTGTCCACCACATCCAGGGCGGCGGAGAGCTTCTGGGCGGCTTCCCCCCGGGTGAGGGTGTCCGAGAGAGTGGCCCCAGGGGCCACCACGTCCAGCGCCTCCAGGTTGGCCACCGACTGGCTGGCCCAGGCGGGAATCTCTTGGCTCACCGAGGTGGTGTGGATGGGGATGTCGGTGGTGCACAGAAGCTCTTCCAGCATCACCGCGGCCTCCAGCTGGGTGATGGAGTCCGAGGGGGAGAACACCACTTGGCCGTCCTCGTTTTGTTCTCCCAGCCCAGCCCCCTGCATCACAGCGGCGGAGACATATCCTTTGGCCCAGGCGGAGATGTCTCCATCGTCATAAAAGCCGGTGGTGGAAACCCCGTCCAGGGGCTGGGTCTGAGTCACGTCCATGGCCAGCACCAGAAATTCCTCCCGGGTGAGGGGCTGATGGGGGTCAAAGTAGGCCACCCCTGCCATTTGACGGCCCACGTAGATGCCCTCCTCGGCCAGGCGCAGGGCGGCATAGTGGTAGGGACTGCCGTCCAGATCGGCATAGGTCACGCCACAGGTGGGCACGGTGATGGAGATCTCCACGGTGGCGGGCTCGGAGACGTTGCCCATGCTGTCAATGGCCACATAGGAGAACACGTCGGAGCCTTTCTTGTTCTCGTAGGGGGTGTACCAGAAGGTGGAGGTGTCCTTCTCATCCAGAGTCACCTGGCCCCGGGCGGGGCTGTCCACCACCTGGTAGGTGATGAGATCTCCCTCGGGGTCCACGGCGGAGAAGGTGCTGGTGATGGCAATGTCCTGATAGGTGGTCAGGGTAAGATTTTTCGCCACCGGCGGGGTGTTCTCCCCGCCAGTGCTGACGGTGGTGACCACGGCGGCGGACACCGGCATGGTCAGGGCCCCCGCCAGCAGCAGGCAGAATAGGGGAAGACGGTATTTCACAAGAGGGTGCCTCCTTGCTCTGAGTTGATACCTCTAGCATGGCACATGGTGGTGAAAAATATTCGATCAAGTTCGGTCTTTGAGCCAGCTGGGCAGGGGCCTCATTTTGATGCCCGACACCATGCCCATGGCCACAAAGAGGGTGAGGGTGGAGGAGCCGCCGTAGCTGAAGAAGGGAAGAGTCAGACCAATGACCGGGGCCACGTACAGGCACATGCCCACGTTGAGCATGGTCTGAATCATGAGCATGGCGGCGATGCCCATGGCGATGTAGGCGGACATGCGGCTCTTGGCCTGCCGGGACACCCACACACAGCGCAGGATGATGGCGAAGAGGAGCAGCAGCACCACGCAGCACCCCAACAGCCCCAACTCTTCTCCACACACCGAGAAGATGAAGTCGGTGTGGCGGGCAGGCAGGTTCTGGGACAGGGAGGACTGGGTCTGTTTGCCGTGGAGGTAGCCCATGCCGGTGATCTGCCCCGAGCCAATGGCCAGCAGGGAGCGGCTCTGCTGCCATCCGCGGCCCAGAGGGTCCAGGGAGTGGTCAAAGACCACCCGGAAGCGCATGATGCGGTAGTCCGTCCAGAACTTGGTGTGGGGAAGCACGAAATTCCATAGCAGGATGACACCGCCCACCAGGGGAATGCCTATCCCCAGGAACCACCGCTTCTGGACGCCGCCCACCCAGGCCATGATGACAAAGATGAACAGGTACACCAGCACCATGCCGTAGTCGCCGGAGAGGGCGGCCAGCATTCCAGCAAAGAGCATGGTCAGCCCGGCGTACTTCAACAGGGAGGTGAATCGGCTCACCCCAAAGGAGCGCTGGTGGTTGATGAGCCAGGCCAGCACGCAGATGTAGGCCAGCTTGGCCATCTCGCCGGGCTGGAAGCCGGTGGATAGGCCGGGGAGAAAGACCCAGCTGCGGTTTCCGGTGCCGTCGTCCCGGCCGAAGGGGAGCAGCAGCAGGATGATGGCCAGACCCAACACCAGAAATACCTTCCACCAC
Organism: Pseudoflavonifractor sp. An44; assembly: GCF_002161675.1. Taxonomy (GTDB): domain Bacteria; phylum Bacillota; class Clostridia; order Oscillospirales; family Oscillospiraceae; genus Enterenecus; species Enterenecus faecium. The sequence goes on from NZ_NFIH01000005.1 coordinate 126,639, forward strand.
TTTTCCAGCAAAAATTCCAGGTCTACAAAGGTAATGACAATGTAGATCACAATGCCCAGGCAGAGAAAGATGGCCTGCTTGAGGGGATAGCTGTGGAGGGCGGGGTCGTACCGAGTGGCGCTGTACACCAGGGCGATGCCGAAGAGGTTGGCGCACACGCACAGGGTCAGGAGCAGCACGTCCCCTTTTTTAAAGAAATCACGAAGGTTATCCATGAAGACCATGGGAGTTCTCCTCTCATAATATGGGAAAGATCACAATGATAAAGATTAGTATAGCACATATGGCCGGGGTGTGCTATACTGTCTTGAAAGAGTTTACAAGTTGAGGTGAACGGCTATGCAGTATATCACCCACAGCCCGGAGGAGACCAGGGCGTTGGGCCGTACATTGGCACAGGCGCTCCAGGGGGGCGCCGTGGTGGCATTTACCGGGGACCTGGGGGCGGGGAAGACCGCCTTTGTCTCTGGAATGGCAGAGGGATTGGGAATTGAAGAGCGGGTGACCAGCCCCACCTTTACCATCGTCAATGAGTATGAAGGGGGCCGCCTGCCCCTGTTCCACTTTGACATGTACCGCTTGGGCAGCGCCGACGAGCTGTTCCACATCGGCTGGGAGGACTACCTGGCCCGGAACGGTGTGTGTGCCGTGGAGTGGAGCGAGAATGTGGACGAGGCCCTGGACGGGGACACCATTCGGGTGGATATCTCCCGGGGCGAGGACGATAACACCCGCATCATCACCATAGAGGGGGTAGAGCTATGAAAATTTTGGCCTTGGAGACCTCGGCGGTCACCGCCTCGGTGGCCATCACCGAGGACGAGAAGCTGCTGGGGCAGTCCTTCCAGAACAGCGGCCTGACCCACTCGGTGACCCTCGTGCCCATGGTGACCCAGCTGCTGGACAACGTGGGGCTCACCCTCCACGACATTGACGTGGTGGCAGTGGCCGCTGGACCTGGCTCCTTCACTGGAGTGCGTATCGGCGTGGCTGCGGCCAAGGGCCTGGCTTGGACCGATGGGAAGCCCTGCGCTCCCTGTTCTACCCTGGAGTCCATGGCGTGGCAGTGCGCCCACATGGAGGGGGAGATCTGCGCGGTGATGGACGCCCGGCGCAATCAGGTGTATGCCGCCCGGTTCCTGGCCCAGAACGGGACTCTCACCCGGCTGAGCGAAGACGCCGCCATTGGCCTGGATCAGCTGGCCCAGGAACTTGAAAAATCCTCCAATGCGAAATTTCTCGTTGGAGATGGCGCATCCTTGTGTTATAATTTCCTCAAAGAGCGGGGAATATCCGCCACCATGATGCCGCCCCACCTGGTCTACCAGACCGCTTGGGGTGTGGCCCGTGCAGGGCTGGAGCTGGCCCGCCGGGATCAGCTGGTGAGTGGGGCTGCCATGGCACCCCAGTACCACCGCCTGAGCCAGGCCGAACGGGAGCGTTTGGCCCAGGGCAAATCTTTGACCAAATGACCGATATAAGAAAAGGGGTTTGACGACTATGGAAAAAGTACACGTTTTGGACCATCCGCTCCTTCAGCACAAGCTGTCCATCCTGCGGGACAAGAACACCGGCGTGAAGGACTTTCGCAGCATCGTCTCTGAGATTGCAGGGCTGATGTGCTACGAGGCCACCCGGGACCTGCCTCTGGAGGATGTGACCATTGAGACTCCCGTGGCCACCGGCACCTTCAAGATGCTGGCCGGCAAGAAGCTGGCTGTGGTGCCCATTCTCCGGGCTGGCCTGGGTATGGTGGACGGTATTTTGAATCTGATTCCCTCCGCCAAGGTGGGCCACATCGGCCTGTACCGGGACCCTGAGACTCTGGCTCCCGTGGAGTACTACTGCAAGATGCCCAGCGACATCGCCGAGCGGGATGTCATCGTGCTGGACCCCATGCTGGCCACCGGCGGCTCTGCTGCCGCTGCCATCACCTTCCTCAAGGGCTACGGCTGCAAGCACATCAAGCTGATGAACGTGCTGGCCGCTCCCGAGGGCATCGCCTGCATCCAGAAGGAGCACCCCGACGTGGACATCTACGTGGCTGGGCTGGATGAGAAGCTCAACGACCACGGCTATATCGTGCCCGGTCTGGGCGACGCTGGCGACCGCATCTTCGGCACCAAGTAAAGAATAAAAAATAGTCCCGGATTTTCCGCTCGAAAATCCGGGACGATTTTTTTATCTCTCTTTCAGCAGCTTGTCCAGCTCTTCCATAAAGGTGTTGATGTCTTTGAACTGGCGGTATACCGAGGCAAAGCGCACATAGGACACCTCGTCCACGTTCCGCAGCTTCTCCATCACCAGCTCGCCGATCTGGGTGGAGGGAATTTCACGCATCAGCTCATTCTGCAGAGTCTGCTCGATCTCATCGGCGATGCGCTCCAGAGTGTCGGTGGGTACCGAGCGCTTCTCGCAGGCCTTGAGCATGCTGCCCATGAGCTTGGTCTTGTCGAAGGACTGGCGGCGACCATCCCGCTTGATGACCACCAGGGGGAGGCTCTCCATGGTCTCGTAGGTGGTGAAGCGCTTGTGACAGGCCAGGCATTCCCGGCGACGGCGAATGCTGCTGCCCTCGTCGGCGGGGCGAGAGTCTACCACCTTGCTCTCAGGGTGGGCACAAAAGGGGCATTTCACGGGCGGATCATCCTTTCCTTGTGTGATGATAAGATTGTGGAAATTATAACATAAAAGTGGGCGGGTGTGTACCAGTTGTAAAAAATTTTTTTCGCCTTGCATAAAGAAAATTCCGGGGTGGCATACTGCTGACAGTGAGGTGATAAACATGGATAAACGTGATAGCCGCATGACCAATAAGATGGGCTCTGAAAACTGCAAGCGCCAGAGCACCGAGAACCGCAAGAAGCAGTCCCCGGAGAATCGCAAGCAGTCCGGCATGGAGAGCAAGAACCCCATGGGCAAGGGCTACTAAGAGCGGAGCCTGAAGGAGAGAGCGTGTGTATGAGACCAAGAGGTTTTGTACACACGCTTTCCCTTTCTAGAAAGAGGAGCCCGCCCTCTCAGGGCAGGCTCACAGGATGTTTTGCAGGGAGGGAAGCTCCGCCTCTACCAGCAGCTCCAGCTGATAGAGAATGCGGGCGTTGGCCGCGGCATATTCCCCCGGCTGTTCCCGCTGCTCCAAAATGGCCAACGCTTCCTGGAAGGCGGTACTCACCCCGTCGATGTCGTCGTGGTGTAGGGTGGTGTGGAGGTAGAACATCTGGTCCTCCCAGTTTTTCCAGGCATTCTGAGTGAGGTCGTAGGCTTTCTCCCAATCCCCCTGCTGTACCGCCTCCCCGGCCTGTTCCAGCTGGGCAGAGAGGGACTGGGTTTCATGGGAGAGGTACCACACGTGGAGGGAGCACCCGGCCACTAAGGCGGCCAGAAGGGCCACCGAACATAACAGTCGTTTCATTGCTTGCCCTCCTTGGGGACACAATAGGTGTGGCCCAGATCGTCCACCGTCATGAGAAACACCTGCTTATGGGAGGTGAGACCGTGGGAGGCAAGCTGCTGCTGGAGCCACTGGTCCCCGTACCCTCGGCCCCGCAGGCCCTGGGCGAGCAGCCGCCCGTCGCTGATGACCACCAGGGGCAGACCGGGCTCTTCCGGGTCTTGCCCCACCTGCCGGGCGGTGGCGGGCTGCAGGGCGGCGTAAGGGAGGACGGACAGTTGGCCGTTGGTCTCCAGCACGGCGGTATGGATTTCCTCCAGATAGGGGTGGCCCAGAATGCGCAGTTCCTCCAGAAGCTCGTCCAGGGTCAGGCGGTTGGCCCGCAGGGCCTGCTCCACCACCTGCCCCTGGCGCACCACCACGCTGGGGCGGCCCCCCAGGAGGGTGCGGAACCGGATGGACTTGGTGGAGAGAATGGAGAGGATGGAGGCAATGGCCAGCAGCACCGCAATGGGAATGACCCCGGTGAGCAGGGGGATGCCGTTGTCCTGCATGGGGACGCTGGCCAGGTCGGCGATGATGAGGGCCAGGGTCAGCTCGCTGGGTTCCAGCTCCCCCAACTGCCGCTTGCCCAGCAGACGAATGCCCGCCACCAGGAGAATGTAGAGCACCAACGTGCGAATGAGTACCACAAACATGGGAACACCTCCGGTAAAATATGGTTTATTGAACATTTTGCCCTTGAATCTAGGGGAATATCCCTGGCGTTTGTCCATAATTCCGATTTTATAAATGACATGAAAAAGCCTGCGAGAATTTCTTGTATTTTGGATGGTTTTGCGATAAAATGAACCGAGTATAAATAAAGGTGGGATATATGTTGAAGGCAACTTTGATTCTGGCCAATGGTGCTATGTTCCAAGGTCGATCCATCGGAGCCACCGCAGATCGGGTGTGCGAGATGGTATTTAACACCTCCATGACCGGGTATCAGGAAATTTTGACCGACCCCTCCTATGCGGGGCAGGGCGTGGTCATGTCCTATCCCCTCATCGGCAACTATGGAGTGAACCATTGGGATAACGAGTCCTCCCGTCCTTGGGTGGAGGCATTTGTGGTTCGTCATCTGTCCCCCCGGGGCAGCAACTTCCGCTGCGAGGGCGAACTGAATGACTTTTTGAAAGACAACAACATCACAGGAATTGAAGGGGTAGACACCCGTGCCCTGACCAAGATCCTCCGCAATCAGGGAAGCATGAATGGCATGATCACCTGTGCGGAGCATTTTAATGTGGCGGAGATTTTGGACAAGCTCCGCGCCTACAAGGTGGAGGGCACCGTGGAGCGGGTCACCCGCAAGGAGCCCGAGGTGTTCCCCGCTGTGGGTGAGCAGAAGTACCGGGTGGCCATGATGGACTACGGCGTCAAGCAGAACATGATTGACTGCCTGTGCCGCCGTGGCTGCGAAGTCACCGCATTCCCCGCCTCTACTCCCGCTGAGACGGTACTGGAGGGCGGCTTTGACGGCGTGATGCTCTCCAACGGCCCCGGCGACCCCGCCGAGAACGTGGAGTGCATTGCCCAGCTCAAGAAGCTTTATGACAGCGATATCCCCATGTTCGGCGTGTGCCTGGGTCACCAGATGCTGGCTCTGGCCACCGGCGCCCGCACCGGGCGGCTGGACTACGGCCACCGTGGCGGCAACCACCCCGTGCGGGACATTGCCGAGGGCCGGGTCTTCATCACCAGCCAGAACCACGGCTACATGGTGCTGGCCGACTCCGTCCACCCCGAGGTGGCCGAGATCAGCCACATCAACGTCAACGACAACACGGTGGAGGGCCTGCGCTACAAGCGCCCCAACTGCTTTACCACCCAGTTCCACCCCGAGGCCAACGCCGGTCCCCGGGATACCGAGTATCTGTTCGACCGTTTTATCGCATCCATGGGAGGTGACAAGTAATGCCTAAGAATCCCGAAATCAAGAAGGTGCTGGTGCTGGGCTCTGGCCCCATCGTCATCGGCCAGGCCGCTGAGTTCGACTACGCCGGCACCCAGGCCTGCCGTGCTCTGAAAGAGGAGGGCCTGGAGGTTGTACTGGTCAACTCCAACCCCGCCACCATCATGACCGACAAGGACATTGCCGATCATGTGTATATCGAGCCCCTGAACATCCCCACCGTCACCCAGGTCATTGAGAAGGAGCGTCCCGACTCCATCCTGCCCACGCTGGGCGGCCAGACCGGCCTGAACCTGGCCATGGCCCTCCACGAGAATGGCACCCTGGCCAAGTACGGCGTGAAGCTGCTGGGCACTTCCCCTGAGTCCATCCGCAAGGCCGAGGACCGCCAGGGCTTCAAGGACTGCATGGAGGAGATTGGCCAGCCCTGCGTCACCTCCGAGGTGGTGGAGAGCGTGGAGGACGCCGTGTCCTTCGCCAACACCATCGGCTACCCCGTCATCGTCCGTCCCGCCTACACCCTGGGCGGCACCGGCGGCGGCATTGCCTACGACGAGCCCTCCCTGCGGGAGATCGCCGACCGCGGCATCAACCTCAGCCGCGTCAACCAGGTTCTGATCGAGCGCTGCATTGCCGGTTGGAAGGAAGTGGAGTTCGAGGTGCTCCGTGACTCCGCTGGCAACGTCATCACCGTGTGTTCCATGGAGAACATCGACCCCGTGGGCGTGCACACCGGCGACTCCATCGTGGTGGCTCCCACCCAGACCCTGGCCAATGAGGAGTTCCAGATGCTGCGTACTGCCGCTCTGGATATCATCTCTGCTCTGGAGATCGAGGGCGGCTGTAACTGCCAGTTCGCTCTGAACCCCGACAGCTTCGAGTACGCCGTCATCGAGGTCAACCCCCGTGTGTCCCGTTCCTCCGCTCTGGCCTCCAAGGCCACTGGCTATCCCATCGCCAAGGTGGCTGCCAAGGTGGCTCTGGGCTATACCCTGGACGAGATTCCCAACGCCGTCACCGGCAAGACCACGGCCTGCTTCGAGCCCACCCTGGACTACTGCGTGCTGAAGATTCCCCGCCTGCCCTTTGATAAGTTCACCACCGCCAGCCGTACTCTGGGCACCCAGATGAAGGCCACCGGCGAGGTCATGGCCATTGCCAACTCCTTCGAGGGCGCCCTCATGAAGGCCATCCGCTCCCTGGAGCTCAACGTGCGGGCTCTGAAGCTGGACAAGCTGGACGACCTGTACACCGACGAGGTGGAGGACCTGCTGGCCCAGGTCACCGACGAGCGTCTGTTCGTGGTGGCGGAGGCTCTGCGCCGTGGCGTGTCCCCCCACAAGATCAACCAGATCACCAAGATGGACATGTGGTTCCTGGACGGCTTCAAGCGCATCATCGACATGGAAGAGCGCCTCAAGGCCTGCCGTGGCGTGCCCGATGTGGACACCTTGAAGGAGGCCAAGGAGATGTGCTTTGCCGATAGCTACATCGGCAACCTCTGCGGCATGGAGCAGAAGGACGTCAAGGCTCTGCGGGAGAAGTACGGCATCGTGCCCTCCTTCAAGATGGTGGACACCTGCGCCGCCGAGTTCGACGCAGAGACCCCCTACTACTACTGCACCTACGACGGAGAGAACGAGGCCGACGGCGGCGAGCACGACCGCAAGAAGGTGCTGGTGCTGGGCTCTGGCCCCATCCGCATCGGCCAGGGCATCGAGTTCGACTACTGCTCCGTCCACTCTGTGTGGTCTCTGAAGCGACTGGGCTATGAGACCATCATCGTCAACAACAACCCCGAAACCGTCTCCACCGACTTCGACGTGGCCGACAAGCTGTACTTCGAGCCTCTGACTGCCGAGGACGTGCAGAACATCGTGGAGCAGGAGAAGCCCGACGGCGCTGTGGTGCAGTTCGGTGGCCAGACCGCCATCAAGCTGGCCAAGGCCCTCACCGACATGGGTGTGCCCATTCTGGGCACTTCCTCCGACGGCGTGGATGCCGCCGAGGACCGTGAGCGCTTCGACGAGATCCTCAACCAGTGCCGCATTCCCCGCGCCAAGGGCCGCACCGTGTTTACCACTGAGGAGGCCCTCCAGGCCGCCAATGAGATCGGCTATCCCGTGCTGGTGCGCCCCTCCTACGTGCTGGGCGGCCAGGGCATGGAGATTGCCTACAACGACCGCAACATCACCGACTTTATGCGCATCATCAACCGCACCGTCCAGGAGCACCCCATCCTCATCGACAAGTATCTCATGGGCCGTGAGGTTGAGGTGGACGGCGTGTTTGACGGCGAGGATATCCTGATTCCCGGTATCATGGAGCACATCGAGCGGGCTGGCGTCCACTCCGGCGACTCCATCTCTGTCTATCCCACCATTCACGTGGAGGACAAGCACAAGGAGACCATCTTGCGCTATACCCGTGATCTGGCCAAGGCCCTGGGCGTCATCGGCCTGATCAACATCCAGTTCATCATCTACAACGACGATGTGTACGTCATCGAGGTCAACCCCCGTTCCTCCCGTACCATCCCCTATATCTCCAAGGTCACTGGTGTGCCCATCATTGACCTGGCCACCAAGGTTATGGTGGGCCAGAAGCTGAAGGACCTGGGCTACGGCACCGGCATCTACAAGGAGGCCGACTACTACGCCGTGAAGATGCCCGTGTTCTCCTTCGAGAAGCTCACCGACGTGGACACTGGCCTTGGCCCTGAGATGAAGTCCACCGGCGAGGTGCTGGGCATTGCCGAGTCCTTCCCCCAGGCCCTCTTGAAGGCCTTCAAGGGCGCCAACATGCGGGTCCCCAAGAAGGGTGGCCGTATCATCATCACCGTCAAGGACGAGGACAAGCAGGAGATCGTGGGCATTGCCCGGGGCTTTGCCGACATGGGCATTGAGATTCTGGCCACTGCCGGCACCTGTGAGGTGCTCCATGAGGCTGGCGTACCCTGCACCCAGGTGGCCCGTGTCTCCGAGGCCCACCCCAACATCAGCGACATGATCGCCTCCGGCACCATCGACCTGGTCATCAACACCCCCACCAAGGGCCGCCGCCACGACACCGATGGATTCAAGATCCGCCGTGCCACCGTGGAGCACTCTGTGGGCTGTGTCACCGCCATTGATACTGCCCGTGCCATGCTCACCGTCCGTGAGCAGAGCCGCAGCGCAGACCTGCGTCCCATTGACGTGACTACCATCTAAGGGAGGAAACTATCAGAATGGCACATCAAACGGTCATCGTTCTGGACTTCGGTGGACAGTACAACCAGCTCATTGCCCGCCGTGTGCGTGAGTGCAACGTGTACTGCGAAGTCAAACCCTATACCACCTCCTTGGCCGAGCTCAAGGCCATGAACCCCATCGGCATCATCTTCACGGGTGGCCCCAACTCTGTGTATGAGGAGGGGTCCCCCAAGGTGGACCCCGAGATATTCACCTGGGGTGTGCCTGTGCTGGGCATCTGCTACGGCTGCCAGCTTATGGCCCACACCCTGGGCGGCCAGGTCACCCCTGCCCAGGACGACACCGCCCGGGAGTACGGCAAGACCGAGACCTGGTACAACACCAACAGCCCCATCTTCAAGGGCCTGCCCGAGCAGGGCATTTCCTGGATGAGCCATGGCGACTACATGGCCCAGGTGCCCCAGGGCTTTGACCTGGTGGCTCACAGCGCCAACTGCCCCAACGTGGCCATCGCCAACGAGGAGAAGGGCTTCTACGGCGTGCAGTACCACCCTGAGGTCAACCACACCGAAAACGGCGTGAAGATGATCCGCAACTTCCTCTATGAGGTCTGTCACGCCGCTGGCGACTGGACCATGGAGGACTACAAGAACACCGCCATTGCCGCCATCCGGGAAAAGGTGGGCGATGGTAAGGTGCTGCTGGCCCTGTCCGGCGGCGTGGACTCCTCTGTGTGCGCCGCTCTGCTGGCCGAGGCTGTGGGCAGCCAGCTCACCTGTGTGTTCGTGGACCACGGCCTCATGCGTAAGAACGAGGGCGACGAGGTGGAGGCCGCTTTCTCCAAGTGGGCTATGAACTTCGTCCGGGTGGACGCTGAGTCCCGCTTCTTGGCCAAGCTGGCTGGTGTGGAAGAGCCCGAGCACAAGCGTAAGATCATCGGCGAGGAGTTTATCCGCGTCTTTGAGGAAGAGGCCAAGAAGATTGGCGCTGTGGACTTCCTGGCTCAGGGCACCATTTACCCCGATGTCATCGAGTCCGGTGCTGGCGACGCTGCCGTCATCAAGAGCCACCACAACGTGGGCGGCCTGCCTGACTATGTGGACTTCAAGGAGATTTTGGAGCCCCTGCGTCTGCTGTTCAAGGACGAGGTGCGTCAGCTGGGCCGTGAGCTCCAGCTGCCTGAGTACCTGGTCAGCCGTCAGCCCTTCCCCGGTCCCGGCCTGGCCATCCGTGTCATCGGCGACCTGACCAAGGAGAAGCTGGACACCCTGCGGGATGCCGATGCCATCTACCGGGAGGAGATCGCCGCTGCTGGCGAGGACAAGAACATCAACCAGTATTTTGCTGTGTTGACCAACACCCGTTCCGTGGGCGTCATGGGCGATGGCCGCACCTACGACTACACCCTGGCCCTGCGTGCTGTCACCACCAGCGACTTCATGACCGCGGACTGGGCCCGCATTCCCTACGACCTGCTGGACAAGATCAGCGTCCGCATCGTCAACGAGGTGCCCGGCATCAACCGTATCTGCTACGACATCACGTCCAAGCCTCCTGCCACTATCGAGTGGGAATAATTGGAAGTAAATAGAACCACAAAGGGACCGCTCGATGGAGAATCGGGCGGTCCTTTTTCCTGCCTCGCCCACGAGAGGGGTAAAGTCCCATTTGTGGCCCTCTGATTGGGCAATCCCACATTGAATGTGATGGGGAAATTTAGTATAATATACCCATTAACTTTGAAATCGAGGACCGATGTTATGATAACTGGAGCCATTAAAAATAAGATTGATAAGATTTGGACGGATATCTGGGCGGGCGGCATCACCAACCCCATCACCGTCATTGAGCAGCTCACCTACCTGATGTTCATCCGCTCCCTGGACGAGAAGGAGCTGGAGCGGGAGGAGTTCGAGAACCTCACCGGGGAGCACATGGACAAGATTTTCCCCCAGTCCCCGGCGGGCCAGGCCATGCGGTGGAGCAAGTTCAAGAATCGGGACCCCCGGGCCATGTTCGATATCATTTCCCAGCGGGTCTTTCCTGCCATTAAGAACATGCGCAGTGGAAAACTCCCTGACTTCCAGGAGGACGGCACCATGGTGGAGGTGGACGCCCAGAGCGGGGGAGAGGGGCAGGAGGACACCGCCTTCGCCCGCTATATGGACAGCGCCATGTTTCTCATTCCCACCCCCCAGGTGCTGCAAAAGATCATCACCGGATTGGACGAACTTTATGAGCACGACATTGCGGAGCGGGACATGCAGGGGGACCTGTACGAGTACATGCTCAGTAAGCTCAGCACTGCCGGGGCCAACGGCCAATTCCGCACCCCCAAGCACATCCGGGACATGATGGTGGAGCTGTTGCAGCCCACCCCCGATGATGCCATCTGTGACCCCGCCTGTGGCACCGCTGGCTTCCTGGTCTCTGCGGCCCAGTACATCCGGGACCACTGCGAGGACACCATGACCGAGGAGCAGTGGGCCCACTTTGCCGGGGACTGCTTCACGGGCTTTGATACCGACCCCACCATGCTGCGCATCTCCGCCATGAACCTGATGCTCCACTCCATCAGCCACCCGGATATCTCCTATCAGGACAGCGTGTCCAAGCAAAACCAGATCAGCGAGCGGTATACCATCTGTCTGGCCAATCCCCCCTTTAAGGGGACGGTGGACGCCGAGAGCATCAACGACGATTTGAAGGCGGTCACCAACACCAAAAAGACCGAGCTTCTGTTCCTGGCCCTCTTCCTGCGCATGTTGAAGAAGGGGGGACGGTGCGCCTGTATCGTCCCCGACGGGGTGCTGTTTGGCTCCTCCAAGGCCCACAAGGCCATCCGCAAGGAGTTGGTGGAGAACCACCAGCTTCAGGCAGTGATTTCCATGCCCAGCGGCGTGTTCAAGCCCTACGCCGGAGTGTCCACGGCGGTGCTGGTGTTCACCAAGACCGGAGCGGGCGGCACCGACCAGGTGTGGTTTTACGACATGAAGGCGGACGGCCTGTCCTTGGACGACAAGCGTAGCCCGGTGGAGGAAAACGACATTCCCGACCTCATCGCCCGGTTCCATGACCTGGAGGGGGAGCAGGAGCGGGAGCGCACGGAGCAAAGTTTCTTTGTGCCCCGGGAGGAAATCGCCCAGAACGACTATGACCTGTCCATCAATAAGTATAAGAAGGTGGAGTATGTCCCCGTGGAGTATCCCTCTACTGCGGAAATCATGGCAGACCTGCACCAACTGGAGATGGAGATCACCGCAGGGCTGGCGGAGTTGGAGGGGATGCTGTGATGGCGAGATTGGGGGATGTGATTGAACAAATTAGAGGTGTATCATATAGGCCCTCTGACTTGAGCGATAAATTAGATGATAATTCTGTAGTTTTGTTACGAGCCAATAATATTCAAAACGGGAACCTAGTTTTTGATGATGTTGTATATGTTTCAAAAAACAGAGTGGATGAAAAGCAGTACCTAAAAAAGGGAGATATACTTGTTTGTACCTCCAGCGGTAGCAAAGAACTTGTAGGTAAGGCAGCCATTGTTCATACGGATTTGCCTATGGTTTTTGGAGCTTTTTGTAAAGTTGTTCGCCCGAAAGTCGAGTGTGCGGAATATATTGGGCACTTCTTTCAATCTCCGTACTATCGCAATCACATATCTGCTGCTTCAGCGGGTGCAAACATAAATAATTTAAGAAATGAGCATATTGCTGATTTGCAGATTAGTCTTCCGCCACTTGATGAACAACGGAAGATTGTAGCAGTGCTAGATAAGGTCAGCGACCTAATTGCCAAGCGTCAGGGGCAGCTTGACAAGCTGGACTTGCTGGTGAAGTCTAGGTTTGTGGAGATGTTTGGAGACCCGGTGGTGAATCCGCACAATCTTCCAACAGTTGAATTTGGTTCGGTACTAACCGTTAAGCCACAAAACGGCCTTTATAAACCACAATCTGATTATAATATTAACGGTGAAGGAACTCCAATATTGAGAATTGGTGGATTTTATGATGGAAAAGTAACAGATTTCTCTAGCCTTAAAAGATTACGTTGTTCTGATGAGGAGTTACAACATTACTTGTTTGGAGATTTACAATGCAAGTGCAACACCTAAAATAAAAGATGACCCATTGGGGAAATTCCTGTAAAATGGCAGTTGACGAGACAAACCATAAGGAGGAATCCCCAATGAGTCACTACCA
>NZ_NFIH01000050.1 GCF_002161675.1 Pseudoflavonifractor sp. An44
GGAATCGCTAGTAATCGCGGATCAGCATGCCGCGGTGAATACGTTCCCGGGCCTTGTACACACCGCCCGTCACACCATGAGAGTCGGGAACACCCGAAGTCCGTAGCCTAACCGCAAGGAGGGCGCGGCCGAAGGTGGGTTCGATAATTGGGGTGAAGTCGTAACAAGGTAGCCGTATCGGAAGGTGCGGCTGGATCACCTCCTTTCTAAGGAGACTTCAACAAGACAAGTTCTTGTTGTAACGTCCTGGTCAGACTTCTGGTGCGTTTCTCGTTGTTTAATTTAGAGGGTGCAAACCCTTAGGCGTGGGGGTATAGCTCAGCTGGAAGAGCACCTGCTTTGCAAGCAGGGGGTCATCGGTTCGAGCCCGATTATCTCCACCACCTGGGCCAATAGCTCAGCTGGCTAGAGCACACGACTGATAATCGTGAGGTCGATGGTTCGAGTCCATTTTGGCCCACCAGTGTCCATTGAGAATGGATATCAACATTTAAGAAATTGAATGTTGATATCTGGTTTCAATCGAGACCGGAATTCCGCACCTTGAAAACTGAACAATGTGATAATTCCAGATGGAAGAGCAAGCAACAGAGTAGATTTTTAATCAGAATGGCAAAAGTCATTTCTGTCAAATGGGTAATAACAATTAGCCAAAAAATAACTCTGAAGCCTGCATGATTCTTAAATAGAGAACCAATTGGTTTTCTGGACCGCCAGGCGAAAGCCTGGACGATAGGTCAAGCTAATAAGAGCGCAAGGGGAATGCCTTGGCATCAGGAGCCGATGAAGGACGTGGCAAGCTGCGATAAGCTTCGGGGAGGCGCAAACAGCCTTTGATCCGGAGATTTCCGAA
>NZ_NFIH01000051.1 GCF_002161675.1 Pseudoflavonifractor sp. An44
AAGTGGTTAAGACGGCGGCCTCTCACGCCGCAAACACGAGTTCGACTCTCGTACGGGTCACCACTCAAAAGCAAACTATGGATCGCTCGCTTCCACGCTAGCGTGAAAGCTCGTTCCCTACGTTGCTTTTTCGTTTCCATGGACAAACACCTTGTTGGTTTGTCCATGGAGGCCAAGTTTTGGGGAATTGAATAGTCGGTGCTGATTGCAGTGAGGGTCCACCCGTTCCCATTCCGAACACGGCAGTTAAGCTCACTTGCGCCGAAAATACTTGGCTGGCGACGGCCCGGGAAGATAGGTAGTGCCGACACATAAGGATGACAGTCCAAGCGACTGTCTTTCTTATGCTCCGTTTACCAAGAACGTTGTGCGAATGACAGCACAGAGTACAAACCGAAGTATGCCGGGTTGGCCGGCAAAAAAAGTTTGAAAAAGTGCTTGACAAACGACGGTGGATCTGGTAAACTAAAATAGTTCCGCCGGTGAGCGGTTTGTACCTTGTAAATTAAACAATGAGAAACACGAAAAGCACCAGAAGGACACAAGAGTCCTTCATGGAAACTGGTAACACAGAGACATGAAGGGTCTCATCAATTCATATCTTTGAAGTTAAGAGATTAGCTTCAATAAAATTGATTTAAGCGGTGAAAACCGTTTAGATACCATTTTATTGAGAGTTTGATCCTGGCTCAGGAT
>NZ_NFIH01000052.1 GCF_002161675.1 Pseudoflavonifractor sp. An44
ACGAACTATGAGCAACGACGCAGCAAAAAGTTTAAGAAACAAGTTGGGCGAGTGGAGAACATGGAATATGACCAGGAAGAAGACTGTTTTATCTGTGCGCAAGGCCGCCGGCTATTTCTGCGGCGGGAGTGTACCGAAGTTCAAGACGGACAGTTGGTTTCCACTGCGTGGTATTGCTGCGAAAACTGCGATGGCTGCCCGTGCCGTTCCCAGTGCTGCCGAGCCAAGGATCCAACTAAGCCCAAAGAGATCGCACTGAAAAAGACCTTCTGGGAAAAGCGAGCTACGGCAACTGAAAATATTACCACACCACGGGGGATACATCTTCGGCTGTGCCGCTCCATTCAGGCGGAGGGAGCCTTTGCACTTCTAAAAAACGACTTTGGGTTCCGCCGCTTTCTAACTACTGGAAAGGCAAACGTACGGACTGAAATGTTCTTTCTCGCTTTAGCCTTCAACCTGAAAAAGCTGTGGATGAAGCGGGAACACGGACGGCTTCAAACCCGTGTATCTGAGAAAATGACAGCGTAGCTTACCGAAATTGAAAAACTTCCGC
>NZ_NFIH01000006.1 GCF_002161675.1 Pseudoflavonifractor sp. An44
GCCCGCAATTCCTGTGTGGAAGTAAAACCGGTAGATCGTTCCACCTGGGCCTTTACTTTGGCCAGGTGCTTCTCCACGCTTTTGCGCCACACAAAGGTATAGCGGCCTGCACGGCTTTCAATCTTTGTTCCATGAACATCACCCGTGGTTCCACTGCCGATTTCCGTCCTCTGGACGAATAGGTGCGATACAGTTTCCTGTAATCCAGTTCCTCAAGCTGGGCACTTGCCAGTCGGACGGGTGCGTTCTCCGGTAATATTTTTTGTGAGTTCAATGCAAATACCAGTTGACCGTGGCACTCATATACGGTACACTGATCTTGCTTGTTATAATTTGTCTGCATAAACAAATTGTACAGCAAATGAAACGAGAGGCCAACCCCCAAAAAGGTTAGCCTCTCGTTTTGTTGTTCTGGCCTATTTTGCAACAGGCCCTTGTTTTTTGCACAAAACACACGTTTAGTTGGTGGCGGCCAAATATTCCTCGGCCATGTGCACGGCTACTGCGCCGTCTGCCACTGCCGTCACCACCTGGCGCAGCAGCTTGGTGCGCACATCGCCCACGGCAAACACCCCAGGGAGGTTGGTGGCGGTGGTCTCATCCGCCACCACATAGCCCCCGCGGTCCAGCTCCAGCTGTCCCTGCACCAATTCGGTGGCGGGCTTTCTGCCCACGCTGATAAATACCCCGTCGCAGGGCACCGTGGTCTCCGCTCCGGTGTTCACGTCCCGGAGCCGCACTCCGGTGACCTTGTCCTCGTGCAGCAACTCCACCACCGTGCTGTTCCACCGGAACTCCACGTTTTCCGCCTCCATCAGAGGCTGGTGGTACACCTTGGTGGCCCGCAGAGTGTCTCTGCGGTGCACCAAAATCACCTTCCGAGCCACTCGGCTGAGGAGAAGGGCGTCCTCGGCGGCGGAATTTCCGCCGCCCACCACAACCACCGTCTTATCCCGGTACCGCATGCCATCACAGGCGGCGCAGTAGGCCACGCCTTTCCCCACCAGAGCCGCCTCCTGGTCCAGGCCCAGCTCCCGGGGGTTGGCCCCGGTGGCCAGAACCACGGTTCTGGCGTAGAAGGTCCCCTCGTTGGTCTCCAGCTCCTTGGGCGCCCCGGTGAGATTCATGCGCAAAACCTGGGCGTACTCCGTCTTAGCTCCAAATCGCTCCGCCTGATGCTGCATATTCTCCGCCAGGGTAAAGCCGTCCACCCCGTCCTCAAAGCCGGGATAGTTGTCAATGTCCTGGGTCAGGGCCATCTGCCCCCCGGCGGACAGCTTTTCCAGCACCAGAGTATCCAGCCCAGCTCTGGCCCCGTACAGGGCGGCGGTGTAACCGGCCGGCCCGCCGCCCACGATGATCATATCATAGATGTGGTGTTCGCCCATGACCGTCCCCTCCTCACTGCTCCAACGCTTGGCGGATGAACTGGTCAATCATGGCCTTAGACTCGGGAGCCACGATGGAGGAGATGGCCTCCCCGTTTCGGTACAGCACCAGGGTGGGAATCACCTCAATCTGTTGCTCCTGGGCCAGCTGGGCCTCCTCGTCGATGTTCACCTTGGCCACCACCAGCTGCTGGCCATACTCTTCTGCAATCTTTTCAAATGCGGGGCCAATCCGGCGGCAGTAGCCGCACCAGGGTGCCCAAAAATCCACCAGCACGGGCTGATCGCCCTGGGTCAGTTGTTGAAATTGTTCCTTATTTATATTGATCGCCGCCATTTGGGTCAGCTCCTTTCCTTTGTCTGAGGTTAGTATACCCAAACTGTGAGATTTCTTCTGTGACCACATCACCAAACACGGCCCATCCTTGGACACTGAAAAGCAGGTCGCAGCCCAATGACTGCGACCTGCTTTGTTTCTACTCTGTGTGATGCTCTATGGATCCGCTTAGCCGTTGCGGCGCTTGCGGGCAATGGCCACGCCGCCCAAAGCGGTGGCACTGCTCATCAGCACGCCCACCATGGCAGCCAGCTGGCTGGCATCCCCCGTCTGGGGCACGTTGGTCTCGGGTTTCTCAGACACCACAGGCTTCTGAGTGGCCTCGGGGGTCTGGCTGGCCTCAGGGGTCTGAGTGGGCTGGGGAGTGGTCTCAGCAGTGAGTCCGTTCATGGCGGAGGCCAGCGCTTCCACAGCGGCGTCCACCGCGTCCTGATCCTCCACGCTGAGGGTCTCGTCCGCCATCACCGCCTGAGCCTCAGCCAATGCAGCCTGGAACACGGCCACGCTCTGGGCGGTATAACCGGAGAGGTCCACAGCCTGAGCCTGGTTCAGAATATCCTCCAGGTTCTCCTTGTTGGCCTTGTAGCGCTGGGCCAGAATGGCGTTCAACAGTGCTTCGCTGGCCTCTCCCACATCCCCTGCCAAAGCATTGCCGCTGTCTTCCAGCAGCTCCTGGGCCTGGGCCAAAGCGTCCACCAGCTGCTGCCAATCGGTCTGCACGTACTTGTCCTGCTCGGCCACCATGGCCTCGGCCTTTGCCACCAGCTGCTCCAGCATGCCTCTGCCTTGTATTTTTCCCACTGACGTGGTAGCATGAAGGAAAAGGAGATGGAACCATAAAACTTTACAAAATCACCTTCAGCCCCACAGGCGGCACCCAAAAGGCCGCTGACCTGCTGGTGGAGAACTGGAAGGCCCAGTCCATTTCGCTGGACCTCACTGACCCCAATGCCCACTTCTCAGATGTCTCCCTAACCGCAGAAGATGTGGCTGTCATTGCCGTGCCCTCCTACGCTGGCCGGGTCCCCGCCCCCGCCGTCCAGCGTCTAACCGCCATGCAGGGCAACGGCGCCCGGGCGGTGCTGGTGTGCGTGTATGGCAACCGGGCCTATGAGGACACTCTGGTGGAGTTGGAGGACGCCGCCGTCCAGGCGGGCTTCCAGGTGGTGGCCGGAGTGGCCGCCATTGCCGAACACTCCATCGCCCACCAGTATGCCGCCGGACGTCCAGACAGCCAGGACAAGCAGCAATTGCAGGACTTTGGACAAAAAATTTGGGATAAGCTGCAAGCCGGAGATCACTCCCAGCCCGCGCTGCCCGGCAACCGCCCCTACAAAAAGGCGGGCGGAGTCGGCATGGTGCCCAAGCCCTCCAAGGACTGCAACCGCTGCGGCCTGTGTGCCCAGCAGTGCCCCGTCCAGGCCATTGACCCCGCCGACCCCAGCCGCACCGACAAGGAGCTGTGTATTTCCTGCATGCGCTGTGTGGCCGTGTGCCCCAAGGGTGCCCGGAAGGTAAACCCCGTCATGCTCACCGCCGCACAGGTGGCCTTGAAGAAGGTTTGCTCGGATCGGAAAGAGGGAGAGCTGTTCCTGTAACCGTACCGCAAAGAGGTGTTGGCCCCCGTTGGATGGAGGCCAACACCTCTTTCCTTTCCTCAAGTATAGGTTTTAAGCATGGTGATGCATTCTGTATAAGTATTGGTGATTCTATCTCTGGAGTGTTAGAATCAGAATCAAAGATCCACTCACATAAGGAGGAACCCATATGAGGAAACACGTTTTGGTCATCTCCACCAGCCTGCGCTCCCGCAGCAATTCCCATCTGCTGGCCCAGCAGTTCGCCCAGGGCGCTCAGGAAGCCGGTCACCAGGTGGAGCTTGTCTCCCTGCAAGGGAAACAGCTGCACTTCTGCAACGGCTGCATGGCCTGTCTGGAGGCCCATCGGTGTGTCATTGAGGACGACGCCAACGCCATTGTGGAGAAGATGGGGGCGGCAGATGTCATCTGTTTTGCCACTCCGGTCTACTATTATGAGATGGCCGGTCAGATGAAGACCCTGCTGGACCGGGCCAACTCCCTGTATGACTCCGCCTACGCCTTCCGGGACATCTATCTGCTCACCGCCTCCGCCGAGGAGGAGGACAGCGCCTCGGATGGACCTGTTCACGGCCTCAACGGCTGGATTGCCTGCTTTGAACGGGCCCGACTGGCGGGCGTGGTCCGGGGCGGCGGCGCCAACGACCCCGGCGAGATGGGCCAGGACAAGCTGGCCGCTGCCTACCAGATGGGCAAGAACCTGTAAGGAGGGAATACGCCATGGAATCCAAGTACAACGGTTATTCCTTCCCCCTCCGGGACACCGTGCGCCGGGAGAAGGTGAAGTTCCACAACCGCTACGGCATTGAGCTGGCGGGAGACCTGTACCTGCCCCAGGATGCAACGGGTAAGCTGGCCGCTGTGGCGGTGTCCGGCCCCTTCGGAGCGGTAAAGGAGCAGTGCTCCGGGCTGTACGCCGAAGAGCTGGCCAGCCGTGGCTTTGCCGCTCTGGCCTTTGACCCCTCCTTTATCGGAGAGAGCGGCGGGGCGGTGCGCAACGTGGCCTCCCCCGACATCAACACCGAGGACTTCTCCGCCGCCGTGGACTTTTTGGCCACCCGAGACTTTGTGGATGGGGAGAAGATCGGCATTCTGGGTATCTGCGGCTTTGGCGGCATGGCCCTCAACGCCGCCGCCATGGACACCCGCATCAAGGCCACCGTCACCTCCACCATGTACGACATGAGCCGGGTCAACGCCAAGGGCTACTTTGACTCCACCGACAGCGCTGACGCCCGGTACGAGATGAAACAAGCCCTCAACGCCCAGCGCACCCAGGACTACCAGTCCGGCACCTACGCCCGGGCCGGGGGTGTGGTGGACCCGCTGCCCGAGGACGCCCCCTTCTTCCTCAAGGACTACTACGACTACTACAAGACCCAGCGGGGGTACACCGAGCGGTCCCTCAACTCCAATGACGGCTGGAACGTGACCTCTTCCCTGTCCTTTGTCAACATGCCCATTCTGCACTACACCAATGAGATTCGCAGTGCCGTTCTAATGCTCCACGGGGAAAAGGCCCACTCCTGCTATTTCAGCCGGGACGCCTTCGCCCACATGGTGGAAGGCAACCCCTACACCGCCAACAAGGAGTTGCTCATCATCCCCGACGCCGTCCACACCGATCTATATGACCGGAAGGACATCATTCCCTTTGACAAGATCACAAGTTTCTTCCACGCGTATTTGGTATAAAGGAGACCTTTAACATGGCAGTAAAGCAGACCGCAGGCCGGGACGCTCTGGGTAAGTTTGCCCCCAAGTTTGCCCAGTTGAATGACGATGTATTGTTCGGAGAGGTGTGGAGCCGGGAAGACAAACTCTCCCTTCGGGACCGCTCCCTGGTCACCGTGGTGGCCCTCATGGCCCAGGGGCTGGTGGACAGCTCCTTCCAGTATCACCTGACCACCGCCAAGCAAAACGGCATCACCCGACAGGAAATTTCCGAGATTCTCACCCACGCCGCCTTCTACGCTGGCTGGCCCAAAGCCTGGGCCGCCTTCCGCATGGCCAAAGAGGTGTGGGCGGAGGAAGATGACGCGGACGGCAAAGCCCAGCATCAGCAGGAGATGGTCTTCCCCATCGGCGCGCCCAACGATGGCTTTGCCCAGTATTTCGTGGGCCAAAGCTACCTGCACCCCCTGTCCACCAGCCAGGTGGGGGTGTTCAATGTGACCTTTGAGCCCGGTTGCCGCAACAACTGGCACATCCACCACGCCACCCAGGGCGGCGGTCAAATGCTGATCTGTGTGGCCGGGCGTGGCTACTATCAGGAGTGGGGCAAGGAGGCCCAGGAGCTGCACCCCGGGGATGTGGTAAACATCCCCACTGGGGTCAAGCACTGGCACGGGGCCGCCCCCGACAGCTGGTTCTCTCACTTGGCTCTGGAGGTTCCCGGTGAGAACAGCTCCAACGAATGGCTGGAGGCCGTCTCCGACAAGGAGTACAACAAACTCAAGTAAACAATGAGGGGGTGACGAAACCGTCACCCCCTTTTGTCATCTGTTTGGTTATCCGCCGATCTTTTCCACGGGTTTTCCCACCTTATGCTCCAGGAAGCTGCGGAAGGAGTCCACCGTGCCCCCCTTCAACTCTCGCTTGGCAAATGCCTGGGCGTGGTTTTTGCCCAGCACAAAGACAAGATAGTCCCGGGTCTCCGCGATGGCCAGGATGTTCCCATACTCCCAGCTGGTGGTGGCGCCGGAGATTTTGCACTCATAGTGGTCCCCATAGAAGCTGCTGCTGCACAGCTCACTCCCCGGCAACATGCGGCGTTGGGCCATCAGGGCGTTGAGGCCGTCGCCCCAGCCCTGCACCACAAACAGGCACACCACCGCCACCAGGATCACGGCTTTGAACCACAGCCGTTCGCCGGGCTCCAACAGGAGGGACAGCCCCAAAACCAGGAGCAGACATCCCGCCATCCACCACCGACGGGCGGTCTTCTTCCGAACGGTTTTCCGCAGCGCTCGGGACATGTCGGCCAGAGTGTGGCGGTCATAGATGGTATAGCAGCTATATTCCATAGAGATTCCCTCCTAACTTGGCGTGGTTGTTTCTTTTACAGTATAGCAAACCCGCAGTGGAAAATGCAAGATTTCCACTTACCAGATGGAGCCCTGGAAATGGCCGAAAATTTTTTCAACTTTTTTTGATTTCCCTCTTGCAATCTGAAAAACAATGTGCTATTATGTCATAGTTCGGTTCAGATCCGGGTGTGGCGAAGTTTGGTATCGCGCTTGACTGGGGGTCAAGAGGCCGCAGGTTCAAGTCCTGTCACTCGGACCAAAAGAGAAGAGCACTGTCAACATCAGTTGGCAGTGCTCTTCTCTTTTGATTTGTACGGGGTGGTGAACCTGCGGCCTCTTGGTGCCGTCAGGCACATAAAATCCGCCGCCCTATGGCCTCTAGAGCGTCAGCTCTGGGGGCCATAGGTTCAAGTCCTGTCACTCGGACCATGACGAGTGTTCTTATAGCATTTGAAAAGCTGTAAGAACACTCGTCTTTTTCTTTTGTTTTCATCCGGCGATGGTGGATGGGGCGTAGTTGACGACTACGCCCTTTCTTGTGTTTACGGACACCTCCGGGGCGGGCAGCGGGATGAGGTCGGGGATCTCGATGGCACCCACGCAGTTGTAGTGGATACGGAGCCGCTGCTCCCACACTCCGTCTACCTTCTCGGCGTTGAATACCTCGATCTTCTCGATGAGCTCGTTGAGCATCCGGGGCGTCAGCTTACGGGCGCGGGTGTATTTGCGGACCAGGGAGATGAACATATCCGTGGTCATGGACTGGCTGTTCTGCTTGTCGATCTCGGCGCGGAGCGCCTTGATCTTCTCCGCCAATTCCTTCTGCTCCTCCTCATACCGCCTCGACATTCTGGCGAAACGGTCATCGGAGAGTTTGCCGGAAGCATTGTCCTCATAGATCCTCTCGAACAGGCCATCCAGTTCCTCATCGCGGGCTTGCAGGGCTTTCAGCTCCTTCTCCTTCAGCTTTCGGTCGGTGGCCTCCGCCTGCTGGGAATGGCCGATCACAGCCTTCACGAACTCATCCTCAAACTGGCTGGCGAACTTGGTCAGCCGCCGGATCTCGCCCAGCACTACCTGCTCCAGGAAGTCCACGCGGACATAATGGGTGGAAGTGCAGCTCCCACGATTGCCCTTGTAGTTGGAGCAGTTGAAATACTTGATGTCGGGGTTGCCCTGATTGAAATGGAAGTGCAGGTTGTGTCCGCAATCGGCACAGACCAGAAGGCCGGAGAACATATTGCGCTCCCCCTCATGGGTGCGGCGCTTGCGGATCTTGCCCCGCTTGTCCTCCACCTCTATGGAGAACTGCTTCCGCTACGCCGGGGCAGACTGCGGCGAGCTGTCCATGGTCTTCTCCTTCCACCACCTGAAGGTGGACTTCATGGGCAACGACAAGTGGGTGCTGGTGCCCACCGACTTCGGCAAGCTCAAGGACATTCTCTTCTCCTGGCAGGAGGGCATGGCCGCCCACAACGCCTGGAACGCCGTGTTCTGGTGCAACCACGACCAGCCCCGGGTGGTGTCCCGGTTCGGCGACGAGGGGGCGTACTGGAAGGAGTCCGCCAAGATGCTGGCCAACATCGTCCACGCCATGCGGGGCACCCCCTACGTCTACCAGGGGGAGGAGCTGGGCATGACCAACGCCAACTTCACCAGTCTGGACCAGTACCGGGATGTGGAGAGCCTCAACCACTTCCAGATTCTCCGGGACAAGGGCATGAGCGAGGAGAGCGTGTACAACATCCTCAAGGTCCACTCCCGGGACAACAGCCGCACCCCCATGCAGTGGGACGCCACCGCCCAGGGCGGCTTTACCACCGGGGAGCCCTGGATTTCCGTCAATCCCAACACCGCCACCATTACCAGGTGGAGGACAAAGACTCCATCTTCGCCCACTATCAGGCCCTCATCCGCCTGCGCCACGAGTACGACGTGTTCGCTCAGGGGGACTTCACCCCCCTCACCCCGGGCCACCCCGCCGTGCTGGCCTATCAGCGCAAGTACCAGGGCCAGGAGCTGATCTGTGTCAGCAACTTCTACCGCAAAGAGTGCGTGTGGACGGCTCCCGTGGCGCTGGGTGGATACCGGGTCCTGCTGTCCAACTACTCGGACAGTGAGCCCAAAGCCCAGTGGACGCTGCGGCCCTATGAGTCGGTGCTGCTGCTGAAAGAGTCCCGCTGAGACCATCTTCCATATGACTTGATTTTAACCCCTTTCCTTGGTATCACAATGATTCTAAGGAAAGGGGTTAAAACCATCTAAGGCAATTTTAAACGAATATATTTTTGATAATAATCTCGTTTTTAAGAAGTGATTAAGACACTATTGACAATATCACGGTAAATAGCTTATATTATACATATATTTTTCCATAAATTACATACCGCTACTCTTCAAAATCAAAATATATCTTGCGCCAATAGCTTATAAATCGAAATATATGGTTAAAGGACAGTGATATGAATTGGAGATTACTAGAAAAGACTTGACGAAATATGTATCCACTATTTTGACATTGGAAACCCACAAGCGCACACTACGAACTACAGAATCCTATTTAAAGAGGGAAATAAATCGGCTGGCAAACACCAGCACAATCCCCCTTCCAGAGAAAGAACAGGTTAGAGTAGAGGTAGCCCCCAATAATCCGAGCAACTCTTTTGCAAACGTTTGCTATGGGTTTCTTATAGTGATGGGCGCATTGATTTTATTTCTCGGTTTCGATCAGCAGGAAGTAGCTCCGCTGGTCATCGGTCTGTTAATTGCAGGCGCAGGCGTAATGGGAACGCTTCATACATCTTCCAAAAAAGAACGCGAATATGATGAACGCTTGAAAAAAGCAAAGCAGGAAGCAGAACTTAAATTCTCCCAGGCGTGTGAAGAATATCAGAAAAAGCGAGACCTGGAACGGGAGATGTCAGAGCGTAGAATTGCCGAAATAGAACCTGATCTGGCAACAATACATCAACTTAGAGTGAAAACAGAGTCTTTACTTAAAAAATATTACGGATTAAATATTATTCATAAATCCTATCGTGATATCATTCCAATCGCCTCGTTCTATCATTATTTAAGCACAGGGATGTGCAGTGAACTAGAGGGTCCAGATGGATGTTACCGCCTTTACGAATGGGAAGTATTCCAAAAAATGATCATCGCAAAGTTGGATCAGGTTATCGAACAGCTAGAGATATTGAATGAACGGCAAGCTGAATTGAAGCAAGCGTTAATGGATTCCAACGCTGCGATCAAGGAGCTTACTAGTTATGTTTGCGGCATTGGAAATGAAAATCGCCAGCATCATGCAATTATGCAATACAACCAACAACGTATTGAAGAAGAGATACGTTTTCAAAATCAGTATAATCGCATGAAGGATTGGTTGGACTCCAGACCACATCGCTGAAAGAGACCCGCTAAAGACCACCTATCCCGTCCAGCCGTCCACCTATCCCATAGCTCTATACAGCCCCCTTTCCCTCTGGTATTCTAAAGATACCAAGGAAAGGGGGCATCGTTATGAAAACCTGGAATCCCAACACCAACCGCATATTGTTCCGGCTGCTCTGGGTGACGGCGGCGGTATATGCCGTGGTCTTTGTCGCCGCCTTTTGGCACTTACCCATCCATGTATACATCTGGCACCAGGGCCTGCTGTTCTATTTCCATTTCATCCCCATGTTTCTGTTGCAGCTGGTGCTGTGCCGCACCCGCTCCACCCCGGTGTGCATCCTCCTCCCCCTGGGCATCCTGGCCGGAGTGGGTCTGGTGTGGCTCTGTCTCACTGAATGGACGGTCATGGGCCTGGTCCTCTTTGGCTACTGGTGCATTGCCCCGGTGATGGGCTGCGCCCTGGCCTGGGTGGTCTACTTTGCAGGGTATCTGCTGGGGTACCGACGGGTCTAACCACACAAAACGCATGGGCGGACGGCCTCGAAAGGCCGTCCGCCCATGCGTTTATTCTTCCAGAGCCAGAGAGGCCTGGAGCAATTTCTTGGTGTAGTCGTGCTGGGGGTTGTCGTAGATGGTGTCCACGTCCCCCTGTTCCACAATCTCCCCCTGGTACATCACCGCCACCCGGTCGCAGATCTGATAGACCACCGCCAGGTCGTGGGAGATGAACAGGTAGGACAGGCGGAACTTGGCCTTCAAGTCCACCAGCAGCTGGAGGATTTGGGCCTGCATGGTCACGTCCAAAGCGGACACCGGCTCGTCCAGCACAATGAGGCGGCTGCCCCCGATGAGGGCGGCGGCGATGGCCACCCGCTGACGCTGACCGCCGGAGAGCTGGGAGGGGCGGCGGGAATAGTGCTCCTCCCCCAGGCCCACCTGCTGCAGCATGTCAATGGCCTGGGCCTTCCGCTCCTTCTTGTCCTTCACCCCTAGCACCCGCAGGGGCTCCTCCAGAAACCAGCCCACCGACTTGGCGGGGTTGAGGGAGCCGTAGGGGTCCTGGAACACCATCTGAGGCCGGAAGGCGTTGACCTCCAAGGTACCCTCGGTGTCCTTCACCACCCCCAACAGACACTTGGCCAGGGTGGATTTACCGGAGCCGGACTCTCCCACAATGCCCAGCACCTCGCCGGGGTCCAGGGTGAGGGAGACGTTGCGCAGCACCTGCTTGCGCTCCTTGCCCTTTCCATAGTAGCTGTTGAGGCCCTGGATGTTTACCATTGGTTTCTCAGCCATGGCTGCCACCTGCTTTCAGTTTGGTTCGGGTGGGGCGGGAGGCGATGAGCCGCTGAGTATACGCCTGCTGCGGGTGGTGGAACACCTGCTCCACGTCCCCTGCCTCCACGATCTCCCCCTGCTGCATCACCACCACGTGGTGGCACAGGGCCCGGATGACACCCAGGTCGTGGGAGATGAACAAAATGGCGATGCCCTCTTTCCGGTTGATCTCCTTGAGGGTGTCCAGAATCTGTGCCTGGATGGTGACATCCAGGGCGGTGGTGGGCTCATCGGCGATGAGCAGCTTGGGCCGCAGCACCAGGGCGGCGGCAATCATCACCCGCTGGCGCATACCGCCAGACAGCTGGTGGGGGTACTGGTGGTACAGCTGCTCCCCATTGGGCAGCCCGGCCAGGGCCATGGCCTCCAGAGCCCGCTGTTTGCGCTCCTTGGGAGGCATCTTGGTGTGAATGCGCAGGGCCTCCTCCACCTGGGGTCCAATCTTCATGGTGGGGTTGAGGCTGGTCATGGGCTCCTGGAAGATGATGGACAGGTCCTTGCCCTGATAGCTGCGCATCTGGCTTCGGGTGAGGTCCAGCAGTTCCACCCCCTCAAAGCGGATGGAGCCGGAGACCTGGACGCTCTTGCGGTCCAGCAGGCCCATAATGGCGTGGGCGGTCATGGACTTGCCTGAGCCGGACTCTCCCACAATGCCGATGACTTGGCCCTCCTCCACATGGAGGGAGAAGTCCTTCACCGCCTCGAAATGACCCTTGGGGTTGGGAAATGCAATTTTCAAATGTTCAATCTGTAACATCATGCCGCCATCCTTTCCCGCAGGCCCTCACCCAGCAAACTCACGCCCAGGATGGTGAGCACCACCACCAGGGCAGGACAGAGCATACACCAGGGGGCGGTGGACCACACCGCCTGGGCCTCGTTGAGCATCCGTCCCAGGCTCACGTCGGGGGCGGTGACGCCAATGCTCAGATAGCTCATGGACGCCTCGGAGAGCACCGCATTGTTAAAGCCGATGGTGAGCCCCGACAACAGGGTGGGCCAGGTGTTGGGCAGGATGTGGACAAAGAGGATGCGTCCATTGTACACCCCCATGAGCCGGGCCGAGCGCACAAAGTCCCGGTCCCGGACCTTGAGGAACTCCCCCCGCACCAGGCGGGCAAAGCTGGGGATGAAGAGAATGCCCAAAGCTCCGATGACGTTATACTTGCCCGGGCCAATCACCGCCAACACCACCAGAGCCAGCAGAATGCTGGGGAAGGCGGCCAGGGCGTCACAAATTCGCATGACCAGGGCGTCCACCACGCCTCCGAAGTAGCCGCAGAAGGCGCCGATGAGCAGTCCGGCCACAAAGCCGATGGCCAACACGGCCAGGGCAATCATCAGGGTGCTGCCCGCTCCCTCCATGGTGCGGGACAGGATGTCCCGGCCCAGCTGATCGCAGCCGAAGGGGTGGGCCAGAGAGGGGGCGGCATACCGGTCCGCTCCCACCATGGCGGTGGGCTCATAGGGGGTCCAGAACATACCCACCCCGGCAAAGCCCACCATGAGCACGGTGAGCACCAGGCCCAGCCGTCCATACCAGTTGCGTGTTGTCATCTCGCCTCACCGTCCTCTCAGTCTGGGGTCCATGACCCGGTAGAGCAAGTCGGCGGCGAAGTTGCACACCACCACCACTGTGGCGATGAGCACCACAATGGCCTGCACCACCGGATAGTCCCGGTTGCCGATGGAGGTCACCAGCATCTTGCCCAGGCCGGGGATGCCGAAGACCTGCTCCACCACAATGGAACCGGCCATAATGTCCGCCACCGTCATGGCCAGGAAGGTGACCACGGGAATCATGGCGTTGCGCAGCACATGCCGCCACAGGGCCGAGGTCTTGGAGTTGCCCTTGCTGTACGCCGTGCGGATGTAGTCCTGGCCCAGCTCGCTGAGGATGGAGCCCCGCAGCATTTTCACGGTCATGGCCGACCGGGGCAGGGCCACCGCCAGGGCGGGAAAGAGCATGTACCACAGATAGGGGCCCCAGCCGGCCTGGGGGGTGACAATGGCCCCGGGCTGGAACAGGCGCAGCACCAGTCCGAACACATACACCAGCAAGATACCCGCCACAAAGTTGGGCACCGACATGGTGATCTGGTTGAGGATGGTGAGCACCCGGTCCACCACGCCCCCCTCATACCGGGCAGCGATGATACCCAGGGGCAGAGAGATGGCCACAATGAGCACAAAGGCCAGCACCGCCAGGGTGAGGGTGTGGGTGACGCAGGTGGACAGCAGCTGAGCCACCGGCATGCCGTAGTTGTAGGACTCCCCCAGATTCCCGGTGAGCAGGCCCCCCAGCCAGTGGAGGTACCGCTGCCAGATGGGCAAATCCAGCCCCAGCCGCTCTCGGAGGGCTGCGATCTGTTCCGGGGTGGCCTCCACCCCCAGGATGGAGGAGGTGGGGTCGCCGGGAATGATGGAGAAGGCCACAAAGGCCAGGATGGTCACCAGCAGCAGGGTGGCAATCAGCAGCAGCACCCGCTTGACCAGGGTTTTCATCATACATCTCACCTCTTGCAATTTGGGGGCCGCAGGTGCGGCCCCCAAAGCGTTGGTCTCTTATTTATAGTGGATGGTGCTCATGTCCAACACATAGGTGGCATAGAAGGTCACGCCATCCAGGGCGGGATTCATCACCACCAGGTCGCACAGGTCCTGAATCCACAGGCTGGCGGCCTCCTCGTTGAGGATGGTCTGTGCCTGCTTGTAAAGCTGGGTCTGCTCGCCCTGGTCCAGAGTGGTCAGGGCCTTCTCCATCACCTGGTCATACTCCTCCGAGTTGAAGTTGATGAAGTTCTTCTGGTTGTCGCTGACGTAGCGCTCCAGCATCTCCCGGCCGGTCATGTCGCTGGCGGCGATGCCCACCACGGTGGACTCAAAGTCGCGGCCACGGTACACATCGCTGACCCAGCTCTCCCACTCGATGGGGTTGAGGTTGGCGGTGATGCCCACCTGAGCCAGCTGCTGGGAGACCACCTCAGCGGTCTCCACGTGCTGGGTGTAGTTGGAGGGCACAGTGATGGTCATGGTAAAGCCATCGGGATAACCGGCCTCAGCCAGCAGCTGCTTGGCCTTTTCCAGGTCCTGCTGGTAGTTTTCCGCCAGCTCGGGCATGAAATACTTGGTGTAGGCGGGGTACATGCTGGTACCAGTGGCCACGCCGTCCCCGTTACACACAAATTCGATGATCTCAGGGACATTGATGGCGTAGTACATGGCCTGACGCACCCGCACGTCGTCAAAGGGCTTGACGTCGTTGTTCAGGTACAGGGCCTGCACCAGCTTCATGGTGTCCTGAAGCACGGTGAACTGCTTCTCCACCTCCTTGCGCACCGAGTTGGGCAGGTGGATGACCATGTCCAGAGTGCCGCCCTGCAAGCCCATCACCAGGGTATTCACATCGGTGATGATGCGGAAGGTCACCTGGTCCAGCTGGGCGGGCTCGCCCCAGTAGCCGTCAAACTTCTTCATCTCCATGCTCTGCTGGGGGGTGTAGGAGGTGAAGGCGAAGGGACCGGTGCCGACGGGAGTGGTGGCAATGGTGTCGCTGGAATTTGCAGGGATGATGGCGGCAGTCATGGAGTTGATAAACTCCAGATTGGGCTCTTTGAGGGTGAGCACCACATGGGTGTCGTCGGTGGCCTCCATGCTGGTGACATTAGAAAACGCCGAAATCAGAGGCGTTCCATCGTTCTCTGACCCGGCGCAGCGTTCCAAGGAGTATAGTACATCTTCCATGGTGACTGCGTTGCCGTTGTGGAACTTCACGCCCTCCCGCAGGGTAAAGGTGTACTGAAGTCCGTCGTCGGAAACTGTGTAGTCACTGGCAACAGCGGGAATGACGCCGCCGTCGGGACTGGCTTTCATCAGTCCTTCGAAGATGTTGAACAGCACTTCACTGGTCCCCGCGGCTACCGCCTTGTGGGGGTCCAGGCTGTCCAAATCCTGTGCGATACCTACCGTGACTGAGTTTCCTTTGGATAACTCGCCCGTTTGTGCAGAGGCTGTGGGGGTGGCGCTATTGTTCGTGCCTCCTGTACATCCGTACAGTGAAGCCGAGAGCATGACCCCGGCCAGCAGCAGCAAAAGGGCCCGTTTCGTGAACTTGGGCATTTTGCTTCTTCCTTTCGTTTCTGCTTTTCTCGCAACTGTATTCAGTTGTCCGGTCTATTCTAACACACAGGAGCAGAATTGCAAGGTATTTCTTGCACAATTTGTGTGGCGCAGGGAGGCTCCCTGCGCCACACTTTGCCACTTATTTCAATTGCTCATACAGGCCCGCCATGTCCTCTGCCCCGTCCCCTACCAGATAGACGGTGCCGTCGTCCATGGTGATGAGCAGCCAGGGCCCCTCCTGGGGGTCCATGCACACGGTGATTTTGTCGTACTCGTCGCTCTGGTAGCGGCCCTTATATACGTTGTCCATGGCCGTACCAGCAATGCGCCGCAGCCCCTCCGGCTCCTCTTGCAGCAGCTGCACCTGGTCCACGTCCGCCAGGGGAATCTCATAGTGATCCCAGCCGTGCTCTGCCACCAGGGCGGTATCGGTGAGGGTGAGGGTCACAGGCGCCCGCTCCTCCGCCATCAGCCACACACCGAACAGGGGCATCAGGAGCATCAGAACCGCTGTAGCTCCCATGATGACCCGGCCGCTTTTCTTGGCCAGGTTCACGGTGGTGTTCATGCCGATGCGGTTGTTGACCACCAAGTGGGTGTCGTTGGGGTCATAGTAGAACATGCCCCAAATCCACTTTTCGTCCTCGTCCACATAGTAGGTCTGGCCGCTCTGGGCGGTGAGCCGCTCCTGCTGGTGGCGCAGGTGGAACTCCAGCCCCACCGCCAGCACCAGAAAGAGGACGGTGAGGGCCAACATCACCACCAGGCCCCAAACCGGGTGGGACAGGGACAACCACATGGCCAGGTTGACCCCCGCCATAAACCAGCTGCCCCACACCCAGCTCCGCCGCCAGGCTCTCCGGCGGATGCGGGTGAGGGTCTGGGTGAGGCTCTCATTTTCGTCCACCGTCTCCGCCCGCCGCCGCATGGCCCACTGATACAGGGCCCAGAACAGCAGCACACACACCGGCCCGGTGAGAAACAGGGCGGTCATCAGCCAATCCTGCTGCACGATGCCCCACACCAGAGGCGCCAAACTCACCACCAGGGGAAGCAAAAACTGAACGGGCGAGATGGGCTTCTCCGCCTGAGCCGCGGCGGTGAGGTTCACCACATGGGTGCGGGGCACCTCCGGGTACCAGCCCTGTTCCTGTTTCAGCGCCTTGAGCTTTTTGTGGTACTTCACATAGGGGATAAAGGGCAGCACCATGGCCACATCAATCCAAATCAGCCACACGGTCAGGGACAGCCCCGTGGACATGGGCAAAAGCACTAACACCACCACCGATACCAGCAAGCCCAGACAGATCCACCGCAGAATACGGCGGAACCGGTTCAGCAGCTCCACGGTCTGGGGGTGGGTGCGGCCCACATAGGGCAGCGTGACCCCTAGGGCAATGTTCTTTTTAAACTTGGTCTCGTTGTTGAGCTGCCAAAACATCAGCGGTATGATGATAATTCCACACGCCCAAAGAATCAACCGAACGATCATAGTCACCCCTCCTGTTCATATAGCTTCTGGCACAGTTCCAGCACCTGCTCCTTCTGCCACCCGGCCACCCGCAGCTCGGACACGGCCAGCTTCAACCGCCCAACCGTCTGCTCCGGCACGGTCTGGGCCCCCTCTCGGGCACTGACCACAGTCCCGCTTCTCCGGTCGGTGGTGATGTACCCCTCCTGTTTCAGAAGCTGGTAGGCCTTGCTCACCGTCATCATGTTCACCCCGGCCTCATCGGCCAGAGCCCGCACCGTGGGCAGCTTCTCCCCCGGGGATAAGACCCCCTGGGCAATGCCCACCACAATCTGGTCCCGAATCTGTTGGTAAATGGGTCGCTCACTGTTGAAATCCAATTGCAGCAGCATGAGGGTTCACCGTCCTCTCTTTGTCTTGTTTGTATTATGGATTATAATACAATAGATATAAAAAGTCAACCCCTCGCGGGGTTGACTTTTACGTTATTTCTTATATAGAGGCAAAGTACAGTTTACAAGGAACTACACAGGGTAATGGTCTGACGGGAGGTGTGCCGCCCGTCAGATTTTCCATGTAATGTTCAAGCTGTCGCTTGTGGCGGCAACGGTGGTAATCATCAAATCCACCACCCGCCGCTTGTCATCAAAGGATACATTGTCCCATGTGTCGAGGTAGCCGGAAATCTGATTGACCTGTTCCGGGCTGATGGCTCCCACCGTCAACTCGGCTATCTGCTTCACAAGTTCCTGTTTGCGTCCGTCCAGTTCCGCTATCTTCACATTCACATAGGAGAGCAGGACATTGTTTGCGCCCGTCAGACTGTCCACCAGCTTTTCAATCTCGCTGTCCACATGGAGAAGCTCCACTTGCAGGGCGGCGATTTTGGGATTGGCCTTTACCGCTTTCTTCCTGCCCGTCAGCGTCTTGTGCTTTTCCAGCTTCTTCACCATCTGCTGGTAAACCACCGCTTCCAGTTCGGAAGTGATGATTTTCCCACAGCCCGGACAGCTTTTATTGTCCAGCCGTTTTGTGCAGCGGAGATATTGCCTGCCGGACGGATTGAAGATACTCATAAGTCTACACCTAAATGACCGCCCGTCCCGTATATCCGAAAGGTGGGAAACCGGCTTAAAAAATAGGCTATTTCCACGCTCTCGGAATTGTGGTATAAGTACAAAGAGACAAAGCGGGATTTAGTGAAAGAAAGCAGAGATGAGGAATACTATGAGAAAGAGAAAAAGAGTTATGAAAATATTTTTTACTGTGATTGTTGCAATGCTTATATTGCTGCTTATTATATACATCAATCATCAAATCCATTTAAAAGGAGAAAATGAATTGCGTTTGCCGTTAGGAAAGATGGTTGAAGTTGATGGACACAATATGAGCGTCTATATTGAAGGCACAGGTGATACAACGCTTGTTTTTATGTCGGGTGGGGGGACTTGTTCTCCCATACTGGATTTCAAATCTCTCTATTCTCTTTTAAGTGATAAATATCAGATTGCCGTTGTAGAAAAATTTGGATATGGTTTCAGTGATGTTGTCGATAAAAACAGAGATATTGATTCCATACTTGAAGATACAAGGGCAGCGCTTACATCAGCGGGATTAACCGCACCTTATATCCTATGCCCGCACTCTATGTCAGGGCTTGAAGCATTATATTGGGCGCAAAAATATCCTGATGAGGTGTCTGCAATTATTGGGCTTGATATGGCAGTTCCAGAGTATTATGGAAGCATGAACATAAATATTCCGCTTATGCGTATTGCAAGTTGGGCGGCAAACATAGGTGCCACTCGTTTTATTCCTGGGCTTTCGGACAGCGATGCCGTAAAGTACGGCACATTATCGGAGAAAGAAAAAGAAATCTATAAAGCAGTTTTCTACAGTCGGACGGCAACTGTAACTATGATAAATGAAACTGAATGGGTGAAGGAAAACGCTGAAACAGTGCATAACATGGGAACCCCGCAGCTTCCAATGCTGTTATTTATTTCGGACGGTTCTGGCGGAACGGGATTCGATAAAGAAACATGGCGGGAAATCCCTATAGAATATATATCACAGATTGATGAAGGGGAATATATAGAATTAAACTGCCCGCATTATGTTCACGACTACGAATACAAAGCAATAAGTGAAAGTATCATTGAATTTCTATCGAAACATTAACTTCCCATTTATCGGGCAGACAAGGAGGGAGAGCATGGAACTATCCATACAAGAACGGCTGAAAGGCCTGCGTGTGGAGCGTGGCTTGACGCTGGAGCAGCTTGCGGAGCAGACCCATCTCTCCAAGTCTGCTTTGGGCAGTTATGAGGGGGACAAGTTCAAAGACATCAGCCACTATGCCCTTATCCAGCTCGCAAAGTTTTACGAAGTGACCGTTGATTATCTGCTGTGCCGTTCTGAGACAAAAAATCACCCAAACGCCGATTTTGCAGACCTGCGTTTGAGTGATGACACGATAGAACTATTGAAAAGCGGGCTGGTGGACAATTCTCTTTTGTGTGAGCTGGCGACACACCCGGATTTTCCCCGGCTCATGGCCGACCTTGAAATCTATGTGAACGGCATAGCGGGAAAGCAGGTGCAGAGCGCAAACGCCATTGTGGACGCTGTGAGCGCAACGATTATGAAACAGCACAATCCCGGCTTGACTGACCCGCAGTTAAGGCAGCTTATCGCCGCCCATATTGACGACGACAGCTTTGACCGCTATGTGATACAGCAGGACATAAACAAGATAGCCCTCGACCTGCGGGAAGCCCATAAGGACGATTTTTTCAGCGTCCCGGAGGACAACCCACTGGAAGATTTCTTGCAGACCGCAGAGGAAACCACCAGAGAGGACAGCGACCCGGAGCAGGCGGCGATGGCCTTTATCTGCAAGCGGCTCAAACTGAACTATGGGAAACTGCCAGAGGAAGAAAAGAAGTGGCTGAAAAAGATTGCGCAGAAGTCGGATTTGCTGAAAAATCCAAACCCGCAGCGGGGGAGAAAGTAAGAGAGCGACAAATTCTAATTTGTAGGACTCAATAGAAAAGGAAATTAATTATGAAATATAAAGTGTTGGCGATATGTAAATCATTATTATGGTGTTTTGTGGTTTTGTTATTTCCAATTGCATCAGGAACAATATCGGTAATTTTAGCTTTAGATACTGTTACAACACTATTTTTACAAGGAACTTTTATGGCATTAGCTTTAATTCCCCCTACTATTTTTGTTTTTAGAGGTAAGTGGCAATGGAGAGAGGTTGGATTTGCAAAGTTTGATTTTAAAGGTTGCAAAAGAGTGTTATTTTTTATCCCTCTTCTTGTTATTTTTCTTCCAGTAGCCATTAAAGGATTCTATGTAAAATCAATTGGATACGTGATAGGAAGTTTGTTTCTGTACCTGTTTGTAGGAATATCGGAGGAAGTATACTTCAGAGGGATAATACCCCGATATCTAAAAGAAGAATTTTCGACGAAAGGAATTGTGTTATGGTCTACGCTTATTTTTGGCATTGGGCATGTTGCTACCGCATTCACAGGAAGTAATGTATTTGAGATTGCTTTAACCGTACTGAATGCTTTTATTTTTGGTTGGCTTGCAATGGAGATGACTATAATATCCTCCAATATCATTCCTGTATTTCTGGTGCATTTTCTCTTTGATTTTGAAACTAAAATCGTAGTGATGAACGGCAAAGAATTGTTGATTGCGGAGATTGTTCGAGGAATAATGATGTTCATTATAGCCAGTTGGTTTGCTGTTGTTATATATAAGCAAAGAAAGCGTTAAATTTGAATTTGTGGAGGAAAAACGTGTTATGAATTTAGAGGATTTAAGAATAGATTGTGCTATCAAGCAAAAGAGAGGTATTCATTTTATTTCAGCTTCTATTGTGATTTGGCTTTTGGTGATGATGGTACAATTCTTAGATTTACCGATTCTTACCAAGAATTTGCTAACATTTTGTTGTACCGCACCACTATTGCCTTTAGCATTTTTGATGTCCAAATTATTAAAGATCCAATTTCAGGACAAAAGCAATCCACTGAATAATCTAGGTATATTATTTTCGATAAATCAAATCTTATATTTATTGATTGCAATGTGGATTTATCCAACAGTACCAGAAAAAATGCTAATGGTTATTGCTATGATTTTTGGGGCGCATTTGTTACCATATAGCTGGTTATATAAATCAAAAACTTACATGATTATGTCAGTTCTTATCCCTATAGCTTCATTGATTGTTGGATGTAATTCTACACGTTTGATATTAGCGTTAATGATGCTTGTTTTTGAAATTATATTTACAGCATTGCTCATAATAGAAAATAGAAAAATATAATGTCTTGCACAACAACTCCCAGTTTATCGGGGAAATAGCAAAGCCACAAAAGGGCTTCCCGCCCATTTCAATTTTGAGGAAAAGAATGCTCCAAAATGAAAGAGAGTGCGGCCAAGCACTTTGAGGGATTGGCCGCCTTGTCTGCTTGTTCAGCGGGACAGTGGGCAGCGGTCAAGGCCGGGTGTAAACCCGTTCATTTCAGCCTTGACGGTTGCCCGCTGTCCTGCTACTTTTCCGGGAGTGTGGCCACAACTTCGGGACACTTTGTCCACAAGTCGGAGCGTAGGACGAGGGGGGGCTTTCATATACCTGCCGCCGTTCTTTAAAAACAGCCCGGCTTTTCGCTCATTCCCATTCGCGAAAATTCAGCCTGTTTTCCTGCCGGAGCAAACGGGGCGCATAAAGCACCGCACCCCGTTTCCCCCGTCAGCCACGCCAGCAGGTATAACACACTACACTTTGCAAGCAAAGTCGTGTGCCAAAGGGAGAACCCCTTTGGAAACCCCAGACAACAAAACAGGCGGTATGCTGCCCTCTCCGGGAGCATACCGCCGTTTGTTGTCAGCAACCCGTTTCACGGTCTGCGTGTAGTTCCTTGTAAACTGAACTAAACTAAATGCGAAACTAGTTTTTCAAAAATGGGCATTCACCATAGATATCTCAACAATCTCAGATAAATATGCATCTTTTTTTATTAAATTCTTCAATGTTGCGCAAAAATTTCTTACTTCATTTTCCTTAGCCAATTGTGCTACTTCATCTTCTCCGAGATAATCTTGCCCCAATACCAAATCTACCGCTGCAAAAGAGGCACGGAGCGTCTGTGGAACATCCATAACTCTCAAAACTCCAGTTGCATCAAATGTATCTTTATCCATTAAAATACCCATTGTCCGTGTACTTCCATTAAATGACACCCTGCACAATCCATTGTGTTTGGCATATCTATCTGCCCAGCTCTGCCAGTCTACATAAACATCATCCGGAAGTACAACTTCAATGCGCAGATTTTTCTTCTTTTCATCATAACTCCACCCATCTATGAAGTTGTCTTTCCTATCGAGTACAGCATTTTTTATTTGACACAAAAAGTTAGTATAATATCCCATAGCTAAGCTTGTAGATGGAAGAAGCTGAATGCGGTTTTTCCGGCATTCTCTCTCAATTGAGCGATCCACCTGTTTACAGCAAGCCTGAATAGATTTTTTATCATGAAACAGAGCTACTGTTACTCCTAATAAATCTGTAGCAATTCTGCACTCCTTGTGAACTAAGAAAAAACTTCTAGCTGGGGAAAGAATCCCAGCATATAGGCCAAATTCCAGATAAACATTATCACGTGGTGCATACTTGGTGCTTCCATCTTGCTTGCGTATGACAAAGTCATCTTTTCCGCCAATATAAACTGCGTAATCGAAAATTATCGCCTTTCTAGCCAAGGTCTCATAGGTCGTTGCATTTAAGTCAAAGAAACAATTTGACCACACAACACACTCATATTTTCGACCTAAATAGCGAGAAACCACCTCTGCAAATTCCTTGCTTTCTGCAGAGGAACCAATAAAAATTCGTGGCTTCACATTCATTACATTTTCTCCCAAACCGCAAAATTAAATATTCAGAATAAACACTACTCTAACTTTACTTATTTCTTATCAAATCATTTGCGCCGCAGCTTATTGAGATACCCCTCTAATATTAAGGTAGCGGCCACGGCGTCCACATTCTTTTTGTGCTGTTTCATCTTCTTCCCCGAGGCGTGGAGAATCTGGTGGGCCTCAATGGTGGTGCGCCGCTCGTCCCACAGGTGTACCTCCATCCCCGTCACCTCCTGAAGCTGCTGGGCAAAGGCCCGGTACAGCTCTGCCCGGGGGCCCTCCGTGCCGTCCATGTTCCGGGGAAAGCCCATGACCAGCTCCTCCACCCGGTGCTCGCTTACCAGCTTGCCGATCTCCTGGGCCACCTGGTCCGCCTTCCGGCTGTGAATCACCGTGGTGAATCCCGCCAGCATCCCCAAGGCATCGGAAATGGCCACCCCGGTCCGGGCGTCTCCGTAGTCCACCGCCATCACTCGCATAGGTTCGTCCTCCTGATTGTTTGGTAAAACGATTATAAAGGATAAATTTTCTCTTGACAACCCCTCACCCCTGTGATATGCTGGATGCACCTGTGAGCAGGGCTTTCTTTTTGTGCGCATTTTTACGGGATGAACACAAAAACCCTCTCCCCTCACCGATAGGGTCACAGGGAGGCAAAGGCCGGTTTCCCGTAGCAGATGTAGGGTGCCCCGGCACCCTTTTGAAGCGCTGGAATTGGCCATGGCCGTTCCGGCGTTTTTTGTTGCCGGGCGGCAAATTCAAAAGGAGGTGCCGAGAATGGCGAAAGCCGGTAGCCGTGTGAAGATTACCCTGCGTTGTTCTGAGTGCAAGCAGCGTAACTACAACACCAACAAAAACAAGCGCAACACCACTGAGCGTCTGGAGCTCAACAAGTACTGCCCCTTCTGCAGAAAGCACACTCTGCACACCGAAACCAAGTAATGAGCCCTCGCTCAAAGAAAGAAGGGTACAAGAATGTCTGAACTGAACAAGCGTGATGAGGTCGTCGCTGGCAAGGAGTCCGTAAGCTCCGCCGACAAGAAGGCCAAGACTGCTGCGAAGAAGAAGGACAAAAAGCCGAACCGTCTCGCCCGTTGGGTGAAGGACTTGAAGGGTGAGCTGAAGAAGGTCACTTGGCCCTCCGGCAAGGATACCCTGAAGAACGTAGGCACCGTGATTGTCTGCGTGCTCCTGGTCGGCGTGTTCATCTGGGTCTTCGACTGGATTGCTCGCCAGGTGGTTGAAGCTCTGCTCAAGCTCTTCGCTTAAGAGGTCAACACAATGGCTGAGGAAATGAAATGGTATGTGGCCCACACCTACTCTGGCTATGAGAACACCGTAGCCGTCTCCATTGAGCAGGCCGTGGAAAACCGCAACATGCACGACGTCATTGCCGAGGTCTCCATCCCCATGGAGACCGTCACTGAGATCACCGACAACGGCCCCAAGACCGTGGAGCGCAAAGTGTTCCCCGGCTATGTGCTGGTCAAAATGGTCATGACCGATGAGACCTGGCACCTGGTGCGCAACATCCGTGGCGTCACCGGATTCGTGGGCTCTGCCAACAAGGCTATCCCCCTCACCGACGAGGAAATCGCCGCTCTGGGTGTGGAGAAGCGTGAGGTCATGGTGTCCTATGCCGTGGGTGACAACGTGAAAATTACCGATGGTGCCTTGGAATCCTTCATTGGCACCGTGGAGGAAATCGACACCGAGCGCAGCAAGGTTCGGGTGGTCGTGTCCATGTTCGGACGGGAGACTCCCGTGGAACTGGAACTGGATCAGGTCGAGCCTCTCAACTGACGGAACGCTTCCGTCGCAAACCGTGGGAGGAGCACAAAGCGGCTCCGTCACCACCACATTTTATGTAGGAGGTGCTGTTTCAAATGGCACAGAAAGTTACTGGATATGTAAAGCTTCAGATCCCCGCCGGTCAGGCAACTCCCGCCCCCCCTGTTGGTCCTGCTCTGGGTCAGCACGGCGTGAACATCGCCGCGTTCACCAAGGAGTTCAACGAGCGCACCAAGAAGGACATGGGCCTGATCATCCCCGTGGTCATCACCGTGTATGCCGACCGTTCCTTCACCTTCGTGACCAAGACCCCCCCCGCCCCCGTGCTCATCAAGAAGGCCTGTGGCATTGAGTCCGGCTCCGGCGTGCCCAACAAGACCAAGGTGGCTACCCTGAGCAAGGCCGATCTGCAGAAGATCGCCGAGACCAAGATGCCCGACCTGAACGCCTCCAGCCTGGAGAGCGCCATGAGCATGATCGCCGGCACTGCCCGTTCCATGGGCGTTCTGGTGGAAGAGTAAGGGAAAGGAGGACATAAGCAATGGCAACTAAGGGTAAGAAGTATGTGGACAGCGCCAAGCTCATCGACCGCGCTGCTCAGTATGATGTGAACGAGGCCATGGAGCTGGTCATCAAGACCGCCACCGCCAAGTTCGACGAGACCGTGGAGCTGCACGTGAAGTTGGGCGTTGACTCCCGTCACGCTGACCAGCAGGTGCGCGGCGCCATCGTTCTCCCCCACGGCACCGGCAAGACTGCCCGCGTGCTGGTCTTCGCCAAGGGCGACAAGGCCGAGGAGGCCCGTGCCGCTGGCGCCGACTTCGTGGGCGATATGGACATGGTGGAGAAGATCCAGAAGGAAAACTGGTTCGACTTCGACGTGGTCGTGGCTACCCCCGACATGATGGGCGTGGTTGGCCGTCTGGGTAAGGTTCTGGGCCCCAAGGGCCTGATGCCCTCCCCCAAGGCTGGCACCGTGACCCCCAACGTGACCCAGGCTGTCAACGAGATCAAGGCCGGTAAGGTGGAGTACCGTCTGGACAAGACCAACATCATCCACTGCCCCATCGGCAAGGTCTCCTTCGGCGCTGAGAAGCTCTCTGACAACCTCAACGCTCTGATGACCGCCATCGTCAAGGCTAAGCCCGCCGCCGCTAAGGGCCAGTACGTGAAGAGCTGTGTGGCTGCTTCCACCATGGGCCCCGGCGTGAAGGTCAGCGCCGCCAAGTTCGGCAACTAATGTTCGATCCCTGCCCCGTGTCCATACCAAGGTATGGGCACGGGCCGGGAATTTCCCCAAAATTATATCCAATTCGGGCGATTTTTGCTTGACAAATCCCTCCCGGGTTGATATAATATACTTCGTGTTCGGAGACAGTAGGTGGCGCAAGCCGTAAGCCCTACCGAGAATGCAGCTCATAACGATATGTTTGCGCTGTTTTCGTCTTGACACGAAAGCGGCGTTTTTGCTTATTTGGCAAAGACCGCTGCACTAAATTTTCCGGAGGTGAATTCCAAATGCCTAACGCAAAGGTTCTCAGTGAAAAGCAAGCCATCGTGGCCTCTCTGACCGAGACCCTGCAGAGCGCTTCTTCCGGTGTGCTGGTGGACTACAAGGGTATCACCGTGGCCGAGGACACTGCTCTGCGTGCTGAACTGAGAGAGAATGGTGTGGAATATTCCGTCGTGAAGAACACCCTGCTGCGCCGCGCTGCCGACAACGTCGGTCTCGGTGAGCTGGATGAAGTGCTCAACGGTACTACTTCCATCGCCATCTCTAAGGACGACCCCATCGCTCCCATGCGTATTGTCAACAAGTACGCCAAGCAGATGGGCGATCGTTTCAACATCAAGGCCGGCTTCATGGACGGCAAGGTGATCCCCCTGGAGGACATCGCCGCTCTGGCCGAGCTGCCCTCTAAGGATGGCCTGGTGGCTCAGCTGCTCGGCATGATGCTGGCTCCCATTACCAGCCTGGCTATCGTCCTGAAGGCCATCGCCGAGAAGGACGGCGAGCCCGCTGCTGCTGCTGAGGAGACTGCCGCTGAATAATTCAGCATCGGGTCAACCCTGACCCGCCCACATTCTACTTTATATTATTTATTTAAGGAGGTATTTCATCATGGCTAGCGAGAAGATTACTGCTATGATCGAAGAGGTTAAGTCCCTGACCGTTCTGGAGCTCAACGAGCTCGTCAAGGCCCTGGAGGAGGAGTTCGGCGTTTCCGCCGCCGCCATGGCCGCTCCCGCCGCTGGCGCTGCTGCTGCTCCCGCTGAGGAGAAGACCGAGTTCGACGTGGTGCTGACTGAGGTTGGCTCCGAGAAGATCAAGGTCATCAAGGTTGTCCGCGAGATCACCGGCCTGGGCCTGGCTGACGCCAAGGGTCTGGTTGAGTCCGCTCCCAAGGCTCTGAAGGAGGGCATCTCCAAGGAGGACGCCGAGGCTCTGAAGGCCAAGCTGGAAGAGGTTGGCGCCAAGGTGGAGCTGAAGTAAGTTACTTCCCCACAGTCTTTTTCAGAAGGGCTTGTCGCAGTTCACACTGCGGCAAGTCCTTCTGTGTTTTTTTACTTCCCTGTCACATTCTTCCTGTCTTGTGATTCTGCCAACATTTTGCAGGTCAGACCTTGCGACAGTTGTGCAGTTGTGATATGATTTTAGAAAATACCGCTATCATTGTGAGGAGTGTCTCCCGTGAATCAATTCTTCGACCTGCCCATTCCCCCCCGCGTCGGCGTGGAGGTGGAGAAGTGGGACCTGATGGGCCCCAATCCCCAGCCCGGTGTGGTGCCTCTGTCCGTGGCGGACATGGAATTCCGCTCTCCCCCTGCCATTGTCCAGGCCCTGGAGGAAATGGCCCGCTCTGGGCTGTGGGGCTATGCGGGCTGGAGCGACCGCTACTATAACGCCATCCGCTCCTGGGTGTCCCGCCGCTACGGCTGGGAGATCCAGCGGGACTGGATTATCCGCACCACCGGTGTGGTCCACGGCATCAACGCCGCCGTCCGGGCCTTCACCCAGCCCGGGGACGGCATCGTCATCCAGACTCCCGTCTATCCCCCCTTCTACCGGGCGGTGCGGGAGAACGGGCGCACCCTTCTGGAAAATCCCCTGAAGCTGGTGGACGGCCACTATGAGATGGACTTTGACGACCTGGAGGACAAGCTGTCCCGGCCCACCACCACCGCCATGATTCTCTGCTCCCCCCACAATCCCGTGGGG
Source organism: Pseudoflavonifractor sp. An44 (assembly GCF_002161675.1). GTDB lineage: Bacteria > Bacillota > Clostridia > Oscillospirales > Oscillospiraceae > Enterenecus > Enterenecus faecium. Next base: position 27,643 of record NZ_NFIH01000006.1, read on the forward strand.
CGGGTGTGGACCCGAGCCGAGCTGCAGCGGGTGGGCGACCTGTGTCTGGCCCACGGGGTGTTCCTAATCAGCGACGAAATCCACTGTGACCTATGCCAGCCGGAGCACCCCCACACGGTGTATGCCTCTCTGGGGGAGGAGTACGCCAAGCACTGTGTCATCGGCATGGCCGCCAGCAAGACCTTCTCCCTGGCCGGACTGGCCTGCGGCAATATGATCGTGCCCGATGGGGACAACAAGGCCAAACTGGAAGCCGAGGTGGCCCGCTCTGGGGCCTACTCCAACTCCTCCTTTGGCACCTTGGCCCTGGAGGTAGGATATGAGCAGTGTGAGCCCTGGGTGGAGCAGCTGGTGGACTATCTCAAGGAGAATGACCGCTACCTCCGGGACTTCATGGCCCAGCATTTCCCCAAGGTCTGGATTGCCCCCCTGGAGGGCACCTATCTGTCCTGGATAGACTTCTCCAGCTTCGGGCTGGACGACAAGGCCCTGGCCGACTTCATGGAGCAGGAGGCCCAGCTGTACCTCAGCCACGGCATCAACTACGGCGGGTCCGGATTTATGCGCCTGAACTTGGCCTGTTCCCGGGACGTACTGGCCGCCGCCCTGGAGCGACTGCTGGCGGCTGCCCAGCGGCGCGGCCTGGTGTAAACCATCCCCAACCCATCTAGAAGAGAGAAACGAGAGGATTCATTTTGAATATTATCATAGCCGGAGCCGGAAAGGTGGGCGCCACCGTCGCCCACCACCTGGCCGCGGAGCACCACAACATCACCGTGGTGGACATCTCCGAAGATACCTTGACCCGCATCTCCAACCAGTTGGACGTGATGTGCATCAAGGGCAGTTGTGCCTCCCGCACCGTGCTGGAGGACGCAGGGGCTGAGGATGCGGACGTTGTCGTCGCCGCCACCAGCTCGGACGAAATCAACCTGCTGTGCGGTCACACCGCCAAGCGCCTGGGCGTGCCCTACACCGTGGCCCGGGTGCGCAACCGGGACTACCTGGCCGATCTGGACAACCTGCGCCGGGACCTGGGCATCACCAAGCTCATCAACCCTGAGTCCGCCGCCGCCATGGACATCTCCCGGATGATTCGCCTGCCCAATGCCGCTGACGTGGACACCTTTGCCAAGGGCAAGGCGGAGATCATCTCCTTCCACGTCCAGCCCGGGGACCATATGGCCGATCAGCCCCTGTCCCACCTGGCCACCAAAATCAAGAATCTGCCCATCCTCTTCTGTGCCGTGGAGCGCGGTGCAGAGGTGATGATTCCCAACGGCTCCTTCGTCCCTCAGGTGGGGGACAAGGTCTATGTGGCGGGCACCCCCAGCGGGGTGAGCCAGTTCTTCAAGGTGCTGGGCCGTCACAGCCACCGGGTCCGCTCCGCTTTCATCATCGGCGGCGGACGGGTCACCTACTACCTGCTCCAGCAGCTGGAGAAGCTGGGCATCCAGTGCAAGGTGGTGGAGAAAAACGAGGCCCGGTGCAGACAGCTGGCCGAGTGGTTCCCCAACGCCCTCATTCTCCACGGAGACGGCACCGACCCGGAGCTGCTCACGGAGGAGTGTATGCCCGCCAGTGACGTGTTCATCGCCCTCACCGACCGGGACGAGGACAACCTGATTATCTCCCTCTACGCCCACCAGTGCGGCGTACACAAGATCATTGCCAAGTCCAACCGGCAGAACTACTCCCTTATCGCCCGCTCCGCCGGGGTGGAGTCGGTGGTGTCTCCCAAACTCACCACCGCCTACCAGATTCTCCGCATGGTGCGTGGCATTCAAAACTCCAAGGGCAGCCGTATGACCGCCCTGCACCACATCGCCAACGGACAGGCAGAGGCCATGGAGTTTGTGGTCTGCTCTTCCACCCGCAACCTGGGCACCCCCCTGAAGGATTTGAAGCTGAAAAACGGTGTCCTCATTGCCGGCATTGTCCGGGGCGACCAGGTCATCATCCCCGAGGGCAACAGCTACCTCCAGGTGGATGACATTGTCATCGTCATTGCCAAGGACAGCGGCATTGTAGACCTCAACGACATCTATGCCGACTCCTTCGGCCTGCGAGGCGCCCTATGAATTTTAAAACCGTATTTCGCGTGGCAGGGTTCACCCTGCTGGTGGAGGCGGCGGCCATGCTGCTGCCCATGGGCGTGGCCCTGTACTACGGGGAGGACCCCTCTCCCTTCCTGAAAACCATCGGTATCATGGTGGTGCTGGGGATGTTGTCCGTGTTCGCCCTGCGGGGGCAGCGGAAGTTCTTTGCCCGGGAGGGATTCTTCTCTGTGGGTCTCATCTGGGTGCTGTCCGGCGTGTTCGGCGCCCTGCCCTTCTGGTTCTCCGGCCAGTTTGGCTCCTATGTGGACTGCTTCTTTGAGACCATCTCGGGCTTTACCACCACCGGCTCCTCCATTCTCACTGCGGTGGAGGGCCTGCCCCTGGGCCTGGTGTTCTGGCGCTCCTTCACCCACTGGCTGGGCGGCATGGGCGTGCTCATTCTCACCACCGCCCTGCTCCCCTTCCTGGGCATCAACTCCACCCACCTCATCCGGGCGGAGAGCCCCGGCCCAGTGAAGAGCAAGCTGGTGCCCCGGGCCTCCCAGTCCTCCAAAATTCTCTACGCCATCTACCTGGCGCTGACTGTCATCCAGGTGTTCTGCCTGCGGATCGCGGGAATGCCCTGGTATGACTCCTTCATCCACGCCTTTGGCACCGCCGGTACCGGTGGCTTCTCCAACCGCAATCTGTCGGTGGGCGCCTACGGCAACCCCACCTTTGAGATCATCATCACCATTTTCATGATCCTGTTCTCTCTGAACTTTGCTTTGTACTTCCTGGTCCTCACGGGCAAGATCAAACAGGCACTGAAAAGCGATGAGCTGCGGTTCTTCCTGGCGGTCACTGCCATTGCCACCGCCATCATTTCCATAAACATAGCGGCCAGCATGCCCACATATGCTGATGCTGTACGCACCGCCGCCTTCCAGGTGGCCTCGGTGACCTCCACCACCGGCTTTGCCACGGCGGACTTCAACCGATGGCCGGAACTGTCCCGGATGCTGCTGGTGATTTTGATGTTCATTGGCGCCTGCGCCGGGTCCACCGGCGGTGGTATGAAATGCTCCCGCATTCTGGTCATTCTGCGCACCATCAAGGCCCAGGTACGCTCCATCATCCACCCCCGGGCGGTGTCCGTGGTGAAACTGGACGGAGCGCCTCTGTCCGACTCCACCGTGCGCACCATCTACACCTACTTCGCCACCTATATTTTCATCACCTTTCTCTCCGCTCTGGTGGTGGGATTGGACAACTTCTCCTTCGGCACCACCCTCACCGCCGTCATCACCTGCATCAGCAACGTGGGACCTGGTTTGGAGGCCGTGGGACCCATGGGCAACTTTGCCGCCTTCTCCCCCCTGAGCAAAATTATTCTCAGCTTTGATATGATTATCGGGCGTCTGGAGATCTTCCCCATTCTGGTGCTCTTCAGCCGCAGCGCCTGGAAGCGCTCGTAAGTTCCCTTTCACAATCGAATACAAGTCCCCTCAGCTCTTTGCTCTTGAAGTCCCTGCCACCCCTGGGAGGGGTGTTATGAGTGTTCACCCATTGGCAAAATTCAGAAAAAGGAGTTGTAGTTCTCATGACGGAAAACCTGTTTTGGCTGGGCATTTTAGGTGCCATTCTGGCTCTGCTCTTTGCCTTTGCGCAAAGCCGCAAGGTGCTGGCCTACTCAGAAGGCAGCGACACCATGCAGAAAATTGCGTCAGCCATTCGCAAGGGCGCAAATGCCTATCTGCGACATCAGTACGCCACCGTGTTCAAGGTCTTCGCAGTGGTCTTTGTCATCCTGCTGGTGTTATGCAAGTTTGGGCTTCTGGACAACTGGTTTATCCCCTTTGCCTTCCTCACCGGCGGCATCTACTCCGCCATTTCCGGGTTTGTGGGCATGAGAATCGCCACCTCCTCCAACGCCCGCACGGCGCAGGCGGCCTCGGAGAGTCTGAACAAGGGACTGAACGTGGCCTTCTCCTCCGGTGCCGTCATGGGCTTCACCGTGGTGGGTCTGGGCCTGTTTGACATCTCGGTGTGGTTCCACATCCTCAGGTACATCGCCCACTATGACGCCGCTCGCATCGCCCAGACCATGGTGATGTTCGGCATGGGCGCCTCCTTCATGGCCCTCTTCGCCCGTGTGGGCGGCGGCATCTTCACCAAGGCCGCCGACGTGGGTGCGGACCTAGTGGGCAAGGTGGAGGCGGGCATCCCCGAGGATGACCCCCGCAACCCCGCCACCATCGCCGACAACGTGGGCGACAACGTGGGTGACGTGGCCGGTATGGGCGCCGACCTGTACGAGTCCTACGTGGGCTCCATCCTGGCCACCTTTGCTCTGGGCGTCACCGCCTATTCGTCTCAGGGCAAATCCTGGGAGGCCATGCTGCTGCCCATCGCCCTGGCCGTGGTAGGCATTCTGTGCTCCATCATCGGCTCCTTCCTCATCCGCACCAAAGAGGGCGCCACCCAGCGGGAGCTGCTGGCCACCCTGCGCCGGGGCACCTACACCGCCGCCGTGCTGGCCGCCGTCATCGCCGCCCCCCTCACCTACTTCCTGTTGGGCAGCTGGGGCGTGTACGTGGCCATCCTCTGTGGTCTGGTAGGCGGCTGTGCCATCGGCTATTTCACCGAATATTACACCTCGGATACCTACAAGCCCACCCGTGAGTTGGCTGAGGCCACCGAGACCGGGGCCGGCACCACCATCATCGGCGGTCTGTCCCTGGGTATGCTCTCCACCATCGCCCCCATCCTCATTGTGGGTGTAGCGGTCATCGTCTCCTTCGTGGCCGCTGGCGGCACTCTGACCACCAGCGCCGACAACTACACCGAACTGTTCTCCAAGGGCCTCTACGGCATCGGCATCGCCGCTGTGGGTATGCTCTCCACCCTGGGCATCACCCTGGCCACCGACGCCTACGGCCCCGTGGCGGACAACGCCGGCGGTATCGCCGAGATGTCCGGCCTGGGCGAGGAAGTGCGCAACCGCACCGACGCCCTGGACTCCCTGGGCAATACCACCGCCGCCACCGGCAAGGGCTTTGCCATTGGCTCCGCCGCCCTCACCGCTCTGGCTCTGCTGGTGTCCTATGTGGACATTGTGTCCGTGAAGCTGGAGGCCAAGGGCCTGGCCATTGACCTGTCCCTCACCAACCCCGCCGTACTGGTGGGCCTGTTTGTGGGCGCCATGCTCACCTTCGTCTTTGCCGCTCTCACCATGAGCGCCGTGCAGCGGGCAGCCCAATCCATCGTCATGGAAGTGCGCCGCCAGTTCCGGGAAATCCGGGGCATCATGGAAGGCACCGCTGACCCCGACTACGCCGCATGCGTGGGTCTGTGCACCAAGGGCGCTCTGAAAGAGATGGTGGCTCCCTCCCTGCTGGCCATCGTAATCCCCATCCTCACCGGCCTGATTCTGGGCCCTGAGGGCGTGGTGGGTCTGCTGGGCGGCGTGTCCGTCACCGGCTTTGCCATGGCCGTGTTCATGTCCAACGCCGGCGGCGCCTGGGACAACGCCAAGAAGTACATCGAGGCCGGACACCACGGCGGCAAGGGCTCCGACTGCCACAAGGCCGCTGTCATCGGCGACACCGTGGGCGACCCCTTCAAGGACACCTCCGGCCCCTCTCTGAACATTTTGATCAAGCTGGTGTCCACCGTGTCCATCGTGTTCTCTGGCCTCATCGTGGCCGTCCAGGCGTTTATGAGCTAACGCTTCTCAAAAATGCCAGCATTTTTGAGAGGATTGCAGCCCGCTGCATGCATCCTTGGGTCAAAGGGCAACCCAAGGCCACACTAGCGGGCTGAGAAGTGTTTTTCCCGATGCGCATGTCCCCGGGAAAAACGGATTTCAATTTATTTTCCCGCCCTTGGCGGGAAAACTCTGCCGAGGGCTTTCCTTCCGGGAAATTTTCACATATCTTTAGGCTCTTATCATTGTCTCAGCCTCCCTGAACTTCGGTTCGGGGAGGTCTTTTTCTCCCTTGGCATTCGTGGTACAATTTTTTTAAATTCTTTGCAACGTTTTCCAAGCTTCCCAGTCTTATGGGTGAAGGGGGTGATGGTGTGGCAGATTTTGAGCGGATATACACCGACCATTTTCCCAGCGTGTATAAATACATCTTTTCCCTGTGTCGGAACCCGGCGATTGCCGAAGAAGTGACCCAAGAGGCCTTCTACAAGGCCATGATGCACATGGACCAATTTGACGGCACCTGTCAGCTGTATGTCTGGCTGTGTCAAATCGCGAAAAACACCTATTTCACCTACCACCAAAAGCAAAAACGCCATGTGCCGGAGACGGAATCCAACTTATCCCACCAGCCTGCCCCAGATTTTGAACGGGATTTGATGGATCAGGAGACTGCCCGCAAGCTCCATGTACTGCTGCACCAGCTCCCGGAGCCCTACAAGGAGGTCTTTTCCCTGCGGGTCTTTGGCGAGCTGCCCTTTGCCCAAATCGGGGAACTGTTTGGCAAGACGGACAGCTGGGCCAGAGTCATCTTCTACCGGGCCAAAACCAAGCTGAGGAGGGATTTCGATGAAAACACCGTGTAACGTCATCCGGGACCTGCTCCCCCTGTACCAGGACAGCGTGTGCAGCCCAGAGAGCCGTCAGCTGGTGGCCGAGCACCTGGAGGAATGTGAGACCTGCCGGGCAGAGTGGGAGCGTATGAGTGCCCCCATTCCCACCGCTCACCCTCAAGTGGAGGAGCGCACCGTGGCCCAGGCGGCCTCCTCTGCCTGGAAGCGGGGGCGGCGGCGGGCCTTTTCCAAGGGCTTTGTCATTGCCGCTGTGCTGGTGGCGGTGATCAGCAGCCTCATCGGCCTGTGGTTTTTGTTCCACACCCCTCCCCGAGAGTTGACCGGAAGAATCGTGGAGACCCATGTAAACAACACCACCGGAGAGGTGTCCTATGTGGTGTATACTTCCCGAGGAGAGCAGTTTGGGCTGATCATGGAGGAGTACACCAAAGTTATATCCTTCTTTGATGCCTATACCGACCAGGACTTCCTGGATGGAGCCATCTACGACGGTCTGCGCATTTACGCCGAACTGGGCAACTCCAAAGAGTCCATCAGCAACCGGGATGGGAAGAAACTCCCCACTTATTCCGCCCAACTGGTGGAAATCAACGCCTATCAAAAGCCTGACCCCATTCTCTTGCAGGATGGCACCCAGGTGGAGGTGTGGCAGAAAAACGGAGGCGTGTTGTACGCTCTTCCCAAAGGCCCAGAGCTGCTGGACGTGCATACCCCCTATCCTCCCGACATCGCTTTGGACGGTGTCCAGGGTCTGGAGGAACTATCCCAGGAGGCTCAGGACAATATTGTAGCGTACTACGAAACACAGGGTCTTCTGTATGACGAACTGGAAGAGCTGGAAGCCGTCTACCAGTCCTATCTCGAGGCAGGCTCCCCTGCATCCTTCTCCACCTGTCTCATTCTCCAAGATACCTGCCTCTCTGCATCCAGTCCCAGGGTAATCTATTTCACCACATCCCTCCAAGCACCTTCCAAGTATCTGGAGGTGGGCACGGCGTTCTACCGAGACACTGGAGAACGGGTGGACATGGAAGACCTGTTCACCTGCACCTCGGAGGAGTTGGAGCAGGCCCTTTTGGATGAGGCCGAAATCACCGACCCCACCCTGCGTCAGGAGATGGAGGAGGCCTTTGACCTGGATCGACTGATCCTATACCCCGACCTTCTGAAAGTAGGGTTTGAAGCAGGCTCCCTTCCCAGCCAGGACGCCACCTATTTCCTCTCCTTCGATTATGACGACACCATTCTGGAGCGCATGCACGCCTGGGCCGTCCCCTATGCCCAATAACCTCCCCAAAATCCCCGAACTTCGGTTCGGGGATTTTTTTGCAATTTCCACCCCTCAGCCCTTGCAAAGCGTGGGATTGTTTGCTACACTAAAGCAAATGCGTCATATTACTCCCAAGGAGGTAACCCATATGATTACCATTCACAACCAGGGCATGCGCTGGCAGAAGGGCCAGCTGGTCCCGGCAGAAAAGACCCAGGCTGGCGTGGAGTCCACCATGGCCTACTCCATTCTGAAAGCCCATAACACCTCTGGCTCCATGGAGCGGCTCTCCATCCGCTTTGACGCCATGGCCTCCCACGACATCACCTATGTGGGCATCATCCAGACCGCCCGGGCCTCCGGCCTGAAGGAGTTCCCCCTGCCCTACGTGCTCACCAACTGCCACAACTCTCTGTGCGCCGTGGGCGGCACCATCAACGAGGATGACCACAACTTCGGCCTGTCTGCTGCCAAGAAGTACGGCGGCGAGTTTGTCCCCGCCCACCAGGCCGTCATCCACTCCTACATGCGGGAGCGGTACGCCGCCCCCGGCAAGATGATTCTGGGTTCGGACTCCCACACCCGGTACGGCGCTTACGGCTGTATGGCCATCGGCGAGGGCGGCCCCGAGCTGGCCCGTCAGCTGCTGTGCAAGACCTATGACATCGCCTATCCCCAGGTGGTGGGCATCTACCTCACCGGAGCTCCCCGCCCCGGCGTGGGCCCCCAGGACGTGGCCCTGGCTCTGGTCAAGGCCACCTTCCAGTCCGGCGCGGTGAAGAACGCCGTCATGGAGTTCTTCGGCCCCGGCGTGGCCAACCTGTCCATGGACTACCGGTCCGGCATCGACGTGATGACCACCGAGACCACCTGTCTGTCCTCGGTGTGGCAGACCGACACCAACACCCAGACCGCCCTCACCCTCCTGGGCCGTGGCGCGGAATATCACCCCATGCAGCCCAAAGAGGGAGCCTACTATGACCGGGTGGTGTGCGTGGAGCTGGACAAGGTGCAGCCCATGATCGCCCTGCCCTTCCACCCCTCCAACGCCTTCCCCATCGCCGAGTTCCAGGAGAACATGGAGGACATGCTCCACATGGTGGAGCAGAACACCCGGGACCAGCTGGGCATCGAGCCCCCCGCTCCCCTGTCCGCCAAGATCCGCGACGGCAAGTTCCACGTGGACCAGGCCGTCATCGCCGGATGCTCCGGCGGCACCTATCAGAACCTGCGCCGGGCCGCTGAGATTCTGGGCACCACCGCCACCGGGTCCGACCACTTCTGGCTGTCCTGCTACCCCGGCTCCATGCCCGTGATGCAGGAGCTGACCCGCCAGGGTTACATCACCACCCTCATGGCCGCCGGCGCCTCGGTGCGCTCCTGCTTCTGCGGCCCCTGCTTCGGCGCCGGAGACGTGCCTGCCAACGGAGCCTTCTCCATCCGCCACTCCACCCGCAACTTCCCCAACCGGGAGGGCTCCAAGCCCGGCGAGGGCCAGGTGTCCTACGTGGCCCTGATGGACGCCCGCTCCATCGCCGCCACCGCCAAGATGGGCGGCGTGCTCACTGCCGCCGACCAGCTGCCTGACGTGCCCGCCGACCGGGCCGATGAGCAGTGGACCTATGACGGCTCCTCCTACCAGGCCCGGGTCTACTACGGCGTGGGCAAGGCCAACCCCGACGAGGAGTTGGTGTTTGGCCCCAACATCGCCGACTGGCCGGAGCAGATTGCCCTGCCGGAAAACCTGATGCTCACCGTGGCCTGCGCCATCTACGATCCCGTCACCACCACCGACGAGCTCATCCCCTCCGGTGAGACCTCCTCTTACCGCTCCAACCCCCTGCGCCTGTCGGAGTTCGCCCTCAGCCGCAAGGACCCCCAGTATGTGCCCCGGGCCAAGGAGATTCAGAAGGTGGAGCAGCTGCGCCGCTCCAATCCCCAGGACCCCCAGGTGGTGGCCGCTCTGGAGGGCTATGACCCCTCCAACACCGGTCTGGGCTCCCTGGTGATGGCCCTGAAGCCCGGCGACGGCTCTGCCCGGGAGCAGGCCGCCTCCTGCCAGCGGGTGCTGGGCGGCTGCGCCAACATCGCCCAGGAGTACGCCACCAAGCGCTATCGCTCCAACGTGGTCAACTGGGGCATGCTCCCCTTCATCGCCAGCGAGCTGGAGCAGCTGAACCTCCAGCCCGGTGACCGGGTGTACATCCCCGGCATCCGCGCCCTCCTCCAGGGCGACGGCGAAACCGTGGAAGCCCAGGTGCTGCGGGATGGTACCTCTACCCCCGTCACCCTCTCCCTCCCCGGACTGACCCGGGAAGAGCGGGACATCATCCTGGCGGGCTGCCTCATCAACTACTACGCACAGTAACAGAAATACTCCATTCTTCAGGAGGTTAGGCAATGGTAAACCGCATCCACCGCTTTCATCATGCAGTCGTGATGCAGCCCGTAGTCCCTGCTGATCCAGCAGAACAACGGGCTTACATTGCCATACACTTTTTCAGGTGATTTGAGTATATTTCGAATCTGATAAAGCAAAACGCAGTGCAGGCTATGAGCAACTCTTAGCCTGCACTGCGTTTTATACTTTGTATAGGAGGTTTCGATATGGAAACGAAGGACTCTTTAACCAATTATTATGAGTCATACGATGAAGAAGGTCGTCTTCTCTCAAAACATGGAATGGTGGAGTATATCACCACCATGAAATACATTGAAAGGTATCTCCAGCCTAATATGCGGGTCTTGGAGATTGGGGCCGGAACGGGGCGATACAGCCACGCTTTGGCACAAAAAGGCTATCGAGTGGATGCCGTGGAATTAGTGGAGCATAACATCGAACTCTTCCAGCAAAACACCCTGGAAGGCGAACCGGTGACCATCACCCAAGGCAATGCTATGGATTTGTCTGATTTTGAGAGCGATACGTATGATATCACTCTGCTGCTCGGTCCCATGTATCATCTATTCACAAGAGAAGATCAGCTAAAAGCCTTATCAGAAGCCATCCGAGTGACAAAGAAAGGCGGTATCATTTTTACCGCCTATTGTATGGGGGATGCAAGCGTTTTGTCATACGGTTTTGTTCGTGGCGAAATCTACAACATTATTGAGAAATGTGAGGTCAACCCGGAAACATTTGATACTTTCTCAAAGCCGTGGGACATATTTGAGTTGTACCGAAAGGAAGATATTGATCGGCTCCGTTCCCAGTTTCCTGTTACGCAGCTTCACTTTGTTGCCTCCGATGGCTACACCAATCATATGAGGGAAACCGTAGACCAAATGGATGACCGAATGTATGACCTGTACCTAACATATCACCTTGCAACCTGCGAAAGACAAGATATGATTGGTTACTCGCATCACACACTTGATATATTCCGAAAGGAGTAGAGAAATGGTGCACGTTTTGTCATAGGGAGAAGTAGGAGCCCAGCAGCATGACCGCCAGGGCCACCCAAAAGAGGGGGGCAGGTACCACGCCAAAGAGCACCAGGGACAGCGCCGCCCCGATGAAGGGGGCCAGGGCATAAAAGGCGCTGGTGCGGGCCGCTCCCAGCTCCCGCTGGGCGTAGACATAGAAGTAAATGCTCAACCCGTAGGCCACAAACCCCAGAACCAGAGCCAGCAGAATATAGCTTAGCTGGAAAAACCGCTCTCCCATCACCATGGCCACCACCAGCGCCCCCAGCCCCGACCCAAAGCCCTTGATGGTGACGATCTGCACCGGGTTTTTGGCGGACATCATGCGGGTACAGTTGTTCTCCAGACCCCAGCACAGACAGGCCCCCAGCACCAGCAGGGAGCCGGGAGAGAACTCCCATCCGCCCCCGCCTGGCTCCAGGGAGAGCAGCACGCTGGCCAAGGTCACCAACCCAATGCCAAGCCACAGCCGAGGGGTGATGCGCTCGTGGAAGATAAGCCACGCCAACAGGCTGGTGGCCACGATCTCAAAGTTGTTCAGCAGGGACACATGGGCCGCGGAACACTGGCGTAGCCCCACCAGGAGGAGAATGGGGGCCGCTATGTCCAGTACCACCATGGCCACCGTGTAGGGCAGCTCCCGGGCCGTGAGAGGCTGCTCTTTTTCCCCCTTTCCCCATCGCCCCAACAGCCACATGCCCAGTCCTGCTCCCAGGTACAAAAAGCCCGCCAACATAGTGGCGGGAATCTGCCCCATGAGCAGCTTGGACAGGGGCGTACTCAGAGCATACAGCGCCGCAGCCAGCACCGCATAGCCCGTGGCCCTCCGCTTCTTTCCCATGCACAACCTCTCCTCTTGACCTCTGGTCTCGTTTCTCTTACAATAGATACCGTACACTGTGTACGATAACAGTATAGAAGTCCGGTGGGAGAGGTTGCAACAGGCAAACCGCCCCAAATGCCCGTTACGGAACAGTTTCCCATTTTTGTTCAGGAGGCGCCTATGGACCGCAGACAACAAAAGACCCGGGCCGCCATTGTGCAGGCCTTTACCCTGCTGGTGCAGAAAAAGCCCTTTGAGCGCATCACCGTCCAGGAGATCATCGACCAGGCCAACGTAGGCCGCAGCACCTTCTATGCCCACTTTGAGACCAAGGATGAGCTGCTGCGCTCCATGTGCACAGACATCTTCCACCATGTGTTCCACCACGCCCTGCCCCAGGAGCAGGAGGCGGGGTGTGACACCGGGCTGCAAAACCTCCAGGTGAAGCTGGGACACGTGCTCTACCACCTGGGAGAGCACAAATCGGTCTTGAAGGGCATCCTGTCCAGCCAGAGCAGCCCCCTGTTTCTGGGCTATCTGAGTGAGTACCTGTACCAGCTCTTCCAGGGATATACCGATGAATTCGACCCCCGCATTCCCCGGGACTTTCTCCTCCACCACCTCACGGGCTCCTTCTGCGAGGCGGTAAAGTGGTGGGTCAACGGTCCCCAGCCCCAGCCGCCGGAGACGGTGGCCTCCTATTTCATGATGACCTTGGGCCACTTTGCCCCATAAAAAACGGGTTGCACTCAACGTGCAACCCGTTTCTCTTTATAAAAGCCCGCCTGATCCAGTCGGCGGCGCAGCAGGCTGCCCAGACCGATGGCAATGACGATCTTCCCCAGGTCAAAGGGAATGAAGGGGGTCACGCACAGCCCCAGGGCCGCCCCCACGGTGTAGCCCCCCTGCCAGCAGAACCAGGCGGTGCCCAACAGATAACACAGGGCCGTGCCCAACACAAGCCCCAGGGCGTGGAGCCACTTGGAGCGGGTGTGGTCAATGATCCAGCCCCCCACCAGGGCCATGGGCAAATAGCCCAGCAAATAGCCCCCGGTGGGCCCCAGCAGCTTGGCCGCTCCACTGCCAAACCCGGAAAACACCGGGAGACCGGCCAGACCCACCAGCAAATACACCAGGCAGCTCACCGTTCCCCACTTCCACCCCAGCAGATACACCGCCAGAAAGATGGCCAGGTTGGCAAAGGCCACGGGCACTGGGCCAATGGGCACCGAAAAGGGGCTGAGGACACAGATCACCGCCGCCAGTACCCCGCAGCTACACAACTTTTGTATGGTCTCATGCTTCATATGCTCGCCCTCCGATTGTATACTAAATTCGATTGTAAGTATACAATATAACTTTTCCCCTGTCAACCGCTTGCCTTTGCCCCCAATGTGTGATACTTTAGATGGGATTACTCTATGAAAAATGTGAGGGACGAACCGTGGCAAACGTGAAGTATCTATTCCAGCGCGTGATGAATATGAACTACAAGGCCATGTGGGAGAAAATCAGCTCCATCCACAAGAAGACCGGGCGGTCCCGGCTGGCCATTTTCCGGGACATGAAGGACTGTGCCGTGAAGTACGGAGCGGGGTATATGGACTACGACCTGTTTGAGATGTACAATCTCACACCAGAGCAGCGGGACACCTACCTCACCCGAGGCCGCAACAACGCCCTGGTGGTGAAGTACAACGACAAGGCCTACACGGGCCAATTTGACGACAAGGTGCAGTTCAACACTCTCTTTGGCAAGTACCTGCACCGGGACTGGGTGCCAGTGACCGGGGACAACCGGGAACAGGTGATGGCATTTTTGGCCGCCCAGGTCATCCCCCAGGTGGGGTATGTGGGCTGGGACGTGTGCTTTACCCCCAACGGCCCCTGTCTGGTGGAGGGCAACCCCTTCCCCGGCCACGACATCTATCAGCTGCCTGTGCACACCCCGGACAAGATCGGCATCATGCCCCGGTTCCGGGAGATTGAGGCCGAAGAAAAAATGATGAATGAAGAATGATTGTGTGCCGCCTCCTTGCGGCACGGATTCCGATTTGTCAGAGACATGATGAAATAAAAGCCCTCGGCAGAGTTTTCCCGCCCGCAGGCGGGAAAATAAACTAAAATCACGTTTTTTCCGGGGACATGCGCATCGGAAAAAACACTTCTCAGCCCGCCAGTGTGGCCTTGGGTCGCCCTTTGACCCAAGGGTGCATGCAGCGGGCTGCATCCCCTCGAAAAAATGCTTGCATTTTTGAGAATCATGTAAGAAGCCCTCGGTTCCTTGCGGAACCGAGGGCTTCTTACATGATCAAAGATAATAGGCCAATCTAGGGCTGCCATCCTCCAAATAGATGGTGCCGCAGGGGGTGAACCCCATCTTCTCCAGCAGCTGCTGCATGGGGATGTTCTTCTCATGGGTGTCGATGCGCAGCTGGCGGCAGTGGGCCCGGCACCAGGCCAGGCAGTGGGCCGCCGCCCCGGTGCGGGAGGCTCCGGTGGCCAGGCGGTGCACCACGCCATAGTCCCCGTTGTCCGGCCACCCCTCCCCTTCAATGTGGGCGTAGGTGGGCTCTCCCTTGGTGTGGAAGGAGAAGGCTGCGGCCAAGCGGCCATTTTCCATACACACAAAGCTGTACCCCAGGTTGATATCCTGCTGGATCTGCTCCAGGGTGGGCTTATCCTCCCCCCACTGGTCCGGGTTGCCGGACTCCCGCATAAAGGCCCGGGCCTGGGCGTAGAGCTGCTCCAGGGCAGGCAGATCCCGGATATTGCCCCGACGAATCAAAAAATTGGTTCCACTGTTCATGTTCATTCCACCGTTTTCAAACTTTCTACCATATCAATTTTCTTTAACCTAAAGTGTGCCGCCACATTGACAATGAGGGAGAACAGGGCGGTCAAGGCCGCGGCCAGCACATAGGCGTAGGGGGGTGCCGTGCGGCCAAACATCACCAGGTCCACCTCCACCGTCAGCACCATCCAGCTGTGGAGGAACCGGCCCAACACCAGTCCCAGAATCACGCCAAAGATGGTGAGGAACACGTTCTCCCGCAATACATATGCGGTGGTCTCTCCGTCATAGAACCCCAGCACCTTCAAGGTGGCCAGCTCGCTTCTGCGCTCGGTGATGTTGATGTTGGTCAGGTTGTACAGCACCACAAAGGCCAGCGCGGCGGCGGCCACAATGATGATGACCACGGCGTAGTTGATGGCGTCCATGCTGTCCTCAAAGCTGTCCCGGATGGTGGCAATGTAGGAGTAGGAGGCCACCCCATCCATCTTCATCAGGGTCTCCGAGGTCTGGTTGGACACGTCCACCCCCATGCCGTCCTGATAGGCCAGGAGCATCACATTGTTCTGGTAGTCCTCCCCAAACAGCTGGGTATACAGGTCCCGGGTGAGGTATACGTAGTGGTAGACGTAGTTTTCCGTGATGTCCGCCACCACGGCCTCCACCCGCTGGTCTCCCCCCAGGGTGATGGTGTCCCCGACCGACACACCCAGCAGCTCAGAGAGCTTCTCGTCAATGACCACGCCGGAGCCGTCCAGCTCCACCGGGGAGTGGTCCGAACGGTGGCGCAAATCCACAAAGCGCCCGAACTCCTCCACGTCGTCCACCGCAAAGAGGTACACGTCGTAGGAGATGCCTGTGGTGGAAGCGTCCATCATCTGCTGATAGGTGAACATGTAGTCCGCCACAGCCTCTTCCCCGTCCAGATAGTCCTCAATCCCCTGCTTCTGCTCCTCCGTCAGGTCCTCGTCCAGGCCTACGGTGGCGTCATACAGGGATATCTCATCAAACTGCTTATCCAGCACGTCAAAAATGGACTCATGGAGGCCAAAGCCCGTGACAATCAGGGCGGTACAGCCGCCAATGCCGATGACCGTCATCCAAAACCGCTTTTGATAGCGGAACAGGTTGCGCATGGTCACCTTCCAGGTAAAGCTTAGCCTGCGCCAAATGGGCTTGATGTATTCCAAGAAGACCCGCTTGCCCGCCTTGGGGGCCCGAGGCCGCATGAGGTTGGCTGGGGTATCAATCAGCGTGGACAGGCAGGCCCACAGGGCGGCCCCGGTGGTGCACGCCACTGCCGCCAGCACCGCCAACACAAACAGGGGCAGCTGCATCTTATAGTCCAGCCCGGGGATGGCGTACATGATCTGGAAGGCGTTGGCGATGACCGCCGGGATGAGGGTAGCCCCTACCCCTAAGCCAATGAGGCCGCCCACCAGGCTGGCCACAAAGGCGTATCCAATGTACTTTTGGGAGATGGCCAGCCGGGAGAAGCCCAGGGCCTTCAAAGAGCCAATCTGGGTGCGCTGCTCTTCCACCATACGGGTCATGGTGGTCAGGCAGGCCAGCGCGGCCACCACAAAGAAGATGACCGGGAAGATGCTGGACAGATTATCCACCCGCTCGGCGTCTTGGGAGTAGCTGACAAAGCCGGAATTGGTGTCCCGGCCCAGCACATACCACTCACAGGTAGCCATCTCGTCTAAATCCTTCTGGCCCTGGTCGATGTCCGCCTGGGCCTGCTCCAGCTCCGGCTGGGCGTCGGCCTTGGCCTGCTGGTACTCCTCCAGGCCCTTCTGGTACTCCGCCTCGCCGTCGTCCAGCTCTGCCTTGGCTTCGGCCAGCTGGCTGCGGCCACGGGCCTCTTCCTGGTCCAGGGTCTGCTGCCCGGACTGGTACTCTGCCCATCCGGTATCCAACTGCTGGGCGGCATCTTGCAACTGGGCCTGGGCGGCATCCAGCTCCGCCTTGGATTCCTCCAACTGAGTCTTTACCTGGGCCAGCTGCTGATACCCCGCCTGTATCTGGGCGGCAGCTTCGTCCAGCTTTGCCTTCTGGGGAGCCAGCTGCTCCACCATCTGGTCATACATAGGGGTGCCCTCAAAGGGCTTCAGAGCGTCGTAATACTCCTCATAGCCCTTGGCCACCTCTTCCTGCTGGGCGTCCAGTTGGGCCAGGTTCTCCTCATAGGCGGTCTGGCCCTCCTGATACTGAGCCAGACCCTCCTGATAGTCCACTTTGCCCTGCTCATACCGGGTCTGGGACTCCTCCAGCTGGGACCGGGCGGCGTTCAGCTTGGCCTGGCCGTCCTTGATCTCCTGTTCCAGGGTGGCCAAACCACTCTCATAGTCCGCCCAGCCGCTGTCCAGCTCCGCCCGGGCATCGTCCAGCTTCTTCTTGGCATCGTCCAGTTCCTTTTGGGCGTCTGCCAGCTCGCTTCGGGCATCGTCCAGCTCCTTCTGGGCCTCGCTGCGCACCTCTTTGTCCCGCAGGCTGGCCCGCTCCTGGGCCAAGGGGTCCAGGCTGTCCACCAGGGCGCTGAGCTGGTCGGCGTAGGCCTGGCTGTAGCTGTTGAGGGCTTCCATTCCATCGCCAGTGAAATAGGCGGTGGTGTATACGTCCAGGTCGAAATTCTCCCCGGGGATGTAGACAAAGGCATCGATGCTGCCGCTGCCCAGGGTGGTACTGCCTCGGTCTGTACCCACATACAGCGGGCTTTGCACCGTGCCCACAATGGTGTAGCTGGTACGGGTGAGGCTGTCCTGGTCCGCCTCGTCCAACGTGACGGTGAGGGTGTCCCCAATCTCCAGCCCCAGAGCGGTGAGGAGCATCTGCTCGGTGACGCACTCGTCCGCCTGCTGGGGCAGGCGGCCCTCCACCACGTTGAGCAGATTCAAGTTCTCCGGCATGGAGCGCATGGAGACGATGGAGTCCACCGCGGTGGCGTCCACGCTCCACGCCCCTTCCACCTGATCTACGCCGTCGGCCTGGGCTAAGGCCTGCAAGTCCTCCTGGGTGAGCCCCATGGTGGACATAACATAGCCGTCCATGAGGTGGTGGGAGTCGTAGTAGTTGTCCGCCGTATACTCCATATCCGGGGCCGTGGCCCGCAGGCCCACCAAAAAGGCCACGGCCAGAGCGGAGAGGAGGAGAATGGATAGAAAGCGGCTGTAGGTATGGCGGACTTCCCGAATAAAATCGGTGAGCAGCCTGTTTTTCCTCTTTACCATTCAATCGCCTCCACCGGGGTGGGGTGAGGATTGCAGGTCATCTCCTCCACACGCCCGTTTTTGATGTGAATGACCCGGTCTGCCATGGGGGTGAGGGCGGTATTGTGGGTGATGACCACCACTGTCATCCCCTGCAGGCGGCAGGTATCCTGCAAGAGCTTCAAAATGGCCTTGCCCGTGACGTAGTCCAGCGCGCCGGTGGGCTCATCGCACAGCAGCAGCTTGGGGTTTTTGGCCAGGGCACGGGCGATGGCCACCCGCTGCTGCTCGCCGCCGGAGAGCTGGGCGGGGAAGTTGTTGAGGCGAT
This sequence comes from Pseudoflavonifractor sp. An44, assembly GCF_002161675.1. Lineage (GTDB taxonomy): Bacteria > Bacillota > Clostridia > Oscillospirales > Oscillospiraceae > Enterenecus > Enterenecus faecium. Next base: position 46,098 of record NZ_NFIH01000006.1, read on the forward strand.
GCCCCAGCCCCACGTGCTCCAGCACGTCCTTGGCGTCCAGGGGCTCTTTGCAGATCTGGGCGGCCAGCTCCACATTCTCCAGGGCGGTGAGGTTCTGCACCAGGTTGTAGAACTGGAAGACAAATCCGATGTCGTTGCGGCGGTACTGGGTGAGTTGACGGGCGTTGAAACCGCTGACCTGGGTGCCATCCACCAGGATCTCTCCGCTGGTACAGGCGTCCATGCCCCCCAGCATATTCAGCACCGTGGTCTTACCTGCGCCGGATGGCCCCACAATGATGGCAAATTCCCCTTTTTCGATGTGGAAATCCACCCCATCCACCGCTTTGATGGTCACCTCTCCCATGACGTATTCCTTGCGTACTTGTTTGAAAGAGATATAACTCATAATTACCACCATCCCGCTATATTGTTATCTTAACTATATAGTACACGTTCTCCCTGCCACCTGCAATCCTTCCTTACCATTGTTTAAAGAAAGTTTATGAATCCCCGAGGTCTCCTGTGTTATCGTTGACTAACTCCTCTTGCCGCTGGTACAATACCCACACGATAAGGGAGTAATTGGCGGCGTGTTTGCGCCGTGGCCTGGTCAACATACTGGCGGCGTGTCCGTCTGGCTGGGTCTGAAACAGTGAGACTTATCCGCTATACAGGGCGGGTAGTCTCTTTTTTTATGCCCGCCCAACACCTGAAACAGAAAGGCGAGAAGAATATGGGAATTTGGGAACTTTTGATTTTAGCTGTTGGCCTGGCCATGGATGCCTTTGCCGTGTCCATCTGCAAGGGCCTGTCCATCCGCAAGCTCAATCTGCGCCACATGGTCATTGTAGGCCTGTGGTTCGGGGCCTTCCAGGCCCTCATGCCCCTGCTGGGGTACTTTTTGGGCTCCGCTTTTACCCAGCTGGTCCAGGCACTGGATCACTGGATTGCCTTTGTGCTGCTGCTCATCATCGGCGGCAACATGATTCGGGAGGCCTTTAGCGGCGACGAGGAGGAAGTCTCCCCCTCCCTGGCCGTCCCCGGTATGTTCCTGCTGGCGGTGGCCACCTCCATTGACGCTCTGGCGGTGGGCATCACCTTCGCCTTCCTGCGGGTGAACATCTGGCTGGCGGTGGCCCTCATCGGGGTGTGCACCTTTGTCATCTCGGCGGCGGGGGTAAAGATCGGCAATGTCTTCGGCGCCCGCTTCAAATCCAAGGCGGAGCTGCTGGGCGGCGTGGTGCTGGTGCTCATCGGCGCCAAAATTTTGCTGGAGCACCTGGGGCTGCTGGCCCTGTAAGGGGTAGTTGACGCAGGGGCCCTTCCAGTGCTACAATCGAAGAAAAGCACATAAGGAGGTTTTTCCCATGTCTGACAATCGCACCCTCTTTGCCACCATGCCCAACGGTGACCTGGTGGAAGAACTCACCCTCCGCTGCGGCGCTCTGCGCTGCTCCATCCTCACCTATGGCGGCGCCATCCGCTCCCTGGTGGTCCCCGACAAGGACGGCAACCCCGTGGACGTGGCCCTGGGCTTCGACACCATCGAGGACTACATGACCCAGACCTGCTACATCGGCGCCCTCATCGGCCGCTTCGGCAACCGTATCAACCAGGGCAAATTTACCCTCAACGGGGTGGACTACACTCTGGCCACCAACAATGGCCCCAACCACCTTCACGGCGGCGACATCGGCTTTGACAAGCAGATCTGGACCGTAGAGGACCAGACCGAGAACCAGGTGGTGCTCTCCCTGGTCAGCCCCGATGGCCAGGAGAACTATCCCGGCACCCTCACCGTCATCGTCACCTACACCCTCACCGAGGATGGGCTGTCCATCTCCTACCACGCCAACACCGACGCGGACACCCTGTGCAACCTCACCAACCACTGCTACTTCAACCTCTCCGGCCACGACAGCGGCCCGGTGGATAACCAGACCATCTGCATCAAGGCCCAGGCCTATACTCCCACCGACGCCGGGTCCATCCCCACCGGGGAGATCGCCAGCGTGGAGGGCACTCCCATGGACCTGCGTACCCCCGTGGCCATGGGGGCCCACTGGGACGACGACTTTGAGCAGCTGACCATGGCCCGAGGCTACGACCACAACTGGGTGCTGGATGGTGAGGCTGGACAGCTGCGCCACGTGGCCACCGCCCACTCCCCCGCCACCGGCATCACCATGGAGGTGCACACCACCACCCCCGGCGTGCAGTTCTACTCCGGCAACTACATGGACGGCTGCCCTGTGGGCAAGGACGGCGCCCCCTACGACAAGCGCTGGGGCTTCTGCCTGGAGACCCAGAACTTCCCCGACGCCCCCAACCACGCCAACTTCCCCTCCGCCGTGCTCAAGCCCGGCCAGGAGTACAAAGAAGAGACCGTGTACAAGTTTGTGTAATTCATAAAATGAGAAATGGCCTGTTGCGGCAACGCAGCAGGTCATTTTCTTATGGGAATGCCTCCCTTGTGTAAAGGGAGGTGGCCCGGCGTAAGCCGGGTCGGAGGGATTGACCTCCTCCAATGCCTCAGGCGCAACCCTCCGCCCCCGCCGGGGACGCTCCGCTGGGGTGACTTTTGTTCGGGCAAAAGTCACCAAAACCCGCTTAGGGCGTTCCCCCCTAAGGACCTCCCTGGGGTACGAGGCTGTCCATGCGTCAAGGCTATGGTTGGCCCGTGACCCTTGCTGTGGCCCCTGATACTGCCACCACACCAGGCCTCCCTGGGCAGCTGGCCCTATGGCTGGGTGATTTCTATGTCCGGGCCTACCCTGGCCAAGCGGCGTTCCCGCCGCCGGGAGCCAGGCTGCCCATCGCTGGGAACAGCGACTCACCAGGGTAAGGCCCTGGCGGTAGAAGCACAAGGTTCCACAGAAGCAGGTACATTCTGTGGAAGTTCCAGGCCATCTATGTGACCCCACTGAGCCAAGGGCCGAACAGAGGAAGGCGCACCCTCCAACCAGTACCGCGGGGTGGATTCCACAAGGCGGGGGAAGGCCCCGCCTTTGGCGGTCTTTGGTGACTTTCTGGCGGCAGAAAGTCACCCCAGCGGAGCGTCCCCACCGCACTGGCAAGTGCACAGAAGAGAAAAAGAACGTGGAAGCAGCCACAACGGCCACTTCCACTTTCGTACTTATTTCATCACGTCTTTGTTTTTCCAGAAGTACTCAATGCCAGAGTACACGGTGGTGATCACGATCACCCACACGCACACCTGCACCAAAATCTCAGGAATGGGCAAGTGCATCAGGCACAGGCACACCATGGTGGAGAAAGTCTTCACCTTGCCAGACCAGGCGGCGGCGATCACTCGGCCATTGTCCACGGCGATGAGCCGCAGGCCGGACACGGCAAACTCCCGGGCTACCACGATAACCAGGGCCCACACGGGGAGCAGACCCACGGAGACAAACCAGATCATGGCGGTGATCACCAGAATCTTGTCTGCCAGGGGGTCCATGAACTTGCCGAAGGTGGTCACCTGGTTGTAGTGCCGGGCCACATAGCCGTCCAGGAAGTCGGTGACGCTGGCGATGACAAACACGGCCAGGGCCAGCAGAGCGCTGTATTTCAGGTTCAGGTACCACACCACCAGGTACACGGGAATCAAAATCACCCGGAGCATGGTCAGTTTATTGGCGGTATTCCATTCCATGTCGCTCACTCCTCAATCTCGCCCGTGAGGTCCCCGTCGGCAGTGCCGGTGATGCGGACCCACACAAATTCTCCTGCTTTCACGTCGCCTGCGGCGGTGAACAGCACCCGACCGTCAATGTCCACCGAGTCGGCGTAGGTACGGCCCACAAAGCAACCTTCCGCAGCGTCAAAGCCCTCGCACAACACTTCCATGCAGGTGCCCAAACGCTCCTGGTTGTACTCGTCCATGATACGGGACTGGAGGTCTACCACCAGCTCCACCCGGCGGGCAGCCACCTCGGGGTCCACCTGGTTTTCCATGGCGGCAGCCAGGGTGCCCTCCTCGGGGGAGAACTGGAACACACCCGCCCGCTGAATCTTCTGCTCTTTCAGGAACTCGCACAGCTCCTCAAACTCCTCCTCGCCCTCGCCGGGCAGGCCGCAGATAAGGGAAGTGCGGATGACCACCTTGGGCATGGCGGCCCGCAGCTTGGCAAAGAGGGTCTCAATCTCTGCCTTGGTGCTGCGGCGGCGCATGGCCTTCAAAATGCCGTCGTTGGCGTGCTGGATGGGAATGTCCAGGTACTTGACGATCTTCCGCTCCTTGGCAATCACCTCGATGAGTTCGTCGGTCACCGCCTCAGGGTAGAGGTAGTGGAGCCGAATCCAGTGGAAGGGCAGCTTGCACAGCTCGCGGAGCAGCGCTGCCAGGGTGGTGGGCTGCTCCAGGTCCTGGCCGTAGCGGGTGATGTCCTGGGCGATGACGATGAGCTCCTGCACCCCGTTGTCCGCCAGCTTCTGGGCCTCCTCCAGGATGTGCTCCATGGAGCGGCTGCGGTAGCGGCCCCGAAGCTTGGGGATGATGCAGAAGGCGCAGCCGTTGCTACACCCCTCCGCAATTTTCAGATATGCGGTATAGGGGGGTGTGGTGACCATCCGCTCCCCGTCCTCATAGGTGCGGTGGATGTCCCCGAAGTGCTGGGCCTGTTCCCCGGCCATGAGCTCCTCAATGGCGGACACCACGTCGGTGTAGCTGCCGGTGCCCAGCAGGCCGTCCACCTCGGGCAGCTCGGTGCGGATGTCCTGGGGATAGCGCTGGGACAGGCACCCGGTGACCAGCAGCTTTTTCAGCTGCCCCTCTTTCTTCAGCTGGGCCAGCTCCAAAATGCAGTCGATGGCCTCGCTCTTGGCCGCCTCAATAAACCCGCAGGTGTTGAGGACCGCCACGTCCGCCCCCCGGGGCTCCCCGGTGACGTTGTAGCCAGCAGCCCGGCACAGGGCCATCATCTGCTCGGTGTTCACCAGGTTTTTAGAGCAGCCCAGAGACTGGAATGCCACGGTATAACTCATTGGTTCCATCCTTTCACTCCGCCTCTTGCTCCACCTGGCTCAGCACCCGGGAGATCTCCTCCCAGCCGAAGCCACGGCGGGCCAGATAGGCGGACACTTTTTTCAGTTCTTCCCGGGTGGGCGCTGCCCCCCGGAGCTTCTTTTCCACCAGGGCCCGGAGCTTGTCGTCCCCCTGGTCCCGCTCCTCCATGGCCTCGTCCCAGTACTCTCTGGGCACGCCACGGCGGTACAGTTCATCCCGGATTTTGGCCGGGCCGTAGCCCTTGCGGCTGTAGTGGCGCACCACCGTGGAGGCGTACTCCCGGTCGTCCACCAGCCCCACCTGGGCCATGCGCTGGGCCACCTCTTGGGCCAGCTCCCGGCGCTGCTGCCGCTGCTCCTCCCCCTCCTGAGGGTCTCTCGTTCTGGGGGACTTGGCGGACAGCTTGCGCTCCAGCTCCCGCTGGGACATGGGCCGGGCAGAGAGCAGGGTGAGGGCCTTGTTGTTCAGCTTGGCCTTCTCCTGGGCCTGTTTGAGCCCTTCCAGCTGCTCCTCACTCAGTTCCATCCCGGCGTAGAGGGAAAAGGACACCACATCCCCCTCCCCTACCCGCAGCAGAGAGCCGTCCTCCAGCCAGACAAGCCACCGCCCCTCAACCCGGGACGAGGGCTCCAGCTTTAACAGTTTCATCCTTCAAAGTCGTCCGCCGACACGTCCACGGCCCGCCCGGCGGCCCGGGCGGCGATCTGGGACTGGCGGCTCATGAGCTTGAAGGAGTTGGCCCGAATCTGGTCCTCGATCTCCTGGGCGATCTCGGGGTTGTCGGTGAGATACTTCTTCACGGCGTCCTTGCCCTGGCCCAGGCGGGTGTCGCCCATGGAGAACCAGGAGCCGGACTTCTGGATGAGGTCCAGCTTCACGCCCAGGTCCACCAGCTCGCCCAGCTTGGAGATGCCCTCGCCGTACATGATCTCAAACTCTGCCTCCCGGAAGGGGGGAGAGACTTTGTTCTTCACGATCTTCACCCGGGTGCGGTTTCCCACCACCTCGGTGCCGTTTTTCAGGGCCTCCACCCGGCGCACCTCCATGCGCACCGAGGCGTAGAACTTCAGGGCACGGCCACCGGTGGTGACCTCGGGGTTGCCGTACACCACGCCCACCTTTTCACGGAGCTGGTTAATGAAGATGACCACACAGTTGGTCTTGGCGATGGAGCCAGCCAGCTTGCGCAGGGCCTGGCTCATGAGGCGGGCCAGCAGGCCCACATGGGAGTCACCCATGTCGCCCTCAATTTCCGCCCGGGGGGTGAGGGCGGCCACCGAGTCCACCACCACCACGTCAATGGCGCCGGAGCGCACCAGGGCCTCGCAGATCTCCAGGCCCTGCTCGCCGGTGTCCGGCTGGGAGATGAGCATGGAGTCAATGTCCACGCCCAGGGCACGGGCATAGGTGGGGTCCAGGGCGTGCTCGGCGTCGATGAAGGCCACCTCGCCGCCCCGCTTCTGGGCCTCGGCCACCACGTGAAGGGCCAGGGTGGTCTTACCGGAGGATTCCGGGCCGTAGATCTCAATGATACGTCCCTTGGGCACGCCGCCGATACCCAGGGCGATGTCCAAGGACAGAGAGCCGGTGGGGATGGCCTCCACCATCACGTCGGCGTTCTCTCCCAGGCGCATGATGGAGCCCTTGCCGTAATCCCGCTCGATCTGGGCAATGGCGGTCTCCAGCGCCTTCTTCTTATCCGATGCAGGCCCAACAGGGTCCACGGGCCGTTTCTTATCTGCCATGCGTCATTCTTCCTTTCCTGCCGGCTCGTCCGGCTGTATGGGTTCTAGTATGCCCTCCACGACCCGCCAGTGGCCGCCAGGGTCTTGAAAACTGCGGACCTGCTGGAAGCCTCGGTCCACCATCAGCTTTTTCACCGCTTCCTCCTGGTCGTAGCCGATCTCAAAGATCAGCTTGCCGCCGGGACGCAGGGCCCAGTTCCAGTGCAGGGTGATGGCCCGGTAGAAGTCCAGGCCGTCCTCGCCCCCGTCCAGAGCCAGGTGGGGCTCGTAGTCCCGCACCGAGTGGTCCAGCTCCTCCTCCACCACCTGGCGGGGGATGTAGGGGGGATTGCACACAATGAGGTCAAACTCGCCCAACTCCCGGGGGGGCGGCTGGAGGGCGTTGGCCTGGACCAGCTCCACCTGGTCGGCCAGCTGGCAGCGCATCAGGTTCTGCCGGGCCACCTCCAGGGCGTCCTGAGACCAGTCGGCCAGCACCACCTGGGCGTTGGGGCAGTTGTAGGCCAGAGCCAGCCCCACACAGCCGCTGCCGGTGCACAGGTCCAGCACCCGGGCCTGGGGCAAATCCCGCACCGCCAAAATCCCCCGCTCCACCAGCAGTTCGGTGTCGGGGCGGGGAATCAGCACCTGGGGGGTGACAGTGAGGGTGAGGCCGTAGAACTCCCACTCTCCAAGGATATAGGCGATGGGCTCCCCAGCCAGTCTGCGCTGGAGCAGGGCATCCACCTGCCCCTCGATGGCCTCGCTGGCATAGAGAGACAGGTCCCGGAGCACCTCTTCCCGGCGCTTGCCCAGGGCGGCGCACATCAGCTCCATGGCCTCCAGCTGGGCTTGCTCCACGCCGGACTCCTTGAGGGTGCGCCGTACCGCTAAGTAAATATCGTTATACGTCTGCATGTCTGCCGCCTTTCTCTGTCTTCCATTACCAGGCGTCGGCGCCCTTTTCCCGGGGCAGCACCAGCTTCAAAGCGGTAATGGCCACCTCGATCATGCTCTCATCCGGCTCAAAGGTGGTGAAATTCTGCATCCACATCCCCGGAGCCCGCAGGGCCCGACACAGGGCGTTGTCATGGCCGCCCACGTAGCGGTTGAACTCGTAGGTCACCCCCACAATGATGGGCAGCAGCACCAGGTGGAGCACCATGCGCAGCAGGGTGTTTTTGATCTGCAAGGGGGTGAAAATCACAATGGAGAGGAAAATGGACACCACAATCACCACAAAGAGAAAGCTGGTGCCGCAGCGGGGATGGTGGCGGGGCTGCTTTTTCACGTTCTCCACGGTGAGCTCCAGGCCATTCTCATAGCAGTAAATGGCCTTGTGCTCCGCCCCGTGGTAGGAGAACACCCGGCGCATCTCCTTGGTGCGGGAGCACAGCCACAGGTAGCACAGGAAAATGGCCACCTTCATCACGCCTTCCACCACCGCCTGGACCCACAGAGGCATCTGGGGCCACACCAGGCGGATGAGTCCGGTGAGGGCGGTGGGCAGCAGGATGAACAGGCCCACCGAGAAGGCGATCCCCAGGGCCGCCGCTATGGTGATGAAAATGGAGGCGGCCTTCTCCTGGGTGAAGTGGGCGTCCAGCCACTTCTCCAGCCAGCCGGGCTCCTCGTCCTCCTCCTGCTCCAGCCCCTCCTCGGACACCTCGGCGGAGTGCATCAGGGCCTGGACTCCGTGAACCATGGCCGAGCCGAAGACGAACACCCCTCGCACCAGGGGCAGCTTGGCAAACCGGCTCCGGGGTTGAATCTTTTTGGTGGTGATATCCAGCTCCCCATTGGGCTTGCGCACCACGATGGCCCGCTTCTCCGGGCCCTGCATCATAATGCCCTCAATGAGGGCCTGACCACCGCAGGTGGTCTTGTAAGGCGTCCCACAGGGGGACGCAGACTGATTGGACATGGGATTGAACTCCTTTATCTCGTGCATACTCCCCCCTGTCCTTCCACGGAACATCTTAGCAGATGGCGGGAAAAATGACAAGGGTTTTCGTACATTTGTTTCATTATTCCAGGGTCATGGGCAGGCGCAGGGTGACCACGCAGCCGCCGCCCATGGCGTTTTCAATATCCAGGGTGCCGCCGTGGCAGGTGACGATCTCCTCACACACGGCCAGGCCGATGCCGGAGCCACGGGCCTTGGAAGAGCCCTTGTAGAACTTGTACTTGACGTAGGGCAGCTCCTCCTCGGGGACGCCGGGGCCGAAGTCCCGCACCCGGATGGCCACCATGTTCCCCTCGGGGTGGATGGACACATCCACTTCGCCGCCGGACCCGCCGTGCTTGTCGGCGTTGTCCAGCAGGTTGCAAAACACCTGGCGCAGCCGCTCCGGGTCGCCGCTGATGGGGGGGAACTCCTCTTCGCACTCGATATACTCCAGCTTCAAGCCCTTGCGGCGGAAGAACTCCCGGTAGGTGTACACAGCGTCCTCCAGCTCCGCCTTGATATCAATGGGCTCCACGGACAGGTTGAACCGCCCGGTCTCAATGCGGGAGAACTCCAGCAGCTCCTCCACCATGTTGGTCAGGCGTCGGGCCTCGGAGACGATGATGCCCATGCCCTTTTTCACGTCCTCTGCGTCCCGCACCTCGCCGTTGTACAGGGTCTCCGCCCAGCCGTTGATGGCGGTGAGAGGAGTACGCAGCTCGTGGGACACCGAGGAGATAAACTCCGACTGAGTCTTCTCCGCCTGGTCAATCTTCATGGACATGTCGTTGATGGCGTCCACCAGCTGGCCCATCTCGTCGTCGCCCCGCACCTCCATCTGCACGCCGTAGCTGCCGGCGGCGATGCGCTTGGCGGTCTCGGTGACCCGGGTCACCGGCTCCAGAATCATGCGGATGAAGTAGGAGGCGTAGAGCACCATCAGGGCGATGATGACCATGCCCACCAGCACGCTGATGCCCACCACCTTCAACATCTGGGCCTGGAGCAGGCGCAGAGAGGTGACCAGGCGCACCACACCCACCACCGAGCCGTTGTACACGATGGGAGCGGAGGCGGCCATGAGGTAGTCCTGGGTGGAGGTATCCTCCCCCCGCCAGGTGGACAGCTCTTGGGTCTGGATGGCCTCTTCAATGTCATCCCCCTGGGGGGTGGCACCGGAGATATCCATGAGGGAGGTCATGCGTACCTCGCCGTCGGGGGTGAGAAACTGCACCTCGATGGTGTTTTTCTCCTCAAACTGGTTGATGAACTGCCGGGCCGCATAGAGGTAGGTGGTCTCGGTGTAGTTCTGAAACATCCCGGCCGCCGTCTGGGCCTTGCTCTCCAGGGTGGCGGCGATGGTGGCCAGGTAGTAGTTGTAAATGGCCAGGGAGAAGGCGGACACGGCAATGGCCACAATGGCAAAGGTGGTCACCAGGGTATTCACCAGCCAGCGGCGACGCAGCACGCCCCGGCGCACCGCCTTTTTCTTCTGCTCCTGTCCCTCCTTCTTCCGCTTGCCGGGAAGGGGGATCTTCTTCCAAATCATCTTATATCCTCTCCATGCTCTTCACGCCGCATTAGCAGCCCCATTTATAGCCAAAGCCCCAGACGGTGTTGATGTAGGTGGGATTCTGGGGGTCATCCTCCAGCTTGATGCGCAGGCGGCGAATGTTCACGTCCACGATCTTCAGCTCTCCAATGTAGTCCTTGCCCCACACCGCGTCCAGAATCTCCTCCCGGGCCAGGGCCTTCCCCGGGTTGTCCATAAACAGCTTGACGATGGAGTATTCCACCTGGGTCAGCTTCACCCGCTGGCCGTTTTTCTCCAGGGTGCGGTTGCGGGTGTTGAGGAGGAAGGGGGGCTGATGAATCTCGTCGGTCTCCCGGGTGGTCTCTCCGCCGGTGCGGCGGTACAAAGCGTCCACTCGGGCGGTGAGCTCGGCGGGCGAGAAGGGCTTGGTGACATAGTCGTCCGCCCCGGTCATCAGGCCGGTGACCTTGTCCATCTCCTGGGTGAGGGCGGTGAGCATGATGATGCCGATCTGGGAATTGCCCGCCCGGATGCGGCGGCACACCTCAAAGCCGTCCATCTCGCCGGGGAGCATAATGTCCAGCAGCGCCACCCGAATGTCCGGGTGCCGGGCGATCTGCTCCAGGGCCTCTTCCCCGGTGCCCGCCTCGATGGTCTCATATCCCGCACGCTTGAGGTTGATGACCACAAAGCTGCGGATGTTGGACTCGTCCTCCAATACCAATACTTTTTTCATGGTGGCTCACTCCTTTAAGATTCACTGTCCCAGGCCACGGTGATGAGGAAGAACCGCTGGGCCAGTTCGTTGGCTTTCAGTTTGCAATCCCACACGCCCTCTTCCAGGGAGGCGGCGTAGATGGTGGTGCTGTCGCTGTACAGGGTCACGCGGCCAGGCAGCATGGCCCGGGCCTGACGGTTGCTGCCGGTCAGGCGGTAGATGGTCAAGAAGGGCTTGGGCTCCTGGCCCTCTTCCCCGGAGTTATAGTAGAACACCACCGAACGCTCGCCCCGGTGGCTGAGAGAGTCGTCCCGGGCCACGGCGATGTTCTCCGGCCAGTTGTCCGGCAACACCAGGTACCAGCCGTCAGCCTGACAGTGGTAGGTGACACAGCTGATGGCCAGGCTGCCGTTGGCGTTGACCTGGCACCAGTAAATCACCGACTCTTCGGACTCCTCCCCCTCCTTGACGCTGGGCAGCTTCACAGGGATGGGAATTTCCAGCACGCCGTCCTTGTTGATGTCGGACAGAGACACCCCGGTGTCCACCCGAGAGGTCACCTCGCTGTAGCCCGCCTGCTTGTTTAATGTGACATTGTGCAGGCGTCCGTCCGCCACCGTCATCACGTCGGTGAGGGTCCCGCCGGAGAACAGCGAGGAGGCAAACACCGCCGGGGTGCCGTCGGCCAGCTTGCCCGGCACCATGGAGTACACCCCATAGATGCCATTGGACAGGGGGGCGGAGGAGGTCATGGTCATCACGCCGCCGTTATAGTCGTAAAATTCCGCCAGGTTGGCCCCGTCCCCGGTGCTGTCCTGGTGGCAGACCACGATCTCCTTGGCGCCGTCCTGGTCCAGGTCGGTGACCAGATAGCTCTCATTATAGGTGGTGCTCATCAGCTCGCTGACCCCTGCGTCCAACAGGGCATAGGCGGAGAGGATGTGCACCTTGGTGCTCATCTGCCAGGAGACGATGAGGTCCAGGGTCCCGTCCCCCGTCACGTCCTCATAGGTCACGGAGTTGATGGAGGTGCCGTCCCCTTCCACCACGTAGGTCAGGCGGTAGTCGTTGTCCGCACCCTTGCGGAACAGGCACACCCGCAGAGGCTTCTCCTCTGCCGAGGTGACTCGGAGAAACACCGCCGCCATCTCTTGCTCTCCATCTCCGTTGAGGTCCAGCAGCTGCACCGTGGAGGTGTTGCTGCCCGAGCTGATGGTGGCGTACTCCGCCCCCTGCTGGTCCATCACGTCCTGGATGGTGCTCTGGAGCTGGGAATATGCCTCGGGCAGGATGGGCAGGGCGTACATCCCCTCGGACTGCTCAAACATACAACCGCATAAGCTCAACGATAGGCACAGCAGCATGGCACACAGCCCCACACCGCGAAACACTCGTTTTTTCACCGTTCTAACCTCATTTCTTTTGCTGGGCTTGACCCCTCCGGCTGTCTGAGGGGAATTTCGTAGCTTACCATTATGATATGATACCACAATCCCCCGCCCTTGCCTATGCTTATTTCCGTCTCTGGGAGTTATTTTTTATTTTCTTCTTTACAAACGGAAATTTTCCTGCTATACTATTCAAGCATCATAAAGATGCGCCCGTAGTTCAATTGGATAGAGCGTCAGATTCCGGTTCTGAATGTTGGGGGTTCGAGTCCCTTCGGGCGTACCAAGCTAGGATAGATCGTAAGGTCTACCCTAGCTTTTTTCTTTTTCCACCTTCTGCGTCTACCGCCAATCAGGCTTCGTCCACAGGACTCGCCTTCTTGGGAAGGGACCCGCAGCGGGAAAACGTGCCACAGGCACCTTTTCCTCGCTTCGGCTTCGGGCGTACCAAAAATCGATAAGTTCCGCAAGGAGCTTGTCGATTTTTACTTATTCACTATTCTCTATTCACTCTTCACTAAATCTGATGGGTCGATTTTTGGAAGTGAATAAGTGATAGTGAATAGGGAAGAAGTATGGTGTGCCGCATAGCGGCACCGATTATATATAAGGAGCACTTGCAGCGGCAAGTGCTCTTTTCATTTTAGAAGGTATCATCTGTGAAGGCTGAATATGAGTACGCCATGGGCCAGAACATCTGCACTATGAAGAGCTGTTTGTATAGCCCGCCACTCCCCTGAAAAAATTTTTTGAAAAATCTCAATTTGCCTCTTTACAAACAGGCACCCCTGTGGTATTCTCTTAACAAGAACAGTTCCTGTTAGCGAGGTGACAGCAATGATCTGCAGACGCAGCGTAAAGCGCGACGCCATGCTGGACTTGCTGCGAAGCACCGACTGCCACCCCTCGGCAGACTGGATCTTTCAGCAGCTCCGGCCCTTGTATCCAGACCTGAGTCTGGGCACAGTGTACCGCAATCTCAACCAGCTGTGTGAGCATGGACTCATCAAGCGGGTGGGAACGGTGAATGGCCAAGAGCGGTATGACGGGGATGTGAGTCCCCACGCACACTTTGTGTGCAACTGCTGCGGTTCCGTTCTGGACCTGCCTCCCAGTCCCCCCACCCAGGGGTATGTGGAGGAATGCAGCAAACAATTTGGGTTCGAAGCAACAAGCTATGAGGTTCATGTCTTTGGCCTGTGTCAGGCCTGCAAAAAATTAAAACAGTGAAGGAGATTATTATCATGAAGAAATGGATTTGCCCCGTCTGCGGTTACATTCACGAGGGAGAGACCGCTCCCGCCGAGTGCCCCGTCTGCCACGTCCCCGGCTCCAAGTTCATTGAGCAGAGCGGCGAGCTGAAGCTGGCTGCCGAGCACGAGTACGGCATCTACGGCAAGACCGTCAAGAACAACGAGAACATCAGCGACGAGGACAAGGCTTACATCCGTGAGCAGCTGATGGCCAACTTCACCGGCGAGTGCTCCGAGGTTGGTATGTACCTGTGCATGGCCCGCATCGCTCACCGTGAGGGTTACCCCGAGATCGGTCTGTACTGGGAGAAGGCCGCCTTTGAGGAGGCTGAGCACGCCGCTAAGTTCGCCGAGCTGCTGGGCGAGGAGCTGGAGCCCAACATGAAGGCCTCCACCAAGGACAACCTGGCCTGGCGTGTGGACTGCGAGTTCGGCGCTACCCAGGGCAAGATGGACCTGGCTCTGTGCGCCAAGAAGAACGGCCTGGACGCCATCCACGACACCGTCCACGAGATGGCTCGCGACGAGGCCCGCCACGGCAAGGCTCTGAAGGGTCTGCTGGAGCGTTACTTCAAGTAAGAAACTTCCCCACTTCCCTGGACTTCGGTCCAGGGAAGTGCTTTTTCTTTTTCGTGGCGGGCCTCGTCTTACAAGCGTTTTCGCTCCCAGCGAAAACCTTGGCACAGGCGGAATCCACTTTCGCCTGTGCTTTGAAATCCTGGGGCCCCCACGGGGCTAGACCCGTGGGGCGGCTCGTCACGGCAAAGGCTCTGAAGGGTCTGCTGGAGCGTTACTTCAAGTAAGAGACTTCCCTACTTCCCTGGACTTCGGTCCAGGGAAGTGCTTTTTCTTTTTCGTGGCGGGCCTCGTCAAATCAAAATCAGCTCGCCATGGCAAGGCTCTAGCAACACCCCCAAATCAAAGCCCAACGCAGTGGGTTTGATTTGGAGAGGAGGAATAACGGAGCGTAGCGAATGTTTCTCCTGGGAGAAACGCAGCGGATGCGCAGTTTATTCCGACGAGCTGGAGCGTTACTTCAAGTAAGAAACTTCCCCACTTCCCTGGACTTCGGTCCAGGGAAGTGCTTTTTCTATTCATCCCCGGGCTTCGGCTCGGGATTTTTTCTTCCATCCAGACCTGCCAGTCTGGCGGGGACGCTCCCCGCTGGGGGTTCCTTTTGCTCGGTCAAAAGGAACCAAAATCCGCTTAGGGCGTTCCCCCCTAAGAACCTCCCTTGGGGTACGAGGCTGGAACTGCGTCAAGGCTATTCCGGCCCGTCACCCTTGCTGTGGCTCCTGTTTGTGCCACCACACCAGGCCACCTTGGGCAGCTGGCCCTATCGCCAGGTGGTTTCCACAGCCGGGCCTACCCTGGCCAAGCGGCGTTCCCGCCGCCGGGAGCCATTCCATCGATAGCTGGGAACAGCGGCTCACCAGGGTAAGGCCCTGGAAGTAGAAGTTTTACTTGCCGTAGAAGCTGGCACTTACAAAAGAATTGCCATGCCATCTATGTGACCCCGCCGAACCAAGGGCCGAAAAGAGGAGAACGCAGATACACCCAGTACCGCAGGGTGGATTCCACAAGGCGGGGGAAGGCCCCGCCTTTGGCGATTCTTTCGTCTATTTCTCATCGCTGAGAAATAGACCCCCAGCGGAGCGTCCCTGGTTTGCGTTGCCTTCCCTGCCATATTTGTGTATAATAAAATGCTAACTATTTCATAAGGGAGGTCCTTACCATTGTTGGACATCGTCCTTCGTCGTTTCATTCCCAACTACACCCAGACCCGTGACCCCGAGGTGCGGCGTCAATACGGCGTCTTTGCCGGCGGAGTGGGAATTCTCTTAAACCTGCTGCTCTTTGCGGGAAAACTCACCGCCGGACTCATCACCGGCGCCATCTCCGTCACCGCCGACGCCTTCAACAACCTCTCCGATGCCGCCTCCTCTGTGGTCACTCTGGTGGGCTTCCGTCTGGCCGGTCAGAAGCCGGACGCCGACCACCCCTTCGGCCATGGCCGCATGGAGTACCTCTCCGGGCTTTTGGTGTCCCTGCTCATCCTCCTGGTGGGTGTGGAGCTGGGCAAGAGCTCCATGGAGAAGATCTTACATCCCGAGGCCACCCAACTCACCGCCCTCAGCGGCACCATTCTGGTGATCTCCATTCTGGTGAAGCTGTGGATGGGCTGGTTTAACAGCAAGCTGGGCAATCGCATCCAGTCCGAGACCCTCCGGGCCACCGCCATCGACTCCCGCTCCGACGCCCTGGCCACCTCCACCGTACTGCTGGGCCTGGGCATCACCCACGTCACCAGCTTGCAGCTGGACGGCTGGCTGGGTCTGCTGGTGGCAGCCTTCATCCTCAAGGCCGGCTGGTCCGCCGCCAAGGACACCATCGACCCCCTGCTGGGCACCAACCCTGACCCGGAGATGGTGAAGGATATCCAGTCTGTCATCATGGAACACCCCCAGGTGGTGGGCATTCATGACCTCATCATCCACGACTACGGCCCCGGGCGACGGATGATGAGCGTCCACGCCGAGGTGTCCGATCAGACCGACGTGATGGAGGCCCACGATATCATCGACCACATCGAGCGGGAGCTGGGAGAGCGGTTCCAGATCGAGGCCGTCATCCACATGGACCCCATTCAGACCGGCAACCCCCAGGTGGAACAGCTGCGGGCCCGCACCGCCCAGCTGGCCCGGGATATCCACCCCGACCTGTCCATCCATGACTTCCGCATGACCACGGGGCCTATGTACACCAATCTGATTTTTGATCTGGTGGTTCCCTACAGCGTCACCATGCCCCCGGCCCAGGTGAAGGACGCCCTGGTCCAGGCATTGCAGGCGGAAAACCCCAATTATCACGCGGTCATTCACATTGATCGCTCTTACGTGGTGTGAATTTACAAAAACTTCTCCACTTCGCCAAAAAAGCAGGATACAATACTGGTATCATAAAAAATTTAGGGAGAGCCCCTCTCCGCAGAAAAAGAAAGGGTGACACGTATGCCCCGTAAGGTATTGATCGTGGAAGATGACAAGAACATTGCCGACCTGATGCGTCTGTATCTGGAAAAGGAGTCCATGGACTGTCAGGTGGCCAACGACGGACTGGTGGGTTTGGAGAAGTTCCAACAGTTCCAGCCCGACCTGGTGATGCTGGACATCATGCTGCCCGGCATGGACGGCTGGTCCATCTGCCGCAAAATCCGGGAGACCTCCAAAGTGCCCATCATCATGCTCACCGCCAAGGGTGAGCTGGAGGACAAGGTCAACGGCCTGGAGCTGGGCGCCGACGACTATATCACCAAGCCCTTTGAGATGAAGGAAGTGCTGGCCCGAGTCCACGCCGTGCTGCGCCGGTACGGCGAAGAGGAGCAGAAGGAGAAAAAGCTGGTGTTTGACAAGCTGGTCATCAACCTGGACTCCTACGAGCTGCTGGTGGATGGCAAGCGGGTGGACACCCCGCCCAAAGAGCTGGAACTTCTCTACCATCTGGCCTCCTCCCCCAACCGGGTCTTCACCCGCAACCAGCTGCTGGACGAGGTGTGGGGCTTTGACTACTTCGGCGACAGCCGCACTGTGGACGTGCACATCAAGCGTCTGCGGGAAAAGCTGGAGGGCGTCAGCGACAAGTGGAGCCTGAAAACCGTGTGGGGCGTGGGCTACAAGTTTGAGTCCAACAGCTAACCCCACAGAGCAGGAGGTGCCTCATCCATGAAATCCATGTATGGACGGCAATTTGCCACCATGGCCGGAATGGTCCTGCTGTCCTTTCTCCTGTTGGGCGCATCCTTCGCCGCCCTGAGCTACCAGTACACCCTCCAGGAAAAGCAGGACACCCTCATGCGCAATGCCAAGTACATTGCAGAATATACGTCCTACGCCGCCAACAACAATGGCAGCACCGTGTGGACCACCGACGAGTTTCAGCAATACATCTCCACGGTGGCCCAGGTGGCCGACTCCCACATCATCGTGGCCACCAACGACGGCACCATTCTCTTTGCCACCGACGGCAAACATGTGCTGTATAACATGACCTCTCGGAATATGCCCAATGACATCGTCAACGCTGTCATCAACGACAAGGTCTATGAGGGCATGACCACCCTAAATGGGATGTACTCCAGCGCCCGGTTCATGGTGGGCCTGCCCGTCTCCAGTTCCAGCGGATATCTGCAAGGCCTGGTGTTCTTCTCCACCAACACCTCGGACATCACCGCCATGTGGCGGGACCTGTCCGCCATCTTTGTGGTGGTGGCCTGCGCAGTCATCCTGGTGGCCGCCATTCTCAGCTCAGTCACCAGTATGCATCAGTCCAAGCCCATGAAGGAGATTGCCGCCGCTGCCCGTCAGTTCGGACTGGGCAAGCTGGATGTGCGAGTGGACGTAGGCAACCGCCGGGACGAGATTGGCGAGCTGGCCGAGGCCTTCAACGCCATGGCCGAGTCCCTGTCCAAGAGCGAACAGCGGCGCAGCGAGTTCATTGCCAACGTCTCCCACGAGCTGAAAACCCCCATGACCACCATTGCTGGCTTTGCCGACGGCATTCTGGACGGCACCATTCCCCACGACCGGGAGCGGGAGTACCTGAGCATCATCTCCTCGGAGACCCGGCGGCTGTCCCGGCTGGTGCGGTCCATGCTGGACCTGTCCCGGCTCCAGTCCGACGAGCGGGCCCCCCAGCAGCAGTTTGACCTGGGCGAGACCATGCTGCGCACCCTGGTGAGTCTGGAGGGCAAGATCAACCAGAAGCATCTGGAGGTGGCCACCAACCTGCCGGAAGAGCCGGTAATGGTGTGGGGCGACCAGGATGCCATCACCCAGGTGTGCTACAACCTGCTGGACAACGCCATCAAGTTCTCCCAGGAGGAGGGCACCCTGTCCCTGTCCATTGTCCCCAAGGGCTCCAAGGCCACGGTGTCGGTGAGCAACCAGGGCAAGACCATTCCCCCGGAGGAATTGGACCTCATCTTCGACCGCTTCCACAAGGCCGACCACTCCCGCAGTGAAAACCGGGACGGCGTGGGACTGGGTCTGTATATCGTCAAAACCATTCTCAACAGCCACAAAGAGACCATCACCTGCACCAGTCAGGACGGTCTGACCACCTTTACCTTCAGTCTGCCCCGGGCATGAATCTGATTCAGGAGGCGTTTGCCGTGTCCAACCATCTTTCCCATCGCTGGCCCCAAGGGGAACCCCGCCCCATCCACTACCACTACACCTCAGACCGTCGCCCCCGCCGCCTGGGTAAGGCGCTGCTGGTGGTGTCCCTGTGCCTGGTGGCCGCAGCGGCCCTGGTGTTCGGCGGATACCTGGGCATGGTCCACCTGGCCAACTCCCTGGCGGATGCCCAGAGGGGCTCCTTTGCCCCCCGCCCCTCCAACCATGTGGAGGTCAACGCCAACTGGGACCCCGCCGACCTGCCCTGGGCTCAGCCCGACCCCAACGTGTCCATCTTCGTACACGACCAGGACACCCAGCTCCTGACCAGCAACCAGATCTATGACCAGGTGCTCCCCTCGGTGGTGTGCGTCACCGCCGACCAGGGCAACGGCTCGGCCAGCGTGGGCTCCGGGGTGGTGCTCACCCAGTCGGGGTACATCGTCACCAACTTCCACATCATCCAGGGCGGTGTGTCCCTGAACGTCTCCATGCTCTCCAGCACGGCCAATTATGACGCCAAGCTGGTGGGCTACGACGAGGAGCTGGACCTGGCGGTACTGAAAATCGAGGCCCAGGGCCTCGTCCCTGCCCGTCTGGGCAGCTCGGACCAGCTGTCGGTGGGCGACTCGGTGTACGCCATCGGCAACCCCATGGGCTACCTCCACGGCACCATGACCGAGGGCATCATCTCCTCCCCCACCCGTACCATCCAGGTGGACGGCAAGGACATGAACCTTTTACAGACCAGCGCCGCCCTCAACTCCGGCAACTCCGGCGGCGCTCTGACCAACGCCTATGGACAGGTGGTGGGCATCACCTCCGCCAAGATCACCGGCGTGGAAAATGACACCGTCATCGAAGGCTTGGGCCTGGTCATCCCCATCAACGACACCATTCCCTTCCTCAATCAGATGATTCACACCGGACAGAGCTTCCGCCCCTCCCTGGGCATCCTGTGCCAGGAGGTGCAGATGGACGACACCTCCGGTGTGTACGTGGTGAGCACTACCGCTGACACCCCCGCCCACGAGGCGCTGCTGGAGGGCGACGTGATTCTCGCCGCCAACGGAGTGGACACCCCCACCCTCTACGCCCTGACCCGGGTGCTCAATGACACCGGGGTGGGCAACCAGGTGGAGCTGTCCGTGCTGCGGGACGGCGGTGTCCTCTCCATTTCCATCACCCTCTACGACCGTCTCACCTGACGGGAGGCCAAACCATGAATCAAGATCAACTCATTGCCCTGCTGGCCCAGAGCCCCGGCTATGTCTCCGGCCAGGAGATGAGCCAGACGCTGGGGGTCACCCGGGGCGCCATCTGGAAGGAGCTGTCCCAACTGCGGGAGCAGGGCTGGCCCATCTCCTCCTCCACCCGTTTGGGCTACCGCCTGGACGGCCCACCCCCTCAGCTCTCCGCCCCCTATCTGGAGGGGCGGCTGTCCGGCACCATCTCCTCGGGCCACATTCACGTCTTTGATCGGCTGGACTCCACCAATACCCAGCTCAAGGCCATGGCCGCCCAGGGAGCGCCCCACGGCACCGTGGTGGCCGCTCTGGAGCAGACCTCCGGCCGGGGCACCCGGGGCCGCACCTTCGCCTCTCCCCCCGGCGGGCTGTACTTGTCCCTGCTGCTGCGCCCCCAGGTTCAGCTGTCTGAGCTGTTTTCCCTCACGGGATGGGTGGCGGTGGCGGTGCGCCAGGCGGTGGAGACCGCCTGCGGCGCACCCGCCCGCATCAAGTGGCTCAACGATATCTACTTAAATAACCGCAAGCTGTGCGGCATCCTCACCGAGCTGTCCCTGCTGGGAGAGAGCAGCGAGCCGGACTATGTGGTCATTGGGGTAGGGCTAAACCTCAGCCAGACCGCCCAGACCTTCCACGACTTGGGGCTGGAGGGTATCGCCACCTCCCTGGCCCTGGAGGGGTACGAGGTGGAGCCCAACCACATGGCCCTCACCCTGCTCCAAGAGCTCCACACCATGGCCCAGCACTTCCCCAGCCACCACGAGGAATACCTGCACCAGTACCGCTCCCACTGTCTCACCCTCCATCAGCCGGTGGAGGTGGAGACCGGAAAGGAGACCTATCAGGCCATGGCCCAGGCCATTCTCCCCGACTTCTCCCTGGAGGTCACCGACCAACAGGGCTTCACCCATCCGGTGTCCTCGGGCCGGGTCACCCCCCACTTTCTCCGCGCCAATTCCTGACAGGAGGATTTCCCATGAACAGCCAACTGCGCCGCACCCACATCTTAGAATATCTCGCCCAGGCCGACGGCCCCCTGTCCGCCACCGCTCTGGCCCACACCCTCCAGGTCAGCCGCCAGATCATTGTGGGGGACGTGGCCCTGCTGCGGGCCTCGGGGGCCAACATCACCGCCACCCCCCGGGGGTATGTGCTGGACCATCCTGCCCCCGGCCGCACCTACACGGTGGCCTGCCGCCACAGCGAGAGCGAGATGGAGCAGGAGCTGAACCTGATGGTGGACCACGGCTGCACTGTGGAGTCGGTGGTGGTGGAACACCCGGTGTACGGCCAGCTGGTGGGACAGCTGAATCTGTCCTCCCGCTATGATGTGTCCCAGTTCATCCAGAAGGCCCAGGCCCATGACATGCGCCCCCTGTCTGAACTCACCGACGGCATCCACCTGCACACCTTACAATGTCGGGACGAGCAGGCGTTCCAGCGCCTGGTGGAGGCGCTGCGGGACGCAGGATTTTTGGTGGAAGAATAAAGACATATCCCCGAGGCAATCGCCTCGGGGATTTCTCTTGAAAATATGCCCAGCAACTCTCCATGCGCCGCCTCACCGGAGCAGATGCCGCCCGCATGGTGTTGGACGCCAACGGCCTGCACCAGGTCCGTATCGAACGGGTGGCAGGCAATCTCACCGATCACTATGACCCACGCACCAACGTCATCCGCCTGTCCGACTCGGTGTACGACAACGCCTCCACCGCCGCCATCGGTGTGGCCGCCCACGAGGCGGGCCACGCCATTCAGTATGCCACCCACTACCTGCCCATCAAGCTGCGGGCTGCCATCATCCCCATCACCAACATCGGCTCCAAGCTGGCCATGCCGCTCATCCTCATTGGCCTGCTGTTTGTCTCCGGCGACCTGGGGGTACAGCTGGCCTATGCGGGCATTGCCTGCTTCGGCCTGTCTACGGTGTTCCAGCTGGTGACCCTGCCCACGGAGTTCAACGCCAGCCACCGGGCCCTGGCCGCCCTGGAGCAAGGCCATCTGCTGAACGAAGACGAGATGGTGGGAGCCCGCAAGACCCTGTGGGCTGCGGCTATGACCTATGTGGCCGCCCTGGCCGTGTCCCTGGCCCAGCTGTTCCGGCTGCTGCTCATCGTGGGCAATCGGCGCAGAAACGATTGATCCTCAGGACAAGCAAACAAGCCGCCCTCCGGAAGGACACTTCTGGAGGGCGGCTTTCTGCACCAACTATTCCACTTTCATCATGCGATACCCCACGCCAATGTGGGTTTGAATATACTGGGGCGAACCAGGCTCTTTTTCCAACTTCTTGCGCAGGGTGGCCATAAACACCCGCAGGGAAGCCACGTCGTTGTCCCAGCTTCTCCCCCAAATTTGCTGGGTGATAAAGGTGTGGGTCAGCACCTTGCCCACGTTTTTACACAGCAAACACAAAAGCTTGTACTCGCTGGGGGTCAAATGCAGCTCCTGGCCATCCAGAAACGCACAGCCCGCGGCATAGTCCACTTTTAACTTTCCGTTGGTGAACACCGCCTCGGTACTCACGTTCCCCAGCTGCAACGCAGCCAGCCGTCGCTGCGTCACCCGCAGGCGGGCCAGCAGTTCCTCCACCGAAAAGGGTTTGGTCAGGTAATCGTCTGCACCAGCATCCAGGGCATCAATTTTATCGGTATCCTCACTGCGGGCGCTGATGACGATGATGGGCACGTTGGACCAGGTACGAATTCTGTGAATGACCTCCACCCCGTCGATGTCGGGCAGGCCCAAATCCAACAGGATGATCTCCGGGTTGTGGGAGGATGCCTCCAAAATCGCTGTCTCTCCGTTGGATGCCGTGAGAAAGCGATAGTCATGGGCTCTCAAGGTGGTAGTGATGAGGTTGCGCACCGGCGTATCGTCCTCCACCACCAGAATCAATGGTTTATTCATGTAGTTCTACCTCCCCGGCTGGTACCGAAAATGTAAAGATGGAGCCATGGGGCTTATGATCGCTCACCATGATTTCTCCTCCATGTGCATTCACGATGGATTTGCACAGCGCCAGACCCAATCCCATACTGCGGCGGCTGTCGGCAATCTGATTGGATGCACTGTAAAACATGTCAAAAATATGGGGCTTTGCCTGGTCGGGAATTCCGGGGCCATTGTCTGCCACCGAGATGTAAATAAACTTCCCCTCTTGCTTCCACCCAATTTCAATATCCGACCCGGGCGGGGTGTACTTCATGGCATTGTCAAGGATATTGATGAGGACCTGGACAATCAGCTTTGCATCTATTTGTGCCAGGAGATAATCGTCACTGCTCTGCACATGAAAGTGGTATTCCGCACGCTTCCGATTGATGTGCCGAAGCGCCTCTGCTACCACCTCGTCGATGAGCTCAGTGCTCAGGTGCAGGTTCATCCGCCCCTGCTCCAATCGGCTGACCGAGAGCAGATTTTCCACCAGATTGATCAGCCACATGGCATCGTCATAGATGTCGGCGTACATCTGCTCCTTGGTCTTTGCATCAAACAGCGGTCCATTGGAGAGCAGATTGCTGGCATTTCCCGAAATGGAGGTCAAGGGTGTGCGCAAATCGTGAGAAATGGAGCGGAGCAGATTGGCTCGCAGCTGCTCATTCTTGGCCAGCACGGCAGCGGCTTCCTTTTCCTCTACGTTCTTTTGGTTTTCCAAGGCCAAGGCACATTCTCCCAACACGGAGAGGAGAATACTGGACTCAAAGGAATCCAGCGGCTTATCCGAGGCGGCAATGCCTACCACGCTGTACACCCGCTCCCCGGTGCGGATGGAGAGATAGGTGCACCGGGCATCGGGAAGGGTTTCTGTCCCAGCTCCCGCCCGCTTGTTGTTGGACAGCACCCACTGGGCCACCTCCCGCTCCTTGGCGGTGGTGTAGCGCTGGGGAGATGCTGCCTCGTCCACCAGAAAGATTTCCGGCTCCAGAAGCCCGCTCTCATCTATGGAATAGACCACAATATCCCGCTGGAAGATTTTTAACAGCTGTTTGGCAGTCACGGAAATGATTTCTTCTTGGGTGTGGGCTCGTTGCAGATTTTGGCTGGTCTCAAACAGCAATTTGGTCCTCCACGCCACTTGAGCCGACCGTTTGGCATGGGACTTTAGCTTGGATGCCAAGGATCCGGTGAGCAGAGAGGCCAGAAACATCACGAGAAAGGTGATGGGGTATTCGCTGTCGTAGGCTTGCAGGGTAAATCTGGGTACCGTGAACAGGAAATTGAAGGTCAGGACACTGGCAATGGAGGCAACGAAGCTGCAAATGGAGCTTCTGGTGTAAACTGAGATCAACATGACGCCCAGGATATAAAGCGTAATGATATTGGCCTCTGTAAAGCCGAAGTTATAAAATAACAGGCCAATGAGTGTGACAAGGATGAGAATCCCTGCACTTTTCAACAGATCCAGCACGGAAATGGATGGCATATGCATCACTTCCCGGTGTTTGGTATCCAGCAGGCGATTCACTCCATTGTCCGGAATGATATGGATGTCCAGTTCTGGCGTCAGCTCAATGAGCCGTTCCGTCAGCGATGTCTTTCTCAGCAACAGCCGACGGGGTATCCCACTACGGCCCAGCACAATTTTCGTCACGCCAGACAGGCGGGAAAACTCCGCAATTTGATAGGCCACATCATCGCCATACACCGTCTCAATGGAGGCCCCCAATTGCTGTGCCAGACGCATATTGCCCTGAAGTCGCTGCTTATCCCGAGCATTCATCCACTGAAATGCCTTGGTCTCCACAAACAACGCGGTAAATCCACACCGAAACGCCCCTGCCATCCGGGCCGCTGTGCGTATGATTTTCTCATTGGAGGGGGCGGAAGACAGGCACACCAGAATGTGCTCATGGGTCCGATACTCCGTTTGCATCTTCTCATGGGTGTACAGAGCCGCCCGATCCGCACAGCGGCGCAGGCCCACCTCTCGCAGGGCGCTGAGCTGTGACAGGGAGCAGCCTTCCAGCAGCGCCTCCTTGTGTCCATCCATCAGCCGCTGTCGGAGCCGCTGGGGCTCCAGGTCGATGAACTCCACCTGATCTGCCTGGTCAAATACCCGGTCCGGAATGCGCTCAGGCACCGAAGTGCCCAGGATGGAAAAGACCGTGTCCTGAATGCTCTCAATGTGGTAAATGTCCAAGGTCGTATAGACGTCAATTCCCGCCTTCCGCAGCTCCTCAATGTCCTGATAGCGCTTCATATGGCGGCAGGCATCCGCATTCCAGTGGGACAGATCCTCAATCACAATCAGCTGAGGGTGCCGTTGGAGGCAGGCATCCAAGTCGATTTCATCCGCTATGTGCCCATCCCTGGCCACTTTTTTACATGGCAATACCTCAAACGTCTCTGCCAATGCCGTAGTCTTAGGCCACTGGGTATCGGAGAGTATGCCAATGGCCACGTCCAGCCCTGCCTGTTTGGCCTCTCTGGCAGATTCCAGCATGGCATAGCTCTTCCCAGCGCCGGAGAAATAGCTGGCAAAAATCGTGAGTTTCCCCTGTTTTCTTCCGGTGGCATGCCCCGCCGATGCAACCGCATCCATGGCATTCCCTCCTCTCAAACAGGTGTATTATAGCACAAATCCCTTGAGGTTGTGGGCAAAGTTGTGGAGGGCAGTTACTCCATGCGCTTGATCTTATCCTTACGGACTTTGTCCAGAAACTTGTACAATCCATCAATGGCAAAATACACACCCACACAAAAAAGAAGGATGACACCCAATAAAAGCAGTTCTTTCATCTTCTCCCCTCCTCTCGACCTATGGCTTTCTCTACATATCGCTCCTTAAATGTGAAAGCACTTCTGGATATCCCGCTGGGTTCCCAAAACCAAAATGGTACTGTTGACAGGCAGGCTGATATCCGGTGTGATGACGGTCATGGAGAACTTTCCATTTTGTTTGATGGCCATGATATTCACATGGTAGCGTTTTCTCACATCCAATTGGCCGATGCTCTTCCCCACCCAGCTATTGGGCACTTCCACTTCGAAAATAGCGTGGTCATCCCCCAGGGCGATGTAATCGGCAATGTGATCGGAGGTATACCGAATGGCGGTCCAATTTGCCATCTGCTTCTCTGGATACACCACCTCATCGGCGCCATTGCGCAGCAAGAACTTGGCCTGAATGTCCCGGCCTGCTCGGGCCACCACTTTTTTCGCCCCAAGCTCCTTGAGCAGGGACGCCGTTTCCAGAGAACTTTGAAAATTGTCTCCGATGGCTACAATGCACAGGTCATAGTTTCGCACCCCAAGGGAGATCAGGAAGTCTTCGCTGGTGCTGTCTCCAATCTGGGCGTTGGTCACAAAGGGCAGAATGGCGTTGACCCTTTCTTCGTCCTTGTCCACCGCCATAACTTGCTGGTTCAGTTCGTTGAGCTTCATGGCAATGTGCCGTCCGAAACGGCCTAATCCAATTAACAAAACGGTTTTCATATGTTCTCCCTCATCTCTTTATCCTATGGTAATTCGTTCCTGGGGCAGCCGGGCCACGTTCCCCTGGGTCCGGGACAGGGCGGCGAAAATCAGGGTCAGCCCGCCCACACGTCCAAAAAACATCAGCGCAATGAGAATCAGATGGGACACCCAGCTCAGTTGCGGCGTAATGCCCAAGGAGAGCCCCACCGTTCCAATGGCGGACGCTGTCTCAAACAGACAGGTGAGGATGGGCAAGCCCTCCATCCTGCTGATGATAAGCCCTCCAGTCAAAAATAAGGTCAGGTACATCATCAAAATCGTTGACGCCTGCACCACGGTTTCCTGGGACACACGTCGGTTGAAAAAGTGGGGATTCTCCCTGCGCCGAAACACAGCAATGGCACCGGCCAACAATACCGCCAGGGTCGTGGTCTTCATGCCGCCTGCGGTGGACCCGGGGGAACCTCCGATCAGCATGAGCATGGTAATCATGGACTGACCCGTCTCGCTCATGGCGGTCAGATCCGCGGTGTTGAATCCGGCGGTCCTGGGGGTGATGGCCTGGAACACCGACAAGAGCACCCGCTCGCCCAGCGGCTTTCCGGCAAATTCAAAGAAGAAAAAGTAAACAGTGGGGAGCAAAATCAACATTCCCGTCACCGTCAAGATCACTTTGCTCTGCATCCGATACTTGTGAACATGCCAGCGGTTGGTTCGGATGTCCTCCCATGTCAAAAAGCCGATGCCGCCCACCACAATCAGCAGGGCAATCACCAAGGACACCACTGGCTGGCCTGCATAGTCCACCAAAGAGGAAAACGGAGCCTTTACCCCCATCAGGTCAAATCCGGCATTGCAAAATGCCGAGATGGAGTGAAACAGGGCGTACCACGCCCCTTGGAGTAGGCCAAACTCCCGGCTGAACACCAAATACAACAGCGCGGCTCCCAAAAGTTCCACTGCAAATGCCGTCCGCAGGATAAATCCGGTCAGGCGGACAATACCGCCCACATTGGGAGCTGCAATGGCCTCCTGCATGGTGCTGCGCTGCATCAGACCGATTTTTCGTCCCGAGAGAATGGCAAAGGCCCCCGCCACGGTGACCACACCCAGCCCTCCAATTTGAATTAGCAGGATAATGATCACCTGCCCGAACTGGGACCAGTAGGTGGCTGTATCATGAATGACCAATCCCGTGACACACACCGCAGATGTGGAGGTAAACAGAGCGTCCAAAAACGGGGTCACCACCCCCTGTTGCGAGGAAATGGGAAGCATAAGAAGGAGGCTTCCCGCCAAAATTACCAGAAAAAATCCAAAAATAATAACCCGGAACGGGGACTTATTGTTTTTATGCAACCGCCGCCACATAAGTCTCCTCTCTTTCTTCGTCTTAATACGTCTTTATGGTTCCTTTATACCTTCATTATCCACATCCGGTCTAAAGAGAGTGTTAACATGTAAAGCCGCACATTAAGATGGTATAAAGATGTGCCGTTTGGGAGTGGTGGGAACTTAGGATAGGGCGATGGCTATGATTCAGAAGCCGTGTAAAAGAAGAAAGCAGCCCTCCGAAGGAACACTTCTGGAGGGCGGCACTTGGTCTCACGGTGTCTGAACTATGGTGAAAGACAATATGACAGCAAAAGAAAAAAACCGCTGTTTTCTCTCGAAACAGCGGTTTTTGTGGTGGACGATACAGGACTCGAACCTGTGACCCCCTGCACGTCAAGCGTCATGGGTACTTTTTTCTAATAATTTCGGCTTATTTCCAGTGCTTTTTATTTCATTCCATTTGCTTTTCAGCACTTTCCGCTCACAAGGTTTCCACGTGTTCCACGGCTGTCTGTGACTGGTTGTGTGGTCAATTTCTTCGGCCAGCCAAGGAGCAACCGCAATGGCTTTTCTCTCCTCTGTGGTTTTTAGTACGCTGTTAACAAAGAAGAATATATCCCTGTCCGAAGGCTAGGTCCCTGTAGCAGAACAAGCCATTAGCTAAAATCGCTCTATTGCGCCAAATAAATGCTTTGCATATTTATGGTTTTTACGTCGTATCCGCTTTGCAGGAATTTATATTGGAACAACTTTGCCTTCTGATCCTCGTGGGTGGATATCATTACCTGCCCTTGGTTAAGTTGTTCTGTCAATAGATCTGTAAGCGATATTGCACTCACTTCATCAATGGTTTGTAAAGGATCATCGATTAACAGCATATTTAATCCCGACGATTTACCGTATACGGTGTGTACAGCCAGTAGAACGGAAAGGGCAAGCCCATTCAATTGGCCAGCACTTAAAACATTGTACACATCATCGACCTTGTTTTCTGGCTTAAGAATAATTTTAGCGCTGCTAATCTCCGCATAAATTCCAAGCCCCAGCGGGTAGTTCTGAATGATTTTCCCGCTAAAAATAAAAATTGGGACTTTTAACGCTTGCTGTATTGCATTGTTATATGTTTTCTGTGCCTTTTTATGCTTCTCTAAAATAACTTCCAGTGTGCGAATTTTTTCACTATAAAAGCGCTCCGCCCGATCGTACTTTTTCTTGATTTCGCACAACAAATCCTCGGAATTTTTAATTTTTGTGCGGCTTTTTTGAGTGTATTGATAGCCAATATACTCAATTTTGCGTTGAAAAGAGTCAGGTGAGTGGGGCCTTATTTTTCCCTCATAAAACCGATTGTGTAAATCGCCAAAACTAATCATATCTTGGCGAGACAAATTGGTCGTACATCTTCGGCGCATTTTTGATAATTGGGCCAGCAATTCTTGCAAAGATCGAGTAAATTCGTCCATAGAACATGCGTCGCTTCCACATTCAAAAGAACCAACTCCGACCTGTTTCAGTTCATACTCTAGTTTTATAGTATCCAAGTCTTTTACTCTGCTAAGGATGTTTTGAAGTTGAATTAACGACTGATTTTCTTGTAATGTATTTTCAAAACACTTTAGTATATTGTTCCCGGCTTCAATTTGCTCTTGCTTAAGGAGAAGGAGCATTTGTTGTAAGTCGGATGTACCCTGACTTAGTTCTCTTTCTGCAATATTGATAGCGGACAAAAGATCATCGACCTTTGTTCCACATAACGGACAGACATTCTTTTCTAAATCAGCTTTTTCCTGTTGCTTTGTGTAAGTGGATATAAACTTCACTCGAGAATCAATAATTTTTTGCAGAGCAGACTCACGATTGCCTAATTGCTTTTCGATTGCCTGAACTTGTGATGTTAAATTTTGCAACTTTGTTATCATTGTGTTGCTAATACCAAAACTTTCATAAACCGAACAATCTGGTGAAAACTCACCTTTTTGTAGACTATTTGCCGCTTTTTGTATTAGATTTAGCTTGTCAAGTTGTTTTGCATTCTCTTTCAAAAATTTAATAAATTTTCGATAATAAAGAGCGAGATAGTCGTTTTGGTTCCACTTTACTAGTTTATCAATTCGCAGATTAAACCGCATGTTTTGATAATTCTCGTAATTTTCAGAAAACCTTTTAAGGAGCTCTACAGGCTCGATGAGCGAATCGAAAGACGCACTTACGTCAATTTCTTGTTTATCAAAGTCATACTCATCGTTATAGAATAATCTTTCATATGTAGGTTGTATCCCGCTTTGGCCTTGCATTTGAATTTGCTGTTTTAGTCTGTCAATATCTTCATTTAGTTGTTTTTCTCGCTGAGAAAAATCGCTTTTTATATTATCTAATCGGTAATTTAAGCATTTTTTCGTCTCTTGCAATACATCGATTTTCCTCTGTATAAACGAAATGTCTAGTATTTCGGCAACTTCTTGTCCACGAGTTTTATACTTGTTTTGGAGAAAAGAAAGCGATTCTCTTTGAGAAATGTAAATTCCCAAGTCAAACAAGTTTCGAGTGAAATGCAATAAATTCTGTAATTCGATCGTGTTAGATGGCTCACCATTTATTGTGAGTGTATTTATTTCATCTGGTGTACCATTTGATCCGTAATCCAGCTGACGCTCCACATGAATGATCTTGCCACCACTATCCTGAAAATCAATCGCGAATTTCATTGGCTTTTTAGGATCATTTGCTAAAATACTATAGTTATCACTTCCACGACTTTTTAAATCTTCTCTGAAAGATTTGATTTCTCCGGTCAGTAGCAATTCAATTGCATCAAACAGAGTTGTTTTCCCGTATCCGTTAGGGCCATCGAGAATTGTTAAACTTCCTCTGCCGGGAGTTGAAAAATCAAAAACAGCAGGTGAATCAGCTGTTACATATTTAAAGTTACTGTATGAGAGCTTTTTGATATTATAATAGGTCATTTTCATTCCTCAAAATCGTCGATGATTCTATTTGCTATTTCCTCAGGCGATAAATTTTCATCCCAACACTGCAAAAGAAGTTGGTTTAAATCCTTTGCCCTGTTTTTTTGTTCATTATCTTGAATCCCTAGTATATTCTGCACCACCAATTCATCATAGTCGGGCAGCTCATTTGCTTGAAAAGATAATGGAATGCAAGGTATTTTGATTAAAAGCCTCAACAAAAAAGACATTGCAGCGCTCTCTATATTCTCGCCTTTAATTGTACGGAGAATATTCTGGTTGAGTTTATTGTCTGTTTTATTTCCGAGCCATTTACAAAAAGCTTCGTATTCTGACAGCGTATAATAAAAAACATATTTTTTATATGTAAATTCATTTTCTTCTAACTTTATAATCTCTTTACTCACATTTTCGGTAAAGTCAGGAATTTCCCAAAAATATATAATATATGAGTCACTGGGGTGTGGGCCCTCCCCGGCGATCCACTCGCTGCGTTTATGAATGGTAATACTTTCGATATCAGCAATAGCTTCCTCTATGTTCTGGGTATCGCCTAGGTCAGCAAAGAAAAAATACTTTGCACCTTTGGCTAAAGGTTGGAAATAGAGGGCAACATTTTTGCTTGGCAACGAAATTTCACTTTTCTCATCAGGGATTTCAGGCACTATGTTGCCACCATTTATTTGGCGTATCCAATCTAAAAACGAACTTAAATTAATGTCGTTCATTCTTTAACTCCTTTAAAAATCTTTGCTCTGAAACAATTTCTGTTCCTGCATAAGGGTTGCCAATTGCCTGGACATCAGCAATAGTCCATCGACTACAAATGCAGTCTTTTTGCAAATCTACCATAATGTCGGTATCCATTGCAGCTAAGAGCGTATTTCCAGCAATTGAAGGTTGAATGTCAATATTATTTTTAATATTTTGTAGTGTAGTTTCCAAGGATCGCTGTGTATTTGCCCCAATAGATAAAAGGGTAGGGAGAACCAACTTGTTTTTCGCTTGTGACAGATGAGATTCGAAGATGATACCATCATGCTGTCTTCTTATTCCATCAGCGTTGCGGCTACAATGAAACGGGTACACAATATGTTTGCGAAGAGCATCGATTGATGCGTGTGATACATAATCGAATTCTGACCATTTATTAACTCCAGGATTGATAACCTCGATATATTTCCGAATGTCGTTTAGTCGTGAAAACTCCTCTTCAAGGCGGTGTATAACGCACTCGGGGTTACAAGAACGATTCTCTGGACAGTCATTTTCGCAATAATTAGGCACCAGATGACTGAGGATTTCTCCCAGATACCTGTATATTTCTTCCCTTTTACAGAATTCCATTTGCTCATACCCAGAAATCACTGTATCCTTCATGACGTTAACAAAATCAGTCAATAGGATTCGATAGTTTCTGTCACGGGAATTCTGATTGTGCATCATCGCAACCTTGCTTTCTAAAAAAACACAAAGCTTGGCGTATATAGTATATACGGTTTCGTCATTTACCACGAAAGGTGTTTCTTTGCATTTGGTCAGATATAGTTTAATTTCTTCGCGAATACAATTTGAACAGTTAACAATAGAAACCGTTTCCCCATTATATTGATATAATTTAATATGGTTACGATATGTGTTGTCTTTATTGTTCCAATCAACTATGTCAATCGCAGAGACTAAAAAACATTGAGCCATATAATTTCCACATTCAGCTTTGTGTCTGATAAGTTTTTGCGCAACACTTTCTTCTGATGAAGAAACTGTGTAATAACGATGCTTCTTTTGAGAGAGTACAGCCTTCACCTGATACAGAGCAAGTGTTGTGTCATTGTGCAAAATGGCGAAATCTTCTTGCCTTTCAAGCTCGATACTATATTCATCTACGCTATTGTTTTTGTTGATTTCTTGCAATGCACATAAAATCGCCATTTTCCCCTGATAGTTAAATCCACTCCAAGAAGGAATAGCATCATTTCCCATTGTTGTCGCTCCTTGTGTTGTTTGGGTATAAATATGTAGAATACTTAGAGCGGAAATAATGGGGTCCGATTGATCTAATGTGGTGTTTACCTAACTATATCACATGGGATGACCAATAATTTGGACCTTATCTTATTGTACCAGAAATTTATACCGCTCAAATACACAAATATTAAATTGCTATGTCGATTTTAACACACTTGTCGAATAAATGCAATTTTTGGAAGAGTTTTATGTTCTGGAGGGGGCTTTCTGCTGCATCCAGCGGCAACTTCGTCATCTGGACTTCAACCTCGCTCAATAAGACAGCCAACCACTAAATCAGCCCTATTTATAGGACCATTACGGACACAAAACTGCCCCTTGTGCAACACCAAAGTACATAATATAATAATAAATTGTAGAAAATCCAAAACTGACCATGGGAAAAGTCAAACGACCACTTCCCCACCGTGATAATAGAGAAAACAAGAGGAACCGACTGTGGAGATGTGAAGAAAGAGCAGGAGCGGGACGAGCTGCACCATGCCATCTGGACCATCGCCAACAAACTATGGAAGCTGTGGACGAGTGTGACCTTAAAATGTGCTGGTCACCATGTTCTATCGCTATATTTCGGAAAACCTTTGCAATTACATCCACAGCAGCGAAATTGAGGTGTAACTCCATGCAGGACAAAGAAAATAAGTTGATTCGTTCTTCTGCTGCAGAGTACCTGACCTTTGTAGCCGCCACCGGTGATACACAGCAGAGCTTTGAAATGCGGTATGAGGATGAAAATATCTGGCTGACGCAAAAAATGATGGCCACACTGTATGATGTGGATGTCAGAACGGTCAACGACCATATCAAAAAAATCTATTCTGATGCTGAATTGGAAGAATCGGCAACTATCCGGAAATTCCGGATAGTTCAAACAGAAGGCACCCGTCAGGTGAATCGTGAAGTAAATCACTATAATCTACCCATGATTATTTCCGTGGGCTTCAAGGTCAACAATGAAAGAGCCGTACAATTCCGCAAATGGGCAAACGGAATCGTCAAGGATTATACCATCCAGGGCTGGGTGATGGATGAGGAACGCCTGAAAAACGGTGGAACGGTTCTGACCGAGAAATACTTTGAGAAACAGCTGGAGAAAATTCGGGAGATCCGTCTTTCTGAGCGAAAGTTTTATCAAAAAATCACCGATATCTATGCCACTGCGCTGGACTATGACCCCAGCGCCAAAGCCACCCGCAGATTTTTTGCAGCGATACAAAACAAGCTGCATTACAGCGTCCATGGGCAGACAGCGGCAGAGGTGGTCTACAACCGTGCGGATGCCGAGAAAGAGCATATGGGGCTGACAAACTGGGACGGATACCCCGATGGAAAAATTCATAAATCCGATGTGGTAGTGGCAAAAAACTACCTGACAGAAGAAGAGCTGCACCAGCTGTCACGGCTGGTATCCGCTTATCTGGATTTGGCGGAAATTCAGGCGGAACGGAAAATCCCCATGACCATGGCGGACTGGGAACAGCGTCTAAATGGGTTTTTGACCATGTGGGATCGGGACGTGTTGCAGGATGCAGGGAAAATCTCGGCGGAAATGGCGAAAATCCACGCAGAAACAGAGTTTGAGAAATACCGCATTGTGCAGGATCAGCTCTATACCAGTGATTTTGACCGCTTCATGCTGGAGCACGGTGAGGGAATCATGGAATAAGACGGTTGAAGGAACTGATTCAGCAGCTTTGCCCGGATGGGCGCAGTTCGTGCATATCGGCAGAGTTGTACCTTATCGCCGTTTACAGAACGATTTTAGTACACTGTTATCAAAGATAAGAAAACCTCGCAAAAAGCAGGAAGGCCCGGCCCGTGAATTGACACAGGCCGGGTTATTCCATTTAGTCAAATCCTTCGAAATAGCGATTTTGAGTCAAAAGAGAATAGAGATGTTTTTTCAGCTCTGCTTCCCCAAACCAGTCACACGCATCCAACAAATCTTCCTGAATATCCCCTACATAGGCGCTCTGAAATAGCTGGCGGGCCAGACGGTCATCATGTTTCAGTTGTTTCAAAAGAGGAACCTGAACAAACTGATTTCGGCACAGATCGCACATATCCCATCTCAACAGCTGCTCGGCCACCTCCGGTTCCTGGAGGTGGCTTCCTGCTGTGTCCAACAGCAGCTTCATCATCTGAACTGCGGTCTGGGGGTCGCTGTCACCGACTTCACATAGGAGATCCTGGGCGTCCATATCCTCCAGCTCCTCCGCCGTCCATCGCCGGACAGCATCGGGGAAGTCCGCAATCAGCAGATCCCGGCAGGCCCACTCGTTTTCGGAGAAGTCCCAGCGGCGCACCATATCCACCAATTCTGTGCGGGTAAAATGGCGTGGCGGAGGCGTAGTGTCCTCCACAGAGACGGTGAAACTCAACGTAATTTTGGGTGTACTTTTTTTGGTGGCCAGCTTGGCCTGTTCAGATGGAAACAGAGAGGAAATGTTCCCAAAATCCCCACACCAGCCACACTCCCAGCGGTTTCCCCGCACCGTGACAGGACTGCCGCAGTGCGGACATCGGATTGTTGCCATACACAAGCCCCCTTTCTTTACCACCATTGTAACCGTTATCTCCCGACGTGGCAAGTGTGGTGCCGACAGACGAAAAAGAAATTTACCTTGATGTAGTTGCAATACGTCTACGCTCATGTCAGCGATGAAATGCGTCAGAGAGCCGCAGACCGCATCGACCGGGGCATTGCCGGGGTGGAGCCACCCCCCAATCCAAAGCCCAGCAGACCAGCCACAGCCGTCCCCTTCCAGGCGGTGAAGGGCAAATACCGCAAGCCGGGAACCGGCTGTGTGACCCAGATCAACGACCACCTCTGGGAGGGACGCTACTCCCCCAAGGTCAACGGCAAGCGCATGGCCCGGAACATCTACGCCCCCACGGAGGCGGAGTGTGAGGAGAAGCTGGCAACACTGATCACAGAGATGAAACAGGAACTGGCCCTCCTCCGAGCTAAGAAACCAGCAAGCTGAGAAAAAGCCACCCTCCAGATAAAATACTCCTGGAGGGTGGCTCTTGTATCAATATTTAACTTAAATCGCTTCTCTGAGGGGATCCTCTACAATGGGACAGGCCTCATACAGCTGGCATGGGTCAAGATCAATACAGGTACAAGGATCTCGGTTTCCGTCCACATCCCACGCCACCGTATCGTTTAAGACGGTCAGCCGATCCCGGAAGAAGTCGGCATCCTGCAAGGGTGCAAACACGCCACCCTTTTGCACCAGTGGGGATGCGTCCAGAAGCCGCACGGTGCCATCGTGAAAATAGACGTAGACAGAGTAATTTTGTCCAGCCACAGCCTGGACAACCTTTGGGATCAACTCCATAGCGGCCTCCTTTCTCAGATCAGGGGGTTAATTCGATTCAGAGGCTTGGCATCCTTGGCCAATTCCCAGTTCTGCATCAGTTCGTCCCGATGCAGCTCACACCACGCCAGGACCAGCTTCAACTGCCGAGATGGAAGTGCGCCCCGAATCACACAAGCAGACTGAATGTCCACCAATGCTTTGTTCCTGGCGTATTCCGCATGAAAATGGGGAGGATTGTGGTCACTGTAAAACATGGTGACCCTGATTCCATAGAACAGACTGATTTCCGGCATCGTCAGCGCCTCCTCTCTTCATTCAGTATAGCAAACCAGAGGCATTTTTACAACCAAAATCGCCCCATCAATTTGAATTTCTCTCTGATCTGGAATCAAAGCGTTATTTTTCCTGTCTGTGACTAAACTGTGGTCAAAACGAATATGTGGTCAGGGCTCACCCTGTAAACACCTCGAAAAAGTAAAGAAAAACCGCCGTTTTCTCTCGAAAACAGCGGTTTTTATGGTGGACGATACAGGACTCGAACCTGTGACCCCCTGCACGTCAAGCAGGTGCTCATACCAGCTGAGCTAATCGTCCATTGCTCACGGGAACGAATGCTATTATACATAATACTCCCTTTCTTGTCAACACCTTTTTTTCATGTTATACTTTTTTTATTCTATCCCGAGGTGATCGTATGAAATACGCCCTGATAACCGGCGCCTCCGGCGGCATCGGCGCCGCCACCGCCCGCGCCTTCGCCCAGGCCGGGTACGGCGTGGCCATCCACGCCCACCGCAACGTGGACAAGCTCCACGCCCTGGCCCAGGAGCTCTCCGCCCTCTCCGTGCCCGTGTTGGAGGTGTGCGCCGACCTGTCCGATCCCGTCCAGGCCAAAACCATGGTTGACAATGTGTCAGAAAAATTTTGTCAACTTGACATTTTGGTTTGTTGCTCTGGCCTGTCCCATGTGGGTCTGGTGACGGACATTGACCCCCAGCAGTGGAGGACCCTCTTCGGGGTCAACGTGGACGGCATGCACTACTGCTGCCAGGCCGTACTCCCCCACATGGTCCACCGCAAAGAGGGGTGCATCCTCACCGTTTCCTCCATGTGGGGCCAGGTGGGGGCCTCCTGTGAGGTGGCCTATTCCGCCACAAAAGGTGCCGTCATTGCCTATACTAAGGCCTTAGCACAGGAAGTTGGCCCTTCAAACATTCGGGTCAACTGCATTGCCCCCGGCGTCATCGCCACCGAGATGAACGCCCATTTATCCCCCGAAGACCTGGACGCTCTAGCTGACGAGACCCCCTTGGGCCGCATCGGAACGCCGGAGGAATGCGCCGCCTGCGCCCTGTTTTTGGCCTCGGATGGGGCCTCCTTTGTCACCGGTCAGGTGCTGGCTCCCAACGGCGGCCTGGTAATCTAAGACATTTTGTCGTCAGTATGCAATACAATGACCGTCCCACGTGGACGGTCATTGTTTATTTTATAGGTTGACAATCTTGTGACCCAGGTCTATAATTGTCAACAATCTTACCGATTCTCTTGCAGCGTGTTAAATCGGTAAAATGGGAGGTTGTTACAATGAAAAAGAAGCAGATTGCAGCGATGCTCATGGCAGGCGCCATGTGTATGGGTATGCTGGCCGGCTGCGGCAGCAAGGACAATACAGGCAGCAGCGACTCCAACGTGTTCACCGTGGGTGTGGTGGGCCCCCTCACCGGAGACGCCGCCATTTACGGTACCAACGTGGTCAACGCCGCTCAGATTGCTGTGGATGAGATCAACGCCCTGGGCGGTGACATCCAGTTCCAGCTCATCTCCGCCGATGACGTCAACGACCCCGAGACCTCGGTCAACGCCTACAACCAGCTGATGGATAAGGGCATGCAGATGCTGGTGGGCACTGTCACCTCCAAGCCCGCCCTGTCCGTGTCTCCTCTGTCCAATGAGGACCGGGTGTTTACCCTCACCCCCTCCGCCTCCGGTGACGACGTCATTGAGGGTAACGACAACACCTATCAAGTGTGCTTCACCGACTCCAACCAGGGCAGCCGCTCCGCCCAGTACATCGACGAGCACTTTGACGACGCCAAGATCGCCATCATCTATAAAAATGACGATCCCTATTCCCAGGGCATCCGGGACACCTTCGCCGCCGAGGCCAAGACCCGCGGCATGGACGTGGTCTATGAGGGCACCTTCGACAGCTCCAGCCAGACCGACTTCAACGTGCAGCTCACCGGCGCCCAGTCCGCCGGAGCTGACCTGCTGTTCCTGCCCATCTACTACACCCCCGCCTCCGTCATTCTGACCCAGGCCAACGCCATGGGCTACGCCCCCACCTTCTTCGGTGTGGACGGTATGGACGGCATTTTGACCGCTGACGGCTTCGATGCCTCTCTGGCTGAGGGCGTGTATCTGCTGACTCCCTTCTCCGCCGACGCCCAGGACGAGGCCACCCAGAACTTCGTGAACGAGTACAAAGAGCGTCACAACGGCGAGACCCCCAACCAGTTCGCCGCCGATGCCTATGACGCCGTGTACATCCTCTACGAAGCCATCAAGGCCTCCGGTGTCACCCCCGACATGTCCAACGAGGAGATCTGCGACGGCCTCATCCAGGCCATGGGCGATCTGTCTGTGGTGGGTCTGACCAGCGCCGGGTCTGAGATGACTTGGGACGACAACGGCGCCGTGTCCAAGGACCCCGCCGCCGTCATCATCAAGGACGGCACCTACGTCACTCCCTGACGCAACCATCCAATCCGAATAAAACACAGGGCAGGCTGCCGGGCTCCGGCAGCCACTCTGTATTTCTATCCCAGAAGCCGGCACGGAACCCCTTCCGTTCTGGCTCCTGGAATAGAGGAGAAAAAGAGAGGATCGAGAGCTTATGGAATTTCTATCATACCTGATCACCGGTATCAGTCTGGGCAGCATCTACGCCATCATCGCCCTGGGCTATACCATGGTGTATGGCATCGCCAAGATGCTCAACTTCGCCCACGGCGACGTCATCATGGTAGGCGGCTATGTGGCCTTCTACTCCATGACCTATGCCAGCGGCTCCCTGTTGGGGGATTCTCCCTCGGCAGTGGCTACCGGGCTGTCCACGCTGGTATGCGTGCTGCTGGCCATGGCCGTGTGCACCGTGCTGGGCATTGTCATTGAGGGCCTGGCCTACCGCCCCCTGCGAGAGGCGGGCAGCCTGGCGGTGCTCATCACCGCCATCGGCGTGAGCTACTTTTTGCAAAACGCCGCCCAGCTGCTCTTTGGGGCTAACCCCAAAAACTTCACCCCCGTCATCAGCGGACAGCTGACCTTGTTCGGCGGCCAGCTGCGCATCTCCTATGTGGCTCTGCTCACCGTAGTCGCCTGTATCGTCATCATGGTGTGTCTGACCCTGTTTACCAACCGCAGCAAGATGGGTAAAGCCATGCGGGCCTGCTCCGAGGACAAGGGCGCGGCTCAGCTCATGGGCATCCACGTCAACCGCACCATCTCCATGACCTTTGCCATCGGCTCTGCTCTGGCCGCCATCGCCGGGGTGCTGCTGTGCTCCTACTCCCCGGTGCTGCTGCCCACCACCGGCTCTATGCCCGGCATCAAGGCCTTTACCGCCGCCGTGTTCGGCGGCATCGGCTCCATCCCCGGGGCCTTCCTGGGCGGCATTCTGTTGGGCATCATTGAGTCCATGGCCCAGGCGTACATCTCCACCCAGCTGTCCAACGCCATCCTCTTCGCCGTGCTCATCGTGGTGCTGCTGGTGAAGCCCTCCGGTCTGCTGGGCAAGTACGTGCCTGAGAAAGTGTGAGGTGGCGGATATGAAAAACTACTTCAAAAACATGAAAACCATCACCAAGGTGGACTACGCCACCTATCTGGGCGTCATCGCCGCCTTTGTGATTGTGACCCTGCTCCAGTCCGCTGGAATGCTCACCCGCTCCATGACGGGTATGCTGGTCCCCATCTGCTGCTACATCTGTATGGCGGTGTCGCTGAACCTCACCGTAGGCATTCTGGGTGAGCTGTCCCTTGGCCATGCAGGCTTTATGAGTGTGGGCGCTTTCTCCGGCGTCATCGTGTCCATGAGCCTCCAGAGCTCTGTACCCAATGAGCTGGTCCGGCTGGTGCTGGCCCTGGTAGTGGGCGCCATTCTGGCCGCTGTGGTGGGCTTTGTGGTGGGTATCCCGGTGCTGCGTCTCCGGGGCGACTACCTGGCCATCGTCACCCTGGCCTTTGGCGAGATCATCAAGGGCATCATCAACTGCCTGCTGGTGGGCTGGGATGAAAACGGGCTCCACATCGCCCTGAACATTGACGGCACCAAGACCATGGACAGTCTGCACCTGGAGGAAGGCGCCATTCAGATCATCAAGGGCGCCCAGGGTGCCGCTGGCAACCACCGCATTGCCACCTTTACCGCCGGGTTTGTGCTGGTGATGATCACCCTCATCATCGTGCTCAACCTGGTGCGCAGCCGCACCGGACGGGCGGTTATGGCCATCCGGGACAACCGCATTGCCGCCGAGAGCGTGGGCATCAACGTCACCAAATACAAGCTCATCGCCTTTGTCACCTCAGCCGCCCTGGCGGGTGCGGCCGGCGCGCTGTTCGGCCTGAACTACTCCAGCGTCAGCGCCGACCAGTTCGACTTCAACACCTCCATCCTGGTGCTGGTGTACGTGGTGCTGGGCGGTCTGGGCAACATCTGGGGCTCCATCATCGCCACCGTGGTGCTGTACGTCCTGCCCGAGGCACTGCGTGAATTCTCCGACTACCGCATGTTGGCCTACGCCGTGGTCCTCATCCTGGTGATGCTGGCCACCAACAACGAACGCTTCAAGGCGGCTCTGAGCCGTGTGATTCCCAAGAGAAGAAAGGGGGCCGCCGTCAATGGCTAAAAAGGTATTTGAAAAAGGGAAAATGGTCCCCGTCCCCAGCCACTCCATCATCCCTGAGCGTGACCTGTACAAGTCCCCCATTCTGGAGTGCAGCCACTTGGGCATCGACTTCGGCGGTCTGGCGGCGGTGAAGGACTTCAACATCACCGTGGGCCGCACCGAGATCGCCGGACTCATCGGCCCCAACGGCGCCGGTAAGACCACCGTGTTCAACCTGCTCACCAAGGTCTACCACCCCACCCGGGGCACCATCCTGGTGGACGGCATGGACACCGCCGGAAAGACTCCCGCCCAGGTCAACCGCATGGGCATCGCCCGTACCTTCCAGAACATCCGGCTGTTTAACAACCTGTCCGTGGAGGACAACGTGAAGATTGGCCTCCACAACCAGACCCGATACAATGCCCTGTCCGGCATCCTCCGCCTGCCCAACTACTGGAAACAGGAGAAAATGGCCCACGAGAGCGCCATGGAGCTGCTGTCCATCTTCGACATGCAGGACCTGGCGGGTCACAAGGCTGGCTCCCTCCCCTACGGTGCCCAGCGGCGGCTGGAGATCGTCCGGGCCCTGGCCACCAACCCCTCCCTGCTGCTGCTGGACGAGCCGGCGGCGGGCATGAACCCCTCCGAGACGGTGGAGCTGATGGAAAACATCGTGAAAATTCGTGACACCTTCCACATTGCCATCATGCTCATTGAGCACGACATGAACCTGGTCATGGGTATCTGCGAGGGCATCTGCGTGCTCAACTTCGGCCAGATCATCGCCAAGGGCACCGCCGAGGAGATTCAGAACAACCCGGTGGTCATCGAGGCCTATCTGGGCAAACAGAAGGAGGGCTAAGACCATGCTGAAGGTCAACGACATCAACGTCTATTACGGCGCCATCCACGCCATCAAGGGAGTGTCCTTTGAGGTCAATGACGGCGAGATCGTCACCCTCATTGGCGCCAACGGGGCGGGTAAAACCACCACCTTGCAGACCGTCTCCGGCCTGCTCCACTCCCGCACCGGCTCCATCGAGTTTATGGGGGAGAATGTCATGGGCCACCCCGCCCACAAGCTGGTGGGCAAGGGCCTGGCCCAGGTCCCCGAGGGACGCCGGGTCTTCCTCCAGATGACGGTGGAGGAGAACCTGGAGATGGGCGCTTACAGCCAACCCAAGTCCACCGTGGCAGGTGGTCTGGAACGGGCCTATGAGCTGTTCCCCCGCCTGAGCGAACGCCGCCGTCAGGTGGCGGGCACCCTGTCCGGCGGCGAGCAGCAGATGCTGGCCATGGGTCGAGCCCTCATGTCCAACCCCAAGCTGCTGATGCTGGACGAGCCGTCCATGGGTCTGGCCCCCATCCTGGTGGAACAGATCTTTGACATCATCCGCTCTCTCCACAAGGCGGGCACCACCATTTTGCTGGTGGAGCAGAACGCCCAGATGGCCCTGTCCGTGGCCGACCGGGCCTACGTGCTGGAGACGGGCAAGATTGTCTCCACTGGCACGGGCGCCCAGCTGCTCAATGATGAATCCGTAAAGAAGGCTTACTTGGGCGGATAGCCCTCCGAAATATGCAAGCATATTTCGGAAAAAGTTGCAGCCCGCTGCATGCACCCTTGGGTCAAAGGACGACCCAAGGCCACACTGGCGGGCTGAGAGGTGTTTTTTCCGATGCACATGTCCCCGAAAAAAACGGATTTCAATTTATTTTCCCGCCCCCGGGCGGGAAAACTCTGCCGAGGGCTTTTTACCCATAAAAGATCATTTATTTTTCTTGGTAAACTTGTGTTTTTTCCCCATCTGAGACGATGCAGAACCGAACTGAAGTGACCCCCAAAAGTTAGACAATATTTTCTATCAAAAATTGCCCTTTACTTCCTCTCTGCTCCATGGTATAATTTGTTAAAGCATCCAAATTTATAGGGCATATGAGGTGATTCCCATGTACAATTCCTACAGACACTTTTTAGAGCAGTTTGGAGTCATTTACAATCACAGCAAGGAGCACATTTACGAATAAAAGAGCATCCGTCGCAAGTAAAGTGATCGCCAGCCTTCTCTTGGCAGGAATGTTGGCCTCTCACGCCTTCGCCTACTCCACTCGGTCTATCAATACCGGAAGCTACACATACCGAGGTAACATCCATCTCTTTGCTCAAGCTGGCTGATTTTTGTCATAAGGGGGTCTTTTCTCATGCCTGTCACCTATACATATTTGGGCCGTGGGCTGATTACCCACATGATCTGCGGGGTATTTCTCCTGTTCTTCTGTATACGAGAATATAAAAGAACCCAGAATCGGCTGCGGGTGGTCGGCATGGCCGCCTTAGTGTTAACTATGTACCAGGCTAGCTGTTCTGCGCTTCTTGACTTCCCCCTTGGAATGGAGGATCCCCTGGCTCAATTCCCTAATTATTCCCAGGTCTTTTTCCCATACTTTAAGGAAAACCTACTCACCCTCCTCGAGCATCCCAGTTATATGTTGGAAATTCAGGAGGCCAATCGGTTCTTCCTCCCTGCCCTTTTGCCCGGAGTTCTGCTGACCCTGATGTTACGACCTCCTAGAAGGATCACTCGTTTTCTCCTGTATACTGGAATATTCGTGGCCTACTACCTGGTACACTGGACCATCATCATTCTTCTTACCCGGACTTGGCACACGATTACCGGAATCGATTTGATTTATTTTGTCGTTGCTATGCTCATCGGTTGGTGTGTGGGGCGGCTCATTCTTCGCCTTTGGCCCGCTTTCGGTGAGCGTTTGGAGATTGGGTGCTGATATGACTCAAAGCATTCGTTGGACTTTGTACTTTTTCCGCCGAGAATGGCGCTTTCTTCTCCTTCTTCTGGTGACCCTCGCTGTCACCGTAACATCCATGCTGTTGCTGTTAACAGCTCTGGAAAATGCCATCCAGGACTCCTCCTCTCTGGCCAAAGCGGAGCGGGTATGGAACTTGAATCTACTCCCCATCCCCCAACCCAGTCAGAGAAATCAGAAGTTGGACGAAGTGCTCTTTCATCAATCCTTTGGGACGGTAACATCCGTGTCCGATCTCTCTTTGTCCTCCCAGGCAACGATCGACCTCAGCCCGGAGACCTCCACCGCCTTCCAAGCTGTAGCCATTCTAGACAATACCCGTAGCGATATACTTACGGTGGATTCGGAACCTGCAACGCCAGAACTGGTCCAGGGTCGCTGGTTTTCCCAGGAGGAACTGGAGCACGGCGCCGCTGTGGTGGTACTGGGGGAGAACAGTTCTCTGGGCAAAGTCTATCCCCCGGATTCCACTATGTTCCTGGGCGGAGAATCTCTCCGGGTGGTGGGCCTCTGCCGCGGAACAGACCTCTATGCCCCCTATGCTTTGGCATTGCACAGCTCAGTTTTGGCCCTGAATGTCTCCACAGTCACCTTCTCGCATCCCCTATCCCATTCGGATCGACAAGCCTGGGTGAGTCTTCTGGTTTCTCTCGACGCAGCTCCCCAATGTCAGGCTGACGCCTTCTCCCAGATGGATATGAATACACTGCTCACCGATTTCATCCTGTGTATACTACTTCTGTCCTGTTGTTTGCTGGTGTCCCATGAGCTGTTTGGTGAGTTGTTGCGGCGGAGAAGCTACGAGTTCATCATTTACCGCATCTGCGGCATTCCACCAGGCATGCTCCGCGTGAATTTTTGGCTACCTATCATCCTTCTGATCTTTGCCGGATATGGCGTGGGGGCCATTCTGTACCATGCCGCATACCCTCTGCGGGCGTGGCTGCATTTCTTCCAGCCCATAAGCCCGG
Source organism: Pseudoflavonifractor sp. An44 (assembly GCF_002161675.1). Taxonomy (GTDB): domain Bacteria; phylum Bacillota; class Clostridia; order Oscillospirales; family Oscillospiraceae; genus Enterenecus; species Enterenecus faecium. The sequence goes on from NZ_NFIH01000006.1 coordinate 90,838, forward strand.
TGTACGTTATCGCTGCCACTGCCGTGTATGTTCTGTCTCTGTCCATACTGGCATGGTTTTGGGGCCGTATCCTGCGCTGCGCAGCAGTGCTTCACAGGGGGTGAATGTATGTTTGGACAAATGTGGGCCAGCCTCATGGACCATCCTAGACATGCCCTAAAACTGATGATACAAATGGCACTGGTACTTGTCTCCTGCAATATTTTGATGGTGCGGCTGCTTCCCACGCTGCAAACGGCTTATTGGGCACAACGTATGGGAGTAAGCAACTTGATGTGGACCGATACGCCCGCAGCCGAGCCTCTAGAGAGCTTTCTTGACTGCGGCCAAGTGTTACAGTCCGACAGTTGCTACGACCCGGTCCTGGATCAGTCCGTCCTGTGTCAGCCCATATCTCAGGAAACGCTGGATTCCCTGTCACTCCCCTTTGTCTCTCAACTCCCGGCCACCCCCCAGAAAACGCAGGCCTATATTTCCCGTAGTTTGGCCCAGCAGTACCCCCTAGGCAGTCAGTTAGAGCTGGAGTTATGGGGTGTATCGGCCCAAACGCTGGAGGTGACAGTGGCCGGGGTTTTGGAGGGAGACTGGATGCCGGTACTCCCCTTCGCCATGGGGACGATCACCCCTGTGGAGCGTCAGCCAACCTCCATGCTGTTGGTATGTACCCCGGAGTCGGCATCCTGGTTTCAGCCTACGGGTATATACCTGTATCTGTCCCAAGAGGGGGGCGATGCTGCGCTGAACACCACAGGTACCGTCTTCACCGCCCAAGCTAGTCTGGACGAATATTTGCTGTCCTCCATGTTAGCTATGCACCGATCCATACTCATGTGTGGAGCCATGCTGTTGCTGTGTATCATCGGCTTTTCCGTGCAAATCTACCTTTCCATACACCGACAGCTCCGCACCTATGCCTTGTATTACCTCTGTGGGGCGAACTGGCGAAGCTGCATGCTCATACAGGCAGGAAGCGACCTGATCCTTGTCGCGGGTGCAGTTGCCGTATCCTGCCTCTTTCTCTCTTGGCGTCGTGCACTGCAAGGAACGACTATGGTAACATCCACGCTTTTGCTGCTCGCCCTGTTTGGCCTCCCCATGACACTGACATGGAGAAGCATGCATCGGCAGCAGCCCATCGATATCATCAGAAGGTGGCAAGAATGGCGCTGATACATCTGGAATCATTGACTAAAACATATGCTCCGAATACACAGGCCCAGGTGGAAGCTCTTCGGGGAATTTGTCTGGACATTTCGGAAGGAGAGTTCTGTGCCATCGTTGGAACCTCCGGCTCCGGAAAAAGTACGCTGCTGCATATTCTCGGCTGTTTGGATGTCCCCACCAGCGGCCGATACTATCTGGACAGTCAAGAGGTCTCCACCCTCAACGAACGCAAGCGGGCCAGGATTCGAAACCAGTACATCGGCATTGTCCTTCAGGAATTCGGACTTCTGCCCCAGCGGACCGTCATAGAAAATGTAGCCTTACCTCTATATTTCGACCAATCTGCCCACCTCTCTTATTCCCAGCGCAAACAACGGGTTCAGGAGGTACTAACCCAAGTAGGTTTGGAGTCCAAGCTCAACACGCTGGTCTCCCAGCTCTCCGGCGGACAGAAGCAGCGGGTGGCCATTGCCAGGGCCATCATCAATCACCCAAAGCTTCTCTTAGCCGATGAGCCCACCGGAGCCCTAGACCAGAAAACAGCAGGAGAGATTATGGAGTTGTTTTCCGCCCTGTCACACACCGGGGTCACCATTCTCTTGGTCACTCATGACAAGAACATTGCGCAGCAGTGCCGCCGGGTACTTCACATCGAAGACGGGCTGCTGGCAGATGCCGGACAACCATGAAAGAAGCCCATGCAGACCATGTCTATGGCCTGCATGGGCTTTGATTCTTTTCTCTCAAGCTGTAGCAACTACACTCCTACGCCATGGGCAGTTCCACCACCGTCTTGCCTCCGGGATTGGAGTATTTTCTGGCGTTATCCAGGAGGATGTCCACCACCTGGCGCAGCTCCACCTGATTGCCCCGCACGGTGACGTGCTCCTCCCCCCGGCTGTCCAGGGCCAAGCCCTGTTCAAAAAAGACCACCTCATAGCTCATGGTCTCCTGGTCCACCAGCTCGCCCAGGTCCACGTCCTCATAAGGTCGTGCACAGCGATGATGCCGTGGCAGCTGCTGCGGATGTGCCAACACCAGCTGTGACCGCCGCCCTGACCCGGGGTGTTCTCTCATATATCAAAACACTGACGCACAGTCCAAAGCGGTGGACTGTGCGTCAGGCAATTCTATGAAGTTTTAGCGGCTCATGACAAAGAGGTTGGACTCGGTGGAGAAGTTGGAGACAGAATAGAGCACCAACACCTGGTCGATGCCGTTTTCCTCCACATATTCCTTGACCGAGTTCAGGTTGTAGCGCACATCGAACAGGTGCACCTCCTGGTAGCTCTGGGCCAGGAAGGGAGCCAGGGAATCCGCGTAGGAGTCCCGGATCACCAGCAGCTTGCCGCCCTGGGCCTGGGGATTTTCCAACACGGCCAGAGGCTTGTTGCCCCCCAGGAACATGGAGTACTTGTCCTTTTTCTCCAAATAACTCTTGTCGTACAGCACCCCGGGCTCAGGCTGGCCCTTGGGATAGGCCGTCACGGTGATGCCCTCTTCGCTGACCCAGGTGTAGAGCTCGTCGGGTTTCACCCAGCCCGCTCCGCTGGAGGAGTAGGTGGTGCCGTAGAAGGAGTCGCTCACTCGGGTGGGCTCCCCTTCCGGGGTCACCGTCTCCACACCCATGGCCTGGTTCAGGGCCTCATAGCCCTGGAAGGCTCCGAAGAGGCTCCAGTGGTGGTCGGTGCGGTAGAACACATCGTCCCCGCTGAAGGCATCCCGCAGGTCAATGTCCGTCACGTCCTCCCCGGTGAGGTCCATGGACTCCTGAATGGTGGCCCCGTCGTCCACCAGGGGTGCCCGGTGGGGCAGGCGGTCGGCCCACACGTAGCTCTTGTCCGGGATGAGGGCGAAGTACACAGGTACCTCCACATTGGCCCCCAGCTGGTTGACGTAGCCCACCCGACGGGCCAGGTCGTCCTCCGATGGCTTGGTGTACTGGGCAAAGAGGGTCTGGCCATCGGTGCCCAGGTAGACCCCGTTGTTCTCCTGCTTGCCCACCAGCCGCTCGCACCAGGCCTTGAGCTGAATCCAGCCGTCCCGCAGGGGGAACTGGTCGATGACGTACTGCTCAAAGTCCTTCATAAACTCGCCGGACTTCAAGGTGGACAGCGTGGGGGCCTCGAACTTGGCCAGATAGCGGTTCTCCTGCTGGGAGAAGTCCCGGTCGGGGGAGATCAGAAGCGCCGCCCCAAAGCCAAAGATGAACACGCAGAAGAGAGCGGTAATGAATGCAGCATACTTTTTACTCACAGCGGTTCACCTCCTTAGAATCGGAAATAGAGGAAGGGGTTGTAGGTGCCGTCCACCAGATAGGCGGTGGCCACCACAAGGGCCAGGCACACCAGCACCGGCAGGGCGGGCTTCCACACCTTGGCGGGAATCTTGTACCACACCTTGGCCGCCAAGGGAGTGGCGGCCACACAGGCGACCACCAGCATGGGCAGGTAGTTGAAGAGGTAGTACAGGGCATCCCCATTCACCAGACTCACGCCAATGCCGAACATGGCCTTGAGGTAGAGGCCCATGGCGGTGAAGTCCTCCACGGCGAAGATGGCCCAGCCCACCACCACGATGAAGATCCCGTAGAGGTGCGCCAGTGCGGCGGGGGCTTTTTTCAGGTACTTGCCCAGCCACAGCTTTTCCAGCATGATGAAGACGAAATAGTACAGACCCCAGATGAGGAAGTTCCAGCTGGCCCCGTGCCAGATGCCGGTGGCGGCCCACACGATGAGCAGGTTGAACATCAATCGGCCCTTGCCCACCCGGTTGCCGCCCAGGGGGATATACAGATAATCCCGGAACCAGTTGCCCAGGGAAATGTGCCACCGCCGCCAGAACTCGGTGGCGGATTTGGAGATATAGGGGTAGTTGAAGTTCTCCATAAACTCAAAGCCCAGCATCCGACCCATGCCGATGGCCATGTCCGAATAACCGGAGAAGTCAAAGTACAGCTGGAGAGAGAAGGCAACAATGCCCAGCCATGCTCCCAGGGTGGTCAGCTCCGCCCCCGGTGTGGCCAGATACACGTCCCACAGCTTGCCCAGGTTGTTGGCCAGCAGCACCTTTTTGGCCAGACCCACGCAAAACCGCTGCACACCCAGGGCAAACCGCTCTACCGTGTGGTCCCGGTGCTCCAGCTGGGCATCCAGGTCCTTATACTGAAGGATGGGGCCGGCAATGAGCTGTGGAAACAAGGTGACGAAGGTACCGAAGGTGATGAGGTTCTTCTGCACCCGGGAGTCCCCCCGGTACACGTCAATGGTATAGCTCATGGTCTGGAAGGTGTAGAAGGAGATGCCGATGGGCAGCTCCAGCCCAAACTGGGGCATGATGTCCAGGCCCAATCCCGCCAGCGACTTGGCCAGGAAGTCCCAGTACTTGAAAAAGCCCAGCAGCGCCAGGTTGAACACCACCGACAGAGCCACAGCGATCTTGGCCCCCCGCTGGTTTTCCCTTTGTTTGCATCGGGTCACCACCAGGCCAAATACATAGTTGGCGGTGATGTTGACCAGCATGATGATGATATACACCGGCTCGCCCCAGCCGTAAAAAATCAGGTTTACCACCATCAGCACCAGATTTCTCCACTTCAAAGGAGAAATGTAGTACAAAAGCAGCACCATGGGCAGATATAAGAACAAAAAATAAGGGGTAGAGAATACCACGGCAGTCACCTCAGTTGACAAAATCGCTCTTTATAAGGTAACACGGGGTGCTGCCAAATGCAACACCCCGTGTGGGCCTGTTGGGTAGCCTGGCTAAATTTCTGCCAAATGCTCAAATTGTGAGGGCGCAACAGGCGGTTGACCGGAACAATTAGGCAAACAGGCCGTTGAAGGCCTCCACGATGGCGTCCTTGTCCTCGCTGACGATCACGGCCACGTAGTTGCCCTTCTCCACGATCTCGGCGTTGTTGGTCCAGATCTCAGCGGTCTCAGGATAGAAGGCGCCACCGCCCACCATGGCATCCATGCGAGCCTGGAAAATCTCCTTGACCTTGGCCACGTCATCGGCGTTCTTGGTCTGCACCAGCACCATCTCGGTGTTTTTAATGCCCATCATGGACACGTAGGGCAGGCACTGCTCCAGGTCCAGGTCGCTCAGGCCAACATAGCTGGTGTCCAGAATCTGCTTGCCCATGTCCTCGTTGGTGTCCAGCAGGGGGGGCATCAGCTGCTCGGAGACGTACTTCTCCGCAAAGGCGGCCAGGTCCACGGGCTCGGGAGTGGCGGTGGGCTTAGCGGCGGTGTTGCCGCAGGCAACCAGGGCGACGGCCATCATGGCGGCCATGGCAAGCGTCACGATCTTCTTCAACATGTTGCAGTTCTCCTTACTTTATATGTTTTCTAAATTTCTCTGGCGGGTCAGTCCTCCCTGTCCTCGCCGTACACTTGGACGCATGAGGCGGGCAAAAAGTTCCCTATCTGCACAAAATTTTTCACTTTCCATTTTCAGTAAGTATCTTGCAAGATGTAAAATCTATATTTTTGTTAAATTTTATCAATAGTTAAAATATGTATTGTTAAAAAATCCACTATTTTATGCGATTTTCATAGTTTTTTCTTTGGCTCGAAAAAAAGTTATTTTTTTTGCTGTTTTCCCCATTTTTTCTCTTGTAATTTGGTTCATAAACGAATATAATGTCCATGGTTGAAGGAGGAGATTATGGTCAATATTGTTTTGGTGGAACCTGAAATTCCACAGAATTGCGGAAATATCGCTCGCACTTGTGCAGCCACCCGCTGCCATTTGCATTTGATCGAACCTCTGGGATTCGACATCAGTGAAAAAGCCGTGCGCCGGGCCGGACTGGATTACTGGCCTATGGTGGAGTTGACGGTATACCGCGATTTGGACGACTTTTTCTCCCAACATCCCCAGCCCGAGCTGTGGCTGGCCACCACAAAAGCGCCCCGGGACTACTCCGATGTGTCCTTTTCCGACGGTTGTTGGCTGTTTTTCGGCAAAGAGACCGCCGGACTGCCCCAGTGGCTGCGGGAGCGCTACCGGGACCGCTGCATCCGCATCCCCATGCGGGAGGATGCCCGGAGCCTGAACCTGTCCAACTCGGTGGCCATCCTCACCTACGAGGCCTTGAAACAGCAAGGCTTTCCCGGCTTGTCCGGGAAAGGCTCGATGGCCAAGGCCGAGTAAGCCCGCCCCCGGCGGGCCGCCGCTGGTGCGGCGGAGCAGGACGGAATTCACTTCCGGCCTGCGCATATAAAATCCTCGGGGGTCCCCACAAAACAGGTTTTGTGGGGGTAGCCTGAAACAGCAAGGCTTCCCTGGTCTGTCTGGGACAGGCAGTATGGCTGAGGACGGATGATTTTTGTTCGCAATGGGATTGCGAAAGCGCAGGGTGTTCCCCACCCTGCAACCCAATTTTATATACCATTAAGGTAATATTTTCCCTGTTACTTTGAAAGGAGCCTGAACATGAACTACAACAAAAAGACTGTCAAGGATCTGGATGTAAAGGGCAAAAAGGTGCTGTGCCGCTGCGACTTCAACGTCCCCCAGGACAAGGCCACCGGTGCCATTACTGACGACAAGCGTATCGTGGCTGCTCTGCCCACTCTGAAGTACCTGCTGGAGCAGGGCGCTGCTGTCATCGCCTGCTCTCACCTGGGCAAGCCCAAGGGCGAGCGGAAGGAGTCCCTGACTCTGGCTCCTGTTGCCAAGCGCCTGAGCGAGCTGCTGGGCTGCGAGGTCATCTTCGCCAACGACACCATCGGTGAGGACGCCAAGGCCAAGGCCGCTGCTCTCCAGCCCGGTCAGATCATGCTGCTGGAGAACCTCCGCTTCGACATCCGCGAGGAGAAGAACGATCCTGAGTTCGCTAAGGCTCTGGCTGATATGGCCGAGGTGTACGTGTCCGACGCCTTCGGCACCGTGCACCGCGCTCACGCCTCCACCGCCGGCGTGGCCGCTTACCTGCCCGCCGTGTCCGGCTTCCTGATCGAGAAGGAGCTGGAGATCATGGGCGGCGCTCTGGCCAACCCCAAGCGTCCTCTGGTTGCCATTCTGGGCGGCGCTAAGGTCTCTTCCAAGATCGGCGTCATCAACAACCTGCTGGACATCGCTGACACCATCATCATCGGCGGCGGCATGGCCTACACCTTCATCAAGGCTATGGGCGGCACCGTGGGCACCTCCCTGCTGGAGGAGGACCGTCTGGACTACTGCAAGGAGATGATGGCCAAGGCCAAGGAGAAGGGCGTGAAGTTCCTGCTGCCCGTGGACACTCTGTGTGCTGCTGAGTTCTCCGCTGACGCCACTCCCGAGCTGGTGGACACCATGGCCATTCCCGACGACCGCATGGGCATGGACATCGGCCCCAAGACCATCGCTCTGTTCTCCGACGCCGTGAAGGACGCCGGCACCGTGATCTGGAACGGCCCCATGGGCGTGTTCGAGTTCCCCGCTTTCGCTGAGGGCACCCGCGCTCTGGCCAAGGCTCTGGCCGAGACCAACGCCATCACCATCGTGGGCGGCGGCGACTCCGCTGCTGCTGTGGCTCAGCTGGGCTTCGCCGACAAGATGACCCACATCTCCACCGGCGGCGGCGCCTCTCTGGAGTTCCTGGAGGGCAAGGAGCTGCCCGGCGTTGCCTGCCTGCTGGACAAGTAATTAACGAAGCGTTGAGGATAGACGCATAGGGGAGCTAAACCCAAAGCGGATGGGCAAAGCCCAGGGGTGGCGCACTTACCGCCCCGGGTTTGCCCGAAGTCGGCGGGTTTAGTGACCCGGCCATGCGTCCAATCCGAGCGTGACAATATGCTCGACCCCTATACAGAAAGGACGACTCAATCTTATGAACCTGAAATATCGTAAGACCATCATCGCCGGCAACTGGAAGATGAACAAGACCCTGTCCGAGACCCGCGCCTACGCCGAGGCCATCAAGCCCCAGCTGGGCAAGCACAAGTGGTGCGAAGTGGTGCTGTGTGTTCCCGCTGTGAACATCCCCGGCGCCGTGAAGCTGTTCAAGGACACCCGTCTGGCCATCGGCGGCGAGAACTGCCACTACGAGGCCTCCGGTGCTTTCACCGGTGAGGTCACCGTGGAGATGCTCAAGGAAGTGGGCGCCAAGTACGTCATCATCGGCCACTCCGAGCGCCGTCAGTACTACAACGAGACCGACCTGACCGTCAACAAGAAGGTCCACGCCGCCCTGGAGGCCGGTCTGCGTCCCATCGTGTGCGTGGGCGAGAGCCTGGAGCAGCGCGAGCTGGACGTCACCGAGGAGCTGATCACCTATCAGGTGAAGATCGCTCTGGCTGGCCTGACTGAGAGCCAGGTGCGCCGCGTGGTCATCGCCTACGAGCCCATCTGGGCCATCGGCACCGGCAAGACCGCCACTGCCGAGCAGGCTGGCGCTGTGTGCTCCCACATCCGCGGCGTGATCCGCAAGCTGTACGGCGCCCGCGTGGCCCGTGCCGTCACCATCCAGTACGGTGGCTCCATGAACGCCAAGAATGCCGCTGAGCTGCTGGCTCAGCCCGACATCGACGGCGGCCTCATCGGCGGCGCTGCCCTGAAGCCCGACGACTTCATGGCTATCATCAACGCCGCTAACCAGGAAGCGTAAGGATAGACGCATAGGGTCGCTAAGCCCAGAGCGGATGGGCAAAGCCCAGGGGCGGCGCACTGACCGCACCGGGTTTGCCCGGAGTCGGTGGGCTTAGAGGCCCGGCCATGCGTCCAATCCGAGCGTGACAACAGGAAGCGTAAGGATAGACGCATAGGGCCGCTAAGGACAGAGCGGATGGGCAAAGCCCAAGAACGGTGTACCTTCCGTTCTGGGTTTGCCCGGAGTCGCCGGACTTAGGGGCCCGGCTATGCGTCCAATCCGAGCGTGACAACAGGAAGCGTAAGGAACGACGCATAGCCAAACACTTTGATATTGTGAGGCTTAGTCATGAAAACTCCTACTACTCTCATCATCATGGACGGCTTCGGCATCTCCTCCTGCCAGAACAAGCCCGGCGACAACGCCATTGCCGCTGCCAAGACCCCCAATCTGGACAAGATTTTCGCTGAGAATCCCCGTTGCTGCCTGTCCGCCTCCGGCCTGGACGTGGGTCTGCCCGACGGCCAGATGGGTAACAGCGAGGTGGGCCACACCAACATCGGCGCTGGCCGCGTGGTGTTCCAGGACCTGCCCCGCATCTCTCTGGACATTGAGAAGGGTACCTTCTTCCAGAACGCTGCCTACGTGGGTGCCATGGACGCCTGCAAGGAGAAGGGCACTGCCCTGCACCTGTACGGCCTGCTCAGCGACGGCGGCGTGCACTCCCACATCACCCACCTCTTCGCTCTGCTGAAGATGGCCAAGGAGCGTGGCCTGACCAAGGTCTACGTCCACTGCTTCCTGGACGGCCGTGACGTGCCCCCCTCCTCCGGCAAGAGCTACGTCGAGCAGCTCCAGGCCAAGATGAAGGAACTGGGCGTGGGCCAGATCGCCACCGTCATGGGCCGCTTCTACGCCATGGACCGTGACAACCGCTGGGAGCGCGTGGAGCGCGCCTATCAGGCCATGGTCTACGGTGAGGCTCCCTTCTGCGCCGATGCCGCTCAGGCTGTGCAGGAGTCCTATGACAAGGGCGTCACCGACGAGTTCATGGAGCCCGTGGTGTGCACCAAGGGCGCCGAGATCGGCGAGGGCGACTCCATCATCTTCTACAACTACCGTCCTGACCGCGCTCGCGAGATCACCCGCAGCTTCGTGGACCCCGAGTTCACCGGCTTCGAGCGCAAGAAGGGCTTCTTCCACGTGCAGTACGTGTGCACCACCGAGTATGACGCCACCATGCCCAACGTGGTGGTGGCCTACCCCCGTGAGAAGCTGTCCAACATCTTCGGCGAGTATATCTCCCGCATGGGCCGCACCCAGCTGCGCATTGCTGAGACCGAGAAGTACGCTCACGTCACCTTCTTCTTCAACGGCGGCGTGGAGCAGACCTTCCCCGGCGAGGATCGCTGCCTGATCCCCTCCCCCAAGGTTGCTACCTATGACCTGCAGCCCGAGATGAGCGCTGCCGAGGTCACCGAGGAGTGCGTCAAGCGCATCGAGAGCGGCAAGTATGATGTCATCATCCTCAACTACGCCAACTGCGACATGGTGGGCCACACCGGTGTGTTTGACGCCGCTGTGAAGGCCGCCGAGGCCGTGGACACTGGCGTGGCCAAGGTTGTGGCTGCCACTGCTGCCATGGGCGGCGTGTCCATCATCACCGCCGACCACGGCAACGCCGAGCACATGCTGTCCGAGGACGGCACCCCCTTCACCGCCCACACCACCAACCTGGTGCCCTGCTGCCTGGTGGGTGCGGACGTGAAGCTGCGTGACGGCCGCCTGGCCGACCTGGCTCCCACTATGCTGGATCTCATGGGCCTTGAGAAGCCTGCTGAGATGACTGGTGAGACCCTGATCGTCCACTGAGCACCACTTTTGTGGTTATCCGGCGGACAGGCCCGCCTGGACCTGTCCGCCTGAAGATAACATTCTCTACGATTTGAAAGGAGATTGATTCCCATGAAAAACATGATCGAAATCGTTGACGTCGTCGCTCGCGAAATTCTGGACTCCCGCGGCAACCCCACCGTTGAGGTTGAGGTGACCCTGGACGACGGCACCGTGGGCCGTGCTGCTGTGCCCTCCGGCGCTTCCACTGGTATCTACGAGGCCTGCGAGCTGCGTGACGGCGACAAGAGCCGCTACATGGGCAAGGGTGTGGAGAAGGCTGTTGCCAACGTCAACACCGAGATCGCTGAGGCTCTGATCGGCATGAACGTTCTGGATCAGCCCGCCATTGATAAGACCATGATCGACCTGGACGGCACCCCCAACAAGACCCGTCTGGGCGCCAACGCCATCCTGGGCGCTTCTCTGGCCTGCGCTAAGGCCGCTGCTCAGTCCCTGGGCACCAGCCTGTACAACTACATTGGCGGCGTGAACGCTAAGATCCTGCCCATGCCCATGATGAACATCCTCAACGGCGGCGCTCACGCCACCAACAACGTGGACATCCAGGAGTTCATGATCATGCCCGTCTCCGCTCCCTCCTTCCGTGAGGCTCTGCGCCGCTGCGCCGAGGTGTTCCACACCCTGAAGACCGTTCTGAAGGAGAATGGCACTCCCGCCGCTGGCGTGGGTGACGAGGGCGGCTACGCTCCCAACCTGAAGAAGGACGAGGACGCTCTGAAGGTGATCGTCCAGGCCATCGAGAAGGCCGGCTACAAGCCCGGCGAGGACTTCATGATCGCCATCGACGCCGCCGTGTCCGAGTGGTACAACGAGGAGACCGGCTGCTACGACCTGCCCAAGGCCAAGAAGACCATGACCAAGCAGCAGATGGTCAACATGTGGAAGAAGTTTGCCGACAACTACCCCATCATCTCCCTGGAGGACGGCATGGGCGAGAACGACTGGGAAGGCTGGGGCATGCTCACCAAGGCCATCGGCGACCGCGTCCAGCTGGTTGGCGACGACCTGTTCGTGACCAACGTGTCCCGTCTGTCCACCGGCATTGAGAAGAAGGTTGCCAACGCCATCCTGATCAAGGTCAACCAGATCGGCACCCTGACCGAGACCCTGGACGCCATCCAGATGGCTAACCGCGCTGGCTACACCGCCGTCGTCTCTCACCGTTCCGGCGAGACCGAGGACACCACCATCGCTGACATCTCCGTGGCTCTCAACGCTGGCCAGATCAAGACCGGCGCTCCCAGCCGCACCGACCGTGTTGCCAAGTACAATCAGCTGCTCCGCATCGAGGAGGAGCTGGGCGATGCCGCTCAGTACCTGGGCCGCGACGCTTTCTTCAACCTGCGCTAATCGGTCATTTCCAATGACGCAAACCCCCCGGCTCTCATGTGAGAGCCGGGGGTTTTTAGCATGTCGAAAAAATGCCAGCATTTTTTCGAGGAAATGCAGCGGGCTGAGAAGTGTTTTTTTCGATGCGCATGTCCTCGAAAAAAACAGGATTTCAATTTATTTTCCCATCTACGGATGGGAAAACTCTGCCGAGGGCTAGTGACAGAGGGAACGCCCTCTTTTAAAGTCCCATTTATCGGACTTCCTCTGTGGTACACTTTCATCATCAAAGAAGAACGCCTGAACCCAGGCTTGAAAGGAAGTGTCCCGCCATGTATGAGCTGGAGTATGTCAGAGGTCATGTAGAAGTGTTTTTCAACGGAGAATTCTGCTTCTCCGCCGACAATCGGCGGGAAGCGGAAGCAGAGCTGGCCATGTTACAGAGATAAAAAAACAGCAGCGAGAGGTTCCTCTCGCTGCTGTTTTGATGTGTCGGATTAGTGGCCGAAGTAGTAGTCCCAGGGATCGAAGTAGCCGTCCTGCATGCTGGTAGTCTGCTGGGGGGCGGGGTCCTGCTGGGTCTGGCTGTTCTGGGTGTTATTCTTCTCCTCGTCGAAGGTGATGTTGAGGGTCAGGGTCTCGCCGGCCCGGTACACCTCCAGAGTGGTGCTCTCGCCGGCCTTGAACTGGTTCTTGGCGGCGTTGAGCTCGGCCACGGTGGTGACGGCGGTGTCGCCCAGCTTGGTGATGATATCGCCCTGCTTCAGGCCTGCGGTCTCGGAGCAGGAACCCTCATTGACGGCATTGACGTACACACCGGAGGGCCAGCCGAAGGCCTTGGCGTAGTCCTCGGTGACTTCCACGGCGGTGATGCCCATGGAGGGACGTCCGGTGACATAGCCGTACTGGATGAAGTCCTGGATCATATCAATGACATCGTTGATGGGGATGGCAAAGCCGATGCCCTCAATGGAGGCGGAGCTGGTGTCGCCGTTGTTAGAGTACTTGGCAGAGGTGATGCCCACCACACGGCCATACTGGTCAAACAGGGGGCCACCGGAGTTACCGGAGTTGATGACACAGTCAGTCTGAATCATGTTGATGATGGTACCGTCGCTCATAGTCACGGAACGGCCCACACCGGAGACATGACCGGAAGTCTGAGAGAAGGACAGGGTGCCCAGAGCGTTGCCGATGGTGGACACCTGCTGGCCCACCACCAGGGAGTCGGAGTCGCCCAGCACCACAGGCTTCAGGCCGCTGATGCCGTCGATCTTCAGCACGGCCACATCGTTGGTCTCCTCGCCGCCGATGAGGGTGGCGTCGTACTCCTCGCCGTTATTCAGGGTCACCTTGATGGCGTTGGCCCCGTCAATGACGTGGTAGTTGGTGACAATGTAGCCGTCCTCGGAGAGGATGAAGCCGGAGCCGCTGGAGGTGCCGGTGTACTGCTGCCAGCCCTGCTGCACCGTCACTTGGCAGGTGACGTTGACGCAGGAGTCGGCGTAGGAGGCGTAGAGCTCCTCCAGGGTCATCTCCTTGACCCCGTCCGCCTGCTGCACATTCACCTGGGTGCCCTGGGTGGTGTTCTGGTAGATGGTGGTGCCATCGGAGCTGCCGCCGCCCAGTCTGTCATAGAGGGCAGCGCCACCCAGGCCTGCGCCGCCGCCCACCAGGGCACAGCACAGGACCAGAGCCACCGCCCGGCTGGCACCCTTCTTCTTGGGGGGCTTGGGGGCGGGGTTGACGTGGAAGTTGGAACCGGTATCGTTGTTCTCGCCGTTGGGCGTCCAGCTATATCTGTAAGCTCCGTCGTCATTGGGGCCGCTGCCCTGAACGAACTTGGGGTTCTGATTCTCACCGTTAAAGCCGTTGGAATCCAAAGGCTGGAACCCGTTGTCGAAGCCGTTCTGATTGTTATTATTTTCTTCAAACATATGGATCGCTCCTTGTTTTTTGATCTGAACAAAGGGTACTAAATAATTATGTCCAGATTATGACATGAATTCAAATTGATTATAAACAAACGCAAAAATTTGGCAAGGGCCTGTTGCAGCAATGCTACTTCTCAAAAATGCAAGCATTTTTTCGAGGGGATGCAGCCCGCTGCATGCATAATCGGGTCAAAGGGCGACCCGATTCCACACTGGCGGGCTGAGAAGTGTTTTTTTCGATGCGCATGTCCCCGAAAAAAACAGATTTCAATTTATTTTTCCATCTGCGGATGGAAAAACTCTGCCGAGGGCTTTTTTAACGTTGCAAGATAATCTGTCCTTCTTCCATTGACATATGGGTTTTTGAGCGTCTAAAGGGCCTGTTGCAGCGAGGCCGTCACCATCCAGGACCTGGCCAACTGGCTGGGCCTGGAGCGCACCTATCTGTATCGGCTGTTCAAGTCCATGGTGGGCATGTCCCCCCAGGCCTATCTGCTGGACGTGCGCATCCGCCAGGCCTGCACCCTGCTGACCCACTCGGATTTGACCATCACCAACATCGCCCGCTCGGTGGGGTATGAGGACTCCCTGTACTTCTCCCGCCTGTTCCACCGCAAGAAGGGCCAGACCCCCAGCCAATACCGGAGCACCCACCAGAGCCCCGAATCAAATGCCTAAAAAGGGCAAAAAATACTGCAACCCTCCTCCGAACTCGGGAGTCTGGTTGCAGTATTTGTTCTCTTATTTCCGGTGTCCGCTTTTCAGGATGGCGGCCACGTCGGAGGCGGCGGCGGACAGGTCTGCCATGACGGGAGAGAAGATGCCCAGCTTGGTCAGGTTGATAAACACCAACAGCAGCAGCGGGCCCACGATCATGCCCAGCACGCCCCCCAGGAGCATACCCACATAGATGCCCACCAGGGAGAGGATGGGGGACAGACCCGTCTGATCGCCCAGAATCTTGGGCTCGCCCAGGCGACGGAACAGGGCGATGATGCCCCAGATGATCATGAGCTGGGCGGCGTGGGTGTAGTTCCCGGTGATGATATCCACCACCGCCCAGGGCACCATGATGGTGCCGGAGCCGATGATGGGGATGAAGTCCAACACCGCAAAGCCCAGGGCCAGCAACAGGCCGTAGGACTGCCCGATGAAGAAAAAGCCCAGGGAGAGGATGAGAAACACCACAAAGGAGATAATCAGCTGGCTCTTCAGATAGCCGCCGAAGGCCTCCATGAAGATGCGCCGCACCTCACCGCAGAAGCTGCGGGCGGGGGCGGGCACCCGGTCGGTGATGAAAAACCGCAGCCGGGGATAGTCGGCGGTGATGAAGTAGGTGGCCATCAAAAACACGATGGTGGCCACCACAAAGGAGGACACCTGGCCCACCAGGGAGGGGGCCCGGTCCGCCACCACCTTCAGCCAGCCGGACACGTCAATGTCCCGCACCCAGGTCTCCACCAGCTGGGCCAGCCGCTCTCCGGCGTTGTAGGCTCCCCCGGGGAGCAGCTCCCCGAAGCCACCCAGCCAGTCCACCACCTCGTCCAGGTTGGTGAGCACGCTGTCCACAATGCCGCCCCAGTTCTGGAACAGGGCCTGCACCTGGTCCACAGCCATCCAGGTCAGCGCCCACAGCGCACCGCCCACCAGGCCGAATACCACTATGAGCAGCGTCATGGTGATGATACCCCGGGAGATGGACAGCTTCTTTTGCAGCCAGCGCACCAGGGGATTGAGCATCCAAGACAGCACCAGGGCCAGCACAAAGGGGCTCAGCCACGACAGCAGCGGCAGCACGCCAAAGCGCAGGGCCAGCAGAGCCAGCACCAGCAGCACAGCCCGCACGCCCAAACGCAGCCACAGTTCCCCCCGCTGCTTCCAGGTCAGTTGAATGGGTTCCAAACACACCACTCCTCTCCACAGGCCCGCCGTCCGTCAGAGCCCATTTGATCACGGTTGCACAAATTTTACCTTGCAAGTCATGATTATACTCCCAGTCCGCCGCATTGACAACCCCAAACCCCTCAGGTATACTAATTTAATATGATTTTAATGGGAGGAATGATCGTGGATCGTATGAAATTTCAGAGAAGCCATGTGTCTATCTTTTTGTCCTACTACAAGCCACACCTGCACCTGTTTTTGCTGGATATGGCCTGTGCGTTGGGCATCGCCCTGATCGACCTGGCTTTCCCCTACCTGTCCCGGCTGTCCATGCAGGAACTGCTGCCCCAGAACCTATTTGGGGCCTTCTTCGGGGTCATGGGCTGTCTGCTGGCGGCCTATCTGCTGCGGGCGGGGATGTACTACATC
Organism: Pseudoflavonifractor sp. An44; assembly: GCF_002161675.1. GTDB lineage: Bacteria > Bacillota > Clostridia > Oscillospirales > Oscillospiraceae > Enterenecus > Enterenecus faecium. The sequence continues at coordinate 107,074 of NZ_NFIH01000006.1, forward strand.
GTCACCTATCTGGGCCACATGATGGGGGTGCTCATTGAGGCGGACATCCGCCGGGACCTGTTTGGACACATGCAAAACCTGTCCTTCTCCTTCTATGACAAAAACCGCACGGGCCAGCTGATGAGCCGGGCCACCACCGACCTCTTTGAAATCACCGAGCTGGCCCACCACGGTCCCGAGGACCTGTTCATCTCAGTGATTACCCTGGGCGGCGCCTTCTGCCTGATGCTCACCATCCAGTGGAAGCTGGCCCTCATCGTCTTTGCCGTGGTGCCCCTGTTTGTGATCTTCACCATCTTCCAGCGTCGGCGGATGATGAAGGCCTCGGTGCAGGTCAAGCAGAACATGGCGGGCATCAACGGCCAGCTGGAGTCCTCCATCTCCGGCATGCGCACCGCCAAGGCCTTCGCCAACGAGGAGCAGGAGAATCGGAAGTTCCAGCAGTCCAACAACCAGTTCAAGGGAGCCAAGCGGGACTACTACAAGGCCATGGCCACCTATATGGCGGGGCTGGAGTTCGCCCTGCCCGCCATGAACGTGCTCACCATCACCGCTGGCGGCTGGTTCATCCTCCAGGGTGAGATGAACTACATTGACCTCATTACCTTCGCTCTGTATATCTCCACCTTCCTCACCCCCGTGCGCAAACTGGCCGCCTTTGTGGAGCAGTTCCTCAACGGCATGGCAGGCTTCAAGCGGTTTGTGGAACTGATGCGGGTGGAGCCTGCGGTGCAGGACGCCCCCGACGCCGTGGACATGGACACCGCCAAGGGAGACATTCTGGTGGACGACGTGTCCTTCTCCTACGAGGACGGGGAGACCGTGCTGGACCACGTGTCCATCCACATCCCCCAGGGGGAGACCGTGGCGGTGGTGGGCCCCTCCGGAGGCGGCAAGTCCACCCTGTGCCAGCTCATCCCCCGCTTCTATGACGTCACCGGGGGCCGCATTCTGGTGGACGGCATGGATGTGCGCCACCTCACCCAGCAGTCCCTGCGCCAGAACATCGGCATCGTCCAGCAGGACGTATTCCTCTTTGCCGGCACCATCTACGACAACATCCGCTACGGCAAGCCCGACGCCACCCAGGAAGAGATCATGGAGGCGGCAAAGCGGGCGGAAATCTACGACGATATCATGGCCATGCCCGACGGCTTCCAGACCTATGTGGGCGAGCGGGGCGTCATGCTCTCCGGCGGCCAGAAACAGCGGGTGTCCATCGCCCGGATTTTCCTGAAAAATCCCCCCATCCTCATCCTGGATGAGGCCACCTCCGCCCTGGACTCGGTAACCGAGGCCCGCATCCAAAGCGCCTTTGACGAGTTGGCCAAGGGCCGCACCACCCTCATCATCGCCCACCGGCTGTCCACCATCCGAAACGCCCACCGCATCATTGTGGTGGACGACAACCGGATTGTGGAGGAGGGCACCCACCAGGAGCTGCTCCAGAGCGGCGGGGAGTACGCCCAGCTGTACAACGCCCAGAAGAGTGTATCCGTATGAATAAAACCGAACTGTTAAACAAATTCGCCAAGGACGGGGAGCAGCGCACCCAGCTGGCCCGGGTCCTGGACCAGATGCAGCGGGCCGACACCCGGTCCATCCCCTGCGCCACCCAGTTTCTCTCCCCCGCCCTGCGGGCCAGCGTGGAGCTGCTGCTGGACGCCTGCGGCCACCCCAAGCACCGGTTCTGCGGGGGCTACGAGGACGCCGAGCGCACCGTGTGTGTCTTTCTCCCCCACTGGCAGGAGACGGAGGACTACGTGGCCGAGGAGGAGCTGGCGGCGGTGTCCGCCGCCTTCCCCCGCCAAGCAGACCTCACCCACCGGGACATTCTGGGCGGCCTCATGGGCATCGGCATCACCCGGGAGAAGCTGGGGGACATCCTCATGGGAGACCATGAGGCCCAGATCGTGTGCCTGCGGGAGGCCCTGCCCATTGTGCTCTCCCAGTTCAGCCAGGCGGGGCGGTATCCCCTGAAGCTCCAGGAGATCCCCCTGTCCCAGCTCTCCCCCGCCCCCCAGACTGTGAAGGAGATCCACGACACCGTGGCCACCCTGCGGCTGGACGCCGTGGTGGCCTCCGGGTTCTCCCTGTCCCGGTCCAAGGCGTCCCAGCTCATCACCACCGGACGGGTGTCGGTGAACCACCTGGAGTGCCTGAAAACCGACCGCCTGGTGGAGGAGGGAGACGTGCTCACCTGCCGGGGGCTGGGTAAATGTGTGTTAGCTCAGGTGGGAGGCCAGTCCCGGAAGGGGCGGGTCATCCTCACCTTGCACCGCTATGTATAAAAGGACAGGAGGAACACCCCCATGACCGAAGAGAAAATTGCCCGCATCAACGAGCTGGCCCGCCGGGTCAAGGCCGGAGAGACCCTGTCTCCCGAAGAGCTGGAGGAACGGGCCGCCCTGCGGAAAGAGTACATCGACAGCGTGAAGGCCAGCCTGGTGGGAAACCTGGAGAACACCTATCTGGTGGACGAGAAGGGCAACAAAGTGAAGCTGCCTAAGAAAAAGTGAGCTATGACGACACCCCTCTGTGCATTTCCTTTGTTGCATTTTTCCCTAATTATGCTATAATCGACTTAGTAAGTTATCACTCTGTTTTAAGATTGTGTGGGAGATACTGTGACAAGGAATAGGATAGAAGGGTATCACGGCACAACCAAGGCCAATGCCATGGACATCTTATCTCAAAACCACTTTCGCAACAGCACAAAGAACAATGAATGGCTAGGTACTGGTGTATATTTTTTCGCCTACGCCGGGCACGCTAAGTGGTGGTGTTCCCACGCTCGTTTTGCAAATTGCGAGACAGTTATTTTACAGGCAATTCTGGAATATCGTCAGGAGCAACTGCTGGATTTAGATGACCCCTCTACCCTAGCAAAAGTGAATCTGTTTGTGAAAACAGCGTTAGAACATGCAAATGAGCTGGGCCTTTCTCTGGGGATTGTGGAGTTTTCCTCCTATTCCAAAGAGAAACGATGGAATTTCACCTGTAACCTAGTGCGTAAATTGATGCCTGAAATCGGAATGATTACAAAAACCTTTTTCCCAAATCACTCCACCCCCGAGCCAACTCGCTTTCCCTGCGCACAACGACAAATTTGTGTCTCTGACCATGGTATTATTATGTCTGTATCAGAATATAAGGAGGTGTCGTGTGATGAATCTGGATTTGGCCTTATCCCGCCTGAAATCTATGAGTTCACATGATTTGGAAGCCGCTATTCGCTCGGCTATGGAGGAATCCGGGATTCCTGTTGATCCAACTCCGTGTGCATTTCATTTTGTCCCCCTTTCCATGTCCGATTGCGAAGAGGTTACACATGCTTTGGCAGTTGAGCACTTATGTTCCAGCACTCAAAATTATCCCTATCAACAGCATGCGGACATGCTCTGGATTGCTGCGTAAAGCGAGGAGCTTATATGAATCACGAGACGTCAATTCAAAATTCTCAAAGTGTGTTGCATTTGAAACAGGTCTTTTTTGATCACCTGGAGTTTGTACGCACCGGATTTCCCCATGCTTCCCAACAGGATGTAAAGGTCAAAGTAGGGACGGCAATCAATAAGCAATCTGACAATCAATACCAGGTCTCTCTAAGCGTACACGCTGATCGGCCAGGTGAGTTTCAGTCCCATGTGCAAATCAGCGCACTGTGTGAGATTCAGGACGATGATATCCGGACTGAGACGATTCTAAAGAAAAATACCGTTGCCATCCTGTTCCCCTACGTGCGCTCTGCCTTCACATTGCTCACCGCACAGCCCGGGATGGAACCTGTGGTCCTCCCCGCTTTGAACATTAACGCTCTGATCGATGAGCTGGAGCAAAAAGAATCTTGATGTTCATTTATTTCTCTTCAAAATTTTGTTTGCAAACTAAAAATTGCCGTCTGCTCGGCGTGAGCAGACGGCAATTTTTTGGGTTTTATTACTCGGCCACGGCCACCACGTTGGTAGCACGCACGCCCTTAGCGCCGCGGGGATCGGGCTCGGTCTCGAAAGTGACCTTCTGGCCCTCCAGCAGCTTCTTGTAGCCCTCAGCCACGATGGCGGAGAAGTGCACGAACACGTCCTCGCTGCCGTCGTCGGGGGTGATGAAGCCATAGCCCTTCTCAGCGTTGAACCATTTGACAATACCGGTCATGTGGGATTCCTCCTGAATCAAAAATTGCGGTTTTGAGGCAAAAGAGAAGCCCAACCCTTTCATGTACGAAAAGGGTGGGCGCAACAGTTCATACATCAAAACAACGTGATTATTATAGCATTGCCTCCCCAGAGGTGTCAAGAATTTTCCTGTCGCACCCTGTCTGCTCCACCCCAACATTCTCCCCCTCTGGGGTGTTGACATTTCCCCTGTCCATCAGTAGAATGTTATCTGCTCGTTTGCAAATATTATATTAATGTAAGAAGGTCTGTATCTATGTCCGTCACTTACTTCGATTATGCCGCCACCACCCCCGTCTCCCCCCAGGCCATGGAGGCCGTGATGGAGGCCCTGCAACACTTTGGCAACCCCTCCTCCCGCTACCCTCTGGGCCGGGAGGCCGCCCAGGGGGTGAAGACCCACCGGGAGACGGTGGCCCGTGCTCTGGGCTGCACGCCCCAGGAGGTGTACTTCACCTCCTGCGGCACCGAGGGCAACAACTGGGCCATCCGCCGAGGGGTGGAGCTGAACCGCCGGAAGGGCAAGCACATCATCACCACCGCCATTGAGCACGCCGCCGTGCTGGAGACCTGCCGGGACCTGGAGCGCCAGGGCTATGAGGTGACCTACCTCAAGCCGGATCGGGAGGGCCGCATCAACCCCCAGGACCTGGCCGCCGCCCTGCGCCCGGACACCGCCCTGGTGTCCATGATGCTGGTGAACAACGAGGTTGGTTCCGTGCTCCCGGTGGCCCAGTGTGTGAAGCTGGTGAAGGCCTATGACAAGACCATTCTGTTCCACTGCGACGCCGTCCAGGGCTTTTTGAAGGTACCCTACACCATGGCCTCCCTGGGGGCGGACTTTGTGTCGGTGAGCGGCCACAAGATTGGCGCCCCCAAGGGCATTGGCGCCCTGCTGGTGAAAAAGGGGGTCCGTCTCACCCCCTACCTCACCGGAGGCGGGCAGGAAAACGGCATGCGCTCGGGCACCGAGCCCACCGCCCAGATCGCCGGGTTTGCCGCCGCCTGTCAGGCCACCATGGCCCAGACCGACCGCCTCCCCCGCACCGCCGCCATCAAGGCCTACACCCTCCAGAAGCTGCACGAGGCGCTGCCCCAGCTGGAGGTCATCACCCAGGGGGACGCCCCCCACATCTGCGCCGTCACCCTGCCCGGGTATAAGAGCGAGGTGGTGGTGCGGGTGCTGGGGGATGCGGGCATCTGCATCTCCTCCGGCTCCGCCTGCCACAAAGGCAAGCCCAGCCACGTCTTTGCCGCCCTGGGGCTGCCCAAGCCCTGGCTGGACGGGGCGCTGCGCCTGTCCTTCTCCCCCGCCTCCACCCAGGAGGAGGCGGACCGACTGGTGGCCGCTCTCAAAGAGGCCGCCGCCACCCTGTTTACCACCCTGTCCTAATCTTATCGTACTGCGAGGTCTGTTATGCGTTCCTTCTTCCGACGGGAGCCGGGCTTTTACCGCCATCTGGTGGCCCTGGCCCTCCCCATCCTCATTCAAAACCTCATCACCAACTCCCTCGGCCTGGTGGACACCTTCATGGTGGGCACCCTGGGCGAAGGCCCTCTGGCGGGCGTCACCCTGGCCAACATCCCGGTGTTTGTCATCCAGCTGATGATGTTCGGCATCCAGAGCGGCTCGGCGGTGCTCATCAGCCAATACCGGGGCAAGGGAGACTATGCCTCCATCAACCGGGTCATTGGCATCGGCATGTATGTGGCCGGGGCCATCACCCTGGTCTTTGCCCTCATCACGGGCTTTGCCACCCAGCCCTTCATGAGCCTGTTCGGCAACGACCCCGACGTCATCGCCACCGCCGCCCGCTATGCCCGCATTGTGGGCTGGTCCTACTTCTTTGACAGCTTTGTCCAGGTGTATATCGGGGCACACCGGGCCATGGGCAAGCCCAACCGAGGCATGTATATCCTGGCGGTGTCCATGCTGGGCAACACCTTCCTCAACTGGGTGTTCATCTTCGGCAACCTGGGCGCTCCCCGCATGGCTGAGGAGGGCGCAGCCCTGGCCACCCTGCTGGCCCGTATTCTCTCCTGCTCCATTGCCGTGGTGTGGGCCATCCGGGACCGTGGCTTCCGCATCCAGCCCGCCATCTTCTTCCGCCCCGGCCTGGAGATGACCCGGCGGTTTATCCGCTTCTCCACCCCCGTGATGTGCAACGAGACCTTCTGGGGCCTGGGCACCTCCCTGTTCCCCACCATCATGGGCCATATGGACGGGTCCAAGGAGATTCTGGCCGCCTATGCCATCGCCGGCAACATCACCAACCTGTGCACGGTGGGCGTGTTCGCCATCGGCGGCACCGCCGCCATCCTGGTGGGGCAGGAGATCGGCTCGGGGCGCACCGACCAGGTGTTCAGCCTGGGGGCGCTGCTGGATGTGCTGGCCTTCACCTTCGGGCTGGTGTCGGGAGGCGTGTTCCTGCTCATCCTCTACTTTATCATCGCCCCCTACCTCTACCCTCTCTTCCACCTGTCCGCCCAGGCCGGGGACATCTGCACCATGATGCTCACGGTGGTCTTCTGCTTCATGCCCCTGCGCTCCTTTGACACCACCAACATCGTGGGCGTGCTCCGGGGCGGCGGTGACGTGCGCATGGCCACCCTCATCGACCTCTCCCCCCTGTGGCTGGCCGCCATCCCCCTGGCCGCCCTGTCCGGCCTGGTGTTCCAGCTGGGCATCTTCTGGGTGTACCTGTCCATGATGAGTGAGAACATCATCAAGTGTATCTTCGGCCTGCGCCGATTCCTCAGCGCCCAGTGGATTCACGACGTGACCATCGTGTCCTTTGAAAAGGAATAACCAAGATATGAAAAAGCCGGAGTCAGGACAGACCTGACTCCGGCGTTTTTGAGCTTATCAGCTGCGGCGACGGCGCACGGCAACGGTGGCGCCAGCCAGCAGGCACACAGCGGCGGCCAGAGCCACCACGTAGCCCATCAGCTGGGCGTTGTCCCCGGTCTGGGGCACGCGCTCGGGCTTCTCGGTGGTCTGGGGCTTGTCGGTGGCCTCAGGCTTCTGGGAGGCCTCGGGGGTCTCAGAGGGCTGGGGATTCTCAGCAGTGAGGCCCTCATAGGCGGCCTTCAGGGCTTCGGCGGCGGCATCCACGGTGGCCTGGTCCTCCTCAGACAGGGTCTCGTCGGACATCACAGCCTGGGCGGCAGCCAGAGCGCTGCGGAAGGCGGCCACAGACTGGGCAGTGTAGCCCTCCAGGTCGGTATCCTGGTACTGATGGATGAGGTCCTCCAGAATGGACTTGTCGGCCTTGAAGCGCTGGGCCAGAATGGCACTGAGCAGCTCGTCCACTACGGGCTGGATGTCCCCGTCCATGGCGTCCTGGTCGGCGTACACGTCCTTGGCCTTGGCCAGAGCGTCCACCAACAGCTGCCAGTTGTCGGGCATATACTTGTCAGCGTTGTCCACCATGCCGTCGGCCCGGGTGATGAGCAGCTCCAGCATGGTCTTATCGCCACGGGTGAAGTCCAGCATGTGGATGGCCTCCACCAGCTGGTCAAAGGCGGCGTCCACCTGGGTCTGGGTGGCGGCGGGGTCGTCCAGAACCGCCTTGGCGTTGTCCATGGCAGCCTCAAACTTGGCGGCCACGGTGGGAATCAGGTTGGAGGTGTCCTGCTCCAGGGCGTAGTGGTAGGCGTACTCCAGCAGGAACTTGTCGGCCTGGCCGGGCTGCTCCTCCTTCTCCAGCGCGGCCTTGGCCTGCTCCAGGGCATCGGTGGCGGCGGCAAGATCGGCGGGAGTGGCGGCGCTGTTGAGCAGCAGGGTCTGGGCACTCGTCAGAGCGGACTGGAAGGCGTCCCAGCTCTCCTGGGTGTAGCCGTCATTGGTGAGGGCGGCGCACTCCTCCACCAGCTGCTCCAGAGCGGCGCGGTTGGCGGGCACCAGGGCCATGGCGGCGGCCTCCAGCTCGGCCTGGGCAGCGCTGACCTCAGCGGCAGTGGCGGAAGTGCCCTTGTCCAGAATGGCCTGGGCGTTGGTGAGGGCGGCGTCATAGCGCTCCCAGCTGTCTTGAGTGTAGTCGGCAGCCTGGAGGTTTGCCTCCACCTGGGCGTCCACAGCGGCCTGGAGGCTGCTGTTGTCCACGGTCTGGCCACCGTACTGCTGCATCAGACGGGCGTACTCCTCAGAGGTGATGCGGATGGGGGTGCCGTGGCGGGCACGGCTGGGCATCTTGAAGGCAGTGTCGGGCTGGGCAAACTCACCGGTGGTCAGGTCATCGGTGACCAGGGGGTAATAGCCAATGCCGCCAAACTGGTCCACCAGCAGGCAGTAAGCGCCGTTGTCCTGGTCATCCTGGTTGAACTGGAAGATGGTGGGGCCCTCCACCCACTGGTTGGCGTTGAGGGAGTCGGAGGGGATGTGGGTCCACTCGCCCAGCAGGGTGTCGGCCACTTCCACATACACGGTCTTGGTCTTGGCGCCGTAGTCGTTGGTGGCACCGCCCTCGTTCTTGGTGTAGCGGTAGTACTTGCCGTCCTCGGAAGAGCGGATGATGGTGGTGTCAATGGAGGACTCGTCCATGTCAATGAACACCTGGGGCTCGGTGAAGGTGTAGAAGTCCCGGGTCTTGGCGTAGTACAGCCGCTGCTTGGCGTAGCCGTCCTCCGAGACCTTGGAGGCCCAGTACACCACATACTCCCCGGTGAGGGGGTCATAGGTGGCCTCGGGGGCCCAGGTACATCCGGCGTCAATGCCAGCGCTGACGGTGACCATGCGCATGTCGGACCAGTTCACCAGGTCGGTGGACTCCCACACCATCAGGGCCTGGCTGCCTGCGGTCTGGGCCCGGTTCCAGTCGCCGTTGCCATAGATCTTCAGGTCGGTGGCGATGAGGTAGAACTTGTCCCCCTCGGGAGAGCGGATGATAAAGGGGTCACGGACGCCCTTCTCGCCCGTGTCGGAGGTGAGCACGGGGTTGTTGCTGTTCAGGTCGGTCCAGTTCAGGCCGTCCTGGCTGGCGGCAAAGTAGATTTGCTCGCCGTCGGAGTAGCCCTCGCCGGCAAAGTAGGTGAAGAAGTAGTCGGTGTAGTCCTCCTCGCTGATTTTCTCAGGAGCGGCCTTCACGGTGAGGGCGATGTCCTTGGTGACGGTCTGGTCGGCCAGGGTCACCTGGGCGGTGACGGTGACCACGGTGTCACTGGCGGGACGGGTGACGGTTCCGGCGGGGGTGTCGTCATAGCCCTCCACGGTGGCGGGGATGGGCTCCACGTTGACGATGTCGGCCCGGTCAGTGGTCCAGGTGATGTCCAAGCCGTTGGAAGTGGTCTCAGGCAGGGTGATATTGCCCCGCACGTCGTCCTTGTTGGGGATGTCGATGGACTCCAGGGCCTCGGTGAGCTCCTGGTCCACATCCAGAGGCATGACAGTGACCTTCAGCTCCACGGTGTAGCTCTCACCGTCCACCTGGAAGGACACGGGAATGGTGACCTTGGTCTCCTGGCCCACCACGGCGTGGACGGTGCCGTCGGCGGCGATGACGTCGGTGTTATCCCAGGTGCCCCAGGTGAGGGTCACGTTGTCCAGCTTGGTGGGGAAGGTGAGGTCGTCGGTGACGGTGTCCAGGCTGGCGTTGTCCCCCTTGACCACATCGTACAGGTCGGCCATGACCATGTCCGCCTTGTCCTCCCCGGTGGGCAGAGAGGCCTCGATCTCAGACTTGCTCAGGGCGTAGGACCAGACCTTCACGTCGGAGATGTTGGCCTTGAGCAGGGAGTCCAGGGTGTACAGGGACTTGCCGATGTAACCCATCACGTCGCCCTCGGGGAGCACGTCCTGGATGGTCTTGTCCTGGGTGACGGTGGACACCCGCTCCCCGTCCAGATACAGGCTCAGGGTGCCGCCCCGGCCCACCAAAGTCACAGTGCCGAAGCCCTCCACGTGGCCCATACCGCTGTCCACCACGGGCAGGCGGGTCTCCTTCCAGGCGCTGCCGATGCCGGTCTTGATGGCGGCCAGGAAGTTGCCGTTGCTCTCACAGGGATTGACGAAGATGTAGTCCCCCACGTTCTTGTCGTTCCAGTTGCCGAAGCCGTCGCCGATGGTCAGCAGCCAGTGGGCGGCGTTGGTCTGGGTGGTGACGGTGGCCTGCATGGTGAAGTTCTCACTGTCCCCGATGGCCTCGGTGATGGAGGAGGGCAGGGTGGCATAGCCAGCCCCGTCCAGCTGCCACACGGTCTGATCGCCATAGGTGACGAAGTCGCCGTCCTGGGTGTCATACAGGGTGGCGTCGTTGCCGTTGCCGGACACGTCCACCAAGGTGTTGCCCTCGTGGGTCATGTCGTAGGCGGCCACCAGCTCGCCCTCATTGCTGCCCGGCTCCCCGGCCAGCACGGTGACGGTGATGGTCTTCTCCACGCTCTCGCCGTGGATGGTGATGGTCACAGGGATGGTGACGGTGACATCCCCGTCCACCGAGGGGGTGACCACGCCGTCAGCGTCCACCACGTCGGGGTTGCTGCTCTCCCCCCAGGTAAGGGTGGCGCTGCCCACGGTGGTGGGGAAGTACAGATCACGGGTCACTTGGTCGGCGGAGGAGTTGCCGCTGAGCACTTCCGCCATGATGTCGTCCATCATCAGATCGGCCAGCACCTCCACACCAGGCATGCTGGCTTGGACCTGCTCCTGGGTCAGGGCCTCGTCATAGACCTTCATGTCCACCACATCGGCGGTGAGCATGGGGTCGGGGGCGTAGAGGGACTTTCCGATGTAGCCCAGCACATCCCCGTCGGGGATGACGTCGGCCAGGTTGTAGTCGTGGTCAATGGTGGAGATGGCCACGCCGTCCAGGTAGGTGGTGACGGTCTGGTCCTCGCTGACCACGGTGAGGGTGTGGTAGCCGTCGCTCCAGCCCACATTGGGCACGCTGCTGCGCTTCTCGCCGCCGGCGGCCTCGTTGCCCACCTTAATGCCCGTGAGGGTCTTTCCGGCATAGCTGCCCTGGTTGGACTTGGGGCCCACAAACAGGTAGTTGCCAATGCGGCCATCCCCCCAGTTGCCCACGCCATCACCGATGACCCAGGCCCACTGGGCGGAGTTGCCCCCGTCCACAGACAGGGTGATCTCCACGGCGCAGTCGTTGTCCGACTCGCCAATCAGCCCCTGGGGCAGGGTGGCGTACTGCTTGTTGGCAAAGTGCAGCACATTGGTTTCCCCGTAGGTGGAGAAATTCCCGTCTACGGTGTTGTACAACGTGGCGTGGTTGTCATTTCCTGACACGTCCAGCAGCTGATTTCCGCTGTGGGACATGTCATAGTGGGCAGTGGGCTGGACAGGCTCCGCCGCTCGCACCGTGCCCGAAAGGGGCACCAGCGACAGGGTCATCACCGCTGCCAGGGCCGCAGATGCCGGCCGTTTCCAGTTGGTCTTCATAGCTTCCTCCTTATTTGCCAAGATTGGTATGCTTATTGTACCATAGTCTGTCCATTTTGCTCAAGGGAAAGCCGGTCAACTCCGTAAATTTGTACGTACTTTACAATACATTTTTTCCGTTCCTCCCGTCTTTTTCCAGACAACCTCCACTTTTCCCGTTGTTTTTGTACGGATAAGTTGTAAGATTCCGGTAAACAGGCCAGATTGGAAACTGTGATAATGTCAAATTTCCGCCGCTGCACACAAAATCGGCTGTGGCACGCCGCCCTTGACCTGCCACAGCCGATGATGTTCTCATTCCCCTTTGTACTTTTTCCGGGTGGCCAGGCCGCCCCGGATGTGTCGCTGGGCCTTGTTGACCTCCAGCACCACCTTCACCTGCTCATACAGTGGGCGGTTGAAGGTGGGCAGCCGCTCGGACAGGTCCTTGTGCACCGTGGATTTGCTCAAGCCGAATTTCTGGGCGGCACTGCGCACCGTGCCCTTCTCTTCGATGATGTACAGTGCCATCTCGCAGGCTCGCTCTTCCATGTTCCCTTTCAAACGGCAACACTCCCTCATGGTTCTCACACGAGCATATATATGTGAGGAGGGGGACAATTATGTGATCTTCTACCGCTGAGGGTCTTTCAGGCAATTCCACTTCTAGAAGCCGATGAAAGAATTTCCGGTATGGAAATCCTTTCATCGATTATGAGCTATTTAATTTGCCGCTTTTTCCACGGAGTCAATATCCAGGGAATACCCTAAAATTTCTCCCACATCTGTAATTTTTCCTTTGACCACCAAGGTGTCACCCACAGCCATATCCATCACCGCTGTTTTCTGGTCCTCCGACTTGATGTAGCACTGAACTCCCAAAATGGCAAATTCGTCCTGGGTAGAGACAATGGAAATGTACATACCGCTGCTGTCAATGACATTCAGGCGACCCGTCAACTCCACGTACTGGTCCTTATACTTCTCCGCTGCTTTCAGTGCGTTGCCATTCAAATCATCCATCAGCTCAGAGACGGCATATGCGGTATAAGTGATTTCCGGGGTTTCGGATTCCGGCTGTGTGGTGTTGATGTTCTCAGATTGGGACACTGGAGCATCAGTTTTCCCCGGCTTGTCGGCGGTTTCGCCGCCCAAAGAACCGCCAATTGCGCCAAGAATGATAATGGCAATCACAGCAATAAACCACGGGCGCTTATAAATGGGCTTCTTGTTTTTCCCGCCACACTGGGGGCATGTCTTGGCACTCGCAGCAATTTCAGCTCCACAATGCTTACAAGTTACCATTTTACTCTCTTTTGACATCTCTTTTCCTCCCTGCAAAGTCTTTGATTTTCACTTACATAATCGTGTACTTTTTTGCAGGTATATTTTCCAGATAATTTTGTGTGCACTTTGCTGATTTTTACATTTGCCACTGGATTTTCCTTCCGTGTTATAGTAGAATGATTTTGCTCACTTAAAGAGGTGTGTATTTTACAAAAAAGTACACATTTCCGCAAAATCGCCCACTTACAGTAATTTGGCATTTTCGTAAATTTCCGCACGATATCGGAACGTAGACAGCGGCATTCCACACAGCTTTGCAGCTGTGGTACCGGTTATTTTTCCGCTTTTCCATTGTTGATACAGGCGATGAAAATTTTCCGGCAACGGCTTCGGAGGCCTGCCAAAGCGGATGCCCCTTGCCTTGGCCGCAGCGATCCCTTCCGCCTGACGCTGCCGGATGTTGGTGCGTTCATTCTCTGCCACAAAGGACAGCACTTGCAGGACAATGTCGCTTAAAAATGTTCCCATCAGGTCCTTGCCCCGGCGAGTGTCCAATAGCGGCATATCCAGTACCACAATGTCAATGCCCTTTTCCTTGGTCAGAATCCGCCATTGCTCCAGAATTTCAGAATAGTTTCTCCCTAGACGATCGATGCTTTTGATAAAAAGCAAATCGTCTTTTTTTAATTTTCGCACCATTTTCCGGTACTGGGGCCGTTGAAAATCCTGGCCCGATTGCTTATCTATGAACATATTTTTCTCCGGGATGAATAATTCTTTCATGGCAAGAAGCTGTCTATCCTCATTCTGCTCTCTGGTGCTGACACGAATATAGCCATACAGATTTCCCATTTCCTTTCCCTCCCTTCTGCTCTTCTATGGTACTGGATTGTGGATACTCGTGAATACACTCACGCTTCTTCCGGTTGTCTCCCCGGAAGATCATGACAACAGAACGCTATTCGTCTTCGCCGCTGTATACTTTGTGCAAAAACTTGTCAAACCCCCTTGCATTTTTCGTCATTTTATAGCATAATACACAATATAAATTCCTCCGTTCCCCTGTCTCTCCAGCTTCCCTCCGATCTGGCACACCGCAGCGGGAACCGGCGGTGTTGTTTTCCTGTGAGAGAAAGGTGGATGTTCCATGAGAAGTTCCGGTATTTTGATGCCCATTTCCGCCCTGCCCTCCCCCTATGGCGTGGGTACGCTGGGTCAAAGCGCCCGGGATTTTGTCTCCTTCCTGGTGGAGTCCGGCCAGACCTACTGGCAGATTCTCCCCATCAGCCCCACCGGGTTTGGGGATTCCCCCTATCAGTCCTTCTCCTCCTTTGCCGGCAACCCCTACTTCATTGATCTGGATGATTTGGCCCAGGAGGGGCTGCTGCTGCCCGAGGAGTTTCAGACCCTCACCTGGGGGGAGAGTCCCACCCAGGTGGACTACGGTCTCATTTACCGCCAGCGGTTCCCCATCCTCCGCCGGGCGGTATCTCGTCTGAGCATCAAGCGGCCCCAGGAGCTGGCCGTCTTCTGCCGCACCCAGCAGGAGTGGCTGGAGCCCTACGCCCAGTTTATGGCCTTCAAAGACTACTATGATGGGGCACCCTGGTCCCAATGGCCCGACCCCATCCGGCTGCGCCAGCCCCAGGCGGTGGAGGAGCTGGCGGGCGAGCTGGCCGACTCCATCCTCTTCTGGAAGGGGGTACAGTTCCTCTTCTTCGCCCAGTGGAAAGCCCTGAAAGAGTACGCCAACCACCAGGGCATCTCCATCATCGGGGACCTGCCCATCTATGTGGCCTCGGACAGCGCCGACGTGTGGGCCAATCCCCAGCAGTTCCAGCTGGACGAGGACCTGTGCCCCACCGAGGTGGCCGGGTGTCCCCCCGACGGCTTCTCCGAGGACGGACAGCTGTGGGGCAATCCCCTCTTTGACTGGGAGGGCATGGCGGAAAACCGCTATGAATGGTGGATGCGCCGGGTGGCCTTCCAGTTCACCATCTATGATGTGCTGCGCATTGACCACTTCCGGGGCTTTGACTCCTACTATGCCATCCCCGCCGGGGACAAAAACGCCCGCCGGGGCCGTTGGCGTCCTGGTCCGGGCATCGCCTTCTTCAACATCCTCAAGGAGACCCTGGGGGATCGGCCCATCATCGCCGAGGACCTGGGCTTTCTCACCCCCTCGGTGCACCAGATGCTGGCCGACACCGGGTACCCCGGCATGAAAGTGCTGGAATTTGCCTTCGACCACCGGGACAGCGGGCAAAACCTGTACCTGCCCCACAACTACCCCGTCAACTGCATCGCCTATGTGGGCACCCATGACAACGACACCGCCCTGGGCTGGACCCGCACCGCCGACCCGGACGACGTGGCCGCCGCCCGGGCCTACCTGAACCTCACCCCGGAAGAGGGGGAGAACTGGGGCATGATGCGGGGCATCTGGGCCAGTGCCGCCCGGTACACCATCGTACAGATGCAGGACGTGCTGGGCCTGGGCAGTGAAGGGCGTATCAACACCCCCTCCACCACCGGGGAGAACTGGCAGTGGCGGGCCACCCCCGGCTATCTCACCCAGGAGCTGGCCCATCGGCTGTACCGGATGACCAAGCTATATGGACGGCTGCGGCCATAAATTGCATAAAAAAGGAGCGTTCCAGGCGGAACGCTCCTTTTTTATGCAATTTATGTTACATCAGAAATACCAAACAGCCGATCATATTGCAGCAGCTGGTAGTCCTTGAGGAGCTGCTCATACTGGGTGGTCTCCCAGTGGCTGTAGGCCTTGCCCTGGGTGTCAATGTAGCCCACCGAGGTGAACACGGGCAGCTGCTGCTGCACCTCCTGAAGGAACTTGCCGTACAGGTCGGTCTCAATGCCCGCATATTCCAGCAGGTACTGGCCCAGGAAGTTGAGGCTGGTCTCCTGGGGCGCGTCCTCGGCCTCCAGGGGGCGGTTGGACCAGATGACAAAGGGCACCTGGAACTTGGCCATATACTGCTCCATGGTCATGTCCGCCTGGGCCACTCCATAGGCTTTGTCCAGGAACTCCTGCTCCAGAGAGGGGGGATGGTCTCCGAACATGACGATGATGGTGGGCTCCTCATAGGTGGAGAAGTAGTCCACCAGCTCTTTGAAATACTCGTCGGTCTTGTTGGCCAGGGTCAGGTACTGCTCCGCCCGGGGGTACTGGCCGGGGCAGTCGGTGAGGGTCACTTCGGTGGGGTAGTCCGGCTCCTCATAGCCGCCGTGGTTCTGATAGGTGACGTTGAAGAGGAACAGGGGCTCCCCGGCCTCCTTGTGCTCAAACTCCCAGATGATCTGCTGGAAGTCGGAGTAGTCGCTGGGGTAGGCGTGCTCGATGAGCTCGGGCACATCCAGGTCCTGGCGGAACTTCATCTCGTCAAACCCCAGCAGCGGATAGGCCTTATCCCGGTTCCAGGACTTCACCTCTCCGGGGTGGAAGGCCAAAGTGCGATAGCCCAAATCCCCCAACAGGGAAGCCATGGAGGGGGTCTCCTGGGTGATGTACTGCTGATAGGGGGCGCTGCCCGAGGGCAGGAAGGCCATGGAGTTGCCTGTGAGGAACTCAAACTCACAGGCGCTGGTGCCAGCGCCGAACACAGAGGAATAGGCGTGGCCAAAGACGGCGTTGTCCAGGGACTTGATGTAGTCCATGACGCTCTCGCTGAGAGACAGGTTGCCGTAGCTCTCAAAGTCCGCCCAAGACTCGTTCATAATGGCGATGACGTTGTACTTCTCCCCGGTCTGGGTGCTGCCCTGCTGGTCGGCGGGGCCCTCCACGTGGAAGGTCAGCCCCTCCCCCTGGGCGTCCTCCACCTGGCTGAGGACGTACTTCACGTCGTCAATGGTGGCGTTGGTGGGCTGCTCCACTTCCATGTACTTGGTGTTGTCAAAAAAGGCGCTGAGGGCTCCGTCAGTGCAGTAGCCCACCATCTGCTGCCAGGTGTAGGCCCCCACCTTCATCTGCTCCAGCACGGCGGGCTGGGCAAAGATGAACATCAGGCTCAGGCCGGCCACCACCCCCGCCACACGGGGCATGATGGTCTTTCCTGTGGGCCGGAACTTGCCCCAGGTTAAGTACTTGCGCAAGAGAATGGCCGCCACCAGCAGCACGCCCAGCCACAGGTACATGTCACGGGTCAAGCTCAGCTTGTAGCTGCCGGACACCGCTGCCGCCGTCTCCAGCGCGGAGAAGTCCCAGGGGAGAATGGGGGTACCCCGGAACAGATTGACAAAGTAGTTGGCCATGCCCCATAGGGCGGACAGCAGGTGCACCACCAAGCTGCTCATCACCGGGTACCCAGTGAAGGAACACAGCAGTCCGTACACCCCGGCCAACCACAGCCCGTTGGCCGCCACTGCCATGAGCTTGACGTCTACGAACTTGGTGCCCATGATCAGCTGCATGAGATAAAACGCCGTCACGGGGGTCAGCAGCATCACGGTGAGCAGAATCCCTCTCCTTTTCTTGTCCATTTCTTTCCATTCCATCACAATTTCTCCAGGTTCCTTTCCTTTTTGCATATTCACACAGACTATACACGAATTTTACACAAAAGTCAAATTGCAAAAGGGACAAAAAATTGCCGTAGACCCTGGAAGTCTACGGCAATTCTCCTTGGATTATGAATGATTTTCCACAATTTCACCAGCCCGGTAGGCGGCCACCAGGTCCTTGAGGTCCCGGATTTGCTCCAGCAGCTGGCGGCCCACGTCGGTCTGCCGAATCTTCATGCGCTGTTCCATGCGCTCGAAGATTTCCGAGCTGGAGGAGATATCCCAGTTCTCATGGATGGCCCGCTCCCGGCCTGCAAAGGGCTGGTGGGAGACCAGGCGCATGAAGTTGGAGTTGTAGATGAGGGTATACCCGGCAATGCCGGTGGTCTTCTGGTAGGCCTTGCAGAACCCGCCGTCAATGACGATGAGCTTGCCGCCCCCCTTCACCGGGCTCTCCCCCTTCTTGGACTTCACCGGGATGTGTCCGTTGATGATGTGGGAGTGGGCCCCCTCCAGGCCGAACTCGTGGAGGATTTTCTCACACACCTGGGGGTCGTGGTACAGGCGATAGTAGGCATTTTTCTGCTCGGTCCAGGTGGACTCGTCGGCAATGAACCGCCGCTCGAAGGTGGTCATGCGGTCCCGGCCAAAGATGGGGCTGTTACGCCCGGCCCACAAAAACCACAAAAAGTCCATGCCGAACTGCCGCTCCGGGGAGCCCACCTTATCATAATAGGCCCTGCGGGCGGCCAGGTCGGCAAAGTCCAGAAACTCCTTGCCCCCCAGGCTGTCGCAGCCGATGGAAAAGCGCATGAACTCTCCCTCTTCGGTCATGGGGATACAGCCGTGGAACAGCAGGTTTCCGTTGAACACCTGGTACAGGCTGCCCTTGGAGTAGAGGAAGCGGACGTGGCGCTGGAGCTTCTCACTGTGGCGGAAGGAGCGGGTGAGCTGGTTGATGAGCTTCTCCTCTTCCGGGGTGAGGGTGTAGGGGTCGGCGGGGTCCACGGTGGGGAAGTCGGTGTCCTCCATGGCGTAGGTCTTGCCGTCCACCACCACCGTCTTGTCCTCATAGTTGATCTTGTCCAGCAGCAGCCGATCATCCATGCGGAAGCAGGGGTTGCGCATGATCTTCTGCCCCTCCAGCTTGAAGAGGATGATGGTGATGGCCTTGTACATCTGGGCGGCCAGGCGCTTGTCCCGCTCGTTGTAGTTCTCCTCGTCCTCCCGGCTGAGCTTGACCTCAAAGCGGCTGACGTCACAGTCCTTGTACACCTCGGCGGCGAACACAGACAGGGGGCGCAGGGAGATGCCGTACCCCGTCTCGATGACGTCCAGGTTGTTGTAGCGCAGGGAGTTGACCAGCACCGTGGCCACCAGGGTACGGGAGCCGGAGGCGGCGCCCATCCACAGCACGTCGTGGTTGCCCCACTGGATGTCCACGCTGTGGTGGTCCATCAGGGCGTCCAGAATGATATCCGCACCGGGGCCCCGGTCGAAGATATCCCCCACAATGTGCAGGTGGTCCACCGCCAGGCGCTTGATGAGCTGGCACAGCTGCACCAGGAAGTCCCCGGCTCGGTCCAACTCGATGATGGTGGAGATGATATTCTCGTAGTAGTCCCGCTTGTCGGTGTCCTCGTAGTGGGTGTGGATGAGCTCGTCGATGATATAGGCGTACTCACGGGGCATGGCCTTACGCACCTTGGAGCGGGTGTACTTGGAGCTGACCAGACAGCAGATTTCAATGAGGCGGTGGAAGGTCAGGCGGTACCACTCCTCCATGTCCTCCTGGTTCATGCGGCTCTGGAGCTCCTCCAGCTTCTCCCGGGGGTAGTAGATGAGGGTGGCCAGCTGGTCCCGGTCCGCCTTGGACACGCTGGTGGCAAACAGCTGGTCGATCTTCTCCCGCACCACCCCGGAGGCGGAGTTGAGGATATGCTGGAAGGCCTCGTACTCCCCGTGGACATCCGAGATGAAGTGCTCGGTGCCCTTGGGAAGGATGAGAATGGCCTGGAGGTTGATGATTTCCGTGCTGGCGGCCTGGACCGTGGGGTACTGCTTGGCCAGCATGCGCAGATAGTGCAGGTTGTCCTGTTCGCTGCCGTGGGTATTGGTATCCTGGTTCATGTCATAACCTCCTAACTGGTGTGTATGGAGTCCCGGGCCTTAGATACGGGCCACGCCGCTGTCCCGGGCCGCCTGGGCCACAGCGGCGGCCACGGCGGGGCACACCCGCTGGTCAAAGGGAGCGGGAATGATATAGTCGGGGGTGAGTTCCTCGTCGCTGACCAGCTGGGCCAGAGCCCGGGCGGCGGCCAGCTTCATCTCCTCGTTGATATCGCTGGCCCGCACGTCGAAGGCGCCCCGGAACACGCCGGGGAAGGCCAGGACGTTGTTGATCTGGTTGGGGAAGTCGCTGCGGCCAGTGCCGATGACGGCGGCCCCAGCCTCCCGGGCCAGGTCAGGCATGATCTCGGGCACGGGGTTGGCCATGGGGAAGAGGATGGGGTTGGGGGCCATGGTCTTCACCATCTCGGGGGTAACCACGCCGGGGGAGGACACGCCGATGAACAGGTCGGCACCCACCATCACGTCGGCCAGGGATCCAGATTTATCCTGCTTGTTGGACAGCTCCAGCAGGGCCTTCTTCTCGTTGTTGAGGTCGGTGCGGGCCGAGCAAATGGCGCCCTTGCGGTCACAGATGATGGCGTCGCCCAGGCCCATGGACTTCAAGAGCTTGAAAATGGCGGTGCCAGCGGCGCCAGCGCCGGAGAACACGGCGGTGATGTCCTCAATCTTCTTGTTCACCAGCTTCAGGGCGTTGATGAGGGCAGCGGCCACGATGATGGCGGTGCCGTGCTGGTCGTCGTGGAAGATGGGAATGTCGCACACTTCCTTGAGCTTACGTTCGATCTCAAAGCAGCGGGGGGCGGAGATGTCCTCCAGGTTGATGCCGCCGAAGGAGCCTGCCAGCAGGGAAACGGTGTGGACGATCTCGTCCACGTCCTTGGAGCGGATGCACAGGGGCACGGCGTTGACGTCGCCGAAGGCCTTGAACAGCACGCACTTGCCCTCCATCACCGGCATACCGGCCTCGGGGCCGATGTCGCCCAGGCCCAGCACGGCGGTGCCGTCGGTGACCACCGCCACGGTGTTCCACCGTCCGGTGAGCTCGTAGCTCTTGCTGATATCCTTCTGAATCTCCAGGCAGGGCTGGGCCACGCCGGGGGTGTAGGCCAGGGACAGGGCCTGGCGGTCCTTGACCTCCATCTTGGGCACAGTGTCCAGCTTGCCCCGCCACTGGTAGTGAAGTTTCAAAGATTCTGCTGCGTAATCCATTTGTCTAACTCCTTTTTCCACTCTTCCATCTGGGATGGAAGGAATTGTTATACAATAGTGTTATCATATCACACCATGTTTCAAAATAAAAGGACCCTTCCCACACGTCGCCTACCAAGGTCTCTGCTTTAATCAAACAGGACCTCCCAGTTGGGACTGTGAAACGCATCGAAGCACATGCGGATCTGTTCCTCGTTGTTTTTTTCCGTTGCCAATGTTGGCAGTTCCTCCGCCGAGAAATAGGCAAACCCTTGGGTCTCGATGTTTTCTTCAAAGTGGCCGCCAACTACGGTGCATAAGACAAAGATCTTGCATACACCGTAGGGGTATACGGGCAAATTGTGCTTTGACCGATCCTGTACGGCTATGATTTTATCCGCAGTGACATCCAGGCCGGCTTCCTCCTTGACCTCTTTGATGGTGTTCTCTTTCACCGAGACATCCACATCGCACCAACCGCCCGGGAGCGCCCATCGGCCGTCATGCTCCTGCACCAGCAGGATTTTCCCCTGGTCAAACATGGCTGCCCTCGTGTCAATTTTCGGCGTTTGATACCCCGTTTCGTTGCAAAACAAATCCTTGACCTTGTTGAGCGGAAGCTCCGTTTGATGGGAAACCATTTCCGCTGCCACCGTGCGGACCCGCTCAAACCGTTCCAAATCAAATCTGTCTTTGGAATAGAACAGGCCTGCCTGCGCGATGCTCTGTAATTCCATGGCCCACTCCAACCACTTTTCCTGTGTGTCCATTTCAAACTCCTCATAAAAATCCGATTTGTTTCCTTGAATATGCCTGTGAATGGAATTGTTGTGCAATAGTGATATCATATCATACCATCTTGCAAAATAAAAGAGCTATGCCCACAGTTTTCTCTGCTTCGTCTTGTAATTCCATGCCAAACCCTGTATAATCGTTGAGAATATCTAACGTCTGAAAGGATGTCCTTATCTATGAAGCTCGGTATTGTGGGTCTGCCCAACGTGGGCAAATCGACCCTGTTCAACGCCATCACCAACGCCGGTGCGGAGAGCGCCAACTACCCCTTCTGCACCATCGACCCCAACGTGGGCATCGTGGCCGTCCCCGATGCCCGTCTGGACTGGCTCAGTGAGTTCTACAAGCCCAAGAAGACCACCCCCGCTGTGGTGGAATTCGTGGACATCGCCGGTCTGGTGAAGGGCGCCAGCCACGGCGAGGGTCTGGGCAACAAGTTCCTGGCCAACATCCGGGAGTGCGCCGCCATTGTCCACGTGGTGCGCTGCTTTGACGACGAGAACGTCATCCACGTGGAGGGCTCCACCAACCCCATCCGGGACATTGATATCATCGACCTGGAGCTCATCATGGCCGACGTGGAGATGGCCGACCGCCGCATTGACAAGGCCACCAAGGCCGCCAAGGCGGATAAGAAGTTCCTCCACGAGGCAGAGGTGTTCCAGGGCCTGCGGGACTGGCTCAACGAGGGCAAGTCCGCCCGCAGCTACCTCAGCCAGGTGGACGAGGAGGACGCCGCCCTCATCGCCACCAGTGAACTGCTCTCCCTCAAGCCTGTCATCTATGCCGCCAACCTGGATGAGGAGGGCTTCTCCCACCCCGACCAGGTGGAGTACTATCAGCAGGTGTCCCAGCGGGCTGCCGAGGAAGGGGCCCAGTGCATCCCCGTGTGCGCCCAGCTGGAGGCAGAGATCGCCCAGCTGGACGGCGAGGAGAAGGCCATGTTCCTGGAGGACCTGGGCATCGCCCAGTCCGGTCTGGACCGTCTCATTAACGCCAGCTACACCCTGCTGGGCCTCATCTCCTACCTCACCGCCGGTGAGGACGAGTGCCGTGCCTGGACCATCGTAAACGGCACCAAGGCCCCCCAGGCCGCCGGTAAGATTCACTCCGACTTCGAGCGGGGCTTCATCCGGGCCGAGACTGTGGCCTTTGAGGACCTGAAGGCCTGCGGCTCCATGGCCGCCGCCCGAGAGAAGGGCCTGATCCGCTCCGAGGGCAAGGACTATGTGGTCAAGGACGGAGACATCATTCTCTTCCGCTTCAATGTATAATCATTTCTCGAAAACGCAAGCGTTTTCTCGAGGGGATGCAGCCCGCTGCATGCATAATCGGGTCAAAGGACGACCCGATTCCACACTGGCGGGCTGAGAGGTGTTTTTTCCGAGGCGCATGTCCCCGGAAAAAACAGATTTCAATTTTTTCCCGCCTGCGGGCGGAAAACTCTGCCGAGGGCTTTTGTCAATGCAAGATCGTCACGACTCCCTGCATGGTCTTTGGCTTTTTCCATGACAATCTCGGAGGGAACACCTTGTGTTCCCTCCCGGTGTTTTTTAAGTATGGACAACACAAAGAGAAAACGAGAAGGAGAGAAGCAGATGAAACAAACCAAATCCGACACGGTATTCCAGTGGAAGGGTGTCCCCCCCACAGGACAGCTCATTCCCCTGGGACTCCAGCACGTGGTGGCTGCCGTGGTGGGCATCATCACCCCCGCCATCCTCATCTCCAACACCTGTAGCCTCAGCGAGGAGCAAAAGACCCTGATGATTCAGGTCTCCCTCATCCTCACCGCCCTGGCCACCCTCCTCCAGCTGTTCCCCATCTTCGGGCGCATCGGAGCGGGCCTGCCCGTCATTATGGGCATCAGCTTTGCCTACATCCCCACCCTCCAGGCCATCGGTGCGGAGTTCGGCATCGCCACCATCTTGGGCGCGGAGATCATCGGCGGCTGTGTGGCCATCGTCTTCGGCATCTTCGTCAAGTGGATCCGCCCCCTCTTCCCGCCCCTGGTCACCGGCACCGTCATCTTCACCATCGGTCTGTCCCTCTACCCCACTGCCGTGAAGTACATGGCTGGCGGGGCTGGCACCCCTGAGTTTGGCACTCCCAAGAGCTGGCTGGTGGCTCTCATCACCCTGGTGGTGGTCATCGCCCTGACCAACTTCACCAAGGGGCTGACCAAGCTGGGCGCCATCCTCATCGGCATGATCGTGGGCTACATCATCTCCATCCCTCTGGATCTGGTGGACTTCTCCTCCATCGGCTCCGCCCAGTGGTTCGCCCTGCCCCAGTTCATGCCCTTTGAGATCAAGTTCGTGCCCTCCGCTGCCGTGTCCCTGAGCATTGTGTACGTGGTCAACGCCGTGCAGACCATCGGTGACCTCAGCTCCACCACCATGGGCGGTCTGGACCGTATGCCCACCGACCGTGAGCTGTCCGGCGGCATCATCGGTCAGGGCGTCATGAGCGTGCTGGGCGCTTTCTTCGGCGGCCTGCCCACCGCCACCTACAGCCAGAACGTGGGCATTGTCACCGTCAACCGGGTCATCAACCGGTCCGTGTTCGCCCTGGCCTCCGGCATCCTGCTGGTGGCGGGTCTGATGCCCAAGTTCGCCTCCCTGCTCACCACCATTCCCCAGAGCGTCATCGGCGGCGCCACCATCTCCGTGTTTGCCGCCATCACCATGACCGGTATCCGCATGATCACCCAGGGCGGCTTTACCCCCCGGAAGAGCGCCGTCATGGGCCTGTCTGTGGCCATGGGCGTGGGTATCACCCAGGTGTCCGGCTGCCTGTCCGGCGCTGGCTTCCCCGGCTGGGTGAACACCGTGTTCGGCTCCTCCTCCGTGGTGGTGGCCACCATTATGGCCATCGTCCTCAACCTCATCATTCCCAAGGAAGAGGAAGCCCAGAAGTAAAATGTTTGCCGCCCGGCACAGCGCCGGGCGGCAATCTTTTTTCTTATTTACTTCCGGTAGAACCAAAGCCGCCCTCGCCCCGGACGGTGTCGTCCAGCTCCTCCTGCTGGGTGAACTGGGCGGTGAGGTAGGGGGCAATGACCAGCTGGGCAATGCGGTCGCCGCACTCCACGGTGCGGCTCTCGCCGCTGTGGTTGTGCAGGGCCACCATCAGCTCGCCCCGGTAGTCGGCGTCAATGACCCCCACCTTGTTGGCG
The DNA here is from genome assembly GCF_002161675.1 of Pseudoflavonifractor sp. An44. Taxonomy (GTDB): domain Bacteria; phylum Bacillota; class Clostridia; order Oscillospirales; family Oscillospiraceae; genus Enterenecus; species Enterenecus faecium. Next base: position 131,720 of record NZ_NFIH01000006.1, read on the forward strand.
GGCGCCAGCCCCTGCTTGGTGGCAAGGCCAGAGCGGGCGTACACCAGGCCCACAAAGCCCTGGGGAATGGCCAGGGCCAGCCCGGTGTGAATGAGCACCGTCTGGCCGGGGGCCACAGTGACGGGGCCGTCGGTGACGGCGTACAGGTCCGCCCCGGCCGCGTCCACGCTGCCATAGGTAGGCATCTTGGCCCGGGGGTCTAACAGCTTCACAGATACAGGTTGTGTCATAGGTGGATTCCTCCAAATATAGCAAGATACGGGCGATACCCCGGCAGCAGAGCTGCCGGGGTATTCTTTACTTTTGTATGGGCTGGATGGTGTGCTCGCCCTTCCACTCCACCACCTGATGGGCCTTCAGGCTGGAAGGCACGTCGATGATGCGCTGGTTGGCAGAGCCACGGAAGCGCAGGTTTAAGTCCTTGAGCTCCTCCACAAAGCGGCCATCCACCAGCACGTCAATGAGGGAGAGCATCTCGTCGGTGTGTTCACACCGGGCCCGGCTTTCCTGCCACAGCTCCCCGTCCAGGGTGTAACCGGAGTAGCACCAGATTTCCTTATCTGGATACTTCTCCTTCACCCGTCTCAGGAAGGGCAGCAGCACCGCCTGGTTGGCGGGCTCAAAGGGCTCGCCGCCCAGCAGGGACAGGCCCTTGAGATAAGAGGGAGCCAGAGCCTCCAGGATTTTGTCCTCTACCTCCGGGGTGAAGGGGTTGCCGTAGCAGAAGTCCCAGGCCTCCTCATTGAAGCAGCCGGGGCAGTGGTGGGTACAGCCGGAGACGAACAGGGACACCCGCACGCCGGGGCCGTTGGCCACGTCCGCCCACTTGATGGTGGCGTAATTCATGCAGCTCCCTCTCTTTTACAGGTGGAGCACCCGGGACTTGATCTCCTTGGTCTTGCCCACGTTCCAGAAGTTCTCGCCCAGGTAGCCGCAGGTGCGGCGGGTGACGTTCATCTTGTTGTGGTCCTTGTTGCCACAGCTGGGGCACTCCCACTGACCTTCCTCGTTGATCTGAATCTCCCCGTCGTAGCCGCACACCTGGCAGTAGTCGCTCTTGGTGTTGAACTCGGCGTACTGGATGTTGTCGTAGATGTAGCGCACCACATCCTCCAGGGCCTCCAGGTTGTGGCGCATGTTGGGCACCTCCACGTAGGAGATGGCGCCGCCGGAGGAGATCTTCTGGAACTGGCTCTCAAAGTGGAACTTGGAGAAGGCATCCACATGCTCCCGCACGTCCACGTGGTAGGAGTTGGTGTAGTAGCCCTTGTCGGTGACGTCCTCGATGGTGCCGTACTTCTCCTGGTCGATGCGGGCAAAGCGGTAGCACAGGCTCTCGGCGGGGGTGCCGTACAGGGCAAAGCCCAGGCCGGTCTCCTTCTTCCACCGGTCGGTGGTCTCCCGCAGGTGGCGCATCACCCGCAGGGCAAACTCCTCGCCCTCGGGGGTGGTGTGGGAGCAGCCCTTGACCAGGCGGGTCAGCTCATACAGGCCGATGTAGCCCAGGGACAGGGTGGAGTAACCGCCCTCCAGCAGCTTGTCGATGGTCTCGCCCTTTTCCAGACGGGCGATGGCACCATACTGCCAGTGGATGGGGGACACGTCGGAGTGGACCCCCTTCAGGGCGTTGTGGCGGCACATGAGGGCCTCAAAGCACAGCTCCAGGCGCTGGTCCAGTTCGGTCCAGAACTTGTCCTCGTCACCGCCGGAGACAATGCCGATCTGGGGCAGGTTAATGGACACCACGCCCTGGTTGAAGCGGCCCTCGAACTTGTAGTTGCCGTTCTCGTCCTTCCAGGGGGAGAGGAAGGAGCGGCAGCCCATGGGTGAGAACACGTTGCCCTCATAGTTCTCCTTCATCTTCTTGGCGGAGATGTAGTCGGGGTACATGCGCTTGGCCGAGCACTTCACCGCCAGGCGGGTGAGGTAGTCGTACTTGCCGCCCTTGAGGCAGTTGCACTCGTCCAGCACGTACACCAGCTTGGGGAAGGCGGGGGTGATGTACACGCCCTTCTCGTTCTTGATGCCCTCCAGGCGCTGGGTGAGAATCTCCTCGATGATGGCGGCGTTCTCCTCCATATAGGGGTCGTTCTCCCGCAGCACCAGGAAGAGGGTGACAAAGGGAGACTGGCCGTTGGTGGTCATGAGGGTGTTGATCTGATACTGGATGGTCTGCACGCCGCTCTTCAGCTCGTCCTTGGTGCGGGCCTTGGCGATCTTCTCCACGGTCTCGTCGTCCAGCTCGGGAGCGGCCTCCCGGGTGCGGCGCAGGTACTTCTCATAGGTCAGACGCAGATACTTGCCCAGGTGGCTCATTTCCACGGACTGGCCGCCGTACTGGTTGGAGGCCACGCAGGCGATGATCTGGGTGACGATGGTGCAGGCCACCTGGAAGCTCTTGGGAGACTCGATGAGCTTGCCGTTGATCATGGTTCCGTTGTCCAGCATATCCCCGATGTTCACCAGGCAGCAGTTGAAGATGTGCTGGACAAAGTAGTCGGCGTCGTGGAAGTGGAGCACGCCGTCGTCGTGGGCCTTAGAGATCTTCTCCGGCAGCAGCAGACGACGGGTCAAATCCCGGCTCACCTCACCGGCGATGTAGTCGCGCTGGGTGGAGGCAATGGCAGTGTTCTTGTTGGAGTTCTCCTCGGCCAGGTCCTTGTTGTCGTTACGGATCAGAGCCAGGATGGACTCGTCAGTGGTGTTGGCCTTGCGCACCAGAGCGCGGGTATAGCGGTAGATGATATAAGCCTTGGCCAGCTCATACTTCTCCGCCTCCATCAGGCGCTTCTCCACCATATCTTGTATGTCTTCCACCAGCAGGCGCTTGCGGTCCTTGCTGGCTACGGAGTCGGCGATGGCTTCAATGGAGGCATCGTCCATGCGATAGGGTTCCTCCACCGCCAGATTGGCCTTCTGAATGGCCACGACAATCTTGCTGCGGTCAAAGTCTACAGTAGAGCCATCTCGCTTGATTACTTTCATTTGTAACGCCCTTTCTCCCGTTATTTTTATCCTAGGGCGCATCTGAAAACAAAGAAATCGACGAATTTTCCACAAGCAACGCACAGATACGAGGCAAGAAACGCAGGAATCCTGGATGGATTCCGAGTATTTTTAACGAAGTAGCTGGCGTTGATGGTTGGAAAAGTCAAGAATTTCGACTTTTCAGATCGCCCCTAAGCGGGACAAAGCGGCGGTCGCCCCAGGTGGGACAACACACCGTCGTCATCGCATTCTATGGAATTCAGCCGCCATGTCTTCCAGGGAGTCCGGGATTTCCCCTGGTCGAGTGGCGCTTAGACAGGATACCATATCTTGTGGCTGTTGTAAATAGCGGCTTTGATTATTTCGAAATATTGTGGAGTACGGAATTTATTTCCTTCTCTTCCTCTGGGGACCGTCCCGCCCCCATTGGCATAGAATGTGGTGCACCCTGGCGGTTTCCCATGAGGAAACCCCACCTTTGAAAGGAGCGAATCACATGAACCAGAATCTTTGGCCCACCCAGTCCTGGAACGGGTCTGTCACGGCGGAGGAGTTCGCCGCCCAACAGAATTCCAGCTGTTCCAAGGGCAGCTGTACCTGCAACACCTGCAATACCTGTAACCCCTGTCCCAATCCCTGTCCCGGCCAGACCACACCCATGATCTGCTGCTGCCAGCCCATGCCCACGCCCCCCTGTCCCACCCCGCAGCCGGTGGAGGAGGGCTGCTGCTGCAAGCAGTCCTTCCGGGCGGCCCTCCAGCTTTTGTGCAACAGTCAGCTGGCCACCCTGCTGGACTTCAACCAGGCCGCCTTTGTCACCGATACCTACGTGGCAGGGGCCACCATCAACACCACTCCCGCAGGCACCACCCCTTCGGATAACCTGAACACCATGTCCGGGTCCTTCCGCCGCTTCTCCCCCTGCAACTGCGACCTGCTGGAGATCTCCGCCCTGGTGAATACGCCCCCGGAGACCAGCACCGGAGTCACCGCCACCCAGGTGCCCCTGTGCCAGCTCACCGCCGTGGCCCTGCAAACCGCAACCGCCCCCGCCTCCGGGGACATCACCTCCGACCAGGCCACCGCCAACAACTTCCAGACCATCCAGAAGATCCTGTCCCAGTGCCTCACCCCCTGCGGGTGCTGCGCCTGTTCCTGCGCCTGCTCCGACGACGAGTGCTGCTGCGCCGCCGGGCTGCTGTCCACCCTGTCCCAGAGCAACCTCAGCCGCAAGGTCACCATCGTGGCCGGGCCTCTGGTGCTCCAGGGGGTCACCCTGCTGGGCACCGTGGGCAACGTGCTGGTGCTGTCCAATTCTGCCAACAACCGCATCTATTTTGTGTGTGTCAACCAGATTCAGTTCCTGGCCTGACCCGCCGCACTTCCCCACGAGAGGGGCCGCCCCGGCCCCTCTCGTTAGTCTTGTGAAACTTTTCACCAATTTTCCAATCTTGCATTTACAAGCCCGGACTTTTGATGTATGCTATATGTGACTACCCATGAGATACAGAAGGAGGACTGTACAACATGAGAGGTGTAGAAACCCGTATTCAGGAGATTCGCCACCGCATTTTCCGCGAGGTGGCCCGCATGGCTTATCACACCGAGTGGCCGGTGGAGAAGCGCATTGAGGAGCTGCCCTACAAGATCATTCCCGGTGAGGTGGGCAACTACCGCAACGACGTATTTCTGGAGCGCGCCATCGTCGGCGAGCGCCTGCGTCTGGCCATGGGTCTGCCCTGCCGCGGCGCTGGGGAGCACGCCCCCCTGTCCGACAACATCGAGGCCGCTGCCAAGGACGAGACCTACTACACTCCCCCGCTGATCAACATCATCAAGTTTGCCTGTAACGGCTGCGCGGAGAAGCGGGTGCACGTCACCGACGGCTGCCAGGGCTGTCTGGCTCACCCCTGCGTGGAGGTGTGCCCCAAGGACGCCATCACCCTGGACCGCTTCAATGGCCGTTCCGTCATCGACCAGGACAAGTGCATCAAGTGCGGCCGCTGCGCCGACGTGTGCGAGTACAAGGCCATCATCGTCCAGGAGCGCCCCTGCGCCAAGGCCTGCGGCATGGACGCCATCCACACCGACGCCAACGGCAAGGCGGAGATCGACTACGACAAGTGTGTCTCCTGCGGCATGTGTCTGGTCAACTGCCCCTTCGGCGCCATCGCCGACAAGTCCCAGATCTTCCAGGTCATCCGCGCCATCCAGTCCGGTGAGCGGGTGTACGCCGCCGTGGCTCCCGCCTTCGTGGGCCAGTTCGGTCCCAAGGTCACTCCCGGCAAGCTGCGTGCTGCCATGAAGGCCCTGGGCTTTGCCGACGTGTTCGAGGTGGCCATCGGTGCCGACCTGTGCTCGGTGCAGGAGGCCGAGGACTTTGTCAACGAGGTGCCTGAGAAGCTGCCCTTCATGGCCACTTCCTGCTGCCCCGCCTGGTCTGTCATGGCCAAGAAGCTGTTCCCCCAGCACGCCGACAGCGTGTCCATGGCCCTGACCCCCATGGTGCTCACTGCCCGCCTCATTAAGCAGCAGCAGCCTGAGGGCAAGGTGGTCTTCATCGGCCCCTGCGCCGCCAAGAAGCTGGAGGCCATGCGCAAGAGCGTGCGCAGCGAGGTGGACTTCGTGCTGACCTACGAGGAGATGTCCGGCATCTTCGACGCCAAGCACCTGGACCTGGAGGCCATGGAAGAGGACCCCAACGGCGTCAACGACGCCTCCACCGACGGCCGCAACTTCGCTGTGGCTGGCGGCGTGGCCAAGGCTGTGGCCAACGTCATCGCCGAGCGCTATCCCGACCGTGAGGTGAAGATCGCCAGCGCCGACGGCCTGAAGGAGTGCCGCAAGCTGCTGACTCTGGCCGCTGCCGGCAAGTACAACGGCTACCTGCTGGAGGGCATGGCCTGTCCCGGCGGCTGTGTGGCCGGCGCCGGCACCATGCAGCCTGTGAAGAAGTCCCAGGCCACCGTTGGCATCTACGCCAAGCAGGCCGGACACACCACCGCCACCGGCACCGAGCACATCAAGGAGCTGGACAAGCTGGTGGACTAATTCCCCAAACCGTAATCGAGTAGGAGGCTACCCATTAGTTGAGTAGCCGTCCTCTCACACCACCGTGCATACCGTTCGGTACACGGCGGTTCAATCGCATAAGTGCTGTTTACGAATTTGCTCGTACTGCGC
>NZ_NFIH01000007.1 GCF_002161675.1 Pseudoflavonifractor sp. An44
TCTTGCTTGTTATAATTTGTCTTCACAAACAAATTGTAAAGCAAATGAAACGAGAGGCCAACCCCCAAAAAGGTTAGCCTCTCGTTTTGTTGTTCTGGCCTATTTTGCAACAGCCCCTTCTTTTTTATTCCCATGACATGAATAGTCCGCCCCTCTCCCTCATAGTCTGGTGTTACCATACAGGAAATGAGGGATTGACACCATGAAAGCCGTACTCGCCCTGTCTCTGGTACTGCTGTGCCTGCTGCCCACCCATGCCCGGGCCGCTGAAGTGGATATCACCGCGCCCTCCGCCATTCTCATGGAGAAAAGCACCGGAGAGGTGCTCTTCGAGCAGGATGCCCACGCTGTCTACGAGCCCGCCTCGGTGACCAAGGTGATGACCCTGCTGCTGGTGATGGAGGCCATCGACGCCGGGACGCTCTGCTGGGATGACGTGATCACCGCCTCCCCCTACGCCTGCTCCATGGGCGGCTCCCAGATCTGGCTGAAAGAGGGAGAACAACTCACCGTCAGCGAGATGATGAAGGCGGTGGCCGTGGCGTCTGCCAATGACTGCGCCGTGGCTCTGGCGGAGGCAGTCTCCGGCAGCGAGACCGCCTTTGTCCAGCGCATGAACGAGAGGGCCAAAGAGCTGGGCATGGAGTCCACCGTCTTTTGCAACTGTACCGGACTCCCCGCAGAGGGCCACGTGTCCTCCGCCTACGACATCGCCCTCATGAGCCGGGAGCTGATTTTGAATCACCCCCAGCTGCGGGAGTACACCACCATCTGGATGGACACCCTCCGGGACGGTGCATTTCAGCTGACCAACACCAACCGGCTCATCTACTCCTACCCCGGGGCCACAGGGCTGAAAACCGGCTCCACCGACACCGCCCTCTACTGCCTGTCCGCCACAGCAGAGCGAGACGGCATGGAGCTCATCGCCGTGGTGATGCACGCCGCCACCCCCTCTGACCGCTTTGACAGCGCCGCTGCCCTGCTCAACTACGGCTTTGCCAACTACTCCCTCACCCAGGTCTATCCCGATCAGGTACTTCCCCCCATCTCGGTGCTGTTGGGGGAGCAGGACACGGTACAGCCTGTGCTGGACCACAACTGCACCATCCTCACCCACCAGAGCCAGAGCGCCGCTGTCACCACTCAGGTCCATCTGCCGGAGGAGGTCTCCGCCCCGGTGGATGAGGGGCAGAAGCTGGGCGAGATGATTGTGTATCTGGACGGCGAGGAACATGAACGGGTAGACCTGGTGGCCTCCACCGGGGTGGCCCGCCTCACCGTGTGGGGCATTTTCCAGCAACTGCTGGACACCCTGCTCTTCCTCCCCACCCATGCATAACAAAACGGCGTAGGAAGCCCTCAAACGCTTCCTACGCCGTTTCCTATGTTGATTACTTCTCGGTTGCCACCAGCATCTCACCGGCCCGGTAAATGTCGCCAGCGCCTACCGTGAGAATCAGGTCGCCGGGCTGAGCCAGCTCCCGGAGCTTGGCGGTCACATCCTCCAGAGTGGGGCAGAAGATACTGCCGGGAATCTGGGCAGCCAGGTCCGCCGAGGAGATGCCCAAATCGTTGGTCTCCCGGGCAGCGTAGATCTCCGCCAACAGGGTGATATCCGGCTTTTTCAGCACCCGCACAAAGTCGTCAAAGAGCTCATGGGTACGGGTATAGGTATGGGGCTGGAAGGCACAGATGACCCGCTTGTGCCCCAGACTCTTGGCCGAGTCCAGCAGCACCTCCAGCTCACCGGGGTGGTGAGCGTAGTCATCACACACCTCTGCCCCGTTGTAGTCTCCCTTGTACTCAAAGCGGCGTCCAGGCAGACGGAAGTCCCGCATGCCCTGCTCCACGGCCCAGCCGGGAACCCCCAGCACCGCAGCAGCGGCAGAGGCCGCCAGCACGTTTTTCACGTTGTGCATGCCGGGAATGGACAGCTCCACGTGGGCGTACACCTGGTCCCGGTACACCACGTCGAAGGTGGCAAAGCCGTGGTTCATCTCCAGGTTCTCGGCGTGCACGTCGCCCTTCTCCACACCGAAGGTAATCATAGGACGGGTCTCCCCCTCCAAAGCCTTCATGGTGTTGGCATCCTCACAGTTGGCCACGATGTACCCGCCGTCTGGCACCAGATCGGCAAAGGCCCGGAAGGAGTGCTCCACGTCCTCCAGGTCCTTGAAGAAGTCCAGGTGGTCCGCCTCAATGTTCAAAATCACCGCCACCGTGGGACGGAAGGAGAGGAAGGAGTTGCAGTACTCGCAGGACTCCAGAATAATGGTGTCACCCTGGCCCACCCGGTGCCCGGCCTTCAGCAGGGGCAGAGTGCCGCCGATCATCACCGTGGGGTCCAGCTGGGCGGCCATGAAGATGTGGGTGCAGATGGAGGTGGTGGTGGTCTTGCCGTGGGTGCCGGAGATGCACAGGGCGTTCTTATACCCCGTCATGATGGCGCCCCAGGCCTGGGCCCGCTCGAATACGGGGATACCAGCGGACAGAGCAGCGGCGATCTCCGGGTTATCGTTGTGTACGGCGGCGGTGCGCACCACGCAGTCCGCCCCCTCCACACTCTCAGGCAGATGTCCAATGGTCACCGGAATGCCCAAGCTGCGCAGATGTGCCACGGTGGCGCTCTCCTGCCGATCGGAACCCGTGATGATGACTCCGTTGCCCAGCAGCACCTCAGCCAGAGAGGCCATGGAGACACCGCCAATGCCCACCAGATGGGCCCGCTTTCCCGGTTTGATATACTCATGGATGTTATTGACTGACATATGCACACCCCATATAATAAAATTATCCTAATTCTTCTGGTACTATATACTCAAAACCATTATATTATACTATGCGCCATGGAGAATGGCAACCGGATTCTTCCCTTTTTTCCGTTTTTCCACAAGGAAAGGAGCACACCATGGATTACCTCACCCCCCTCCCACCTGCCGTCGCCCACTGCTGCCGCACTCTGTGGCAGGCCGGGTTTGAAGCTTATCCCGTGGGCGGCTGCGTCCGGGACCTGCTGCTGGCCCGCACGCCCCAGGACTGGGATATCTGCACCTCCGCCCTCCCCCCACAAGTCCAGAGCCTTTTCCCCCATACCGTCCCCACGGGCATCGACTATGGCACCGTGACGGTGGTGCTGGACGGGCATGGTTTGGAGGTAACCACCTTCCGGTGTGAGGGCGGGTACCGAGACGGCCGCCGCCCCGATGCCGTGTCCTTTGTCTCCTCCCTCACCGACGACCTGTCCCGTCGGGACTTCACCGTCAACGCCATGGCTCTGGCTCCAGACGGCACGGTCATCGACCCCTTTGGTGGACAGGCAGACCTGGAGAGCCGGGTCATTCGCTGCGTGGGAGACCCCATGCAGCGGTTCCAGGAGGACCGGCTGCGCATGTTCCGGGCCATCCGCTTTGCCGCCCAGCTGAATTTTACCCTGGACCCGGAACTGGTCCACGCCCTGGAGGAGTTGGGCCCCCAGCCTCACCACCTGCCCGCTGAGCGCATCCGCCCCGAGGTGGAGAAAACCCTGTGTGCCCCTGCTCCACACTGGGCCGGGCTGCTGTTCTCTTCCGGGCTCCTCAGCGGCCCGGAGGTGGACGCCTCGCCTCTCTCAGGCCTTCCCCGCGAGCCTCTGCCCCGCTGGGCAGGGCTGGCCTCCCTGATGGCAGAGAGTGGCCACGACCCGCTCTCTCTGCTTCAAAGCCTCATCCGGGACAAAAAGCTCATCGTGCCCCTGTCCCGTGGCCTCGCCCTATTTCGGGTGGACCTGCCTCAAGACGCCTCTGGCTGGCGGCACGCCCTGGCCCGGTATGGTATTCCTGCCTGTGAAGCGGGGGCTGCCATGGCCCAAGTACAGGGCAAAAAGGCCCCCAGGGAACTGCTGGACCAGGTATTGGCCCAAAGGCCCTGTCTCAGTGCCAAGGAACTGGCCCTGTCTGGGCGAGATCTGGCAGCCATGGGGTTGTCAGGTCCGGACATTGGCCGAGTCCAGGGGATGCTGCTGGGCCACGTGCTAGACCACCCGGAGGACAACACCCCGGACAAGCTCCGCCTTTTGGCAACTCAGCACATAAAATAAGCGGACAGAGCTAGGCACTGTCCGCTTTGCTTTTGAGTTTTTACAGCATCTGACGGCTGCGGGAGATGTTCATGGTGCCATCCTGCATCTCGCCCACCCAGTCCAGGCTGCGACCGGTACCCAGAGCCACACAGGAAATGGCGTCGTCGGCCACATAGGTCTCGATGCCGGTGTGGGATTCGATGAGCTTGTCAAAGCCCCACACCAGAGATCCGCCGCCGGTCATGACGATACCGTTGGTGGAGATATCCGCCACCAACTCAGGGGGCGTGCGCTCCAGCACCCCGTGGACCGCCTCCAAAATGCGGGCGCAGGGCTCCTCAAAGGCCTCGATCATCTCGCTGGAGGTGACGGTGAACACCCGGGGCAGGCCAGTCATCAGGCAACGGCCCTTGATCTCCATGCTGACCTCCTCAGGCCGGGGGAAGACACAGCCGATCTTCATCTTCAGCTCCTCGGCGGTACGGTCACCGATGAGCACGTTGTGGCGCTTGCGAATGTACTTCACCACTGCCTCGCTGAAAGAGTCGCCAGCCACCTTGATGGAAGCGGACTCCACAATGCCGGACAGGGAGATGACGGCGATATCAGCGGTGCCGCCGCCGATGTCCACCACCATGTGGCCGTCGGGCTGAGTGATGTCGATGCCAGCGCCGATGGCAGCGGCCAGAGGCTCCTCAATGAGGTACACCCGGCGGGCGCCAGCCTGGATGCCGGCGTCGATGACGGCGCGCTCCTCTACCTCGGTGATGCCGGAGGGCACGCAGATCACCACACGGGGCTTGAACAGACGGATGGGGGCCACCTTGCGGATGAACTCCCGGAGCATCCGCTCGGTCATATCGTAGTCGGAGATGACGCCCTCCCGCAGGGGACGGATGGCCACAATGTTGCCGGGGGTACGGCCCAGCATGTTCTGAGCGTCGGTACCCACCTTCAACAGCTTCCCAGTATTCTTGTCCAGGGCCACCACGGAGGGCTCCCGCAGCACGATGCCCTTATCTTTGATATATACCAACACACTGGCTGTACCCAGGTCAATTCCGATATCCTTTGCAAACATGTTATCACCTCATAGCACTTTCCACACAATACAATGCATACTATGAAATAGTATACTGGAATACAGCCATTTTTGCAATGCACATTGCTCCACAAACTTCGACACCATTCGCCCCCTGGTTTTATCTGAATTTCTCCCCAAAATACACCAAGCCCCCAGCTGTCCCAAATCGCAGCTGGGGGCTTACTTCTGGCTAGAAATTTCCAATGGACGCTACCTACTCTTTCTTTGGATTTTTGACCTTGGATTCCGAAGAGAAATGACGAACTCATGGTTTCTGCAAACGCTCACACCTTGGTTTCCGCCTTGTCTGCCACTGGCATCAGGGGATTCTCCTACGTGTCTTCTGCTTACTCAAGCCTGTTTGGAACTTTCCGAGTTTCACTTCACTTTGCGCAACCCAATCATCGAAGTCTGGATGTGTGTTACCTTCTTCCTTCATATTTTTCATATCGCGATATGTTTACTGAAGTAGTCGGTTCCGGTTAGTACATCGGACTCACCCTTCCTTTCTTCTTGTCTGTATTGTACTATGACCATCCCGTTTTGTCAACAGTTTTTATGAAATTTTTCTAAGAAATTTGAAGCAAAAACCGTGCGGCCTCAAGACCGCACGGCGTGTGCTCATTTATGGTATCCAGACCCCTCTTGGATCTTAAATGCCCGGTAAATCTGCTCCAGCAGCATCACCCGGGCCAGGTGATGGGGGAAGGTCATGGGGGACATGGACAGGCGCAGATGGGCCTTGTCCTTCACCGTCTGGCTCATTCCGAAAGAGCCGCCCACCAGGAAGGTGATATCCGAGGCTCCCTCCACCATCCAGCGGCTTACCTGCTGGGCCAGCTGGGGGCTGTCCATGGTCTTGCCCTCAATGCACATGGCCACCACTTTGCCTGCCTTGGGCAGCTTGGACAAGATGGCCGCCCCCTCCCGCTCCAGAGCGGCTTGGATTTGGGCCTGGGTAGGACGGTCCGGCAGCCGCTCCTCGGGCAGCTCGGTGACGGTGAGGCGGCAGTACCCACCCAGACGCTTGGCGTATTCCGCCGCTGCCTCCAGGTAAAACTTCTCTTTCATCTTGCCCACGCAGATGATATGTACACTCACCATGTCCTCACACCTCCATCCACGCCGAGGCCTCGCTGCGGGGGGCTACGCACAGCTCCACCTGCTGCTCTCCAATCCCCGCCTGGGCCGCCAGTTTGGCGGTGGCGGGCTGGTTGTTCTCCTTAGATAAGTGGGCCAGCACCACTTGCCGGGTGCCTCGCTCCACCGCCCAGCGGGTGAGCTGGGCTCCCACCTGGTTGGACAGGTGGCCCCGCTGCCCTGCAATGCGGCTCTTCAAGTATTCCGGGTAGGGGCCTGTGCGCAGCATCTCCGGGTCGTAGTTATACTCCGCCACCAGGGTGCTGGCCCCCTGTACCGCCTCCAGTACCGGCTGGGTCACCACACCCAGGTCGGTACAGAAGGTGAGCTTCCGGTCCCCACGGGTCACAGTGTAGCCCACGGGGCTGACACAGTCGTGGCTGACGGGGAAGCTGCCCACCACCAGGTCCCCCAGAGCAAAGCGCTCTCCAGGGTCAAAGACCCGAAACCGGGACTGCAACTCTGGATTCTTTCGACAGATCTCCCGGGCCGTACCCTCGGCGGTGTACAGTTCCACATCCAGCTGGCGGCACAGCACCGGGATGCCGCTGATGTGGTCGCTGTGCTCGTGGGTAATGAGAATGGCAGACAACTCCCCCGGCTGAATGCCCAGGCTCTTGAGCCCAGTGGTGATGCGCCGGGCGGATACCCCGGCGTCAATGAGGATATGGGTGCTGCCGTCGGTGATGACCGAGCAGTTGCCAGAGGAGCCGCTGGCCACGGTGGCAAACTTCAACAAACTTCTCTCCCTCCCCACAAAAAGCGGCAGCCCCCTTGTCGGGACTGCCGCAGTCCATGTGTATCTTTGATGTTTAGCCCGCTGCGTTGGCGTTCTCCACCTGGGGATCAGGCAGGTCCACCACCTCGATCTGGGCTCCAATGCCGGTGAGCTTGGCCACGATATCCTCGTAGCCCCGCTCCACATGGCGGATGTTGCCCACCTCAGAGACGCCCTGTGCAGCCAGAGCGGCCACCACCAGAGCGGCGCCGGCCCGCAGGTCACAGGCCTCTACCGGGGCGGCCATGAGCTGGGGCACGCCCTCAATGATGGCGATCTTGCCGTCCACCTGAATCTTGGCACCCATGCGGCGGAACTCTTCGGTATAGCGGAATCGGTTATCCCACACACCCTCGGTGATGACGCTGGTGCCCTCTGCCAGACAGAGGACCGCGGCGATCTGGGGCTGCATGTCGGTGGGGAAGCCGGGATAGGGCATGGTCTTGATGTTGGCCCGGTGCAGAGGGCCATTGCGGCGGACAATGAGGCTATCGCCGTCCTCTTCCACCTCGACGCCCATCTCCAGCAGCTTGGCGGTGATGCACTCCATGTGCTTAGGGATGATGTTATTCACCCGCACCTCGCCGCCTGCGGCGGCCACAGCGGCCATATAGGTGCCCGCCTCGATCTGGTCGGGGATGATGGAGTATTCGCCCCCGTGGAGGTGCTCCACGCCCCGCACCTTGATGACGTCGGTGCCAGCACCGGTGATTTGAGCGCCCATGGAGTTGAGGAAGTTGGCCAGGTCCACGATGTGAGGCTCCTTGGCGGCGTTTTCGATGACCGTGAGCCCATCGGCCAGAGTGGCGGCCAGCATCACGTTCATGGTGGCCCCCACGGTGACCACATCCAGGTAGATGTGGCTGCCCTTGAGCCGTCCGTCGGGCACCTTGGCGCACATAAAGCCGTTTTTCACTTCCACGTCCGCCCCCAGGGCCCGCAGACCCTTCAGGTGCTGGTCGATGGGTCGGCCGCCGAAGTCACAGCCGCCGGGCAGAGGCACTTCTGCCTGGCCAAAACGCCCCAAAAGCGCGCCAAGCAGGTAATAGCTGGCACGGATTTTACGCCCGGACTCGTAGGCCACCGGGCTGTTATGGATGGCGGTGCAGTCCACCTCCACCGTGGAACGGTTGATGGTGCGCACGTTGGCCCCCAGTTCCTGGAGGATATTGAGCATCAAGGTCACATCGCTGATCTGAGGCAGGTTGCCAATGCGGCACACGCCATTGACCAACAGAGCAGCGGGAATGATACCGACAGCGGCATTCTTGGCCCCGCTGATCTCGACTTTGCCATACAGCGGTCTGCCGCCGTGAATGAAATATTTTTTCAAAAAAGACACCTCATAGCGTCCCCGGCCTGGCCGGGTTGGTAATCGCTCCCTGAAATGGGGGCTATCTATATGGAAGAATTCTATCCTTTGGATAGAACGTACAACTTTGCTTTAATGCGCATATATTATAGCATTGCCCCCACCCCATGGCAACCTAAATTTTGTTTCTGCCGGATTTTCTCCTCTTTGCCCATAGTCTCTCCCGTTCAGGGGCTACTATTCTGATAAAGTTTGTGAATTTTTTGTTACACCCCTTGCAAAACATGGGAGTAAGTATTATAGTACAGTTAGCACTCGACCAACACGAGTGCTAAAACATGCAATTCGAGGTGTACCACTCATGGAGAAAAAACAGTTTCAAGCCGAGTCCAAACGGCTGATGGACCTGATGATCAATTCCATTTATACCCACAAAGAGATCTTCCTGCGTGAGATCATTTCCAACGCCAGCGACGCCATTGACAAGCTGGCCTATCTGGCCCTCAGCGATGGCAGCATTGATGTAAAGCCTTCTGACTTTACCATCACTGTGACACCGGACAAAGAGCACCGCACCCTCACCGTCACCGATAACGGCATCGGCATGACCCAGGAGGAGCTGGAGAACAACCTGGGCACCATCGCCCGCAGCGGCTCTCTGCAGTTCAAGCAGGAGATGGGCAAGGACAACGCCGCCGATATCATCGGCCAGTTCGGCGTGGGCTTCTACTCCGCTTTCATGGTGGCCCGCGAGGTCACCGTGCTCACCCGCCGCTTTGGCGACCAGCAGGCCTACCGCTGGGAGTCCTCCGGCGTGGACGGCTACACCATCACCCCCTGTGAGATGGAGGGCTGGGGCACCCAGGTCATTATGACCATCAAGGACAACACCGAGGAGGAGAACTACGACGAGTATCTGGACAGCAACCATCTCCAGAGCCTCATCAAGAAGTACTCCGACTACATCCGCCACCCCATCCGCATGGTGGTGGAGGACTACCGCATGAAGGAGAAGCCCGCCGACGCCCCCGAGGACTACAAGCCCGAGTGGGAGACGGTGCAGGAGGAGAAGACCATCAACTCCATGGTGCCTCTGTGGCAGCGCCCCCGCTCCAAGGTGGAGCAGGAGGAGTACGACCGCTTCTATCAGGAGAAGTTCATGGACTGGCAGGCTCCCCTGGCCACCATCACCACCTCCTCGGAAGGCACCGTCACCTACAAGGCCCTGCTGTTCATCCCCGGCCAGACTCCCTTTGACTTCTACACCCGGGAGTATGAGAAGGGGCTGCAGCTGTACTCCTCCGGCGTGCTCATCATGGACAAGTGCGCCGATCTGCTCCCCGACTGCTTCCGCTTCGTCAAGGGCGTGGTGGACTCCCCCGACTTCTCTCTGAACATCTCCCGTGAGATGCTCCAGCACACCCGTCAGCTGAAGATCATCGCCACCGCTCTGGAGAAGAAGATCAAGAACGAGCTGGCCAAGATGATGAAGGACGACCGGGAGACCTACGAGAAGTTCTGGGCCGCCTTTGGCCGCCAGCTCAAGTACAGCGTGGTGGACCAGTACGGAGCCAAGAAGGACCTGCTGCGGGATCTGCTGCTGTTCGGGTCCACCGCCTCGGACAAGCTCACCTCTCTGGCCGAGTATGTGGAGCGGATGAAGGAGGGCCAGGAGTATATCTACTACGTCTGCGCCGACTCCGCCGCCCAGGCCGCCTCCCTGCCTCAGGTGGAGCGTGTGGCCGACCGTGGCTTCGAGATTCTCTGCCTCACCGAAGAGGTGGACGAGTTTGTCATGCAGGCTTTGGCTGAGGTGGACGGCAAGAAGATCAAGTCCGTGTCCGACCCCGATGCCCTGCCCGAGACCGACGAGGAGAAGGCCCAGCAGGAGAAGCAGGCCGAAGAGAGCAAGGCTGTGCTGGACTTTGTCAAGGAGACCCTGGGGGACAAGATCAAGGAGGCCCGTATCTCCAAGATCCTCAAGTCCGCTCCCGTTTGCATGACTGCCGACGGCCCCATGTCCCTGGAGATGGAGAAGTATTTCTCCCGCATGGAGGGCGCCCAGGCCGGCATGATGAAGGCGGAGCGGGTGCTGGAGCTCAACCCCAACTCCGATGCCTTTGCCGCTCTGCGCGCTGCTGTGGACAGCGGCGACAAGGAGAAGGCCGCCACCTACGTGCAGGTGCTCTACCACCAGGCCCTGCTCATTGCAGGCCTGCCCATTGAGGATGCCGCCGCTTACACCCAGCTGGTGTGCTCCCTGATGAAGTAACCTTCCACTTTTCTTAGCCCTCGCCTGATTTTCTCAGGCGGGGGCTTTTCCTTGACAACGCTCCCGATTTTGCATATACTGTTACGGTACAATGGCTGTGATGGGAAGGAGTACCCGCCCGCTTCTGGTTCAGAGAGATGCCGGTTTGGTGCAAGGCATGGCAGAGGGCGTGGGGAAGGTGGTCCCGGAGCTGCGGCGTTGAACATAAGGAGTAAATGCCGCCGTGTCCCTACGTCAGTGGGAAAAGAGTGCGGGCTGTGTATATCCGGTCCGAATTCAGGTGGTACCGCGGACATTTTCCGTTCGCCCTGAGTCTACGACTTGGGGCGAACTTTTTCTATGCAAAGCATAGAAAAAATAGGGATGTGCCATTTCCTCGCCCCTAACGTGGCAACCGGAAATGATGCACAACAAACTGCATGGGCATCCATACATTTCCGTTTTCGCACTTATCTATGCCCATGCAGTTTTTATTGCCCCATAAAGACAAGGAGTGTTGTTATGAAGAAAGAACTGCCCAAGGTCTATGAACCCCAGGAGGTAGAGGGCCGCATCTACGAGATGTGGGAGAAGAACGGCTGCTTTGCCGGGCACCGTGACCCGGACAAGAAGCCCTTCACCATCGTCATGCCGCCCCCCAACGTCACCGGACAGCTGCACATGGGCCACGCCATGGACTGCACCCTCCAGGACATCCTGATTCGCTTCAAGCGGATGCAGGGCTACGCCGCCCTGTGGGTGCCCGGCACCGACCACGCCGGCATCGCCACCCAGATCAAGGTGGAGGAGGAGCTGCGCAAGAAAGAGGGCCTGTCCCGCCACGACCTGGGTCGGGAGAAGTTCCTGGAGCGGGTGTGGGACTGGAAGCACCAGTACGGCAACCGCATTGTGGCCCAGCAGAAGAAGATGGGCGCCTCCTGTGACTGGGATCGCTCCCGGTTCACCATGGACGAGGGCCTGTCCAAGGCCGTGCGCCACGTGTTTGTCTCCCTGTACAAGAAGGGCCTCATTTATAAGGGAAGCCGCATCGTCAACTGGTGCCCCCACTGCGTCACCGCTCTGTCCGACGCTGAGGTGGAGTACCAGGACAAGCCCGGCCACCTGTGGCACCTGCGCTACCCCATCGTGGGCGAGGAGGGCCGCTATGTCATCGTGGCCACCACCCGGCCTGAGACCATGCTGGGCGACACCGGCGTGGCCGTCAACCCCAACGATGAGCGCTACAAGGACCTCATCGGCAAGAAGTGTCTGCTGCCCCTGGTCAACCGGGAAATTCCCATTGTGGCCGACGAGTATGTGGACATGGAGTTCGGCACCGGCTGCGTGAAGATGACCCCCGCCCACGACCCCAACGACTTCGAGGTAGGTCTGCGGTGCAACCTGGAGTCCATCCGAGTGCTGGACGACCACGGCGTGGTCAATGAAAACGGCGGCAAGTACCAGGGCATGGAGCGCTACGAGGCCCGCAAGGCCATTGTGGCCGACCTGGACGAGCTGGGCCTGCTGGAGAAGATCGAGGACCACCAGCACAACGTGGGCACCTGCTACCGCTGCGGCACCGACGTGGAGCCCATCATCTCCGCCCAGTGGTTTGTGAAGATGGGACCCCTGGCCGAGGAGGCCCTGCGGGTGGTGCGGGACGGCGAGACCAAGTTCGTCCCCGAGCGCTTCACCAAGACCTACACCAACTGGATGGAGAACGTCCACGACTGGTGCATCTCCCGTCAGCTGTGGTGGGGCCACCAGATTCCCGCCTGGACCTGCTCCGAGTGCGGCCACATCACCGTGTCCGAGACTGACCCCACCGAGTGCGAGCACTGCCACTCCAAGCACATCACCCAGGAGGAGGACGTGCTGGACACCTGGTTCTCCTCCGCCCTGTGGCCCTTCTCCACTCTGGGCTGGCCGGATGAGAACAGCGAGGACTTCAAGTACTTCTACCCCACCGACGTGCTGGTCACCGGCTACGACATCATCTTCTTCTGGGTGGCCCGGATGATCTTCTCCGGCTGCGCACACACCGGCAAGACGCCCTTCCACACCGTGTTCATCCACGGCCTGGTGCGGGACGACAAGGGCCGCAAGATGTCCAAGAGCCTGGGCAACGGTATCGACCCCCTGGAGATGGCGGAGAAGTACGGCGCCGACGCCCTGCGCTTCAACCTCATCACCGGCAACAGCCCCGGCAATGACATGCGCTTCTACGTGGAGAAGTGCGAGGCCATGCGCAACTTTGCCAACAAGATTTGGAACGCCAGCCGCTTCGTGATGATGAACCTGACCATCACCGAGAATAAGCTGCCCGACACCCTGGAGCCCGAGGACAAGTGGATTCTCTGCCGCCTGGGCGAGGTCATCAATGAAGTGACCGAGAACATGGAGGCCTATGAGCTGGGTGTGGCCTCCGCCAAGGTCTACGACTTCATCTGGAGCGACTACTGCGACTGGTATATCGAGCTGACCAAGGCCCGCCTCCAGGGCGAGGACGAGTGGGCCAAGGTGCAGGCCCAGCAGGTGCTGGTGTACGTCCTCACCGAGACCCTCAAGCTCCTCCACCCCTTCATGCCCTTCATCACCGAGGAGATCTGGCAGGCTCTGCCCCACCAGGGCGACTTCCTCATGCTCCAGTCCTGGCCCAAGGCCGATCCCGCCTGGGCAGATGTGAAGGCCAAGGAGTCTATGGAGGCCGTCATGGACGTCATCCGCGCCATCCGCGCCCGCCGCTCCGAGATGAACGTGCCCCCCTCCAAGAAGGCCGCTCTCACCATCGTCACCAACGAGGCGGATATCTTCGCCTCCGGCGAGGCGCACCTGAAGCGTCTGGCCTGGTGCTCCTCTGTCACCGTCCAGAAAGAGGACCTCACCGACACCGCCGGCATGGTGTGCGACATCACCCACATGGCCAAGCTGTATATGCCTCTGGCCGAGCTGGTGGATCTGGCCAAGGAGAAGGCCCGCCTGGAGAAGGACCTGGGCAAAAAGAAGGGCGAGCTCAAGGGCCTGGAAGGCAAGCTGTCCAACCCTGGCTTCCTCAACAAGGCTCCCGAGCACGTGGTGGCCGCCGAGAAGGACCGGGCGGAAAAGCTGAAGGTGCTCATTGCCAAGATTGAAGAGCAGCTCAGCGCAATGAACTAAATTTTTCTTCCCCATTCCGGGGTGTGCCACGCACACCCCGGAATTTTTTTGCTTTTTGGCAGGCTTCGCCACGGTTCCCGTCCCACGCTGGATATAATGAGAACAATCTCAGTTCAGGAGGACAAGCCATGCCCATTACCATTGACAAGCAAAACGGGGCCACCGTCATCTCCGTGCGTGGGGAGATCGACCACCACAGCGCCCGTACCATTATGGAAAACATCGACCACACCATCTCTTCCGCCCTGCCCATGCGCCTGGTGCTGGACCTGTCCAGCGTCACCTTCATGGACAGCTCCGGCATCGCCGTCCTGCTCCGTGCCCTCAGACAGATGGACCAGCTGGGCGGAAATCTGCGGGTGGTGGGGATTCCGCCCCAGCCCCGCCGGGTGCTGGACGCCGCCGGCATCGGACGGCTCATCACATTGGAATAAGGAGGGCTACATAGTGAAAGCTTTGGATCAGACCACCGTGGTGTTCACCTCCCGGTCCGCCAATGAGGGCTTTGCCCGGGCAGTGGCGGCCTGCTTTGCCACCCAGCTGGACCCCACCCTGGACGAAATTGCCGACATCAAAACCGCCGTGTCCGAGGCGGTGACCAACGCCATTGTCCACGCCTACCCCAACACCCTGGGGAAGATCACCATGCGCATGCGGCTGTTGGAGGATCTCCAGCTGGAAATTCAAATCAAGGACAGCGGCGTGGGCATTCCCGACGTGGAGCAGGCCCGCACCCCCCTGTTTACCACCGGAAATGAGGAGCGCTCCGGGATGGGCTTTACCATCATGGAGAGCTTCATGGACACGGTGAAGGTGCGCTCCACCGTGGGCAAGGGCACCACCGTCACCATGCGCCGCCGCATCGCCCGCCGGGTGGGTGGAGGGCAATGAACACCCTGGACACCCTCTCTCTGCTGGATGCCGCCCGGGGCGGGGACAACGACGCCTGTGAGCGGTTGCTATTGGAAAACAGCGGCCTCATCTGGTCGGTGGCCCGCCGCTACTATGGCCGAGGGGTGGACCCGGAGGACCTGTACCAGCTGGGCTGTCTGGGGTTTCTCAAGGCGGTGCGGGGGTTCGACACCAGCTACGGCACCCAGTTCTCCACCTACGCCGTGCCCAAGATCGCCGGGGAAATCCGCCGCTTTCTCCGGGATGACGGCTCGGTGAAGGTCAGCCGAGGCATCAAGGAGCGGGCCATGACCCTGCGCCAGTGCCGCCAGGACCTGTACCACCGCCTGGGTCGAGACCCCACCGTGGGGGAGCTGGCCCAGGCCACCGGACTGGAGCCGGAGGACATCGCCGCCGCCGAAACCGCCACCCTCTCGGTGGCCTCCCTCCAGAGCCAGACGGGAGAGGACGGCTTCACCCTGGAGTCCATTCTGGGCTGCGACGGCATGGAGGAGGAAGTGGTGGAGCGGCTGGCCCTGCGCCAGGCCATTGACGCCCTGCCGGAGCGGGAGCGAAAAGTCATCCTGCTGCGCTTCTACAAAAATCTCACCCAGGAGCGCACCGCCCGGATTTTAGGGGTCAGCCAGGTGCAGATTTCCCGCATGGAGCGGCGGGCCATTGGGCACCTGCGGGAGTGGCTCACCGAAGAGTCCTTGCCAACCACCGTGGGATAGTCTATAATAACAGTTAATTCAGTCTATCCCAAGGAAGAGGTGTGGGTTCCCATGCAAAATACCCTCTACGTGGTGGTCCCCTGCTACAACGAGCAGGAGGTGCTGCCCGAAACCGCACGGCGGCTGCGGGACAAGCTGCAATATCTGATGAATCGCGGCCGCATCAGCCGCAAAAGCCGCATTCTCTTTGTCAACGACGGCTCCCGGGACGGAACCTGGGAGATCATTGAACGGCTGCACATCGGAAATCATCTCTTTTCCGGCCTCAACCTCAGCCGCAACCGGGGCCACCAGAACGCCCTGCTGGCGGGTCTGATGTACGTCAAGGACCGGGCGGACATGGCCATCTCCATGGACGCCGACCTGCAAGACGACATTGACGCCGTGGACGAGATGGTGGACAAGTACCTGGAAGGGGTGGACATCGTGTACGGTGTGCGCTCCAGCCGGGAGCGGGACACCTTCTTTAAGCGCACCACCGCTGAAGCCTTCTACCGTCTTATGAACGCCCTGGGGGCGGAGACGGTGTTCAACCACGCCGACTACCGCCTCATGTCCCGGCGGGCCCTGGAAGGGCTGTCCCAATTCCGGGAGGTCAACCTGTTTTTGCGGGGCATCGTCCCCATGATCGGCTACCGCACCGACGTGGTCACCTACGAGCGGGGCGAGCGGTTTGCCGGAGAGAGCAAGTACCCGCTGAAAAAAATGCTGGCCTTTGCACTGGAGGGCATCACCTCCCTGTCGGTGAAGCCCCTGCGCCTCATCACCGGGCTGGGATTTTTCGTCTTTCTCGTCTCTCTGTTTATGATTCTCTACAACATTATCCGCTGGGTCACGGGCAACACCGTCACCGGCTGGGCCAGCCTATCCTGCTCGGTGTGGCTCATTGGCGGGCTCATTTTGCTCTCTCTGGGGGTAATTGGCGAATATGTGGGCAAGCTATACATGGAGGCCAAAGGCCGTCCCCGCTTCCTTGTCCAGGACGTGGTGGACGAACAAGACTGAGTCTGTCCTAGAAAGTCCTTGCTTTTTCGTCCAACTCAGCATAAAATAGCCTCAAAGAGACTATGGGAACCATCCCCTATAAGGAGGCACCGTTATGAACATCAACATCGATCTCAACGACCTGAAGGAGCGCGCCAAGGATCTGGCCCAAAGCGGCATGGCCAAGGCTCTGGAGCTTACCGACACCGGCGTGTCCAAGGCCAAGCAGCTGGCTGAAATCAGCAAGCTCAAGGTACTCAACCTCAGCGAGCAGGACGCCATTCGTCGGGCCTATATGGACCTGGGCCGTCTGTACTACGCCGAGCGGGGCTCCGCTCCCGAGGCCGCCTATGCGGATCTGTGCGACAAGATCACCCGGTCCAAGGCTCAGATTCAGGTCAACGAGCAGCGCATTGCCGATCTCAAGTCCTCCGGCAACCTCACCGACGAGGAAGTGGAGCACGCCTGCGAGGCCGACTTCGAGGACGCCGACTGGGAGTACGTGGGCAACACCCCCACCGAGGATGCCCAGGCCACCGCTGGCCAGGCAGAAGCAGAGGCCCAGGCGGACGACGCCGATGCCTCCGACTTTGAGGAGCCCGAGGTCAAGACCGACGATCAGGTGTAACGCCAACCAACACGCAAAAAGACCGTTGCAGAGAGAAATTTCTGCAACGGTCTTTTTCTTCTCACATTTCCCGGCGGCCCTCCATAGCCCGCATCAACGTGGCGTCGTCGGCAAACTCCAGGTGGCTGCCCACCGGGATACCATAGGCCAGACGGCTGACCTTCACCCCAAAGGGCTTGAGCAGCCGGGAGAGGTACATGGCGGTGGCCTCCCCCTCCGTGTCCGGGTTGGTGGCCATGATGACCTCCTCCACCTCTCCCCCAGACACCCGCTCCACCAGCTGGGCGATGCGCAGGTCGTCGGGCCCCACGTGGTTCATGGGGGAGATGACCCCGTGGAGCACGTGGTACACGCCTTGATACTCGTGGGCTCGCTCCAGGGCGATGACGTCCTTGGGGTCGGCCACCACACACACGGTGTGCTGGTCCCGCCGGGGCGAGCTGCACAGGGAGCACAGCCCCTCCCCCTGGGTGAGATTCTGGCACTTGGGGCAGTAGCCGATGCTCCCCTTGGCCTGGAGGATGGCGTCGGCAAAGGCCTTTGCCTCCTCCTCCGGGCGGCCCAACACGTACAGGGCCAGACGCTGGGCGCTCTTACGCCCCACGCCGGGCAGTTTTGCAAATTGTTCCACTAAGTTTTCCAAAGCCGGGGGAAAATAATCCATGCTCTTGCCTCCAGATCTTGTACTTCTTACTCTAACGCCCGCAGCGCTGCCATAGCGACGGAAAGGTCAGGGGCCTCATACAGCGCAGACCCCGCCACCAGCACGTTGGCGCCCGCCTCCACCACACGCCGAGCGGTGGAAGGGTTGATGCCACCGTCCACCTCCAGGTCACAGCTGGGGTTGTGGGCCTGGATGATCTCCCGGACCCGGGTGATGGTCTTCAGCTGGGACTCCATAAAAGGCTGGCCGCCAAATCCCGGCTCCACCGTCATCACCAGCACCATGTCCAGCTGGTCAATATAGGGCAGAATGGCCTCCGGGGAGGTGATGGGCCGCAGGGCCACCGCCTTTTTCACGCCGTATTCTCCCATGATATCCAGGGCCTTCTGGATATTCTGAGGGTGGTCCGACTCCAGGTGAACGCTCACCAAATCCGCCCCCGCCTCACAGAACTGGGCGACATACCGCACCGGCTTGTCGATCATCAAGTGTAAATCCAACTGCATGTCCGTGTGTTTGCGGATGGACCGAACCACCGGAAGGCCCAGGGTTATGTTGGGCACAAACGCCCCATCCATCACATCCACATGGAGCAGGTCGGCGGTTTGGACCCGCTGGATCTCCCGCTCCAGATTGCAAAAATCTGCTGATAAAATGGATGGCGCAATCTTTACCATGTTCTCTTTCACCTTTGTCTTTCTTCTCCGATTCTTTTACCTTCTCTCAGGGGTTGGGGGAGCACACCGCCCACGGGCCATCCTCATAGGATACCACAAGCGGATACCGCGGTCGGCTGCCCGGGCGTTCTCCCCCCATCTCCCACGCGCGCCCGGTCTCCGGGTCGACTGTGTGCCGCATTGGCATAGCCGTCCGGCAAAGGAGTCCCCTTTGCCGGACGGCAATTGGAAGTTATTCGTAGACGCAGGAGGTGGCCACTTCGCTCACCTGATATCCTGCCTTGGCCAGGGAGGACAGAATCTCCTCCTTGTGCTGGTGGCCAAAGGCCTCCAGGGTCACCTTCAGCTCCACACCAGCCTGACGGTTGATGTTGACAAACTGGTTGTGGTCCAGCTTGATGATGTTGCCGTTTTCTCGGGCCACCAGCTCCGCCACACGGAGCAGCTCGCCGGGCCGATCGGGCAGTTGTACCGAGAAGGTGAAGATGCGGCCCCGGTTGATGAGCCCGTGCTGCACCAGGGAGGAGATGGTGATCACATCCATATTGCCGCCGGAGAGCACCGACACCACATTCTTGCCCTTGCACTCCAGATGGCGCAGGGCGGCGATGGTGAGCAGGCCTGCATTCTCCACCACCATCTTGTGCTTCTCCATCACATCCAGGAAGGCGTCTACCAGCTCTCCATCTCCAATGGTGAGGATGTCGTCCACGTTCTTCTGGATGTAGGGGAACACCAGGTCGCCGGGGGTCTTCACCGCCACGCCGTCGGCAATGGTGTTCACGGTGGGCAGGGTGACCACGTGCCCGGCCTCAATACTGGCCTTCATGGACGCCGCCCCCGTGGGCTCTACGCCAATGACCTGCACCGAGGGGTTGAGCAGCTTGGCCAGGGTGGCCACGCCAGCGGCCAGACCGCCGCCGCCGATGGGCACCAAAATCACATCCACATCCGGCAGGTCCTTGAAAATCTCATAGGCAATGGTGCCCTGGCCTGTGGACACGGTGAGGTCGTTGAAGGGGTGTACATAGGTGTACCCCTCCTCCTGGCTCATCAGGGTCGCCATAGATGCTGCATCATCAAAGGTCTCCCCGTGCAAAATAACACGGGCGCCGTAGTCCTTGGTGTTGTTGACCTTCACCAGGGGCGTGGTGGTGGGCATGATGATGGTGGCGGGAATGCCGGCGGCCTGAGCCGCATAGGCCACGCCTTGGGCGTGGTTGCCCGCCGAAGCGGTAATCAGCCCCCGCTCCTTCTCCTCCTGGGTGAGGGTGGAGCACTTAAAGTAAGCGCCCCGGATTTTGTAGGCCCCGGTCACCTGCATGTTCTCCGGCTTGATGTAGACATGGTTGCCGGTGGACTTGGAGAAGAAGGTGCTGTAAATCAGGTCCGTGGGGTGGAGCACACCTTCCAGGACCTTTCTGGCCTGTTTGAAATTTTCTAGGGTCATCATGGCTGTACACCTGCCTATTTTATCATTCAGGCTCTCATTTTAACCCACCAAATGGGGAAAGTCAATGCCTTGACCTGCGCTGCATTTTCTTGACACCCCCACTTTAGTGCGTTACAATAAAGCCAATATCACGCTGGTAGAAAGGAGCGTGCGCTGTGGCTTTCATTCGCAAAAAAAGCGTCCTCCCCATTTATATGGTGGGAGGCACCTGGCTGGTGTGGTCTCTGGCCGCCCCTCTGTATAAACCCACCCACTATATTATGGCCGGTCTGGCCTCTGCGGCGGTGTACTATCTGGGCAAGATCATTTTCCCGGACCGTGGCTACGAACTGGATGACCCGGAAGAGGAGACCTCTGAGCCCCAGGCCCAGAAAACTCAGGCTGAGCCGGTCAGCCCCGAGGTCCAGCAGCTGCTCCAGGAGCGGGACCGGGCCGTATCCGAAATGCGCCGACTCAACGACTCCATTCAGGACCAAACCCTCTCTCAGCAGATCGACCGCTTGGAGCACACCACTCAGAAGATCATGGATGCGGTGGCCAAGAGCCCGGACAAGCTGCCTCAAATCCGCCGATTCCTCAACTATTATCTCCCCACCACCCTGAAACTGCTCAACGCCTATGACCGCATGGACGCCACTGGGGTGGAGGGTGCCAACATCGACGGCACCAAGGGGCGCATCGAAGACATCATGTCCACCATCTGCACCGCCTTTGACCGCCAACTGGACGCCCTGTACGGCCAGGAGGCCATGGACATCAGCACCGACATCGACGTACTGGAACAGATGCTGGCCCGGGAAGGCCTGGGCGATATGAATCTGTCCGCCGATGACACCCAAAAATGACCCGTAGGAGGAATGTACCATGAACGACCATCCCGATTTCACCCCCACCCTCACCTTGAATCCCACCCTGGACTCCTCTGCCCCCGCCGCGCCCGCTGCTCCCACTCCTGCCCCCCAGGAGGCCATGGCAGAGATTCAGCTCTCCCCCCAGGAGCAGCAGATGGTGGAGGACTTTGCCCAGAAAATTGACCTCACCGACACCGCCATGGTGCTTCAGTACGGCGCTGCCGCCCAGAAGAACATTGCCGACTTCTCGGAAAACGCCCTGAACAACGTGCGCACCAAGGACCTGGGCCAGGTAGGTCAGGCCCTGTCCTCCCTGGTGGTGGAATTGAAGACCTTCGGCGAGGAGGAGAAAAGCGGCATCTTCGGCTTCTTCCAGAAGAAGAAAAAGGAGGCCATGGCCCTGAAGGCCAGCTTTGACAAGGCCGATGCCAACGTGGATAAGATTGTGGCAGTGCTGGAAAACCACCAGCTGACCCTGATGAAGGACATCGCCATGCTGGACCAGATGTATGATCTGAACACGAAATATTATAAGGAGCTGACCATGTATATCCTGGCTGGCAAGAAGGCTCTGGACAAGGCCCGCACCGAGACCCTGGCCCAGCTCCAGCAGACTGCCACCCAGACCAAAACCCAGGAGGCGGCCCAGAAGTACAACGACTACGCCAACCTGTGCAACCGCTTTGAAAAGAAGCTCCACGACCTGGAGCTGACCCGCATGGTGTCCATCCAGATGGGCCCCCAGACCCGAATGATTCAGAACAACGACGCCCTGATGCTGGAGAAGATTCAGTCCTCTCTGGTCAACACCATCCCCCTGTGGAAGAGCCAGATGGTGCTGGCCTTAGGGTTAGAGCACTCCCGTCAGGCCGCCGCAGCCCAGAGCGCGGTGTCGGATATGACCAACCAGCTGCTGCAAAAGAATGCAGAGATGCTCCACATGGGCACCGTGGAGGCCGCCCGGGAGTCCGAGCGGGGCATTGTGGACCTGGAGACCCTTCAACACACCAACCAGCAGCTCATCGCCACCCTGGACGAGGTCATGGACATCCAGACCCAGGGCGCACAGAAGCGCCGGGAGGCAGAGGTGGAGCTTCAGCGCATCGAGGGCGAGCTGAAGCAGAAGCTGCTGGAACTGCGGGGCTGATCCCCGGGGTGACCTTGGATGAAACTATTCAAACGAACCGGCGTGGCCGTCCTGCTTACCGTCATGATGATCATCCTGGCGGTGGGCATCGGCCTGGCCCGCCGACCCGGCCGCGGCGGACACGTCGCTGCCTCTCAGGACTCCCCATGGTTCGTCTCGGACCAGGCCGGGGTGCTCACCTCCTCCGGCATCAAGCAGTTGGAGAGCAACAACCGCTCTCTGGACAGCTCCATGGGTGTGGTCATCGGCTGTCTCACCTGCAACTACGGAAAAGACGACTTGGGCAACTACGCCATGGAACAGGCAGAACAGATGGGCCTGGGCGCCAACGACTTCATGGTGGTGCTGGACATCTCGGGAGAGAACTACTGGCTCATTCAGGGCAGCGGTCTCACCGACCTGTTCACCGACGATGACTGCGCCGCCTATGCCCATGAATATATGGAGGAGCCCTTTGCCAAGGGAGACTATACCCAGGCCCTGCTCTCCCTCTCCGACGCTCTGACCCAGTGGTATCAGACCCACTATCTGGCCTAACTTGGGAGGTATTATGGATATCTTAATCATCTTCCTGCTGATACTTGTGGTGCTGGCCCTGAGGGAGGGCTCCCGGTACCGCCAGTATCGGAGCGGCTACTACGGCCCCAACTACATGTACCGTCCCTTCTGGATGTTCCCCCCTCGTCCCCACCACCATCATCACCACCCCCCTCACCCGCCCATGGGTGGGCGGCCTATGGGTGGACGGCCGGGACATGGCCCCTCCACCTCCTTCCGCGGTCCCCGTCCCGGCGGCGGGTTCGGCGGTGGACGCTCCAGCCGCCCTGGCAGTTTCGGAGGCGGTCGCTCCTTCGGGGGCGGCGGCCGTTCGTTCGGGGGTGGCCGCTCTTTTGGCGGCGGTGGAGGCCGTTCCTTCGGCGGTGGCCGAGGCGGCGGACGGCGCTGACTCGAACAAGGCTGCAAGAGCATACCCCTCTTGCAGCCTTTTCCATTGCCCCCCACAGAGGCACACCAAATTTCCACCACAAGAGGTGATTTTGTTGAAATCCCGTATCAAGCCCACGCCCCTGCTATACGCTCTGGCTTTTCTCGTCCCCGTCCTGCTTCTGCTGGTGGTCTATACCCGTTTGGGGCTGGCCCCCTGGGGGAACAACACCATTCTGATGTCCGACATGTCATCCCAGTATGTGGAGTTCTTCTGTGCCTTGAAGCACGGGGATGTGTTTTTCTCCTGGTCCAAGGCCCTGGGCACCTCCTACATCGGGGTGTTCTCCTACTACGTCTCCAGCCCCCTGTCCCTGCTCACCCTGCTGGTGCCCAATGAGTACATGCCCATGGGATTGATGTTCCTCACGGTGTTGAAGGTGGGACTGGCGGGGCTGACCTGCTGCATCTTCCTGCGCTCCTACCTCCGGCACAGCGCCCTGTTTCTCCCCATGCTCTCCACCTGCTACGCCCTGTGCTCCTACACCGCCGCCTACTCCCTGTGCATCATGTGGCTGGATGGGCTCATCTGGCTGCCTGTCATCCTCCTGGGATTGGAGCGGATTCTGGCGGGGCGGCGGCCCTGGCTGTTCTTTGGCAGTCTTGTGGTGTGCTTTATCTCCACTTGGTACATTTCCTATATGATCGGTATCTTCTGCTGTATATGGCTGGTCTACCGGGGGTGGTGCGAGGTCCCTGCGCGGAAGGACCTGTTACGCCACATCCGTTCTTTCCTTCTCTCCGCTCTGGCCGCCCTGGGGCTCACCGCCTGGATGTGGGTGCCCTCCCTGCTGGCCATTTTCAGCGGAAAGCTGGGGGACGCCACCATGGACTACTCCAGTCTCACCAACTTTCCCCTGTGGCAGCTGCCCAGCCGCCTGTTCTCCGGCCAACCGGCAGGACTGACCAACTCTGCCCTGCCCTATCTGTTCTGCGGCACGGTGATCTTGATGCTGGCCCTGGTCTTTTTCTTCTATCCCGCCATTTCCGGCCGGAACAAGCTGGCCGCTCTGGCGGTGTTGGTGGTGCTGGTGCTCTCTCTGTGGCTGTCCCCCCTGGACAAGATGTGGCACCTCTTCCAAATGCCCAACTGGTTCCCCTATCGGTACAGCTTCGTCTTCTCCTTCTTCCTGGTGGTTCTGGCTGGCCAAGTGTTGGCAGCTCTGCCAAAGTCCTTCACCACCTGGAAGCTGGCCCCGGTGGTCACCCTGGTGCTGTTCTGTCTCACCGCCTGGGAGCTGGGCTACAACACCCAGACTACCATGCTGGACATTCGGGAGGTGTTCCACTGCCAGTCCTACGCCGACTACGTGGCCTACTATCAGGAGAATGAGGCCCTGGTGGAACAAGCTCAGGAGGCGGACACCGACTTCTACCGCATGGGGGCCACCTACGACCGGGGCGACAACAGCCCCCTCTCCTTCGGCTATGCCGGGATCACCCACTACAGCAGCATTTATAACAAACAGGTCAACACCTTTTTAAAGCAGCTGGGCTTTGCCCAAGGCTGGATGTGGAGCGTCTACTACGGCTCCACCCCCGTCACCGACAGCCTGCTGGGAGTCCGCTATGTGCTCAGCAACCAGGAGTTCCCCGGCTATGAAGAGGCGGGCCACAGCGGCAGCCTGACCCTGTGGGAAAACCCGGACGCTCTGCCCCTGGCCTATGTCTCTCAGGGACAGGTTTCCACCATTCTTCCCCGTGGGTACACTCCCTTTGAGACCCAGACGTATCTGCTCAACCAGCTCACCGGCTCCACCCAAGAGGTATTCTCCTCCATTGACCTGGAGGTACAGGAAGGTGCTAACCAGATCACCCTGCGCATCCACGGCACCGGGAATCCCGTCTACGCCTATCTGGACCAAAACGGGTTCACCGCTCTGTCTGTGGACGGCGAGTACCGCTGTTCCCTCACCCCCTATGAGGAGCAGCGCATCCATTACCTGGGCACTCCTGCTGAGGGAGAGAACCTGGAGGTAACCATCGCCTGCAACACCACCCTGTCCAGCCTGGACTGGAATGCCCTGGTGCAGCAGCTGGACCAGGACGCCCTCCGGGATGCGCTGGCCCTGTTGGACAACACCCAGGTGGACACAGTCACCAACTCCCGCGTCTCCCTCCAGGCCACCACTGACACACCCTCCACTCTGGTCACCACCATCCCTGCCGAGGACGGCTGGACCGCCTACGTGGACGGGAAAAAGGTGGACACCGGGGTGTGCTGGGACACCTTCCTCACCGTGGAACTCACCCCCGGCACCCACCAGGTCACCTTCCGCTATACTGCGCCCGGGCTCACCCTGGGCCTGGGTCTGGGCGGTGTCACCGTTGTAGCCTTCCTGGGCTGGCTGGTGTGGAAATGGAATAAATCCTGACAGACACAAAATGCCGTGGTGCAACCAAGCACCACGGCATTTTTCTGGTCAATGTTCTTTGGTGGGCTCCTCCGCCAAGGGGCGGCGGCGGTACTCTCTGGGCCCCCACTCGGGCAGGGGCAGGCGCTGCATGGCTCCAAACACATAGTTTTTCAGATTGGGGTAGGTCTTGGACAGCTCCGCCACCAGCTCCTTCACCTCCTGACGGCGGGTGTTACCATCCGCCGGACAGGGGTTGTGGACGATGGGCAGGTTGTGCCGCTTGGCAGCTCCCCGCACCATCCCCTCCCCGCAGTAGAGCAGGGGGCGAATCTGGGTGATGCCCATGCGGTCCAGATAGGTCACCGGCTGGAAGCAGGACAGCCGCCCCTCATAGAAGAGGGAGAGGAAGAAGGTCTCCACAGCATCATCGTAGTGGTGGCCCAGGGCAATCTTATTCAGCCCCAACTCGGCCATGGCATTGTGGAGGGCTCCACGGCGCATCTTGGCACACATGGAGCAGGGATTCTTTTCCTTGCGCACATTAAAAATAATGTCAAAGATCTGGGTGGGGATGATGTGGTAGGGCACCTCCAGCTGGTCACACAGGGTTTGCACCGGGCCGAAGTCCATCTCCGGCACGCCGGGATGCACCGTCAAGGCGTGGAGCTCAAAGGGCACGGGGTAGAATTTTTGCAGCCGGGCCATGGCGGTGAGCAGCACCAGGGAGTCCTTCCCCCCCGAAACCCCCACAGCGATACGGTCTCCGGGCTGAATCATATCATAATCCTCAATACAACGGCGCAAATGGGATAAAATCAGCTGCATTTATTTGACCTCCAAATAGCAAAATGAAAACGAGATTTTAAGAGTATTCAAGAGAACACATGAGAATACAGGAGTATATAAAACACAAATTAAAAAAAGCATGTTTTTTTGTTGACACCAGGCAACCCCCGTATTATAATACATCCTGCGCCTTCTTGTAAAGGAAGGAAACCCCGTGTTTTTTTATAATAAATCAAGATAAATGGAGGAAACCGATATGTCTACCTTTATGGCAAACAAGGGTAACATCGAGCGCAAGTGGTACATTCTCGATGCTGCCGGCAAGCCTCTGGGCAAGACCGCTGCCGCCGCCGCTACCCTGCTGCGTGGTAAGCACAAGCCCGAGTACACCCCCCACGCCGACTGCGGCGACTTCGTCATCGTCATCAACGCTGACAAGGCCGTCCTCACCGGCAAGAAGGGCGAGCAGAAGTTCTATCGCACCCACTCCGGCTATGTGGGCGGTCTGAAGGAGACCAAGTACCGCATCCTGATGCAGGAGAAGCCCGAGCTGGCTATGCGTGTGGCTGTGCGCGGCATGCTGCCCCGCAACATCATCACCAAGGACTCTCTGAGCCGCCTGAAGATCTATCGTGGCGACGCTCACAAGCACGAGGCTCAGAAGCCCGAGGCTTGGACTGTTGAATAAGGAGGTAACCGACTATGTATAAGAGCAAGAAGCCCTATCACTACGGCACCGGCCGTCGGAAGTCCTCCGTGGCTCGTGTGCACCTGTTCCCCAACGGCACCGGCTCCATCACCATCAACGGCCGTGACATCGAGGAGTACTTCGGCCTGGAGACCCTGAAGATGGTGGTCCGTCAGCCCCTGAACACCACCGGCGTCATCGGCAAGGTGGACGTGGTTGCCACCGTCACCGGCGGCGGCGTCACCGGTCAGGCTGGCGCTCTGCGCCACGGCATCTCCCGCGCCCTGCTGGAGATGGACCCCGAGTTCCGCGCCTCTCTGAAGGCTGCCGGCTTCCTGACCCGCGATCCTCGTATGAAGGAGCGTAAGAAGTACGGTCTGAAGGCCGCCCGTCGCGCTCCCCAGTTCAGCAAGCGCTAATCTCACTTACCCAAGAGATAATTTCCACTGCTTCTCAGTACGTCTTTGGACGCTGTTTTGCAGAAAATTGGATGGTTTTGGAGTTGTGAGAGTTCCTCAGGAGTGTTCCGTTTTGCTTCGTAAGAAGCAAGCAAGGAGCACACAAGGAACAAGAATCGCAAGCGAAAACAAAAGCCTTATGAAGCAGGAGATCGTTCCGCAAGGAGCGTATCTCCTGCTTTTTTTGTGTTGCACGGCTTTTCCTTCTTCCGTTTAGATCTTGTTGATTGCCTCCACCAGTGTTTCAATATCCAGGTGGGTGTAGACACGTTCGGTGAGCGTCATGGCACCGGAGTGTCCCACAATCTTCTTGATCATGGTTTGGTCTACGTGGGCTTCTGTCAGCATGGAGATACAGGTGTGCCGGGTACAGTGTGGCGTTTGGTCATATCCAAGCTGCTCCATCAGGGGCGTGAAGTAACTGTCGTAGTAGTTCCTGTAGTCAAAGTGCTTTTGATCCGGTGTGTGGAGCAGATATTCACACTGAGAACCTTCGTACCACGCTTTGTAGAATGGTAGCACCTTGTCGGCAATGGGAACTTTCCGCAGGCCGTTTTCGGTTTTGCTGGCGATCACATCGAAATACTGTTCTTCCAGATGTACGTTTTCCTTTTTCAAGTCGAGGAACTCCGAGATGCGGCAACCGTTGTAGATCAGCATCAGCACGATCTGATAGTACGGGTCCTCTGCAAGCTCCCATAGGCGGGCAATCTGCTCCTTTGTGAACTTGTTCCGGTCACGTTTGTTTGGATTCTTATCCTTGTACCGGCTCAAATCCACAAACTCGGAGTAATCCTTGTTGCAGATATCGTTTTTCATGGCGTAGGCATACAGCTGGTTGAACAGCCCCTTGAGTTTTTTCAGAGTGGGGTAATTCTTCTCACAGGTGTCCACCACAAATTGAAGATCCATCAGCCGAATATCCCGAAATACCTTGTTGTAAAGTGTTCCGCATACCCGATAGGACGCCTCATAGCCTTTTACATTTGACTTGGAGATGGTGGGAAACTTCTCCTTTGACCAGCGTTCATAGACCTCCTGGAAGGTGGCTTTGGATGCCTTGATGTCAAAGGGATTGTTGTTGTACTCTGCCAGCATTTGCAGCCCCTCTGCTCTGGTTGCCGCATAGCCGATGGTGATTTGTTCCTGAACGGTTTTCCCTGTTTCAGGATTGACGTGCCACCCTACCGTTTTCCTCACTGCATAGGGCCTTCTTCGCTTTCCGGACATTTTCTTGACGCTTCCATATCCGTTGGGTAATCTCAAAAAATCTCAAACTTCCTTTCTCCCAGCGTTTGAATTAAATTTGATAAAGGGTATGCAACACCCTTTGTTATTCCTGGTCGCCGTTTTCCTCGGCGGCCTTTTTCATTTTCTCCAGCATCTGCCGATCCAGTTCGTTGCGCCGCTGAATGCGCTCCAAATCGGAGAGGACTTCCACTTCCTTGTCCTGCAACTTGGCATCTGCGTAGTAGGCCAGTTCCTTTTCAATCCAGCGGTCAAAGGATTCCGCATCGGTCCAATAGGTTTCCAGTTTTTCACGTTCGTCCCGGAACTCTTCCAAAATCAGACACAGGGAATCATTCATCTCGGCGGAGTGGTCATTCCCTTTGAATTTCAGGGAACAGGACCATTCTTCGCTGTGGGGCGGGCGCTGGACATCGATCTCGAACCGGATACCGGCCTTCTTGTTTAACTGGTAAAGAACCGCAATCACATCAGCCAGGCTGTCCAACTGGATTTCGGGTTTCTGGTAGCCAATTAGGTCTGCCGGAGATATGTTTAAGATTTTGGCGATGGCATTGATCATTGCTATGGATGGCTCAATTTCACCGCTTTCGTATTTTTGAACTGTGCGCATCGTCTTGTCCAGGCGTTGTGCAAGCTCTGTTTGGCTCAAGTGAGCTGCCTTGCGGGCAGCTTTGATTCTCTCGCCAATTTCGGCTGGGTTGCTGTGCATTGTCATCACCTCGTTTGTATTGTAACACGAGGCTGTGCGAATTGCAAGGTCGTAATACGAATAATTTTTTCGTATTCAGTGTTGACAAGCAGTCTTGGATGGCTTATAATCAAAATACGAACTAATAATTCGCATATCAGCAATAAGGAGGTCATTAACATGGAAAAGAAAGTTTATGTCGAACTGCCGCCCTTCACTGGACGCAATGTCCCCATCACCGAGATTGCAGCCGCCATGCACAAGGATGCCCAGTATGTGCGCATTGGTTTGCAGCAGGGAATCCTGAAATTCGGCTATGCGATCAAGCTGGAAAACTCCAACGAGTACAACTACTACTGCCCCGACAGAAAGGTGTGGGAGGAAATTGGATACTTCCAGCCGGAAACCGCATAAAAAAAGAGCCCTCATCCTGGCAGATGAGAACTCTTGGCGGACAGTACAAACGGCAGCTGCCGTGTGACTATCACTCAGCAAGGATATTATAACACGACAGCTGCCAAATTCAACAATTATTTAAGGAGGAACAGAATTTGACAGCTTTACCAGACAGCATCATACAAAATGGTCTGTTCTGCTGCTGGAAGTATGAGGAACGGAATGGAAGGAAAACGAAGGTGCCATACCAGCCGGAAACCGGCCTGGGAGCGAAAAGCAACGATCCTTCCAGCTTTGTACCTTATAAAACAGCAGTGCAGGCCAGCGGATATGATGGCATCGGAATTGGCATTTTCAACGGCATCTGTGCGATTGACCTGGATAACTGCGTTTCAGACAGCGGCTATTACACCCAGACCGCCGCAGAAATTGTGGCCTTAATGCACAGCTATACCGAGTACAGCCCCAGTGGAAACGGTCTGCACATCCTCTTTTCGGCAAAAGGCTTTCAGTATGATACCAAGCGATTTTACATTATGAACCATCAGGCTGGAATAGAGGTTTATGTGGCGGGAGCAACCAACAAATATGTCACCGTGACCGGAAACCGCTGTGAGGATTATGAGTATGGGGACCGGACCCAGGAGCTGCAAGTGTTACTGGACAAGTTCATGCGCAGGCCAGAGGTAGGCGCAGAAAATGCAATAAATGCAAAAAACTCTGATTTAAGCGTGGACCAGCTTCTGCAACTGGCAAAAAGCAGTAAGAATGGGGCAGCGTTCACAGCCCTTTGGAACGGTTCGTTGGAGGGATATTCGTCCCCATCAGAGGCCGATCTGGCACTGTGCAGTCATCTCGCCTTTTGGACAGGACGGGATGCTGCCAAGATGGACACTATGTTCCGGCACTCGGGATTGATGCGGGAGAAATGGGACCGGCAGCAATCCGGCACAACGTATGGTGCAATCACCATTCAGAAGGCAATCGAGCATTGCCGGGAAATCTACACTCCAAAAGCGGAGCCGTCACCGGTTTTTCAACCTATTGTTCCGCTGACGCCACAGTGGAGTGATCTGCCTGCATTTCCGGTAGACGCTCTCCCGGATGTAATTCGGAATTATGTGAGTGCGGTGGCCGAACACAGTCAGACTGCCCCGGACATGGCAGCGGTGATCAGCCTGGGTGTGCTGGCAACCTGCTTACAAGGAAAATACAAGATAGAGGGAACGCCGGGATACTATGAACCTTTGAGCTTGTACACAGTGGTAATCGCCGCACCGGGGGAGCGAAAGTCCAGCGTCATGCGGGATATGACCACATTCCTCTATGAGTATGAGCAGGAATATAACAAGGCGCACACCATGGAAATACGGGAAAACCATTTGCAGCGGGAATCTCTGGAGCGCCAGATCTCCGGTCTGCAAAAGAAGCTGGAGCGCAAGGAAAGTCGGGAAATGGAGCTGGAGCTGCGGCAGCTTCAGGAGCAGCTGGAAGAAACTCCAGAATTAAAGCCGGTTCGCTTTTTTGCGGACGATTGTTCCAGTGAAGCTCTGACCAGCTTAATGGCGGCCAACAACGGAGTGTTCTCCGTGATCTCCACCGAGGGCGGTATCTTTGACATCATGGCCGGACGGTATTCCAACAAATCCAACATTGATGTCTGGCTGAAAGGTCATTGTGGAGATGCCATTTATGTGGATCGAATGACCCGTGAAGCAGAGTGCATCATGCACCCGGCACTGTCGGCTATCCTCTCTATTCAGCCCAGTGTGCTGGATGAAATCATGTCCAATACTACCATGACCGGGCGGGGCTTGATTGCCCGCTTCCTGTATGCGTCCCCACCGTCCAAAATTGGCAGCCGGGTCTTTCGCACCCAGCCGATCCCGCCCGAGGTAGTTGCCGCTTACCGCAGCTTGATTTTTCGCCTGATGGCTCTGCCGATTGGTGGAGATGCCCAGACGGTACACCTTTCAGAAAAAGCCTTTGACCTGATGGCCGATTACTTTCAGGAACATGAGAAGTTTCTGGTTGGCGAGGGGCAGGCAATTTCCGATTGGGCAAGCAAATATATCGGTGCCGTACTCCGGATTGCGGGACTGTTGCACTGTGCTGATATGGAAGATGACAAAGCAGAAGTGACAGCTTCTACGATGAGCAAGGCGATTCAGATCGGCAAATACTTTCTGGCTCATTCCACCTACGCCTATTCCATGATGGGCGCTGACTTAACCATCCAGAAAGCCAAATTTGTCCTGGCAAAGCTGAAAAAGAAGAACGTATCGGTGATCAAACGTTCTGAGCTTTTTCAGATGTGCCGGGGGAAGTTCTTTAAGAAAACGGAGGAGATTTTTCCGACGCTGGAACTGCTGGAGGGACATGGATACATTCGGCTGGAAGAACCGGAACGCCAGTCTGTGGGCAGACCAGCCGATGTGAAAATCATTGTGAACCCCGCAGCATGAAACCGGAATTTTCTGCATTTATTGCATTTCCTGCACAGAGTTGCACTCTGGTATCGCACCACCGTCCCCATCGAAAAATCCGCAGATTTGGAGATGGATGGTTCGGGAGAATCCGGAGGATTTTCCCGAACTGTGGTCGGCAGGATTGCTTACAGGAGCAAGGATGCCGGACACACCTGGCTTGCTGTGTGGATAGCACACGCAAGACAGGGAGACTCCCGCAGGAGCCGCATCCCCCAAGGGGAAGATTCCCCCACAGTGTGGGGGAAATGTCGCAGAGCGACAAAGGGGGAGCGGTCCGCAGGACCCCACGATACTTTGCAGCCGCAGGATGAAAGTATCATAGTGGGTTATTACACTTCCGCAGGAAGTGCGCCCCGGCCCGCAGGCCGTACAAACGTGAAAGGAGCTCTATGGCGAGAAACGACGGGATTGACCGTACCAGTGCAAGAAACGTAAACTTGACTGCCGCCAAAATCGGAAATGCCCAGCGGCACAATGAACGAGAAAAAGAATCCTATACCAACCCAGATATTATACCAGAATGCACCCCTCAGAACATCCATTTTAAGAAACCTACCGCCGGATATGCAGAGATGTTTGCTCAGATGGAGCAGGATGGCATAATCTCCACTCGTGGTTTGAAATCAGATGCCAACCTTTACGGGGAACTGATTTTTGATGTCAACTCCGCCTACTTCTATAACCATGGCGGGTATGAGTTTGCCAAGCGATTTTATGGGGACGCTTACAAAGCTGCCATAGAGATCGTTGGCGGCGAACAGTATATTCTCTCCGCTGTTATGCACGCCGATGAGCGTAACCGGGCCATGTCCGAAGCACTGGGGCAGGATGTATTCCATTATCATCTCCATGTGGTTTATGTTCCAGTTGTGGAGAAGCAGATCCTCTGGTCCAAGAGGTGCAAAGACAAATCACTTGTGGGAACCGTCAAGGAAACGATCATGCAGGTGAGCAGCAGCAAAAAATGGTTGTCCAAACCGGCATTGGATGAACAGGGAGAGCCCATTCGCCAAAAGAATGGAAAGTCCGTGCTGCGGAAGTCTTACAGCGTTCTCCAAGATGATTTTTTCAAAGCTATGCGCAACGCAGGATATACAGATGTGGAGCGTGGAGAACGAGGCAGTTCCGAGGAACATTTGACCGTGACACAGTTCAAGGTGGAACGGGAACAGGAGCGATTGGAACAACTTACTGCACAAACGCAGCAGAAAGAGCAGCAGGCAGCTTCTCTGGAAAAGAAGATTGAGAAAATTCAAAAACAGCAGATTGCCGTTCAGGAAGTGGAGCAAATAGAACCCCGTACAGTTCCTTTTTCTACAAAAGTCATGTTGGATCGTTCTGAATATGAAAATCTGGCAGCTGCGGCAAAGAAGTTCTATGTCCAGGAGCGCAAGGAATCCAAGCTGCAAATGGCTCTGGATGCAGCGATGAAAATAATAAGTGAGTTGAAAGCAAAGGTCACCGCACTGACCGCAGAGTTGGCAGAGTACAAGTCTATTCGTGGTCAGCTTCACACAGCGGACTTGGAGAAGGAAAATGGTAATCTCCGCAGGAAGCTCCGTAGCTATGAAACTGTAATTTCTCGGAATAATTTGTGGGCGTATTTTTCGCAGCATAGAAGAAACGAGATTGATAGAGGAGAGTCGCGATAATTAACAAATAGGAGGTTGGGTTTTTACCTGGCCTCCTGTTTGTCAAACAAGGCGGAGAAATATCTTATCTACAGCTATAAAACAAAGATGGAGCCGGTCTAAGTTTGTTGATTTATGTGACATTTTGTGGTACACTATTACACAAGTACACAA
The DNA here is from genome assembly GCF_002161675.1 of Pseudoflavonifractor sp. An44. Classification (GTDB taxonomy): domain Bacteria; phylum Bacillota; class Clostridia; order Oscillospirales; family Oscillospiraceae; genus Enterenecus; species Enterenecus faecium. Next base: position 33,713 of record NZ_NFIH01000007.1, read on the forward strand.
TTAAATGTGCATGCGAGGTAAACGATTATGGCAGAAAGAAACATGGTAAATCTGACAATCACGATGACACGGGAAGAGCGCAAGGCGCTCAAGCAGATTGCTTTGGATAAAGACATGACGGTTTCTGCCCTTCTGCGTGAATGGCTGAAAGAATATCAGGCAAAGGAGGCAGAGCAATAATGGCAAAGAACGCTGACCTGGGTGCTGCAAGGACAGCTAAGAAGGATGAATTTTATACGCAGTTGACTGATATTGAGAAGGAAATGCGGTATTATCGCAAGCACTTCCAAGGTAAGACTGTGCTGTGTAACTGCGATGACCCGTTTGAGAGCAACTTTTTTAAGTATTTTGCTCTGAACTTCAATCGTTTGGGGCTGAAAAAGCTGATTGCAACTTGCTACTATTCGTCTCCGATTGCAGGGCAGCAGTTACAATATGGTTGTGACGCAAACGGCCAGATGACTTTTTACTTTGAAGATAAGGGCGTGGAAGAGAATAAAAGCAAGCGTCCTTATAAGGCTGTGGTTACTCAAGTATATGACAAGAAAGGCGACGGCGGTGTGGACATGCTGGATGTGGCAGAACTGTTCCGCTCCGGCGAAAACGAGTTGGTGGAGTTGGAGGGCGATGGCGATTTCCGTTCGCCTGAATGTCTGGATTTGTTGGATGAAGCCGATATTGTGGTCACAAATCCCCCATTTTCGTTATTCCGTGACTATGTAGCGGTGTTGATGGAACACCAGAAGCACTTCATCATAATCGGCAATGTAAACGCAATTACATACAAAGAGATTTTCCCTCTGATTATGGAGAATAAGCTCTGGTTTGGAGCAAGTATCCATTCGGGTGACCGGAAGTTCTATGTCCCAGACGATTATCCGCTAAATGCTGCGGGCTGTGGTGTAGATGAAGATGGAAAGCGGTATATTCGGGTCAAAGGTGTTCGTTGGTATACAAACCTTGATTTGAAGCAGCGCCATGAAGAGATGATTCTGGTAAAGCGCTATAATCCTGCTGAATATCCAATGTTTGATAATTACGACGCCGTTGAAGTATCTAAAACATGCGATATTCCATGTAATTACGATGGCGTAATGGGCGTTCCTATTACTTTTATGGATAAATACAGTCCAGATCAGTTTGAAATTTTAGGCTGCACCGAAAGTGAAGGGAAAGGATTTTCTCATGGTTTATGGCATGAGGATTCGGGTGTTGCTCAGCCCCTTATTGATGGAACCCGAAAGTATAAACGAATTTTCATTCGAAACAAACACCCAGAACCGCCAAAAGAGGTGAAATGATATGCAGATCAATGAACTAAAAGTGACTGTCGGTGAAGTCTGTGAGGGATACTTCAACGACGCAGAGGAAGGTGTCGTTGGCTACGACGAGCGCCTTGATATAAGACCGAAGTATCAGCGGGAGTTCGTCTATAAAGACGCTCAGCGTGATGAAGTCATTCGCACTGTCATGAAGGGCTTGCCGCTTAACGTGATGTATTGGTGTAAGGTAAAGAAAGAGGATGGTTCCGACGGATTCGAGGTGCTGGATGGTCAGCAGCGTACCATTTCCCTGTGCGAGTATGTAGACGGTACCTTCTCTGTAGATGACAAGTATTTTTATAATCTTCCGGCCGACAAGAAGCAGCAGATTCTTGACTATCCCCTGTTTGTGTATGTCTGTGATGGTACGGACAGCGAAAAGCTGGATTGGTTCCGTATTATCAATATTGCAGGCGAAGAATTGACCGATCAGGAGTTGCGGAACGCCGTCTATGCCGGTAGCTGGACTTCTGACGCAAAGCGGTATTTCTCTAAGACCGGTTGCGCAGCAGGTACGCTGGCTGGTGATTATTTGAAAGGCGCTTCTATCCGTCAGGAATACCTTGAAACGGCTATTTTCTGGGCGGCCAGCGCTGAAGGAAAAACCATTGAAGCGTACATGGCTGAGCATCAGAACGACCCAAGTGCGGTGCAGTTGTGGAACTATTTCCGCTCTGTGATCGACTGGGTACAAGCGATTTTCCCGAAAAAGCGCAAAGAAATGAAGGGGCTTCCGTGGGGCCTTTTCTACAATCAGCACGGCAAGCGGACAGACCTTGACCCCAAGAAGCTGGAGACGGAAATTCAGCGACTCATGGGCGATGAAGATGTGACCAAAAAATCCGGTATTTATGAGTACCTGCTGACTGGCCAAGAAAAGAAATTGTCGATTCGTGCTTTTGACCGCCGAGATGCTCTGGCTGCTTACGAGAAGCAAGAACATAAGTGTGCTATTTGTGGTGAAGAATTTGAGTTTGAACAGATGCACGCTGATCATATTACACCTTGGAGCAAAGGCGGCAAGACAACGCCTGATAACTGTCAAATGCTTTGCCGGGATTGTAATCTAAAAAAAGGTGCACAGGAATAGGCTTCAAGAGAACGTGGCTAAAGAATTGGGCTGCAAGGAGGGGATTAATTGAAGAATATGTTTAATATCTACTATATCAACAACGAGAAAGCTTCCGAAATTTCAATGTTGTTTGATAATCAGATAGTAGAGAAAATTACTCGTATTAAGAACACAGAACTATCATTAGCGGGTGATATGGATGCCACTACAAGCGCTGCTTCAAAGATTCCCGTTATTGGTCAGTATTTGCCCAGCATAGATCTAAATGGTAATTTATCTCATAGTAGATCTAATGGAGTGGAAGATACCGTAAAAGTAGTAAGCTCTAAATCAACAATTCTCAAACCTATTTATGAAAAAGCCAAAGAAGTGCGTCGGTTGGACGATAGCAAGGTTGGGAATTTGGTAAAAATTAAAGATGTTTACCTTACTGTCGTAAATTCCAATGATGTTTTGGCTACAAAAGCGCTTATGAGTGGTTTGGTGAGTCAAGTACCTGTTAAAGGCATTGGTAATATGAACTTCACCTCTCTTGTGGAGGTAATGTTTAAAGGCTCCGCCTATGTTCTTTGCGGTGAGTTGCCACATAGATTTGGCTCCAATGAGCACATGATGCTCAAAATTCCCATGAGCGCTGAAAATGAAATGGAAAGTCAGTACAGCATTTCGGACATTGAGATCGGTAAAGTTACTGTGCTTGGCATTTATCGAGGAGAATTTGAACGCAGTGATGTTGAGCGAAAGATCAATCGCATGATGGCGTTAAACGATAGCAGTAAAAAGAATCAAGAGCAGACAGTCGATTTTCAAGACAGTGGTATGGATATTGAAGATGGCGTCCAAGAAGAGGCTAAAAAAGATATTCCGAATGCTTCTGGTACGCAGGGGAAGGTTCATTACATCGATGTTATTGCAATTATTCAGGACCTTAATGCTTAGGTGTTATTATGGATAGAGTAAGTATTTATGAGTACGATCGAAAGAACCGAGAGCGTGTTGTTAAAGCAATTGAAGAAGCTGATGGGCAAATATTAAGTTGGTCTTTTTTCGCCAAAGATCAATCAAAATTTGACTTTCCTGCAGGTACTCGCTCGGTCTTTATTGATTTGTCTTCATTATTTTATAGCGAAGATCGGGCTGATGCTCTTGTTGCACCAGCAGAACTTATGTTGAATGCTGTTCAAAAAGAGCAGTCTGTTGCCTTGTATGTCATTATCGAGCGTCAATATAGCAAACAAGTTCAAGATTTGCTGTATTACAAAATTGATAAAGTTCTTGAGCTTGAGAGCTTCCTTAAAATTGAAAAGGACCCAATTCAAAATATTGTTGACGTTAATCAGTCTGATTTTGACAATATCTTAGATTACTTAAATCAAAATCTTTTTGGCAACGAACTATTCAAAAAACGCTTAAAGGAGGAATTAACAAAGTATAGGCTTTTCAATCGAATTGGCCAACAGCCGATTTTCTCTGTTTTAATATGTGGTGCATCGGGCATTGGTAAAACAGAAGTCGCCAGATTGCTCCATCAGAAGTTGGCACCAGAGGAACCAATGATAAAAATTAATTTCGGCAATTATAGTGCTCAAGATGCACTGAATAGTTTGATTGGTAGTCCACGAGGTTATATTGGCAGTAATAAAGGTGAATTACCGGACAAGCTTATGCGTAGCCGAAGTAAGGTAATCCTGATAGATGAATTTGAAAAAGCCAGCAAACCCGTTTATAACTTTTTCTTGCAGCTGCTTGAAGAAGGAAAATTTACAGACTCCTTAGGACGAGAGTATGACTTAGATAAATACATTATTGTCTTTACTTCCAATATGCCTAAGGAAAAGATCGGAGAATTTCTTCCTCCTGAATTGCGTTCAAGGTTTAATTATAAATGCGCTTTCTGGCCGCTTTCCACAAAGGAAAAAGAACAATATGTAGCATTTAAGAGCGAACGTTATTTAGAGAAAATAAGGTGTGAATGTCCCGAAATAGATAGCGATTTGAAGGCTTCTGATATAGTGCGTATTGATGTTTCACGCTATTCCAATATGCGTGACATCAATGGTGAAATAATGCGTCAGATCACAGACGCGCTGTACGAGCAGATCGTCGAGTAGAAGTAATAAATCAGCCGAGTAGCTAACTACTACCCGGCTGATCGTTGATATTGTTATTCGTCCATGACCTCAAGCATCATTCTGGCACCCAGCTTAAAGCTATTTTGGAACAGCAGGCACTCTGCCATGGTCTGATACTCACGAACGGCGTCCGTATATCGAGAGAACAGTTCTTTCTGTTCATCCGTCATGGTTGCCTGAAGCTTTTCTTCATTTCGGGTAATCAGGTGAAGCACTTCCTTGTATTCCTTGCAGGCGTTTGTGTCGTATTCGGTCGGTTCAATGTTGCCATACCAAAATTCTTCAAGAAGTCTCATACGGCATCCTCCCCATAGATCAGCTCTTGGAGGATGATTTCCTCTGCCCGGTTTCGGATGTTATTCATAGCTCCCACCCATGCCATCTGATCCTGCGCTTTCAGCTGCTCATTGATACCCTCCTTCTCTGCCAGCTGTGTTATGAGCAGATGGAGTTTGTTTCGTGCCTGGGTATCAATATCAGCCAGATAGCTGAGCAATCTTCCGCTGAGAATGAGATTAGAATAGAGCATAGGTCGATGCTCTTTCAGGTATTGCTGGTGCTTTCTGCCCCACATGCCAATAGAAGATGTCCCCGCTTCATCCAGCACTAAGCAGGGGATATAGTAGTTGCCCTGGAGTGCATACCAAAGGCCGTTGCTTTGATCGAAAATGTATTTTTCCATTATGCTGTCCTCCGTGTCTGAATTTAATTTTGAGGTGAAGACAAGAACAGCAACCAAGTGTCTTTCCTTACCGTTGTCCTGCGTCGCCCTGGGCAGCGATACGCAAGGCACACATAAGGAGCAAAACCTGCTTTTCGTGCGTCTTGCACGAGGATGAAAATTAGAATCTGGTGTGCAGAAAAACCGCAGTATTAAGCCAAAAATCAGGTGGAAAGCGAAAGGATTACCGGATGTTTGGCAGGGACAGCACCAAGTCCTTGAAGTTCAGCAAGCGCTAATCAGCACTTCAAACTGGTTCAAAGATGCTCAAAAACCCCGAAAAACTGCGGTTTTTCGGGGTTTTTCTATTTCACATCTTTTGTTGCCCTTTGTCTGTTTCTGGCTGGATTTGAACTGTTCTGACCCTGTTTTTCTTGATTAAAAATGGGGCAACAGGCCCTTTTTGACTCCGTTATGATTAAAAAATGGGGCAACTGCGAGCCGAAATCGGGGTGTTTTAGAGGGCATTTTCCCCTTCATTTTTTCGATTCCATGACGGCCTTTGTGAACGGTTTTTCTTTTGAAGGGGATGTCCTGATTTGTCAGGATTTGACCAAACCGAATCCAGTTTATCTTGTCCTTCTGCCATTGCGCTGCGGGGCAGGTATAGTATAATAAAAATCGTAACAAGGGGTGATGATAGATGGACGATAGCTACTGCCTGCTCCCGGAGCGCATTTCCGAGCAGTTTTCTGAAATCGACAGCGACATTGTGATGGATTTGGCGGCTGCCAGCCCGGAATATGCCAAGTTAAAGGCCCAGATGGAAGAACTGAAACGCCAAAATCCTGTGATTGGCGCTCTGCTGGAGGGCAAGGGAGAACTTTCTTTTACTGCTGAGGAGCATGAAGCCTGGAAGGAATTTATCCGGCTGTATATGCGGGACGATAATATGGAACGGGAACACATCTACTTCCGGGGCCATGCAGACGGATTTGCCTATCTGAAGAAAATCGGCACTTTCAAAACGGAATAGCTCTTTAGGCGGCATGGAGAAATTCATGCCGCCTTTTACATACCAAAATTCATTCAAACCCAAAAAAGGTTTTATGGATAATAAGTTTTTACGGATTACAAGTAAAAACCATTGATATTCTTGGAGTTTTTCGCTATACTATTAGTAAGGAACAAGGAGGCGAACGATATGATTATCCGACCACAATATATGAACACGCTGAAAACCTATCGGGATGTTCCGCTGGTGAAGATACTGGCAGGAATCCGGCGCTGTGGTAAATCCACAATTTTAGATATGCTGCGGGACGATCTGCTGAAAAGCGGGATTGCCGCAGACCACATTATCAGTATGCGCTATACGTCGGAGGACTTTGACGACGGTATGACCGACAAGGCTATGTATCAGGGCATCAAGGAGCAAATGACCGGCAATGGGCGCTACTATCTGCTGCTGGACGAAGTACAGGAAATTACCGGCTGGGAAAAAGCTGTCAACAGCCTGCTGGAAAATTCCAATACCGACATTTATGTGACCGGCTCCAATTCCAAACTGATGTCCAGCGAGATCTCCACCTATTTGACGGGGCGGTATATCTCCATCCCGGTCTTTACTCTGTCCTTTGCGGAATATCTGGATTTTAAGAAACCGGATTCCCGTTCCCCCAAGGAGCTGTTAAACGAATACCTGCGGCTGGGCGGTTTTCCCATTGTGGCGCTGGGCAGCTTTGACGAACGCTCCGCCTATCAGATTGTGGAGGGCATTTATAACTCCGTGATTACCAACGATATTACCAAGCGGCATAATATCATGAACTTTGATTTATTCAACCGTGTTGTCAAGTATATCGTGGAAAATGTGGGCAAGACCTTTTCCGCCAACGCCATTGCGAAGTTCCTCAAAAGCGAGGGGCGTTCCCTATCCGTGGAGGCGGTTTACAACTATCTGAACTGGCTGGAAAAGGCGTTTGTGATCTATCGCTGCCAGCGGTATGATTTGCAGGGAAAATCCGTGCTGAAAACCCAGGAAAAATTCTATCTGGCAGACGCTTCTCTGAAATACTGCATCATGGGCTTTCATCCTACGTCCATTGCCGCTATGCTGGAAAACATCGTGTATTTTGAACTGCGGCGGCGGGGCTATGAAGTTTATATCGGGAAAAATGAAACGAAAGAGATTGACTTCGTAGCGGTGCGGCGCGATGAGCGTATCTACGTCCAGGTGTGCCGCAGGCTGCCGGAGGAATCGGATCGGGAGGTTGCCAATCTCCTCGAAATCAAAGACCACTATCCGAAATATGTGGTAACGCTGGACGAATTGGCCACGGGAAACATCAATGGGGTGAAAATCGTGCATTTGGCGGATTTTCTGTTAAATGACACATACTGATTGATTTGTTAGGAAACATCCCAATAAAACTAGAATAGAGTAAATTTGTATAGACTTTGATGTTGAGATAGAACAAATCAGAAAATCTTAATTTATAAAGAAAGTGGCAAATTGGAATTTTACAGCGAGGTGAAAAAGGTTGAACTATGCTGAATATGGGAAAGGAAATAGTAATGTAATTATCCTCCTACATGGAGGTGGTTTGTCATGGTGGAATTACAAAGAAATTGCTGAAATGCTACAAACGGATTATCATATAATTATACCTATATTAGACGGTCATGCAGGAAGTGATAAACGATTTACGACGATAGAAAATAACGCTTTAGAGATTATAGAATTTATAAATGATAAACTGGATGGTTCCGTTTTATTGATTGGAGGACTATCACTTGGAGGACAGATTTTACTTGAAATTTTATCTCATCGTAAGGATATATGTAAGTATGCAATAGTGGAAAGCGCACTTGTAATACCTTCAAAATTCACATATTTTATGATTAAGCCTGCGTTTGGGAGTTGTTATGGTTTGATAAAGTATAAATGGTTTTCAAAATTACAATTCAAATCATTACGAATAAAGCAGCATTTGTTTGATAATTATTACAAAGATACTTGTGCAATAACAAAGGGCGATATGATTGCTTTTTTACAGGAAAACTCATTATATTCCTTAAAAGATGGGATTGAAGAGAGCGAAGCAATTGTTCATATTTTTGTCGGAGAAAAAGAAAATCACTCAATGAAAAAATCAGCAGAACTAATTCATAAAAAACTACAGAATAGTTCTATACAAGTTCTTCCTAATATGTATCATGGAGAGTTTTCAATAAACCATGCAGATGATTATGTAAGAAGACTATTAGAAATAATAGAACAAAAATAAATCCCAGTTTATAGAACTAAGAAAATTGGAATTTTAGGAGGTAATTATAAATGCGTAAATGTATCCGCTGTGGTAGTGAAATGAAAGAAAATTGTGCTATTAAGATCGAAGGAGGTGGATACGGTATTATCTTATCATCAGATGAAAATAAACTATTTGGTGGAAGGATGGGCAAACCTAAAGTAGCCATTTGTCCCAAGTGTGGAGAGGTGTCTATTTATTTGGAGGATGTTGAAAAGCTCAAATAACATATAAAAAGTATAGGCAGAAAAAGCCGATTGGAGCAATCCAGTCGGCTTTTTCCATATCTGAAAAGAGTACAGCCCCCTTTACATAGCCCTACCCCACAAGGGGCGGCTAATCTACGGCTATGTGAAGGGGGCTGTATTTTTTTATGCCTTTTTACGATTCAGAAGCCATCGAACGGGCAAGGCAGGTGGACCTGCTCACCTACCTGCAAACCTGCGAACCCCAGGAGCTGGTCCATGTGTCCGGCAATGTCTACTGTACCAAGACTCATGACAGCCTGCGGATTTCCAACGGCAAATGGTGCTGGTTTTCCCGTGGGATCGGCGGTTACAGCGCGCTGGACTATCTCATCAAGGTCAACGGCTATTCCTTTTGGGAGGCCATGGAAACCATCTCCGGAAGGGCTGCCATCCCCCCGCCTTCCTTTGTACCAGCGCCGAAAGAGGAAAAGCCCAAGCACCTGCTTCTGCCCCAGGCCGCCCCGGATAACCGGGCGATGATGGCCTATCTCAAGGGCCGGGGCATTGACCAGGAGATTTTGGACTACTGCGTCCAGACCGGGCGGATTTATGAGAGCCGGAACAAAGGCCACAGCAACGTGGTTTTTGTGGGCTTCGACAAGGACGGCAAGGCGCGGTTCGGCTGCCTGCGGGGAATCCGTGAAGCCCGGTTCCACGGGGATTTAAGCGGCAGTGATAAGCACTTTTCCTTTGCCCTGCCCGCTTGCGTGGAAAATCCGGCGGTCCATCTGTGCGAGTGCGCCATTGATGTCATGTCCTACGCCACGCTCTGCAAGCTGGACGGGATTGACTGGCGGCGGCACAACCTGCTGTCCCTGGCCGGGGTGTACCAGCCGAAGAAAAAGATGGAGGAAAGCAAGCTGCCAGTGGCCCTCACCCGGTTTTTGGAGGACCACCCCCATGTGAAAACGGTCTATCTCCATCTGGACAATGACACCGCCGGCAGGCTGGCGGCCAGGGCAATCATAGCTGTCATGCCAGCGGGCTACCGGGTGGAGAACAGACCCCTGCCCCGTGGAAAGGATGTGAACGATTTTCTGTGCCACCGGCTGGGGATTCCCATTCGGGGCAGCCACAGCAAAGAGCCGGAGCGGTGAGTTGCCGGTTTCCCAGCTTCGACAGATTCTCCCGCTTGCAAATTGTTATCATATATGTTAACATTAAAGCAGTGAGGTGAGAGTATGGATGAACTGCGCAAACGGCAGAAAATCATATCCCAGCTTGTGGAGGCCCGTCTGGAGCAGGGCATTTCCCAGGCAGAACTGGCAAGGCGGCTGGGAATCCAGCGTTCCGGCATTAACCGCCTGGAAAGTGGGACACAGAACCCCACGCTTGATATGATCTTAAAAATCGCTTCGGCGCTGGGGAAGGATGTTTCACTGGAACTAAACGACAAGGAGGAGCCTATGAGTCATGTTTACAGTCTCCGCATTTATGATACGGAGCTCATGCGCTTTTCCATGGAAAAGCAGGGCTTGTCCGGCCTTGTAGCCGAAATCTTATACACCAACGAGGAGCAGGCCCATTTGCTGCCTTTGGATATGGAGCGCACCGGCGAGGGCGTCATTCATTGGCTGGAGCGGCGGGTTATCCCCAAAAACCGCGCCTTTGTGGACGAGATTTTGAAAACCCTTGGCCTCAGCCATAACGACACCAAGGGAATCATCGATGTATGCAAGGGGCTGTCGCTGAACGACAGCTATTGGGTGGTGCCGGAAGGATTTGAGGGGAAATTCTCCCAATACAATCTTTACGAAAACCGCTTTTCCGAGATACTGGCGCTGGTGGCCTATACCGGCGCAGGCGGGAGCCGGCAGGCGTTTACCACATCCCCAGAGCTGACCACAGGCGGTATGCTGCCCAAGGCGTGGCGCTATGTGGAGCACGATGGGATTTATCTCTATAAGGGCGGCACGACCGGCGCGTCCAATGCGGGCCGGGAGCCGTATTGCGAGTATTATGCTTCGCAGATTGCGGAAACCATGCGTCTGAACGCCGTGCATTATGACCTGGAGAACTGGAAAGGCATTACCGCCTCTAAGTGCGCCCTGTTTACCAACATCGACACGGCCTATATCCCCATCGGGCGAATTGTCCGAACCGGGGGCATTGCCGCCTGCCTTGCCTACTACGACAAGCTGGGGCCGGAGTTTTCCGAGCAAATCCGCAGTATGCTGGTGTTTGACGCCCTGATTTACAACGAGGACCGACACTTTGGAAACTTTGGCGTCCTGCGGGATAACCACAGCGGCAACATCATCGCGCCAGCCCCCATTTTTGACAACGGGCTGTCCCTGTTCTGCTATGCCGGCAAGGAAGATTATGCGAACCTGGACGAGTATGCAAAAACCCGTTCTAACCCCTACAACATCTCCTATGAGGAGGTGTGTGCGGAGGTCATGGGGCCAAAGCAGAAAGAGCAGCTCCGCCGCATGATCGGGTTCCGGTTCAAGCGCCATGAAAGCATTAATCTGCCGGAAGAACATTTGCAGGCCATTGAGAAGCATTTGGAGGGCCGGGTGCGTAAGCTGCTGGCAATCCCCACCCGCCGTCTGAAACAGGAGAAGGCGCGGTAAAAACGAATCTCTTTTTTGGAGAGCGTTCTGTGAACCGCTCCCCGTCAAGAGGACAGTGAAAAAATATAAAGTTTTCCCGGCCAGTAGCCTATATTGAACTGCACCCCATTTGTTAGACAGTATGTTATACTGAATAACAAGTGGGGTGCTTGGGAGAGGACGTCAAAGACGATCATGTGCCGGGTATCCGGGTCAAACCGTTCCAGGGCCATGATATCGTGTCCGGCCAGCTTCTGCGCCCCGGACTTCTGCCTGGCCTCCGCCAGCATCTCCCCGATAGTCTGGGGTTTTCCCGGCAGACGGTAATTTGTCTGGACCTCCCGGATCAAATCCATGCACTCGTTGTTTGACAGGGAGCGCAGCTTCGCCATGAGGCTTTCCGCCGTATCCCTGGTAGCCTGGTTCCTTGACAGGCGCCAGGTCATATAAATTTCATTCAGAACAGCGTTCGGGTCTGTACTCTCGATCTGGTACGCCATCCTCATTTCCGCTTCATTCAGTTTCATCTATCCAGCTCCTTTCCAAAAATGGGCACAAAAAAACGCCACAGGTTTTTGTACCTATGGCGTCAGTGTGGAGCAACAGAAAAGGGATACCATTGACGAAAACGGTATCCCTGCTCTGTAAACTTATTCAGTTTTAATTGCCGCATTGCCTGTTGCTATCCACAAAGCCTTGATTTTACTGGTTTCTTGCTACCATCCTTATCAAAGCCTTGTATTTCCGGGGTTTTTCTATGTATTCTACGGTATCCCTTCACGATTGTCCCTTCTTCTATGTGGATAGATCCGTTTGACAAATGGAATAGACCGTTGTAAAATGCCTTTTTATGAATTCATGATCCATTCTTTGTTTGAAAGGGACGACTGTTTTGAGAACCATTCTTTACGCCTTGGTGGGATACCTCTCAGGTAGTGTGCTGTATGCCCAGATATTCGCCAGGCTTTTCCACAAGCCAGACCTCATAGAGCGGAGCAACGACCACAACCCAGGTACCGCAAACGCCTTCCAGTACGGCGGCTTCTGGTGCGGTGTGCTCACCCTTGTCTGTGATCTGCTCAAAGGGTTTATCCCCGTATTTGCCTTCCTGGCCGGACCTAGGCCAGATCCCATTGCCTGTGCCCTGGTGCTGGCTGCTCCAGTGATTGGACACGCCTTCCCCGTGTTTTACCGCTTTCAAGGGGGAAAAGGCATTGCCGTCACCTTCGGCTGCCTGCTTGGCCTCCTCCCCATCTGGCAGCCAGTGGCGACGCTGGCCATGTATTTCATATTACTTTCTGTCGTGCTCCAAATCAGCCCCCACTTTTACCGCACCTTGGTGGCCTATCTCTGTGCTCTGGTCCACATGATTTTCATTGTGAAGATTCCCGCCATCTGGATGGGATTTTTGATCATCTCTGGGGTGGTCCTGTTGCGGCTACATATGAGCAAGGAGCAGAGAGAGCAAATTGAGGTGAAATGGGTATGGACGCGCTGATTCTCTCTTGTGGCACCGGAGGTGGACACGACTCCGCCGCAAAGGCAATTGTGGAAGAGCTGCACATGCGAGGCCATCACGCCGTCATGCTCAATCCCTACACTCTGCGCAGTCAGTCCCTTGCCCGCAGAATCAACGGTGCCTATATCTCCATGGTACAGAACACGCCCCGGCTGTTTGGCGCCGTCTACACCGCCGGGGAGCTGTACCGGAAATTGCCGTGTCGGTCGCCGGTGTATCACGTCAATCATCGGATGGTTCCGTTTATGAAAAAGTATCTGGCCAGCCATTCCTATGACGTGATTATTACCACCCACCTGTATCCAGCAGAAATCCTCACCAATATGAAAAACAGGGGCCTGCAGATTCCCAAAACCATCTTTGTCTCCACCGACTACGTCTGCATTCCCTTTACCGAGGAGACCAACTGCGACGCCTATGTCATCCCCGCCCCGGACCTGGCCTCCGACTACGTGCGCCGTGGCATTCCGTTAGAGAAGCTGCACCCCTTGGGCATCCCCACAAGCCCCGTCTTTGCCAACCGCCAGAGCAAAGAGGAGGCCCGCAGACGCCTGCATCTGGACCCCCACAAAAAATACATCCTGACAGCAGGGGGAAGCATGGGCGGCGGCACCATCCGAGAGACCATAGAGACACTGATGGACGGGGTTGCCCAACGTCAGGATGTGTCTCTGGTGGTTGTCTGCGGCAACAACCAAGAGCTGTACAACACCCTCATGGCCAAACGCCCAAAAAACACCGTGATCGTGGGATACACCCAGGACATGGCGGACTATATGCGGGCCTCGGACCTGTTTGTCACAAAGCCCGGGGGACTCTCCTCCACCGAAGCGGCCGTATGCGGCATTCCCATTTTGCATACAGCGGCCATCCCCGGCTGTGAAACCTGCAATGCCCAATACTTCCACACCCATGGCATGAGCCAAGTGTGTCAGGACCCCCACCAGCTCATGGCAGTTGCCATGGACCTTCTGTTCGACCAGGCCCAGTGCGATGCCATGGTGGCCCGTCAACATGCCACGTTGGATGGGTCCGCCCGAGGGATTCTCTGTTCCTTTGCGGAATATCTATCAAAATAGCTCCATACACCCCCGGAACACTCGTTCCGGGGGTGTTCGTCTTGTATGGGGAAACTCCCTGTGGTATCATGAACCCAAGAAAATTACCAGCTTAGGAGGTCTCTTTATGAACATTGTGGTGGCCATGGACTCGTTCAAAGGCAGCCTCTCCTCCATGGAGGCGGGCCAAGCGGTCCGGGCAGGGATTGCCCAGGCAGACCCCAGAGTATCGGTGACCGTCCGCCCTCTGGCCGACGGGGGCGAGGGCACCGTGGAAGCCCTGATCTCCGGCATGGGCGGCCAATGGCAGCAGGTGACGGTGACCGGGCCGTTGGGTGCTCCTGTGGTGTGCTCCTATGGCATCCTCCCCGACTCAGGCACCGCGGTGGTGGAGATGTCCGGGGCAGCGGGCCTCACCCTGGTGCCGAAGTCCCAGCGCAATCCCCTATACACCACTACCTACGGCGTGGGCGAGGTCATCCGAGACGCCATGGCCAAGGGCTGCCGCCGTTTCCTGGTGGGCATCGGAGGCAGCGCCACCAACGACGGAGGTGTGGGCATGCTCCAGGCCCTGGGCTACGGCTTTTTCGACGCGGAGGGCCGCCCCATCCCCCACGGCGCCCAGGGGCTTTCCCATCTGGCCCGCATCACCTGCGACGGAGTTCTCCCCCAGCTGGCCCAGTGTGAGTTCCGGGCGGCCTGCGATGTCACCAATATTCTGTGCGGCCCCCAGGGTTGCAGCGCCGTCTACGGTCCCCAGAAAGGGGCCACACCTGAAACCATTCAGGATATGGACCAATGGCTATTCCATTACGCCCAGCTGGCCCAGGCCGTGTGCCCGGACACCGCCCACCCCAATGCACCGGGAACGGGAGCTGCCGGAGGGCTGGGCTTCGCCTTCCAAACCTTCCTCCGTGGGGCGTTGGAGCCTGGGGTTTCCATCGTGCTGGAAGAAACCCATCTGGAGGACTTCATCCGGGATGCCGACCTGGTCATCACCGGAGAGGGACGGCTGGATGGCCAGACTGCCATGGGAAAAGCCCCGGTGGGAGTGGCCCAGCTGGCCAAACGGCACCACAAGCCGGTGGTCGCCCTGGCAGGCTGCGTCACCCCAGACGCCACCGCCTGTCACACCCAGGGCATTGACGCCTTCTTCCCCATCCTCTCTGGCCCCTGCTCCCTGGAGCAGGCCATGGAGCCGGACACCGCCCGGGCCAACCTGGCCGCCACCGCTCAACAGGTGTTCCGGCTCTTTCAAACTGGCATGACAAACTAACCTCCTTAGAAAATCAGGGTTGACAAAACCAGGTAGGGTATTGTATACTCCCGTTCAGTTAGCTTTTGCTAACTGCCAAAAAACAAAGATTTCCCCAAGGAGGAATGGTATGTACCCCTACATTCTGGTATCCATCGCCCTGGCCCTGCTCTTCGCTGTCAGCTGTCACGGGGCTATCCGAAAGCGCCCCGGTGCCTTCTACGCCCTGGCCATCCTGTTGGTGGTGGGTGAAGTGCTCTACTACAGCCTGGGCCTTCGGGCCACGGCACCCCAGTGGGTGAACACCTACATTGTCAATCTCTTCACCCGGGGCACGCTGCCCACCGCCCTGTTCATGGTGGTGATGTATGTGGGGGCGCTGGACCACCGCAGACCGCTGGTGCGCAAGTTGCTGGCCATCCGAGGCCCTCTGTCCATTATGGCCTGCATTCTCACTCTGGGCCACAACCTCATGTACGGCATCCGGCATTTTGTCATGCTGTTTGTGGCCCCGGAAACCATGCGGCCCACCACTCTGGTGGCAGCCATTCTCTCCCTGCTCATGATCCTCCTCATGATTCCTCTCATGGTGACGTCCTTCTCCCGTGTCCGCCGCCGCATGAGCGCCGCCAGCTGGAAACGGTTGCAGCGCCTGGCCTATCTCTTCTTTGGGCTGATTTACGCCCATGTGATGGTGCTGTTTGTCCCCCAGTTCTCCCACAAATATCTGGACATCATCCTCTACACCGCCATCTTCGGGGGCTATCTGGTCCTCCGCGTGTCCAAAGCCCTGAAAGTTTACGAACAGAAAAAGGCGTCCTATCTCCGATGCGCCTGAAAAAACTCCCCGGAACTCATACAGTTTCCGGGGAGTTTTCTGTCTCTTGGTCTGTCATCAGCCCCTTGAGCTGCTTCAAAAAACATTCCGACGCCTTGGAGAACACCTGGTAGCGTTTCCAGATGATAGACGCCTCCGACCGCATGGACGGGGACAGGGGCCGGAAACACAGAGGGCTGTCCCCGCTGACGTTGATGAGCTGATCAAAGCACAGGGCATAGCCCAGCCCCTCCTCCACCATCAGGGAGGCGTTGAACACCAGATTATAGGTGGCCACGATGTTCAGCTTGGCATAGTCCCGCTCAAACCACTTGGTCAAAGACCAGTTGTCCGCCTTCTGGGCGGAGACAATCAGGGGCTTATCCCAGAGGTCCTGAGGCTGAATATACTCTTTGTCTGCCAGCGGGGCGTCCTTGCGCATGAGCACCCCCCAGGTGTCGTGAACAGGAACCTTCACCGAGCTGTAGATACTGGTGTCCACCGGGCCATAGACCACGCCAAAGTCGATGAGCCCCCGGTCCAAGTAGTCCTGAACAAAGGCCGCATTGCCGCTGCGCACATGGTAGTGGATGTCGGGGTACTTGGCCTGGAGCTGTTTGGCTGCCCGGGCAAACAGGCGAATCATATCCGATTCCCCCGCCCCGATGTACACATCCCCCGCCACCACCTCGTCGGACAGGGAAATCTCCCGCTCTGTGATCTGCACCAGCTCCAAAATTTCCTCTGCCCGCTTGCGCAAAATCATCCCCTCTTCGGTGAGCAGCACCTTTCGGGACCCCTTGGTGCCCCGGATGAGCAGCTGTTTCCCCAGCTCCTCCTCCAGAGCCTTGAGCTGGGTGGAGAGGGTGGGCTGGGAGAGGTGCAGCGATGCCGCCGCCCCGGAAATACTCTGCTCTCTTGCCACCGCCAGAAAATATTGTAATACCCGCAGTTCCACGCCTCTCGCCTCCTTTTTCCCCAGTATACCACCCACAGCCATAGCTTTCAACTATGCCTCATCATTCAGTATAAGTATTTGATATATAGAAGGTTCCTCGGTATACTGGGTATCGAAATGGAAGGTGAGCAAGGGATGACCACACAGGACCTGATCTTGAATCTGAAAGCCGCCGGGCTGGACGCCCCACAGGTAGAGCAGTACCTGGCCTACGCACAGGCGGAAAACACCGCTCAGCAGCTACAGCTTCTGTCCCGTCACCGTGCGGCCCTGTTGGACCGGGTGCACCAGATGGAAAAACAGATTGGGTGTCTGGACTATCTGGTCTACCGGATTCAGCGCCGCTCCGCTGACCCCCACACCAGTTCTAGAAATGGAGGAACGACACCATGAGATACATCCACCATGAAACCTTTGACCAAGAGCGAGCCCTGTATGGCCAGCGGGACATTCAGGTCACCGACTGTGCCTTTGACGGACCCGCCGACGGGGAGAGCGCCTTCAAGGAGGGGGCCAACATCCAGGCCCTGCGCTGCTTTTTCAACCTGCGCTATCCCTTCTGGCACGACGACGGCCTGGTGATTCGAGACAGTGAGCTGACCCCCATGTGCCGGGCGGCCCTGTGGTACTCCCACCACATTGAGATCACCAACACCAAACTCCACGGCATCAAGGCGCTGCGGGAGTGTGGCCAGGTGGCCCTGCGGGACTGTGACATCATCTCCCCGGAGTTTGGCTGGTCGGTGCACGACATCACCATGGACCACTGCACCGCAGAGAGTGAATATTTTATGATGCGCTCCACCCATCTGCGCTTCACTGATGTGATCTTCCGGGGCAAATACTCCTTCCAGTACATCGAGGACGCCATCTTCGACAACTGCCGCTTTGACACTAAGGATGCCTTCTGGCACGCTAAAAACGTGGTGGTGCGCAACAGCATAGTGAAAGGGGAATATCTGGCCTGGTACTGTGAAAACGTGACCTTTGAGCACTGCACCATCATCGGCACCCAGCCTCTGTGCTACTGCAAGGGTCTAAAGCTAGTGGACTGCCGCATGGAGGACACCGATCTGGCCTTTGAAAAGAGTGAGGTGGAGGCCACGGTGCTCACCCCGGTGGTGAGCATCAAGAACCCTCGCTCCGGCCGCATTGTGGTCCCCTCTGTGGGCGAGATCATCCGGGATGACCCGGAGTCCCGGGGCGAGATTCTCTGCGGCTCGGACGCCCAATAACCCATGAAGCGGATTGGATATGCCCTGTGGGCCGTGGTGCTGGCTCTGTGTCTGGCGGCCTGTGCCACTACCTCCCACCCCAGTCCCACCTCTACCATTTCACCGGAATCAAAGGAGGATACCACTGTGGACACCCACACCTTCTATCTCACGGTGGAGGGAGTCACCTTCCCCGCCACCTTTGCGGACAACCAGGGCGCCGAGGCCCTGGCGGACCTGCTCACCGACGGCCCCCTCACCCTCTCCCTGGAGGACTACGGCGGCTTTGAAAAGGTGGGCAGCCTGGGCCAGTCCCTCCCCACCAGCAACACCCACATGTCCACCCAGTCCGGGGACATTATGCTGTACCAGGGCAACCAGATTGTCCTCTTTTACGGCTCCAATTCCTGGAGCTACACCCGCCTGGGACAGGTCACCGACCTCACCGGATGGCAGGAAGCTCTGGGCCACGGCGACGTCACCGTGACCTTCTCCCTCTCCAAACCCTAAAAGCTAAAGCGCCTGGAATCCTCGGATTCCAGGCGCTTTTTATATCCTTATACGGTCAGGAAAATAAGCTAAAGAGAAATGCCACCGCGCACAGAACCGCATAGAGAACGAAGCCTGCATTGCCGTACACCGTTTTGGCCCGGCCTTCCCGGGGCAGCTCCTCCGGGGCGGGCTGAAGGGTGAAGGACTTGCGCATAACGATCCCAATCACCAGGCCCGCAATGACCAGCACCAGCTGCACCACCACATAGGCCAGGTAGATGAGCAGGCCGGGCAGAATGGCCGCCAGCATCTCCTGGTCCAGATTCTGGGGGTTCAAGTTGGACAGGGCATCCAAGTCCAGGTTGGACACCACCCACAGAGGCACCACCGAGCCCATGAAGTTGATGATCATGTGCATCAGCACAGGATAGCGGAGGCGACGGGTGCGCAGGTACACATAGGCAAAAATCAGGCCCATGCCGAAGGCGTAGAAGAACTGAAACAGGTTCATGTGGAACATGGCAAAGGCCAGGGCGGAGAACACCATGGCAGTCTTTTCCCCATACTGGGCGCAACGGTCCAGCAGCTGCTTACGGAAAACCAGCTCCTCCATCAGCGGGGCCAAAATTACCACGGTAAACAGAATCAACGGGTTTCCACCGCTGACCATGGCCTCCACACCATTTTGTGCTGTTCCGCCGGACAGCAGCCCGGACAAGAAGGTGCCAACCAGATTTCCGATGAACATCACCGGGAAGCACATCAGCAACAGCGCCCAAAACTTTCCTCCCCCCAGTTTGGTCTGGGACTGCTCCACCACGGGCATCTTGCGGAGGATCAACAAAAACAGAGGCACACCCACCAGGTACTGCGGGATAAAGGAAGCCGCCCACAAAAACCAGGCGTTCTCTAACACGTTCACACCCATGGCAAACAACACGCCCCCAATCGCCACTGCCACAAGCTGCAGCACGACAATGACCATCGCATAGGCACACAGGGCCCATCCCAATCTGCCAAAGCAGGACTTTGCTTTCTCCACTGATACCAAGTTCTCTTCCTCCATGTGGTATTCCCTCCCATTTCTCTCTCGTTTGAGGTCTTGCTTTCGCCCATTCTCTCATATCTTCCACAAAGAATCAATCCCCCTGTGCAACTTCTCTCCCCTCATCCTCTATCTTTCCATTGACAGATTCAATCGAATGCGTTAGACTGGCAGTGTAATCGAACGCATTAGACTAAGGAGGTGACACCATGGACACGCCGAAGATTTTCGAGAGTGAGTACCGTTTCTGCCTGATTTTGTGGGAGCACGAGCCCATCAAAAGTGGGGAGCTGGTGGCCCTGTGCAAGGAGCAGCTGGGGTGGAAAAACTCCACCACTTACACGGTCATCAAGCGTCTGGCCCAGCGAGGGGTGCTGAAGAACGAGAACACCATTGTCACCTCTCTGGTCTCCAAGGACCAGGTGCAGGCCGCTGAGATCGACGAGCTGGTGGAGACCAAATTTGAGGGTTCGCTCCCCGCCTTTGTGGCGGCCTTTACCCGCCACCAGAAGATGACCCAGAAGGAGATCGACCAGGTACAGGCGATGATCGACCAATTTAGAAAGGGGAATGGGCCATGACTGAGCTGTTTTTGCACATCGTAAACATCAGTATTTCTGCCAGCTGGCTGGTGTCGGTGGTACTTCTGGCCCGCCTGGTGCTGAAACGGGCCCCAAAATGGGCCCATGTGCTGCTGTGGGGCATTGTGGGAGTACGGCTCATCTTCCCCTTCTCCCTGGAGAGCGCCCTGAGCCTCATTCCCAGTGCCGAGACCATCTCCCCTACCATTCTCACCGACGGCATCCACAGGGTCTACACCGGATTTCCCACCCTGAACCAGTCCATCAATCCCGTACTCTCCCAGGCCGCTACCTCTACCACGGACGCCGCCCCCAATCTCCTGGAGATTTGGCTTCCGGTTCTGGCGGTCCTCTGGTTCTTTGGTGTGGCGGCGCTGCTAGGTTGGAGTGCCGTGAGCTATCTGCGCCTGCAGCGGCGGGTGGCCACGGCGGTACAGCTGGAGAACAATCTCTACCAGAGTGAGGCGGTGCTCTCCCCCTTCGTGCTGGGGTTGGTTCACCCCCGGATTTACCTTCCCTTCTATCTGGACCAGGACACCATGGAGCACGTGGTGGCCCACGAGCGGGCTCACATCCAGCGCAGAGATCACTGGTGGAAACTCCTGGCCTTTGTGCTGCTGAGCGTGTACTGGTTCAACCCTCTGCTGTGGCTGGCCTATCTGCTGCTGTGCCGAGATATTGAGCTGGCCTGTGACGAGAAGGTGGTGCGGGGCATGGAGCCCCGGCAGCGGGCGGACTACTCCCAGGCACTGCTCTCCTGCTCGGTGCGCCGCCCTGCCATTGCCGCCTGTCCTCTGGCCTTTGGGGAGGTTGGGGTGAAGCAGCGGGTGAAGTCGGTGCTGCGCTATCAGCGGCCCACCGTTCTGGCGGTGTCCGCCTCGTTGGTGGTGTGCGCCATCGTTGGAGTGTGCTTTCTCACCAATCCCCCCATGTCCCGAGGCTTCCCCATGCAGGGACACAATGTGGCAGATTTAGACCCCCAGGAGATTGTAGAGCAGATCGCGCACATAGAGCATCTCCAGTATCCCTCCGAGCTCAACGTCAACACCGACCAGTTTGAAGTGCTCCTCAACGCAGACTTTCAGTGGGAAAAATCCGGCACCGTTCGCTTTTTCTACACCCAGCACAACCAGACTTACCGCGCACAGCTGCGGCTGAATCTGGAGGACAGCACGTATACGGTCACCCAGCCCACCACCTGTCCAGAGCAGACTACCATATACAAACTGCGGGACTATTTGGAGGCCTTGAAGTATCTGCCCCAGGAGGAAATTCGCCGTCTGGCCCCAGATGCTGACCAATTTTCCATCACCCATGTGGCCGAGGGTATTCCAGGTGGTGAGCGCACCATCACCTACACCGACGACGGGGTGAGTGACCTGGGTGGATGGTTCATCCACCTGGTGGTTCAGCCCCTGTACCAAAAAGCCAATGGAGGGTACCACGGCACCGGAGACGAGACCATCCACCTGTTCTACGGCAGACCCCCCGCCCAACGCCTGGCCACCTATTGGGGCGCAGACCTCCCCGGCACCTTTCATCTGAAAACTCCAGACACCACCCTTGATTTTGACGCATCGTATCTGGAGCTATTCAGTGATGGCTCCTTCACCTGGTCCCGCTCCATTCTCATGAGTTCTGTCACTCGGGGGTACTATGAGGAGACAGCGAACACCCTGACCTTGTATATATACAGCGACACCATCTATGTATTTGATAAGAAGGGGGACTCCCTGATCTACAATGCGGACGCCTCCACGCAATCTCTGCCCATGGAGGAGTGGGCATATCTGCCCGGCGCATAACAAAATCCCACGGAAACCCTGAATGGGTCTCCGTGGGATTTTTTCATGCCATCAGAATTAGAAGAACACCTGCTTGTCCACAGGGGCGGTGCTGGCAATCAGCTTGCCCTTGCGGTAGTTGCGCAGGACGTTGGCGTCATAGTTCAATGCGTCGTACCAGTCCTTGGCGTCCAGGATGATGAAGTTGGCATCGTTGCCCTCCTTGATGCCATAGGCATCCCCCAGGTGGAGGGTACGGGCAGCGTTGGTGGTGACGAAGCGGTAGGAGTTGACGATCTCCTCATAGCCCAGCATGTGGCCCGCATACAGGCCCATGAACACCTGGTCCCGCATTTTGGCATTGCCCAGAGGATTCCAGGGGTCGAAGATATCGTCGGAGCCGAAGGAGACGTTGATGCCCTCGTCGGTGAGCTCCTTCACCCGGGTCATGCTGCGGCGCTTGGGGTAGGTGTCAGTGCGGCCGCCCAGGTGGACGTTGACGCAGGGGTTGGCCACAAAGTTGATGCCGGACAGCTTGAGAAGCCGCATCAGGCGGATGACGTAGGCGTTGTTGTAGCTGTGCATGGCGGTGGTGTGGGAGGCGGTGACCTTCTCCCCCATGCCCATCTCATAGGCCCGGGCGGCCAGGGTCTCCAGACCACGGGAGGCCTCGTCGTCGATCTCGTCACAGTGGACATCCACCAGCTTGTTGTACTTGGCAGCCAGGTCCATGCAGATGTTCAGAGACTCCACGGAGTACTCCCGGGTGAACTCGAAGTGGGGGATGGCTCCGGCGGCGTCCGCTCCCATCTCCAGGGCCTGCTCCAGCAGCTTGGCCCCGTTGGGGTAGCTGAGGATGCCGTACTGAGGGAAGGCCACGATCTGGATGTCCATGTAGTCACGGACCTCTTCCCGAATCTCCAGCATGGCCTCCAGGGCGGTGAGCTTGGGGTCGTTGATGTCCACGTGGGTGCGGACGTACTGGATGCCGTTGGCCGCCTGCATGCGGATGGCCTGGTTGACCCGGGCCTTCACGTCCTCATGGGTCAGGGAGGGCTTGTACTCCTCCCAGCACTGGATGCCCTCAAAGAGGGTACCGCTGAGGTTCCAGCGGGGACGGCCAGCGGTGAGGCAGGTGTCCAGGTGCACGTGGGATTCCACAAAGGGCGGCAGAGCCATCTTTCCGGCGCAGTCGGCCACCACTTCCTCCCCAGGCAGGGGCTCCAGGTGGGGAGCGATGGCGTCAAACTTGCCGTCGGTGACTCGAATGTCCACCGTGTCCTGGGCATTGCCCAGGTGAAGCTTTTGAAAGAGCATGGTAAAATCCTCCCTATTTGTTTAGTTGTGTTTTTTACCCAGCAGTTCCCCCAGGAAGAAGCACACCGCCGCCACGATCATGGCGTTGATGGCGGCAATGCCCCAGGGGAGGATGTTGGCTGCCACAGCACCCACCACGATGCCGGCCATGTTGAACCAGTTGACGGTCACTCGCCGATCGGCGTCCCGGAACTTGCTGCGGTTTTTGAAGAAGTCCAGAATGACAATGGCACCGATGGGGGGCAGCGCGCAGTTCAAGATGTTCAGCCAACCAGTGAAGTTCCAGTACAGCCAGATGGCCAAGGCGGTACCCACGATACCGGCAATCCAAGTGGTGAACTTCATGCGCACCCCGGAGACGTTGGAGATGGCCAGGCCGCCGGTGTACAGAGCGTTGTTGTTGGTGGTCCAGATGTTGGCGCCCAGCACGATGAGGGCGGGGATAGCCAGACCCTGGGCGATCATCACATAGAAGATATCATCCTTCCCGGTGAAGGCGCCGCCCACAGCGCCGAAGCAGAACATCAGAGTATTTCCCAGGAAAAAGGCGATGACGGTGGTCCACACCGCGATCTTGCTGTTTTTTGCAAAACGGATGAAGTTGGGGGTGGCGGTGCCGCCGGAGATAAAGGAGCCGATGACGTAGCCAATGCCAGTGACCAGGCTGATGCCGCCGGCAGACTGGGCGAAGATGGCGGTGAGTCCGCCGCCCTCTCCGGTGGCGGTGATCATGGAGTACATGCCCAGTACCACAATGAGGGGCACGGAGATATAGCTGACGATCTCCAGGGCCTTCATGCCGGTGGCCGCGGTGGCGGTCATCAGCAGGCCAGCCACGATGGTCAGAGCCCACGCATTGACCCCCAAGAGCTCGGCAGCAGGAATGGAGAACATGGCCACACCCACACCAAACCAGCCGATCTGGGTAAAGCCCAGAATGGCGGAGGACAGGTAGGAGCCCTTCTCACCAAACGTCTTACGGCACAGCAGGTCCATGTTCAACCCGGTGCTGGAGCCAATGTAGGCCAGGATGCCGCAGTAGGCGGAGAGAATCAGGCCGCCGATGAGGCAGGCCCAGGCAAAGCCGGACAGGTCCAGGCCGTTGCCCAGCTTGGCGCCCACGCTCATGCTGGCAGAAAAGAAGGTAAAGCCCAGCATGACAAAGAACATATTCCAAAAGCCTTTCCGGGCTGAGGCGGGCACCGCCTCCAGGGAATAGTCGGCGTCTACCTGGTGTTGTTTTTCTCGTTCGTGTTTACTCATACGCAATGAATCTCCCTCTCAGTTTCTTATTTCATGGAGTCTACACTCAGTTGAATAATATACCATGCTTTTGACAGAAATGTCCACCTGCCCTTTCCCTAAAAAATGTCGAAAATCCCCCCACCTCTCCCAGCAAAATTATCCTTTACCAGAAGAGGAATAAAATGCACCCATGTAGCCAGTTTGTCTCCACTTCTCCATATAATTCCTCACAATTTTTATATACCATCTTCTATTTCGCATAGTTTCAATTCCATTTTACTTCGATTCTTTTGTTGACTTTTCACAGTTTCCGGTCTACAATAGGTGGGTAAAGGCCTGGAATGGGTATCGTTTCCCCCGTCCCCTTTTCCAGCGCATAATCCTCACAAATTGTCAACCCCGTACCGAACCGCAAGGCACAGTTGGAGGCTTCCCCCAAAGTGTTGGAGTGTCGTTTTCCCTTTCCTGCGTTCTGGTGGGGTTTTCCTTTGTATGGACCAGAGATGGCAACAGGGCGGCCATAGACCCCCTTTTACCATAGATGAGAGCATAGGAGGCGAAAACAGCAAACAAGCGAAAGAAAGAAAAGGAGCAATCTTGACAAAGGAGGAACTATCTTGAACAAACTCGTAAAGTGCATCACAGGTGCAGTCCTGGCGGTATGCATGGTCACCACCGGTATGCCGGGCCTGGGACTGCTCTCCCAAACCGCCCAGGCTGCCGCCGACACCAATCTGGCCCTGAACAAGACCGCCACGGCCAGTGATGTGGAGTCTGGTACCAGCTTCACCGCTGACAAGGCTGTGGATGGCAACTCCAGCACCCGCTGGGCCACCAACGCCGACAGTGCAGGCACCGCTCCCAAGTGGCTGCAAGTGGATTTTGGCACCACCACCACCTTTGATACGGTGGATATCTCCTGGGAGCAGCAGAACATCGTGGAGTACAAGCTGGAGGTGTCTGACAACGCCGACAGCTGGACCACCGTGTTTGAGCGCAACTCCAACCCCACCACCAAGGACGAGAGCATCTCCCTGGAGGCTCCCGCCGTGGGCCGCTATCTCCGGGTGTACGTCAGCCGCTACGACCAGGCCGACTGGAAGTCTGTGTCCATCTTTGAGCTGGCTGTGTACAACTCCAAGGATGACACCCCCGATGTGTCCGGCGGCAACTACACCATCTACCCCACTCCCCAGAAGGTGACCGATGAAGAGGGCACCATCACCCTCACCGACACCATCAACGTCATCCAGGGTGAGGGCATCGACACCGTCACCGCCAACCGCATCAAAGAGGTTCTCACCGACAACGGGTACACCACCCAGGTTGCCGACCAGGCCTCTGAGACCAACACCAACCTGTATGTGGGTATCAACGGCTCCGGCGACGCCGCCGACACCTATGAGGGTGTGCCCAAGGATGTGTTCACCGAGGGCGAGAACAAGTACGACATGCACGTGGTGAAGGTGTTTGAAAACGGCGACATCGTTATCCTGGGCCAGGACAGCGACGCTGCCTACTACGGTCTGGCCACTCTGAATCTGATGCTGGAGCAGACCACCGACCGCCAGATGAAGATCTCCACCTTTGAGGACTACTCCTTCCAGAAGTACCGTGGCTGCGTGGAAGGCTACTACGGCTACCCCTGGAGCGTGGAGGGCACTCTGAGCTGGTTCGACTTCGCCAAGCGCTACAAGATGAACATCTTCCTCTACGGCCCCAAGACCGACCCCTATCACCTGGGTCAGTGGGACGAGCCCTATCCTGAGACCGTCACCGAGGAGGAGTCCGCCATCGGTATCCGCACCCGCAGCGAGATGCAGCAGTTTGCTGAGAAGGCCACCGAGTGCAACGTGGACTTCGTCTGGGTGGCTCACCCCGCCATGAAGAAGCCCATTGACTTCACCAATGAGGAGACCGTCAATGAGGGCGTGGACCGCCTGATGGCCAAGTTTGCGGATATGTACGACCTGGGCGTACGCCAGTTCGGCATCTTCGTGGACGACATCTCCAACTCTGAGGCCGCCCGCACCTGCGACATGCAGATCTACATGCTCAACACCACCCAGGAGCGTCTGTATGAGACCTACAACGGCGAGGGCACTGCAGCGGAAGACCATGTAAAGGGCCTGTTCTTTACCCCTGCTTGGTATACCACCGGTTCCAGCGGTGCTTCCACCTACATGCCCAAGTTCCGCAATGTGCACGAGGACATTGAGATCTGCTTTACCGGCAGCGACGTGTTCTCCAGCATCAGCAACACCTCTGCCACCACCTTTAAGAATTGGATTGGCCGGGACCCCGTGCTGTGGTGGAACTACCCCGTCAACGACAATGTGGACAACGTCTACTACACCAACCCCATCAACCACTACTACTCCCTGGACTCCAACCCCACCAGCCTCAAGGGTGTGCTGTCCAACCCCATGAACTACTCCGAGTCCTCCAAGGTGGCGTTCTTCGGCATCGCCGACTACACCTGGAACCCCAACGCCTTTGACGCCATGGAGAACTGGGAGAACTGCTTCGACGGCATCTTCCCCGACGACCCCGACATGGCACAGGCCCTGAAGGTGGTCTACGGCAGTCTGAACACCAGCTATGAGCCCGCTGAGCTGACCCGTCTGTACGCTCAGTACGGCAGTGGCAGCGCCACCGCCGCCGCCAGCCTCATGGAGAAGATGTATGAGATCGTGGACTCCATCGAGAAGCTGGAGACTCTGAAAAACAGCGACGATCCCGTGGAGCGCCTGCTGGTGGAGGAGGCTCAGCCCGCCTTCAACAAGCTCTATGACATGGCCGCTGCCATCGGCGGCGCTATGGCGGTGGAGTCCTCCGACGATCCTCTGGTGCAGACCCACGGCTACTACCTGGCCAAGGCCGCCTATGAGCGTCTGAGCATCTATCGCAACCCCCGCTATCAGATCATCGCTCTGGAAGGCTCCGGCGCTGACATCTACTACAGCACTTGGGAAGCTGAGCCCTCCAACGGCAAGATGAAGGCCTTTGTGGAGACCGCCATGAATGCCATTGCCGATTTCGACGTCACCTCTCTGGACACCAGCGCCGCGGACATCCAGTCCGTGCAGATTCTGCCCAATGAGAACGTGGAGGTCCGTCAGGGCACCACCTGCCAGTTCACCGCTCAGGTCACCGCCAACGGCGAGAACCTCAGCGACGTGATCTGGACCGTGGAAGGTAACACCGGCGAGAACACCACCATGAACTTCAATGGCATCCTGACCATGGATACCAACGAGCTCTCCCCCACCGTCACCGTCAAGGCTGTCTCCGCCTATGACGAGACCGTGTTCGCCACCGTGGAAGTAAAGGTCACCGACCGCATCTATGTGGATCCCACCATCCCCACCAACCAGGCCTACGGCGCCGCCATTCTGGGTGGCTCCGGCAATCCCGGCGTGGGCGGCGGCCCGGAGAACCTCTTCGACGAGAGCGAGGACGGCTCCAAGTGGTGCCCCGGCGACAACACCCGCTACAACCAGTGGGCCGCCTTCGACCTGGGCGCAGACAAGACCATCTCCTCCTGGCAGACCGTCCACGCAGGTGTGGAGCACGAGCTGGACATCTCCTCCAACTTCTCCCTGCAGGTCCTCAAGGACCCCAATGCCACTGAGGAGCAACTCCACGACAAGTCCTACCTGGGCAACAGCGCCAACTGGGTCACCGTGGCCGAGTATGTGAACAACACCGAGAACATCACCACCTATGAGTTCGAGGAGCCCGTGACCGCCCGCTACTTCCGTCTGTACATCGCCGACGGCTGCCAGCCCGGCGTGCCCTATGCCGCCACTCGTATCTATGAGTGCCGTCTGTTCGGTGTGGACACCGCCACCGTGGAGCGCACCCACAGCCTGACCATCGCCGACGGCATTGCCAACGGCACCATCACCACCGACGCCGCCAACTACGAGGAGGGCGCCAAGGTCAACGTGTACGTCACCCCCGACGAGGGCTACCGCCTGAAGGAGGGCACCCTGAAGTACAACGACACCGTGATGGAGGGCACCAGCTTCCTGATGCCCGCGGAAGACGTGGTCATCACCGCCCAGTTCGAGGTGGATTCCGGCACCGAGCCCACCGTGGACAAGACGAAGCTCCAGGCCGCCGTGGACGAGGCCTCCGCTCTGAAGGAAGCCGACTACACCGCCGAGACCTGGACCGTGTTTGCCGCCGCTCTGGCCGACGCCCAGACTGTCCTGGCCAATGACGAGGCCACTCAGAAGGACGTAGACGAAGCTCTGACCGCCCTCAACGCTGCTGTGGAGCAGCTGGAGAAGGTTCAGGAGCCCGGCCAGGAGGCCAACAAGCTTCTGCTGCAAAAGACCTATGACTACGCTCTGACCCTGGACACCACCGGCGTGGTGGACTCCGCTGTGGCCGTCTTCCAGAAGGCTATGGACGAGGCCAAGGCCGTGCTGGACGACCCCAACGCCACCCAGGATCAGGTGAACACCGCTTGGGACAACCTGCTCACTGGCATCTGGTCCCTGGGCCTGAAGCAGGGCGACAAGACCATGCTGGAGGTACTCATCGTCAAGGCTGAGTCCATGGTAGCCAACCAGAGCAAGTACATGCCCGACCACTGGCAGGAACTGCTGGACGCTTTGAATGCCGGTCAGAAGGTCATGGACGACGGCGATGCCCTCCAGGGCGATGTGGAGACCGCTGTGGAGGCTCTGATGAACGCCATCCTGGCCCAGCGCTACAAGGCCGACAAGTCCATCCTGGAAGACCTCATCGGCAAGGCTGAGAGCATCGACCTGACCGGCTACACCGCCGAGTCCGTGGCCATGTTCCGCTCCGCTCTGGCCTCTGCTCAGTCCGTGCTGGCTGACGAGACCCTCTCTGAGGACGACCAGGCCACTGTGGACAACGCCGTGGCCGCTCTGTCCGCTGCCATGGACGGCCTCACCGCCGGTGGTGCTCCCGAGACCACCGACAAGCCCGTGGCCTCTGAGAAGCCTGAGACCACCGACAAGCCCCAGGCCACTGAGAAGCCCGAGAACGTGCCTCAGACGGGCGACGAGGCCATGATTCAGATTTGGGTGGCTCTGGCCCTGGTCAGCACCGCCGCTCTGGCTCTGGCTGTGACCAAGAAGAAGCACAACGTGTAAGCCCTTCCCCTTCTGTACCGCTCCGCCCACCGGGGCGGGGCGGTATAGAAACCTGACATCGGAAAGGATTTGAAACAATGAAAGCAAAGAACAAACGGGTGGCCGCCCTGGCACTGGCCACCGCCCTGACCTTCAGCCTGTCCGCCCCCTTTACCCTGCCCCAGGCTCGAGCCACGGACAACACCTCCGTGTCCATGAACGTGCGCAGCAGTGAGGACCTGGCCACTCTGGTCAACCCCATTGTCCAGAAGTACACCGTGGACGATTCCCAGCAGACCTGGGTGATGTCTCCCTCCACCCGCCTGGCTGTGCTGGCCACCCAGGAGAACGTGGAGAACGAGCGTCTGGCCGAAGTGGTGAAGCTGGTCAACTCCGAGTTTGTGGAGAAGGAAGTGGTCTCCTCCACCCCCTTCACCATGGTGTACGCCAACGAGGAGGACGTGGCTTCCGCTGATGTGCTCATCAAGCTGGACACCGACAGCTCCCTGTATGACGGCTCTGAGAGCACCGAGGCC
The DNA here is from genome assembly GCF_002161675.1 of Pseudoflavonifractor sp. An44. GTDB lineage: Bacteria > Bacillota > Clostridia > Oscillospirales > Oscillospiraceae > Enterenecus > Enterenecus faecium. The sequence goes on from NZ_NFIH01000007.1 coordinate 63,949, forward strand.
TATCGCATTGACATCGGCGCCGACGGCGTGGTCATCACCGCCGCCAGCGAGAACGCCGTCATGTACGCCCTGCGCACCATCCAGAACTACATGGTGGCCAACGACGGTCTGCCCTACGGCACCATCGTGGACTATCCCGACGTGGCCGAGCGCCGTCTCCATGTGGACTGTGCCCGTAAGTACATCAGCAAGGACTGGTTCATCCGCCAAATCCGTGAGATGTCCTTCCTGAAGATGAACGCCATCCAGATCCACTTCTCTGAGAACCTGGGCTTCCGCATTGAGTGTGAGACCGACCCCTCCATCGTCTCTGACGAGTACCTGACCAAGGACGAGGTGCGGGAGATTCTGGCTGAGGCTGAGAAGTACGGCGTGAAGGTCATCCCCTCCTTTGACAGCCCCGGCCATGTGGACCAGATTCTCCGTGCCCACCCCGAGTATGGCCAGATCAGCAACAAGGGCTCTCACTACAAGTCCGGTTTGGACGTGACCAACCCTGAGGCTGTGGAGTACATCTACTCTCTGTACGATGAGTACATGGAGCTGTTTGAGGGCTGCACCGACTTCCACATCGGCGGCGACGAGTACATGGAGTTTGACCGCGCCCCCTTCACCACCGAGTACAAGAGCGTGCTCAACGACTACGCCAAGAAGACCCTGGGCTCTGAGTACCAGTGGAAGGACGTGCTGGCCAACTACATCAACGAGCTGGCCGAGTATGTCCACTCCAAGGGCTTCACTCCCCGTGTGTGGAACGACGGCCTGTACTACGGCGAGAATTCCTGGGAAGGAGCTCAGCGCATTGTCATGCACGACTACATCGGCATTGACTTCTGGTCCCAGATGACCTGGAACCGGGACATCGCCAGACTCCAGACCTTCATCGACAAGGGTCACGACACCATCTACAACATCAACTCCAGCTTCTTCTACTATGTGCTGCGCAACGATAAGCCCACCGACGGCCGTGAACAGCACTCCTTCGATGTCCTGAACCAGGACAAGAACATTTTCGAGAACTGGACCCCCGGTAAGTTCTCCTCCAACACCATTGCCGATGATCACCCCTCCATCAAGGGTGCCGCCATGGGCATCTGGTGCGACAACCCCACCCTGGTGGATGAAGACGTGATCACCGAGGACATCGCCGACGAGCTGCGTGCTCTGGCCTCCAAGGCCTGGAACGTGGAGAGCAACGCCACCATCAACTTCGAGCAGTTCAAGGAGAACTATCAGGTGCTGGGCAACGTGGCTGGCTTTGAGAAGGGCTCCACCCTCCCCGACGCCGGTGAGTTCCAGAGCGCTGAGAGCCTGGGCACCGTCACCCTGCGGTACGTCAGCGACACCGGCAAGGTGCTCAAGGAGGACGTGGTGAAGTACGGCACCATCGGCAACGACTACTCCTTCACCGCCGACGACATCTACGGCTACAAGCTGGTGAGCGAGGGCACCGTCTCCGGCACCTACTCCAAGGAAGGTGACGTGTACACCTTCACCTACACCCTGTTCACCGACAAGACCGATCTGGGCGCCGAGCTGGAGGCAAAGCTCAACGCCGCCGACTACATCCCCGCCACCTTCGCCGAGTACCAGACCGCTCTGGACGCTGCCCAGGCCGTGTATGACCAGGAGGACAGCGAGCAGCTGGCGGTGGACGAGGCTCTGGCCGCCCTCACCGAGGCCAAGGCCAAGGCCGTTCTGCTCAAGAACTTCGCTCTGTATGTGGAGACCCAGTTCCCCCTCACCGACATTGGCTATCAGTCCGGCTACACCGAGTACAAGGCCGCTGTGAACGCTGCGGAAGAGGTTCTGTACTCCCAGGGCAATGACGCCCAGGCTGTGGCCGCCGCCCTGGAGTCTGTGAACACCGCCAAGGCCGCTCTCATGCTGCCCGACGGCAACACTCCCACCGTCACCGCCACCGACAGCTACTATCAGAGCTACAGCTATGACAAGATGCTGGACGGCAACCTGAACACCAAGTGCTGGTTCGAGAAGGACCAGGAGGCTGGCAAGGAGTTCGTGTTCACCTTCCCCCAGGCTGTGAACATGTCTCAGATTCGCGTGGTGCAGCCCAGCAACGTGGGCGCTGACATTCTGGAGGGTGCCGACGTTCAGGTGTCCACCGACAAGGAGACCTGGACCACCGTGGGCCACCTGGACAGCTCTTCTTCTGACACCACCATCGAGTTTGACTCCACCGTGGTCAAGTACGTCCGAGTTCTGCTCACTGCCACCAAGAAGAACTGGTATCAGATCTCCGAGGTTCAGTTCACCTACGAGCAGATTCCCGAGGACACCACCGTCCGGGACATCATCGCCGAGGCTGAGGCCATCGACATCACCGGCAAGGATGTGGCCGCCGTCAACACCATGATCGACGCCCTCATCGAGGTGCAGAAGCTGTACGCCGAGGACAGCAAGGACACTGCTGAGGCCGTGGCTGCCCTGCGTACTGCCATCGACCAGCTGACCGACACCGACGAGCCCGCCACCGAGGCCAGCAAGGCTCTGCTGCAAAAGGTGTATGACTACGCCGCTGCCCAGGATACCAGCAACCTCATCCCCACTGTGGCCGCCAAGTACCAGGCTGCTCTGGACCAGGCCCAGGCCGTTCTGGCTGACCCCAACGCCACCCAGCCCGAGGTGGACAAGGCCACTGAGGACCTGTTCGAGGCTGTGCACCTGCTGGACTTCACCCAGGGTGACAAGGAAGCTCTGAACCTGCTCATTGAGCGGGCCAAGGAAATGGTGGCCAACGAGGACCAGTACATGGACACCAACTGGCAGATGCTGCTGGACGCCCTGGACAAGGCCGAAGCCGTGTCCGCTGACCCCGACGCTCTGCAGTATGAGGTAGACGCCGCTTATGCCGCCCTGCTGGAGGCCATTGAGGCTCAGCAGCTGCGCTGCGACAAGTCCATGCTGGAGCTGCTCATCGACCGTGCCAACGGCATGGTGGAGAATGCCGACAAGTATGTGGAGACCAACTGGCAGATGCTGCTGGATGCTCTGGAGAAGGCCCAGACCGTCTATGACGATCCCAACGCCACCCAGGCTGAGGTAGAGACCGCCTGTGATGAGCTGCTGGAGGCCATCATGGCCCAGCGCTTCAAGGCCGACAAGTCCATCCTGGATGACCTCATCAACCAGGCCGAGAACATGAACCTGGACGGCTATCCCGCTGAGGCTGTGGCCACCTTCCGCACCGCTCTGGCCAATGCCCAGGCTGTGATGGCGGACAACAGCCTGTCTGTGGACGATCAGAAGACTGTGAACGACGCCGTGGCTGCCCTCACCGCCGCCATGGACGGCCTCACCGCCGACGGCACTCCCGAGACCACCGACAAGCCCGAGGCCTCTGCCAAGCCTGAAGCTTCCAGCAAGCCTGAGGCCACCACCAAGCCCGAGAAGGTGCCTCAGACCGGCGACAACAGCCACCTGGCCGCTTGGGCCACGGCTGGCGTGATCTCCCTGGCTGGCGCCGCCTACGTGGTGACCCGCCGCAAGGACGAGGCCGACCAGTAATCCCCTTGCAACGATCTCAAGCCCCCCTTGAGTCGTCAAAAGCCCCCGCCCTCCGGCGCAAACCGAAGGGCGGGGGCTTTTCATCTCTCTACAATTGGTATTACCATACTTGGCGGCGTACCTGGAGGCTCTCCAACTGGTGGACCGCCTGGGTGCACCGGGCCATGTGGTAGCGGAGATAGGCCTTCTTGGCCTCCCGCTGCTCCTTCTGCCTGCGCTGGAACAACAGCCAGTTGGCACAGGTCTTGTGGCACCCCTCCTGGTAGCTGGGACAGGTCTTCTGACAAGGCAGCATAACAATCACCACTCCTAGAGATTCTTCCTAGTCTATGGTCTCCAGTATAGTCTCCCGTCCTGCCACTCGCCATCCAACTTGTGTAAAGTTCCTGTGAAGGTTGTGTGCACCGAACAGCCGGGGCAACAGAGCGGTCCTCTGTCCCCCGGCGTTTGTCTTTCTCATGATTGATCAAGATTCGTGTTTTCCACCCTTGCGTCGGTTCAGCAAAATGGTAACTGCTACCAGACAGGCTCCCGAGATACACACCAGAATCATCCAAATCACCAGATCACTGGTATCTCCGGTTGCCGGAGGCTGCTGTGCCTGGAACACGTCCTGTGTTTGGACTGGGGGTGTGGGTGTCTGGGTTGCGGCAGGATTGCTCACATCTCCCTGGGGCTGATCTTCCACCACCACATCCTCCGTGGGCACGATGACCTGCTGGGCCAGGAGGTCGGTGACCTGCTGGGCAATGAGCCCATGTCCGTATGCATTGGGGTGGAAATCCAGGTTCAGTTTTACAGGAATGGATACAGAGGCATTACAGGGGTTTTCGTGGGCGGTTTCAAAGGCATCATACACCTTGGCCACCGCACACTCCTGCTGCTGTGCCACCGCAGCGATCACGTTGTTGATGTCTGCCACTCCCGCCCCAAAGGCAGCGCACAGGCTCTGGGCCGAACTGGCGAAGATGGGGTTCTTGGACAGCTCCTTGACCAAATAGCTGTACGGGTTGTACTGCTCCACCACCACCAGCTGAACCTGGGGATTCTCCGCGCGGATATCCAAGACCATCTGGGTCAAGTGGGTATGAAAGTCGGCCAGCGCCTGGGTGGCCCGCTCCGAATTGGAAAACCCAGGTCCTACTTCCAGGGCAAAGGTGAGAACGCCCATATCTCCACCCATGACAGCATTCTTCATGTCCTCCTGGGTGGTGGGGTTCTCGGGGTTGCGCTGGTTATACGCATCGGTCAGATAGGCATACAGGGCGTTCATCAGATCATTGCCGCCCACCGTTATGGTAATGATATCCGCCTGGGAAACCGCTGCGGAAACCTGGTCTGTCTGTAGCTTGTCCAGCAGAGAGGTAGCCGTCTCTCCATCCTGGGCCAAATTGGTCAACTCCAGGCCATTGTCCTGGGCCACCCGCTGGGCAAAACTCAACGTGTCCTCTTCCAGCCCGTACCCGGAGGAAATGCTGTCGCCCAGAGCCACATAGCTTGTCCCATTCTCAGACTGCGCTTCGGCCATGAGCACCAGGCACAAAAACAGAGCCGCCGATACCGCCACCCCCAGCAGCTTTTTCACCAGACCACCTTTCCCATTGGTCGATTTCATCAAACAATTGCTCCTTTCTGTTCCAATGCGGGTATTTTAATACACGAAAAGGCGACTCGTAAATCGGCCGAAAGTATGATGCTCCCCTCTTGTGCCACGGGCGCCCCTCCTTATCTTGCCCTTTTCTGGGGAAAGGCGTATAATAAAATAATACAAATTTTCAAAGGAGGGGAGTTTTACCCTTGAACCCCAACGACAAAACCCAGCTCTTTGAATCCACTCCCATTCCCAAGGCCATTGCCACCCTGGCCATCCCCACGGTGATGAGTTCCCTGGTGATGGTGCTGTACAACCTGGCAGATACCTTTTTTGTGGGTATGCTCAATGATCCCATAGAAAACGCCGCCGTCACTCTGGCCGCTCCGGTTCTGTTGGCCTTCAACGCCGTCAACAACCTCTTCGGCGTGGGCAGCTCCAGCATGATGAGCCGCGCTCTGGGACGAAAAGACTACGACACCGTGTATAAGAGCTCTGCCTTTGGCTTCTACTGCTCCATTCTCTGCGGCATGCTCTTCTCGGTGTTCTATTTTCTCCTGCGTGTGCCCCTGTTGACGGTGTTGGGTGCCGACGCCCAGACCGCCGCCAGCACCACCGGGTATCTGACCTGGACCACCGGACTGGGGGCCGTTCCCGCCATTTTGAACGTAGTCATGGCCTACTTGGTGCGCTCAGAAGGCGCCTCCCTCCACGCCAGCATCGGCACCATGAGTGGATGTCTGCTCAACATCATTCTCGACCCCATCTTCATCCTCCCCTGGGGCTTCCACATGGGGGCGGCCGGAGCTGGTCTGGCCACCTGCATCTCCAACTGTGTGGCCTGTCTGTACTTCTTTGTCCTGCTGTGGGTGCGCCGGGGCAACACCTTTGTGCGCATCCACCCCAAGCACTTCACCTTCCAAGGTGACATCGTCAAAGGAGTGTGCGGCGTGGGCATCCCCGCCTCCATCCAAAACCTGCTCAACGTCACGGGCATGACGGTGCTCAACAACTTCACCGCCCCCTTTGGCGCCAATGCCGTGGCAGCTATGGGCATCTCCTACAAAATCTACATGGTACCCATGTATGTGGCTATGGGCCTGTCTCAAGGTCTCATGCCCCTGGTGAGTTACAACTACGCCAGCCGAAACTACCGGCGTATGAAGCACGGCATCACCTTTACTGCCAAAATCTCTGTGTCCTCCCTGGTGGTGGTCACCGCCTGCTACTTCCTTTTCAGTCCCCAGCTCATCACTCTGTTTATGAGCAACCCGGAGGTAGTCTCCTACGGCAGCTCCTTCCTGCGGGCCATGTGTCTGGCTCTCCCCTTCTTTGCCACCGACTTCTTGGCGGTGGGTGTCTTCCAGGCCTGCGGTCTGGGACGGAACTCCCTGATCTTCGCCATTCTCCGTAAGGTAGTATTGGAAATTCCCGCCCTGTACATGCTCAATCGACTCTTCCCCCTGTATGGCCTGGCTTGGGCCCAGTTCTGTGCCGAGGTCATTCTGGCCATTGCGGCCGTGGTCACTCTCAGCCGCCTGTTCCGGCGCTTGGAAGATGGGCTGCACCACACTGCCTGAGCCGCCCTCTCTTGACGGCAGATTTTATCTGTGCTACACTATTTTTAATCTCATACGCAAAGGGTGAAAGTATGAACAAGTAAACTGTTTCCTGTCATGATTGTATACCAGTGTTTGGTCCATGAAGCCATGGGCCTTGGTTTTCGTGACGCGAGGAACAGTTTACTGACCACTCTGTCTGGGGAGATGTTCTCCCTTTGTACAGGGTTTGCCTTTCGTTGCGTCAGTCTGTCCTCGTGTCATGCGAGGACAGACTTTTTTCTTTGCTGCGAAAGGAGCGATTGACCATGATGCAAGTAAAACACCTCACTATCACCCACAAAAAAGACCTCACGGTCCTGGTGGACGACCTGAGCTTCGTGCTGGGTTCGGGAGATCGGGCCGCCATCATCGGCGAGGAGGGAAACGGAAAATCCACGGTACTCAAGCTTCTGTATGACCCCGCCCTGGTGGAGGCCTATGCCGACTGGACGGGAGAGGTCATCGACCACGGATGCCGCAAGGGGTATCTGGCCCAGGAGCTCTCCCCGGAAGCACTGGAGCTATCGGTACTGGACTACTGCCGCTCCACTCCCGCCTTTGAGGATGCCGACCCCAGAGAACTCTCCCGCACCGCCCGACAGCTGAGGCTGGACGAGGGGCTGTTCTACGATTGGCGGCCCATGTCCACCCTGTCCGGGGGTGAACGGGTGAAGCTGCGCCTGGCTCTGCTGTTGCTGGCCCAGCCCGACCTGCTCCTGTTGGACGAGCCGTCCAACGATCTGGATGTGGAGACCGTGGAGTGGCTGGAGGAATTTCTCCTCTCCTGCCCCGTCCCTGTGATCTATGTCTCCCACGACCAGCTGCTGCTCACCCGCACCGCCAACGTGGTCATCCATCTGGAGCGGCTGCGCCGCCGCACCACCGCCCGGTGCTCGGTATCCAATCTGGACTATGCATCCTATACCGCCCAGCGCCAGGCGGCCTTTGCCCAACAGGAGCAGATCTCCCGGAAGGAGCACGCCCAATACCAGGCCAAGCTGGAGACCTATCGGAAGATTCGGGACAAGGTGGACCACCAACAGGCCACCATCTCCCGGCAGGACCCCCACGGCGGCCGTCTGCTGAAAAAGAAGATGCACACGGTGCAGGCCATCGGCCGCCGCTTCCAGCGAGAGGCGGAACAGATGACCCCCATGCCTGAGTGGGAGGAGGCCATCCTGGCCGCCTTTGACCCGGTCAAGGCTGCACTGCCCGCCGGAAAAACGGTGTTACGCCTGGACCTGCCCCAGCTCACCGCTGGAGATCGGGTATTGGCCCAAAACATTCATCTTTGGGTGACTGGCCCTGAGAAGATTGGCATTATAGGCCCCAACGGAGTGGGCAAGTCCACCCTGCTCAAGTTGTTGGCAGACCAGCTTTTGCCCCGGGACGACATTCGGGCCGCCTATATGGCCCAGAACTACTTCGACCAGCTGCCCCGGGGCCTGACTCCCGTGGAGATTCTGGCCCCCTCCGGGCGGAAAGAGGACATCACCCGGGCCCGCACCCTGCTGGGGTCCATGAAGTACCAGGCGGAGGAGATGGACCATCCCGCCGCCTCCCTCAGCGGAGGCCAGTGTGCCAAGCTGCTGTTTCTGGCTATGGTGCTCCGTGGCAGCAATGTCCTGTTGCTGGACGAGCCCACCCGCAACTTCTCTCCCCTCTCCGCCCCAGTAATTCGCCAGGTTCTGGCGGAGTTCCCGGGAGCCATCCTCAGCGTGTCCCACGATCGGCAATACCTCTCCCAGGTGTGCCAGCGGGTGCTGAAACTGACCCCCAACGGGCTGGAAGAAGTAAATCACTAGACAAAATACCCCCGGCTGTCAATACATACAGCCGGGGGTATTTCATCGCTATTTTTTGAAGAGCACAAATTTCAAGTTGCGGTCACACACCGCCAAGAACACCTCTTTGGCCGAGGAAATGTGGCGTTGCTTGAGCTGCTTGTCCAGCCAGGTCCGGTCCAGCCCCATGCGGCGAATGAGGCTCAAAGCCAGGGTGATGCCGCCGTAGATCACCATGGCGATCATGGGTTTCCAGGGCTCCTCCAGCTCAGTGGCCATCTCGGCGGCGATGGAGCCGATGGTGATTCCGGTGATATAGTCGAAAAAGTCCAACTGGGCAATCTGCTTGTGTCCGATGAGTTTCGCCGACAGAAATAAAACGGCAAAGGACCCCACCGTGGTGAGACAGAGGGTGAGAACAGGCATGGCGTGCGCCTCCTTTTCTGGTATTCTGTCTCAAAATCCCAGAAACATGCATTTCATTCTCCATCCCGCCCAGGCTGATAGACCTGCCGCACTTGTGTCCGGTTTTTCCAGATGGTGAGCCAGCACACCACTAGAGTAAAGGCAGCTCCCAGGGTGACACACACCCTTACATCCAGCACCTCCCCCAGTGCTCCCATCCCCAGGCTGCACAGGCTGGAAGCAGCCATAATGCACATGCTCTCAAAGGCGTTGATTCTGGCCCGGAGCCCCTCGGGAAGGTACCGCTGCACCGCCGCCTGGCGCATGGTGGCGCTGTTCACCCCCAGAAAACCTGCACTTGCCCGGTTGAGGAGCATCAGGGGATAGGGCAGCCACAGCAGGCATAGGTCCATGACCTCGTAGAACTGGTAGACGAAGAAGGCAAAGCCGTATTTCTTCTCATCGGGGATACGCACCCGGTACTGTACCACACCACCCAGGCTGCGCCCCACAAACTCCGCCACCGAGAATAGGCCGTACAGGAAAGCGCTCATCCCCGGCATGGTGCGGAAAAAGGCCACCAGCAGCGGGGCATAGCCGCTGGCCACTCCGTTGGTCACCGCCATGTAACTGTAGATGCTGCGCAGGCCCTTCTCCTGTTGGAGGTACCGGGCGGCCTCCCGGATGTCCCCCCACCACAGTGCCAGGGAGAACCGGGCTCCCCCCTTCTCCACCTGCTCCACCAGCTGAATGTGGCTCTCCACCCCCGCCGCCAGCAGGGACAGCCCGGCCTGGATGAGGAGAATCCACGCCACCCCCACCGTGTCCAGCAGCATCGCCGCCACCGGGGTCATGATGACCTTGAGCACCGGGTAGAGGGTGGCGGACACCGCATACCCCTTCTCCTCCAGGCCGCTGGGAAGGAGCTTGGGATAGATGCTGTTGTAGGCCAGTTGGTCAAATGCCTCCAGGGAGGCCAGCAGCAGGGAAAAGCCCAGATAGCCCAGGTAGTGAAAATCCCAGAACATCAGGTAGAGCCCCGCCGCCCCATAGAGCACACCGTTGACCACATCCCCGCCCACCAGGAAGGGCTTGCGGGGCATTCGGTCCATCCAAGGCGCAGCAAACAGGGGGATGACAAAGTAGGGTACCAGCTGAATGGCCAGAATGAGGGCGGAGGCCAAGGTGCTCCCCGTCTCGTCAAAGACCAGAAAGGACAGGGCAAAGCTGCCTACAATACCACCCACAGCCCCCAGGGTTGTGGCCAGGGTGACTAGGGTAAAGTTTTTCGTCCAAAGGGTCTGTCTCATATCTTTCACCTCACATTCATGGTAGCACAGGGTATAAGGGTAGAAAAAGGCCCTTCCTTTGGGAAAATGTTCTCCCAAGGAAGGGCCTTACTGGGTTATAAATCCACTCTGATGGGAAAATTCCGGAGAAGCTCGTAGGCGTTGCGGTACTGTCGGTTTGCCGTGTACCACTCCAGCACCCAGGGCAGGTGGAACGCCGCATAGCCGATGGGAAGCTGGGTCTGGCAGTCCTGGAACACCTGTAAGAGCTGCGCCCCGTATTCCGTGTGGCGCAGATAGTCGGGATACTCCAGGCGGTAGCGCACCAGATGGCACATCTGTCTGCCCAACTCCATGTTCCAGTTTATCCTGTCTGCCCGGTCCAGGGCCTCCAGGGCTTCTCCGATCAACCCCAGCTTCTCACAGCACAGGGCCAGCTTGTGCAGGTCCATCACCGTGGGGTCGTCCACCGTGGAGAAATAGGCATAGGCATTCTGGTATTCCCCGCACTCCAGGTATCCCGAAGCCTGATTATAGGCGATGCTGCGCAGAATGCTCTCATCCCCCAGGGCCTGGGCCAGTCGCCGTGCCACCCGGTACTGCTCCTCCATCTGCTCCAAATGGAGCTGGTTGCAGTAGCAGTTGCCCATATACAGCTTGGCAAGCAGCATCAAACGCACATACCCCTGCTCACTGGCCCGCTGGTAGGCCTGGCTCAGGCACTCCACCGCGGCGGTGTAGCTGTCCCCCCGGACATAGCGCTCCATCCCTGCCCGCAACCAGGTATAGGCGCAGGGGTACAGGTCCAGCGCCTCCTGGTAGCGCTCCTGCTGCACCCGCCACAGGGCCAGCTGGCGGCGGTCCAGATACTCCTCCAGTCCGGTGTCCTCCATGGGCTGTTCCGGGTGAACAAAGCCCCGCAGCACTGCCACATCCAACCCATAGGGGCTGCTTGCCAGCCGGGGCCCCTGGGCATCAAACTCGGGAGCCAGATCACCAGGGTCCTCTGGGTCGCAGGACAGCACCGCCTCATAGCAGCGCTCCACCCACTTCTCCCCCACTTCCATGGTCTCCTGGTCCTCGTACCAGGGCACCTCCAGCCGCTCCAGCAGCAGGCGTATCACATCCGGGCTGCCCTCTGCCTTGCCCTGCTCGATTTTGGAGAGGTAGGACACAGTGCAAATCCCACGGCACAGCCCCTCCTGGCTCCAGTCCCGGCGCAGGCGCTCGCCCCGGATGACTGCCCCCGCAAATAGGCGATTACCGGGGGTCTCCATCGTACACCGCCCGGCTGCCTCCGATGAACTTAGGCCGGGTGCGGGCGCACAGCAGCAGCCCCTCCCCGATATGGTCCAGGCTCAGGCGCACGGGCACCGCCACGTCTTTCAGGTGCATCCCGATGAGGGTTCCGCCAATATCCAGGCCGCCGTGGGCCCGGATGTGCTCCACCGCCACCGGGTGCTCAAAGTTCTGCCAGGCGGTGGTGGCAAAGGAGCCTCCCGCCTTGGGCTGGGGCACCACGCACACCGGCTCATAGCCGTATTTCTCCGCACATGCCGCCTCGATGATCAGGGCCCGGTTTAAGTGCTCGCAGCACTGAGCAGCCAAAAAGATGCCTCTCTCCTGCACCACAGGCCAAATTCCTCGGAAGATGGCCTGGGCAGTCTCCAGGCTGGAGGCCTTGCCGATGTGGCCCCCCACCACCTCAGAGGAGGAACAGCCCACCACCAGAATCTGGCCGGAGGTCATGCCGGACACCTCCAGCAGTTCACAGACGGCCTGACGGCTCTGCTCTTCCATCTGTTCCAAGGTCCACGCCATGTCTGTCACCTCACAAGTTGTAGAGTTTGGAGTATTTCTCCGTGAGATAGTCGGTGTACACCGTGGGGTCGAAGTCTCCACATGCCTGCTGTACCAGCTCCTTGGGGTCCAGCATACAGCCATAGCGGTGGATTTTCTCAGTGAGCCACCCGGTGACCTGGCTCAGGTCCCCTCGGGCCACGCTGCCCCACACGTCCACGTCCTTCTCCATGTTGCGCAGCATCTGGGCCCCGTAAGCGCTGCCCAGGGCATAGGAGGGGAAGTAGCCGATCATGCCGCCGGACCAGTGGGAATCCTGGAGACAGCCGTGGGTGTCGTCGGGCACGTCCACCCCCAGATACTCCTTATACAGTCGATTCCACTCAGCAGGCACGTCCTTCACCGCCAGAGTGCCGCCAATGAGCTGCTTTTCCATCTCATAGCGCACCATCACGTGGAGGCAGTAGGTAAGCTCGTCAGCCTCGGTGCGAATGAGGGAGGGCTGGGCCATGTTCACCGCCCGGTACATCTGCTGGGCGGTCACGTCGGAGAGCTGCTGGGGGAAGAACTCCTGCATCTTGGGGAAGATGGCCTCAATAAAGGGCAAGGAGCGGCCGATGATATTCTCATAGAACCGGGACTGGCTCTCGTGGATGCCCATGGAGGCCCCGCCGGTGAGGCAGGTGTAGTCATAGTCCGGGTTCACGTCCAGCTCATACCGGGCATGTCCCCCCTCGTGGATGACGGAATACATGGAGCTGGCCACGTCATTCTCCAAGTAGTGGGTGGTGATGCGCAGATCCTGGGTATTAAAGCCCAGGGTGAAGGGGTGCTCGGTCTCCCCGATGGCGCAGTGGCCCCGGTCCAGACCCATGACCTCCATGAGGTAGTCGGAGAACTTCCGCTGATCCTCCACGGGGTAGCGGCGGTGGAGGAAGCTCACGTCCGGCTGTTCCTTCTCCCCAATGGCATGGATGATAGGCACCAGCCTGTCCCGCACCGTGGCGAAGAACTGGTCCAGCTGCTCCATGGTGATGCCACGCTCATACTCGTTGAGCAGGGCGTCATAGGGGGCCTTGTCAGGGTCGTAATACCCGGCAAAGCGGCGGTTATAGTCCACCACCTTCTCCAGCACTGGGGCAAAGAGGGGGAAGTCGTTGGTCTCCTTGGCCCGGTGCCACACATTCTCGGCCTCATTGATGAGCATGGCATACTCCATGTACTCCTGGGCGGGAATGCGGGAGAGCTGGCGGTACTCCCGGGTGAGCAGCTCCACCTGGCGGCGCTGCTCGGCGGTGAGCTGCTCCCCGGCCTGGGCCAGGGTCTCCAGCATCTCCCCCACCTTGGGGTCAGAGAAAATCTTGTGCTGCTCCCCGGCCAGAATGCCCAGGGCCACCCCACGGCCAGCGGCGGTATCCCGGGGGGCCACGGTGACCCCGTCTAAGTACAGAGAGGACTGGGCTACCGTGTAAGCGTACAGCTTTTTTTGCAGCTGCTCCAGCTCGTCCATGGCCTGTTGAATTTCCATAACCATCATTCCTTTCATATAAGCCCTCCAGAACAATTCTGGAGGGCTTAGACTGTAAAAACCTCATATCTATGCAAGAAAGTCAGAGCGTCTTGTGTTTGAAAAAAGCCCTCGGCAGAGTTTTCCCATCCGAAGATTGGAAAATAAATTAAAATCCGTTTTTTTCGGGGACATGCGCATCGAAAAAAACACTTCTCAGCCCGCCAGTGTGGCATCGGGTCGTCTTTGACCCGATGATGCATGCAGTGGGCTGCATCCACTCGAAAAAATGCTTGCATTTTTGAGAATCTTAGATGTGTAGTTGTGCGTGGCAGTCCTCCACCAGCCGCCGGGCCACAGCCAGACCACGGGGCGACAGCCCTCCGTCCACGATGCGGATGTCGCCCTGCCACAGTCCAGTGCGGCGCAGCCAGTGCAGCGCCCGCACCCCCTGCTCCAGCCCCTCCCCGTCCCCGTGTCCGGTCAGGGAGACGGTGAGGTTCAGAGGGATAGGGAGCAACAGCCGCCCCAGAAGGAGCCAGCACAGGGCCAGCAGCCCAAAGGCCGCCAACAGTCCCAGCACCGTAAAGGCCAAATACATTCCCATGACCATCCACCACCTTTGTGGCATTCTATGCCCAAAGATTGGAGGTGGTCACAGAAAGCGTTCCTTAAAAGAGGCTCTTCACGCCGTAGGAGAGAATGCTGATGATAAGGCCGGCGGACAGCACACCGCCCATAATGGAGGGCATGGCCTTTTTCAGGCGCATGTCCAGGAAGGCGGCCACCAGGGCCCCGGTCCAGGCTCCGGTGCCTGGCAGGGGGATGGCCACGAAGATAGCCAGGCCCAGATACTGATACTTCAGCACCGAGGCGCTTTTCAGGTGGGCCTTCTGCTCCATCTTATCCACCACGCTGTTGAGTCGGGGCATATTCTGGCGCATGAACATAAAAATACGCTGGATATACACCACAATAAAGGGGACGGGGAGCAGGTTTCCGATCACCGCCGCCAGGTACGCCGCCCAAACCGGCAGTCCCGCCGCCACGCCGAAGGGAATTCCCCCTCGCAGCTCCACCACGGGAAGCATAGACACCAACAGCGTGAGGATGAACTCTCCGTTCAGATCGGTGGTGAGCCATTGCATCAAATCCATTCTCTTATTCTCCTTTGTTTTCTTCCAAAATCTTTTTCAGGTAGCGGCCCGTGTAGCTCTCCGGGCACTGGGCCACCTGTTCGGGGGTGCCGCAGCACACCACCGTGCCGCCCCCGGCGCCCCCTTCGGGGCCCAGGTCGATGAGGTAGTCGGCGGTCTTGATGACATCCAGATTGTGCTCGATGACCACCACGGTGTTGCCCGCCTCCACCAGCCGCTGGAGCACCTCCACCAACTGGTGCACGTCGGCGGTGTGCAGGCCGGTGGTGGGCTCGTCCAGGATATAGATGGTGGACCCGGTGGACCGCTTGGCCAGCTCCGTGGCCAGCTTCACCCGCTGGGCCTCACCGCCGGACAGGGTGGTGGAGGGCTGGCCCAACTTCACATAGCCCAGCCCCACGTCCATGAGGGTCTGGAGCTTGTTTTTCAGCCGGGGCAGGTTCTCAAAGAAGCCCAGGGCCTCCTCCACCGTCATCTCCAGCACCTCGTGGATGTTCTTGCCCTTGTAGCGCACCTCCAGGGTCTCCCGGTTGTACCGCTTGCCCTTACACACCTCACAGGGCACATAGATGTCGGGCAAAAAGTGCATCTCAATCTTCAACAAGCCATCGCCAGCACAGGCCTCGCATCGGCCGCCCCGGACGTTGAAGGAGAAGCGGCCGGGCCCATAGCCCCGGCTCTTGGCGTCGGGGGTAGAGGCGAACAGGTCCCGGATATCTCCAAACAATCCGGTATAGGTGGCGGGGTTGGAGCGAGGGGTGCGGCCAATGGGGGACTGGTCAATGTCAATGACCTTATCCAAAAACTCAATGCCCTCGATGCCGTCGTGCTTGCCCGGCCGGGCCTTGGTGCGGTTGAGCTCCGCTCCCAGCCGCTTGTACAAAATCTCGTTGACCAGAGAGGACTTGCCGGAGCCGGACACGCCGGTGACCGCAATGAAGGTGCCCAGGGGGAAGTCCACGTTGATGTGGCGCAGGTTGTGCTCGGCAGCGCCCAGCACCCGCAGCACCTTGCCGTTGCCCTCCCGGCGGTGTTCGGGAATGGGCACTTTCTTCCGGCCGGACAGATAGTCGCCCGTGATGGAGCCAGGGGTGTTCATCACCTCTTCGGCGGTGCCGCAAGCCACCACCTGGCCGCCGTGGACGCCCGCTCCAGGGCCAATGTCGATGATATAATCGGCGGCCCGCATGGTGTCCTCGTCGTGCTCCACCACAATGAGGGTGTTGCCCAGGTCCCGCAGGTGCTTCAAGGTGCCCAGCAGCAGGTCGTTATCCCGCTGGTGCAGGCCGATGGAGGGCTCGTCCAGAATATACAGCACCCCCATGAGGGAGGAGCCGATCTGGGTGGCCAGACGGATGCGCTGGCTCTCACCGCCGGACAGGGTGCCCGCCTGACGGCTCAGGGTCAGGTATTGCAGTCCCACGCTCTTCAAAAAGCCCAGCCGCTCCCGAATCTCCCGCAAAATGCGGTCGGCAATCATCATCTGGGTCTCGGTGAGGGTGATGGTGTCCAGGAAGGCCAGGGCCTCGTCCACCGGCATCTCACAGAACTGGTGGATGGAGATGCCGCCCACTGTCACCGCCAGAGACTCGGGGCGCAGCCGCTTTCCGTGGCAGTCGGGACAGGGGGACTCGCTCATGCACTCCTCGATCTCCCGCTTCATGGCGTCCGACTGGGTCTCCTTATAGCGGCGTTCCAGGTTGTTGATGATGCCCTCAAAGGGCTGGTACAGAACTCCCTTGCCCCGGGGCTGGTCGTAGTGAATGGTGAGCTTTTCTCCCTTGGTGCCGTACAGAATGATGTCGAGCACCTCGGGGGTGAGCTTTTCAATGGGGTCGGTGAGGTTGAAGTGGTATTTGGCGGCCAGGGCCTCAAAGTACATCCGGGAAATGCCGTCCGACTTGATGTTGTTCCATCCGGAGGCGGAGATGGCCCCCTCCAGAATGGACAGACTGCGGTTGGGGATGATGAGGTCCGGGTCCACCTTCAGCTGAGCCCCCAGGCCGGTACAGGTGGGGCAGGCGCCGAAGGGGTTGTTGAAGGAGAACATGCGGGGGGTGAGCTCCTCAATGGAGATGCCGCAGTCCTCACAGGCGTAGTTCTGGGAGAACACCAGGTCCTCGTCCTCCTGCACCAGGTTGATCAGCACCACGCCGCCGGACAGCCCCGCTGCCGTCTCCACCGAGTCAGTGAGGCGGCGGGTGATGTCCTCCCGGATGACCAGGCGGTCCACCACGATCTCAATGTTGTGCTTTTTGTTCTTCTCCAGCTTGATCTCTTCGGACAGGTCGTAGAGGGCACCATCCACCCGCACCCGGACGTAGCCGGAACGGCGGGCGTCCTCCAGCACCTTGGCGTGTTCGCCCTTCTTGCCCCGGATGACGGGGGCCAGCACCTGGAGCCGAGTGCCCATGGGCAGGGCCATCACCTGGTCGATGATCTGGTCAATGGTCTGCTGGTGAATCTCCTTGCCGCACTTGGGGCAGTGGGGGGTGCCCACCCGGGCCCACAGCAGACGCAGATAGTCATAAATCTCCGTCACCGTGCCCACGGTGGACCGGGGATTTTTGGAGGTGGTCTTCTGGTCGATGGAGATGGCGGGAGACAGGCCCTCGATGTAGTCCACATCCGGCTTCTCCATCTGGCCCAGGAACATGCGGGCGTAGGAGGACAGGGACTCCACATAGCGGCGCTGGCCCTCGGCGTACAGGGTCTCAAAGGCCAGGGAGGATTTGCCCGAGCCGGACAGACCCGTAAGCACCACCAGCTTGTCCCGGGGAATCTCCACATCAATGTTTTTCAAGTTGTTTTCTCGGGCGCCCTTAATGAGAATACGGTCGATCATATTGGATCTCCTTCAAGTGTTGGGCTGGGTTCAGCAGCCAAATTCCTTTGCCACGTCACGGAGCATTTCCCGGATGGGCAGCTCGTAGGGGCAACGGGTCTCACAGGCCCCACACCCCACGCACTCCCCGGCGTGGTGGTCCAGAGCCATGTACCGCTCCACGGCCCAGTCCACCAGGCCATACCGCCGGGCGTAGTTGGCCATGAGGAACTGGGAGGGAATGTTAATGCCCACCGTACAGGGAGCGCAGTAGCCGCAGCGGCGGCAGAAGTGGGTGCCCAGCTCGGCCCGGATGCGCTGGCATTCCTCCAGCTCCTCCTGGGTCAAGGGGGCGGTCAAGTCCACCTGGGCGTTGCGCTGTACTTCCTCCACGCTGCCCATACCGGGAATGGACACGTCCATGACCCCAGAGGCGGCAATGAAGCGCAGAGCCAAGTTCCAGTCGTCCAGGTTGCCCCCCGCCATGGGCTTCATGGCGATGGTGCCCATGCCCTTTTCCCGGGCCAGGGCCAGCACCTCGTGGCCCTGCATCTCCACGATGTTGTAGGGGAACATCACCGTCTCAATCTGGTGGGCGTGCTCCCCCACCAGCAGGCGCAGGGCTTCCAGGGAGTGGGCGGTGGCTCCAATGTGGCGGATTTTCCCCTCTGCCTTGGCCTGGGCCAGGGCCTCATAGGCCCCGTCAGGGCCAAAGACCTGGTCAAAGTCCTTCAAGGGCAGGTTGTGAATCTGGTACAGGTCGATATAGTCGGTCTGAAGGTTTCCCAGGCTGATGCCAATGTCCTTCTCCATAGCCGCACGGCTGCGGGACATAGACTTGGTGGCCAGGATGAACCTGTCCCGGCGGCCCTTCAAGGCAGCACCCAGATATTCCTCAGATACCGTGTAGCCCCGGGCGGTGTCGATGAAATTGATGCCGAACTTCTCCAGCTCGTCCACCACTGCCAGGGTATTGGAGGCGTCGGAGCGCTGGATGGGGATGCCTCCAAAGGAGATGGCGGATACCTTCAGTCCGGTGTTACCTAAGGTTACCATGTTCATAGTTGTACTCCTCTATTCTTCCACAATCACGTCGGCCGTGGTGGCTCGCACCAGGTCCAGAATAGCCTGGGGCGCCACCTCCACTTGAAAGCCAATCTTCCCGGCAGACACGTAGATGGTGTCCTGGTCCAGACAGCTTTGATGGAACACAGTGGGGAACTGCTTTTTCATCCCCACCGGAGAACAGCCGCCGTGGACGTATCCGGTGAGGGGCAGCAGTTCACGGCTGGGCAGCATAGCCACCGACTTCTCCCCCACCGCCTTTGCCGCCTTCTTCAAGTCCAAGGTGGCGGCCACCGGGATGTCAAACACATAATATCCCCCGGAGGCCCCACGGGTCACCAGGGTTTTAAACACGCAGGCAGGGTCCTGGCCTAAACTCCGCGCCACACTCACCCCATCCGGAGCGGTCTCCCCGTCGTGGGGATAGGTGTGGCCCTGATAGGGCACCTTTTTCTGTTCCAGGACCCGCATGACGTTGGTTTTTTCTTCTTTTTTCTTTGCCATGGTATATATCAATCCTTCTCTTTGAGACGAATGATCTGATCACGCAGCTGAGCGGCCAACTCGAACTCCAGCATCTTGGCCGCTATCTCCCCAGACGGCCAGCCGTCCGGGGGCCCCATTCATTTTTATGCGCAGGCGAAGTGAATCCGCCTTTGCGCCAAGGTTTTGCACTGCAAAACACTTGTACGCGCCACTCGGCGCGGCCCGCTTTGCGGGCTAGAAAGAAGCGGCTTATGAGTCTTTCTCTTTGAGACGAATGATCTGATCACGCAGCTGAGCCGCCAGCTCGAACTCCAGCATACGGGCCGCTTCTTTCATTTCCTTTTCCAGGCGGGCGATGGTGGCCTTGCGCTCGCTGTCGGTCAGCTTGCGGGAGCGCTTGGCGGTCTCCTCGCCCTCCTGGGCCACCGTCATCAGTTCCCGCACCGACTTGTGCACCGTCTTGGGCACAATGCCGTGGGCCTGATTGTAGGCGTCCTGGATGGAGCGGCGGCGCTCCGTCTCTGCAATGGCCCGAGCCATGGAGGGGGTCACCGTATCGGCGTACATGATCACCTGGCCCTGGGCATTTCGGGCGGCACGGCCAATGGTCTGGATGAGAGCAGTTTCGGAGCGCAGGAAGCCCTCCTTGTCCGCATCCAAAATGGCTACCAGGGACACCTCGGGCAGGTCCAGGCCCTCTCGCAGCAGGTTGATGCCCACCAGCACGTCGAACTCGCCCAGGCGCAGGTCCCGGATGATCTCGGTGCGCTCCAGGGTGTCGATGTCGTGGTGCATATACCGCACCCGGATGCCCGCCCCTTTCAGGTAGTCGGTGAGGGTCTCCGCCATTTTCTTGGTCAGAGTGGTCACCAGCACCCGCTCGCTCTTCTGGGTGCGCTGGTTGATCTCTCCGATGAGGTCGTCCATCTGTCCCTCGATGGGCCGCACTTCCACCAGGGGGTCTAAGAGGCCCGTGGGCCGGATGACCTGCTCCACCACCTGCCCGGACCGGGTGCGCTCGTACTCGCCAGGGGTGGCGGAAACGTACACCACTTGGTTGAGACGCTTTTCAAACTCGTCAAACTTCAAAGGGCGGTTGTCGTAAGCGCAGGGCAGCCGGAAGCCGTAGTCCACCAGGGAGGTCTTCCGAGCCCGGTCGCCGTTGTACATGGCCCGCACCTGGGGCAGGGTCACGTGGCTCTCGTCAATGAAGAGCACAAAATCTTTGGGAAAATAGTCCAGCAGGGTGTGGGGCGGGGAGCCCACCGGGCGGCCCTCAATGACCCGGGAGTAGTTCTCAATGCCCGAGCAGTACCCAATCTCCTGCATCATCTCAATGTCGTACATGGTGCGCTGTTTGATGCGCTGGGCCTCGATGAGCTTGCCCTCCGCCTCAAACTGGGCCACCCGCTCCTCCAGTTCCTTATAGATCTCCTGGATGGCAGCGTCCATCTTCTCCTTGGGGGTGACGTAGTGGGTGGCGGGCCACACGGGGATGTTGTTCAGCCGCCGAATCACCGACCCGGTCAGGGCGTTGACCTCACTGATGCGGTCGATCTCGTCCCCGAAGAACTCCACCCGCAGGGCGGTGTCCTTCCAGTAGGCAGGCCAGATCTCCACCGTGTCCCCTCGAACCCGGAACATGTTGCGCTCAAAGGCGATGTCGTTGCGCTCGTATCGGATGGACACCAGTCGCTTCAAAAGCTCCGGGATGGGAATCTCCATTCCCACCCGCAGGGAGACCATCATGCTGGCAAAGTCCTCCGGCTCGCCCAGGCCGTAGATGCAGGACACGGAGGACACCACGATGACGTCCCGCCGCTCCAACAGGGAGGCAGTGGCGGACAGGCGCAGGCGGTCAATCTCCTCGTTGATGGCCGAGTCCTTCTCAATGAAGGTGTCGGTGTGGGGAATGTAGGCCTCCGGCTGGTAGTAGTCGTAGTAGGAGACAAAGTACTCCACGGCGTTGTTGGGGAAGAACTCCTTGAACTCGGCGCACAGCTGGGCGGCCAGAATCTTATTGTGGGCCAGCACCAGGGTGGGTCGCTGCACCGCCTCGATGACCTTGGCCATGGTGAAGGTCTTGCCCGAACCGGTGACACCCAGCAGGGTCTGCTCATCCAGGCCGTTTTCAATGCCCTGGGCCAGGGCCGCTATGGCCTGGGGCTGGTCCCCGCTGGGGGTGTATTCCGATACCACTTCAAACCGATTCATCCTTCCACCTCTTCCCTTTCACACTCAAACGGTCAAATAGCCAGATTCTCGCATGGACACCATCTCGTCCTCGGCGATGACAAAATGGTCCACCAGGCATACGCCCACCTGCCGCAGCAGCTGGGCCAGGTACTTGGTGGTGTGCACGTCCTGGGCCGAGCACATGGCAATGCCCGAGACGTGGTTGTGGGCCAGGGCCACCCGGGTGGCTCCGCAGGCCAGCGCCGCCTCCACCACCTGTCGCCCGGTGACCTCCACCTGGTCGGGCACGCCCTCCCCCAGCTTGCGGCAGGAGATGAGCTTCTGTTTCCCGTCCATACACACCACGTACACCATCTCGTTGCGGGCCCCGAAAAACAGGGGCATCAGTAACTCTTTGAAGTGCCAGCTGTCGGTGAGCTGCCCCTCAAAGCTGGAGCGCTCCTCCAAATATCGCCCCGCCAGGGCAGGCATGAGGTGGATGAGGGTGGCAGTATTCTCCCCTATCCCCTTCACCGCCAGCAGCTGCTCCCGGGTGGCGTTGAACACCCCGGCCAGAGAGCCGAACTGTTCCACCAGTTCATGGGCCAGCGGGTTCACATCCCCCTGGGGGATGGAGAAAAAGAGTAACAACTCCAAGGCCCGATGGTCTGGCATCCCTGCCAGACCACGGGCCATGAATTCCTGTTTCACCCGTTGACGGTGCCCTTGGTGCACGCCGCCGGGTTTCTTTTTGGAACTGGAGTCCGCCACGCCCATTAGCCCTTGGCCCCGTAGGTGGCCAGGTACTCCTCCATGCGCTCCAGCATGGCGTCGTCAATGTACACCTTGCCGTCCACAGGCTTGTTGTGCAGGCACTCCATCACGTCCCGGATGGTGACGATGGGGTAGACCTGAATGCCGTAGTCCTCCCGCAGCTCGTCCAGGGTGGTGCACTCCCGGGTACCCCGCTCCATACGGTCCACGGAGACGAACAGGGCGTCGATGTGCACATCGGCCACATGCTTGAACAGCTCGATGGACTCCCGCACGGCGGTACCGGCGGTGACCACGTCCTCGATGATGGCGATGTGGTCCCCGTCCTGGGGCTTGTAGCCCACCATGGAGCCGCCCTCACCGTGGTCCTTGGCCTCCTTGCGGTTGAAGCAGTAGGGCAGGTCCCGGTCATAGTTGCGGTACAGAGAGGCGGCAGCGGTGACCGCCAGAGGAATGCCCTTATAGGCGGGGCCAAAGAGGGCGGTGATACCCTCGGGCATGTGCTCCTGAATGCAGGCGGCATAGTAGTCGCCCAGTCGGGCGGCCTGAGCGCCGGTCTTGTAGTTGCCGGTGTTGACGAAATAGGGGGTCTTACGGCCAGACTTGGTGACGAAATCGCCAAAGGTCAACACGCCAGAGCGCACCATAAAGTGAATGAATTCCTCGCGGTAGTTCATATTCATGCATCCTTTCTCTGCTTTAGGCATTAATCGCTATATTATACCATTCTAGTCTGGTTTTCTCAAGAGGTTCCCGGTTATTTCCCCTGTCAAACCCTCCGAATTTTTGGGCTTATGCCTCCTGGGTTTTTGCCGTGTCGTAGACGGCCCGCACCTGGTCCAGGCGCTGCCGGAACTCCTCCACCGCCCAGGCGGGCGAGAGCACCTCCACCTGCGCCCCCAGCCCGAACAACCAGCCCCAGAAGGGCGGGCTCACCACCAGGTCCAGCGTGACGGTAAAATGCTCCTCATCCTGGGGCACCAGCATGATATCCTGTCCAAATCGATCCAAAAACACTCCAGCCAGGAGCGCCGCACACCGCAGCCGCAGCTGGCAGGGCCGTCCGGCATACATGCCGAAGTGGCGGCGGGTGTACCCCTCCAGGTCCCAGCTGCCCCGGTCCCGGCCCCGCTGGTCGGTGAGGGTGATGTCCGTCATCTTGTCCACCCGGTAGTGGCGCACCTCCTCCCGGTCGTGGTCCCATCCAGCCAGATAGTAGTTCTCATTGTCCCAGATGAGGCCATAGGGGGTCACCTGATACTCCGCCCCGCCCCGGCGGAATACCCGTTCCTTGTTCATATTCATCTCAAAATAGTGAAAGGAGATCACCCGATTGGCCCCGATGGCCCCGTGGAGGCGGTCCACATTGTAGAAAATGCTCTCGTTCATGGTCTTGATGCGCCGGTCCACATACACCTGGCGCTGGAGCTGCCGGGCCTGGTGGACGGAGGCCAAAGACTCCAGCTTGCCAATGAGGGCGCTGCTCTTTTTCTGGGTGAGAAAGCGGCTGGACTGCACCGCATCCACCAACAGCTTCAGCTCCGCCAGTTCAAAGTCCCGCTGTCCAATGAACCAGCCGCCGCCCACTCCTCGCCGGGTCTGCACGTCCAGCCCCAGCTGCCGCAGCTGCTCCATGTCGTCGTAGATGCTCTTGCGCTCGGCGGGGGCGTTCCACCGCTCCAGCTCCTCCTGGAGCTGGCCCAGGGTGAGAGGGTGCTCCTCGTCGCTGTGCTTTTGCAAAAAGCGGGCCAAAACCATCAATTTTCGCTTCTGATTGGTCCCCTTTGGCATAGTCTTCCCTCCTTTTTTGGAATAGTATACCACAAACAAAGTCCCGTTTATAGGACTTTCTGTGAGGATAGAAAAACAGACGCCGTCCTGTGATGACGGCGTCTGTTGCAAACTCTCAAGAAAGCCAACGTCCATATCAACGGACAAAAGCCCTCGGCAGAGTTTTCCCGCCCGCAGGCGGGAAAATCAATTGAAATCTCGTATTTTCCCAGGACATGCGCATGGGAAAATACACTTCTGGAGCCCGCCAGTGTGGAATTGGGTCGTCCTTTGACCCAATTATGCATGCAGCGGGCTGCATCCCCTTCGAGAAAATGCAAGCATTTTCTCGAAATAACATTTACCAGCCCTTGCGCAGCACGTCTTCCACCTGCTGCAGCTGCTCCACGGTGTTGACGCCCAGCATCTCCAGAGGAGAGCAGGTATCACACAGAGCCACCTTGCCCCCAGCCTGAGCGATGAGGGCGGGCACGTCGGTGAGGTAGTACTCGCCCTGGGCGTTGTCGGTGGTGAGCTTGTCCAGCCAGGCCAGCAGATCTCCCACCCGGAAGACATAGGTGGCCACGTTCACCTCGGTGATGGCGGCTTGCTCGGGGGTACAATCCTTGGCCTCCACAATGGCGGCAAAGGTACCGTCGGGGTTGCGCAGGATACGGCCATAGTTGCCGCCCTCCTCCAGGTGGGCGGAGAGCATGGTGCAGGCGCAGCCGCTTTCCAGATGGGTGCGGATGAGGCTCTCAAAGGTCTCACGGCGCATCAGAGGGGTGTCCCCACAGCAGATGAGCACGTGGCTGTCCGGGTCGGTGAGCAGCGGAGCGGCGTAGCGCACCGCGCCGCCGGTGCCGTTGAGCACCTCCTGCTCCACGCTGGGATAGTCGGGAAACCGGGCGCGCACCTTATCCCCCATCCAGCCCACCACCAGAATGGTGTCCTCCTTGGGGAGGAAGTTCAGAGACTTCAACACGTAGTGCAGCAGAGGCTTTCCATCCGCCTCCCGCAGCACCTTGGGCAGGTCGATGCCCTCGGTTTGCAGCCGGGTGCCCTTACCCGCTGCCAAAACCACTGCTTGAATCTTTTCTGCCATGGGAATCACGTTCCTTTCTCTCGTTATACGCCCGCCAGAGCCTGCTCCACGTCGGCGATGAGGTCGTCCAGATCCTCAATGCCCACGGACAGCCGGATCAGGTCGGGGGACACTCCAGCGGCCACCAGCTCCTCGTCGCTCATCTGACGATGGGTGGAGGAAGCAGGGTGGAGCACGCAGGTTTTAGCATCTGCCACATGGGTAGCGATGGAGCACAGCTTCAGCCCGGCCATAAACTTCTCGGCCGCAGCCCGTCCGCCCTTGACGCCAAAGGACACTACGCCGCAGCTGCCGTGGGGCAGGTACTTCTGGCCCAGTGCATAGTAGGGGTCGCCGGGCAGGCCCACATAGCGCACCCACTCCACCTTCTCGTGGTTGGACAGGTACTCGGCAATGCCCTGGGCATTGGCGCAGTGCTTGGCCATGCGCAGAGGCAGGGTCTCCATGCCCATGCCCAGCAGGTAGGAGTTCATGGGGGCGGGGGTGGCGCCCAGGTCCCGCATCAGCTGCACCACGCACTTGGTGATGTAAGCGCCGCCCTGGCCGAAGGCCTGGGTGTACACCAGCCCGTGGTAGCTCTCATCGGGGGTGGTGAGGCCGGGGAACTTGTCGGCGTGGGCCTCCCAGTTGAAGTTGCCCGAGTCCACAATGGCACCGCCCACGGCGTTGGCGTGGCCGTCCAGGTACTTGGTGGTGGAGTGGGTGACAATGTCAGCGCCAAACTCAAAGGGGTGGCAGTTGGCGGGGGTGGCGAAGGTGTTGTCCACAATGAGGGGCACCCCGTTTTTGTGGGCCACCCGGGCGAACTTCTCAATGTCCAGCACCACCAGAGAGGGGTTGGCGATGGTCTCGCCGAACACGGCCTTGGTGTTGGGGCGGAAGGCGGCCTGGAGCTCCTCCTCGGAGCAGTCGGGGTCCACGAAGGTGAAGTCGATGCCCATGCGCTTCATGGTCACTGCAAACAGGTTATAGGTACCGCCGTAGATGGTGGCAGAGGACACCACGTGGTCGCCAGCGGAGGCGATGTTGAACACGGAGAAGAAGGAGGCAGCCTGGCCAGAGGACAGGAGCATGGCAGCAGAGCCTCCCTCCAGCTCACACAGGCGGGCGGCCACGGCGTCGCTGGTGGGGTTTTGCAGCCGGGTGTAGAAGTACCCGGAGGCCTGCAGATCAAACAGCTTTCCCATGTCCTCGCTGGTCTCATAACGGAACGTGGTGGACTGGATGATGGGAATGTTGCGGGGTTCTCCGTTTCCGGGCCGATATCCGGCGTGGAGACAGCTGGTATCAAATTTCATGGGAACGCTTCCTTTCTAAACGGTAGGGTAATCTTTGTTATTTTAGCATAGTGAAGTAACCCTGTCAACTCAACTGGGGTCTGGGGAGGGCTGGCTGGACGGGGTGGGCTGAGTGACCAAAATATCGCCGTACCACTCCAGCGGCTGCCCCTCCACCAAAATCTGGACCTGCTCCACATTTTCCAGGCTGCACAGGGTGTTGACCAGGGAGTCAAGGACCAGCTGCTGCTGCCACTCCTCCTGGGGAACCTGTTCCAAAAACACCCCGGACAGGTCCACATAGCACACCCTGCCCTCCTGGCGGGCGGAGAGCACCTTGAGGTCAGCGGGCAGAATCCGCTCCAGTCCCTCGTCCTGGGGCCCGGCAATGAGGGCTTCCACCACCACCTGGGCCACCGAGTCGCTCTCAATGAGGCGGAACACTCGGAACTCAAAGCCCAGCTCCTGGCTGTCCTTCCTCTTGAAGTGGAGGGCGGCGGTCACTTCCACCGGCTCCTCCTCCGCCCCGGTAAACATCACATCTTCCGCGGTGAAGACCTGTCGGTCCCGGTAGGGCAGCTGGCTGCCGTTGGCAGTGATGCACACCTCCTCCACCCCCTCCAGCTGGGTGAGGGTGAGGGTGATGCAGTAGTCGGCCATGGTCAGCTCAATGCCCACCAGGTCCCCATAGGGCCAGGACAGGTCCACGGTCACCCGCTTCCCATCCTGCTGCCACTGCTGCAAATCGGTGCCCTGGGGGAAGGGAGAGACCAGCTTGCTATCCTCCCCTGGCCCCTCCAGCAGGGCCTCCATGAGGGCGGGCACCGTCTGTTCCCCGGTGTACGGGACGGACTCCAGGGCGGTGGTGGCATTGTCCCAGTGGTCCAAATCGGCGGTGTACCACAGGCTGAGGCCGCTCTGGCTCTGGTGGCCACCGCACCCCATCAGGGAGGCCAGCAGCGCCGAACCCAGGGTCAGCGCCCATACTCTGCGCCCTCTCATAGCTCCTCTCCCCCTTCCTCTACAATGCGGGGGAATCGGGCGGTGAACCGGGCTCCCACCCCGTCCGGGCCCCGCTGGGCCATGATATCGCCGCCGTGGAGGCGGGCGGTGTCCCGGGCGATGGACAGCCCCAGACCAGTGCCCCCCGCCTCTCTGGACCGGGCCTTGTCCACCCGGTAGAAGCGGTCGAACACCCGCAGCAGGTCCTCCTCCGGGATGCCCACTCCGGTATCCTGCACCGTCAGGGTAATCCAGTATTCCTCCCGGGCCACCTCCACGGTGACCGAGCCCCCAGGCTGATTGTACTTCACAGCGTTTTCCATCAGATTAAAGGCCACCTGGTACAGGTCGTCCTGGGTGGCCAGCACCATACAGTGGGGCTGGAGCTGATACCGCAGCTCCACCTGGGCAGAATGGGCCAGGGGCAGCAGCATGTGCCCCACCTTTTCCACCACCTGGCCCACGTCCACCGGCACCCGCTCCCGCTGGAGTCGGGCGTCCAGGCGGCTGAGGGCCAGCAGGCGCTGGCTGATGCGGGTGAGGCGGTCGGCCTCCTCCCCGATGTCGGAGACGAACTCCCGCACCGTCTCCATGTCCACCGAGCTGTTTTGCAAAATGGAGTCGGCCAGCAGACGAATGGAGGCCAAGGGGGTTTTCAGCTCGTGGGAGGCGTCGGAGACAAACCGCCGCCGCACCTCCTCAATGGTCTGCAATCGGTCGGTGAGCTCGTTGAACTCCATGGCCAGCTGAGCCATCTCGTCCTTGCCCTTGACCTCGATGCGGTGGTTGTACTCGCCCTCCCGCACCGAGCGGATACCACCCAGCAGCCGGGAGGTATTGCGGGTGAGGGCTTTGGATAGAATGAGGGCGGCCACCAGGGCCACCACACAGATCACCACAGAGATGTACCGCAGGGTGGACTGAATGGACAGCAGCACCTCCGCCTGCTCCGTGTCGTATTCATAGAGGTACACCGCCCCCAGGGTGACACCACGGTACACCGTGGGGACGGCCACACGGGTGCGGAACGCCCCCTGCCGATACTCAGACCGGCACACGTCCTCCCCCCGCAGGGCCTTGACCACCTCGGCGGTGATGGCATAGTCTCCGGTGCGCTTTTCCAGGGTGGAGCTGTCATAGAGGATGAGGCCGGACTCGTTGGTCACCAGCACCCGGGTACCCTGCATGTCGTCCAGCAGCTCCATGGCCTGGGCCACGCCGTCCTCGGTGAGCACCTCTGACACCGCCAGGGCGCTGCCGATGGCCAGGGCCTGCCGCTTCAGCGAGGCCTCCTTGGCTGAAAACACCATGTTCTGGGCCATAATCAAAGGGTAGGTGTTGAGCACCAGCACAATGGCCACCACCAACAGCAGATAGGTGGCCACATACTTGCCCTGTAGGCTGTGGAAAAAGGGGACCTCTCCCGCCTTGACCTCCCGATTCTCCCGGCGGGCCCGCTGCCGCCACTGCTTGAACACCTGTCTCATGGGCACTCACTGCTCAGATAGTAGCCCACGCCCCACTTGGTGAGGATGTGGGTGGGGTTGGCGGGGTCGGGCTCCAGCTTCTCCCGCAGACGGCGGATGTGCACGTCCACGGTGCGAAACTCTCCCACGTACTCGTAGCCCCACACCACATTCAGCAGGTTTTCCCGGCTGTATACCCGGCCAGGATTGCGCATGAGCAGCTCCATGAGGTCAAACTCCTTGGCGGTGAGCTCCACCGGATGTCCGTCCCGACGGGCCACCCGCTGGTCCAAATCCAGGGTGATAGCCCCGTGGACCAGACAATTGGTGTGCTTTTTCTGCTGGGTAGAGGTGCCAGCCCGGCGCAGCAGGGCCCGAATCCGGGCCTTTACCTCCAGAATGTTAAAAGGCTTGGTGATGTAGTCGTCGGCGCCGCACTCAAAGCCCATAATTTTGTCCGCATCCTCGCCCTTGGCGGTGAGCATGATGATGGGCACATTGGAGAACTCCCGAATCTTCATGCACGCCTGCAAGCCGTCGATTTTGGGCATCATCAAATCCAAAATAATCAGGTCAAACCGTCCGGTCCGGGCCAGCTCCACCGCCTCTTCCCCGTCGCTACCCGTCTCCACCTCATATCCTTCATTTTCCAAGTTAAATTTAATACCCTTCACCAGCAGACGCTCGTCGTCCACCACCAGTATCTTGGGCATGTCATCCCCTCCCTCTATTACACCGCAATCAAATCCAACAGGGTCTCCATCATCTTCTCGCTGATGCCCGGCACCTCAATGAGGTGCTCCGGGTACTCAAAGGGGCCGTGGATATCCCGGTAGCGCACAATGGCTGTGGCCAGCGCTGGACCGATGCCGGGCAACTCCTCCAGCTGCTCCCGGGTGGCCAGGTTGATGTTCACTTTTCCCCGGTCCAGTCCGGCAAATTCCACCCCGGACTGGGGGCCTGGGCGCAGCTCCAAGGTCTCGATGCGCCCCTGTCGCATGAGCCAAACGGACACCGTGGCCAGGAGCATCCCGCACAGCACCAGGCAAAGGATACGGCCTATGTACTTCATGCCGGAACCTCCTCTTTTTTCCCGTGGCTTTGGTTGCGTTTTCGTCCGATTTCTGCTATAGTATTTCTGCTGCAGCAGGGCTTAGCCCGTCGTCTGCCCCCACATTATAACATAGATGATTGGAGAATCCTATGAAAAAATACATTCGTCGCGCTGCGGCTCTGGCCACAGCTCTTGTTCTCACCCTTTCTCTGTGTCTGCCCGCCGCCTTTGCTCTGGACGACCCGCAGCCCCACTGCACCGCCGCCATTGTGGTGGACGGGGACAACAACGAGGTCTTGTATGACTACAACGCCTACGAAAAACGCTACCCCGCCTCGGTCACCAAGATCATGACCACCCTGGTGGTCCTCCGGGCCATTGACGCCGGAGAGCTCACCCTGGAGACCCAGGTAACAGCCTCCAAAGAGGCGGTGACCCTGCCCGAGGGCAGCTCCACCGCCGGCATTGTGGAGGGCGAAGTGCTCACCATCGAGCAGCTGCTGTACTGCGATCTGGTGCCGTCGGGCAATGAGGCCTGTAACATTCTGGCCGAAGCCCTGTGCGGCTCGGAAGAGGCCTTTGTGGAGCGCATGAATGAGACTGCGGAAGACCTGGGCATGACAGGCACCCACTTTGCCAACCCCCACGGTCTCCACGACCCCGACCACTATACCACCGCCTATGACATCTACCTCATGGCTTCCGCCGCTATGGAGTACGAGATTTTCCGCGAAATCGTCTCCACCCCCACCTACACCCTGGAGCCCACCAACAAGGTCTCGGAGCCCCGGATTCTCCACAGCACCAACGCCCTGATTAGCAACTGGTATGTGTCCGGCGTGACCTACTCCAAGGCCATCGGCATCAAGACCGGGTACACCGAAGAGGCAGGCCGCTGTCTGGCCTCCGCCGCCACCGACGAGCAGGGCCGCACCTTCTACTGCGTGGTGCTGGGCTCGGAATACGCCCAGGACGAGTCGGGCAACTGGCACTTCTACTCCTTCAGCGAGAGCTCTCGCCTGCTGGAGTGGGCCTTTGACAACTTCACCCGCACCACGCTGCTCAGTGAGACCTCAGAGAACGTCATCCGTGAGGTCCCCGTCACCCTGTCTGGGGACACCGGCCACGTGTTGGTCCAGCCCGTGGGCTCCATTGAGGCCACCGTGCCGGAGTACGACCCCGCCAAGGCAGAGCTGAAAATGGACTTGCCCGAAAGTCTGGAGGCCCCCATCCAAAAGGGCCAGGTGGTAGGCAGCGTCTCCCTGGTCTACAACGGCATCAACTACGGTTCCCTGGACATGGTGGCCACCGATGATGTGGCCCGCTCGGATTTCCAGTACACCATGAAGGTCATCTCGGACACCTGGGCCCTGTGGTGGGTGAAACTGCTGGTCATCCTGGCCGTGGTGCTCATCCTGGCTCTGGTGGTGTACCTGATCTTCATCCGGCCCATGCGCCGGGGCGGTCGGCGTCGGTATGGTTACACCGGTCCCCGCCGTGGGGGCGGCTATAAGGGCCGTCGGAGATAATTCCAGCTATTCATGATTTTTTCATAATTTCGTTTCAATTTGGACAACACTTTCCCCGCCAAGTCTGGTACTATCATGGTGTCAGGAAGAAAGACACCAGACATTTTCAAAATCCTCCCTCTCTCTTTTCTCTTTTCAAGCAAACCCCCTCCGGTCGCCCAGCCGGAGGGGGCTTTCCTTTGTGCGAAAAGGCGCAGACGCTTCTCGCACATGCACATTCACAGTTCCTTCATAAAAGATTCGTATTTTATCCATCACTCCCCCATGGGGGTCTGCTATGATGTACGTGTCAGGAAGAAGTGAATATGCTTTCATTGAACATCCTCCCTCTCTCTCTTTTCTCTTTCAAACAACGCACAAAGCCGCCGGGGTCCACACCCCGGCGGCTTTGTGCGTTTTACTTTTCTGATGGGTTCAGCGCATCGTCCAGGCGGGCCATGCGCAGCGCCCGCAGCACGGCAAAGGCCAGCAGAGGAGCCAGCACGATGGCCACACCGCCGTTGAACAGGGAGGAGGGCACCTTGAGCACCGTGGCCACCCACGCCGCAGAGGCGCTCATGCCCTCCAGCAGCATGGAGTTGTAGAAAAAGGTCTTGGCCAGATAGATGATGATATAGCTCACCGCCGCGCACACGGTGGACACCGCCATGGCGGGATAGGTGGCCTTGCGGCGGAACACCGCCACAAACACTGCTCCGGCAATCACTCCGTACAAGCCCTTGGTGACAAAGGTGATGGGGGCCTCGGTGATGTAGAGCACATTGGTGCAGTCATACAGGGCTGAGCCCAGGCCGGCTGCCAGCCCGCCCCACCAGGGTCCCAGCAGGATGCCACTGAGGGCGCACATGATGTTGCCCAAATGGAACCGGGAATAGCCCCCCACGCTCAGAGGCAACACCACTTCAATCTTACTTCCGCAAAACACCAACGCCACCAGCAGGGCGGTGATCACCAGCCGCAGCAGCTTTTTGTGTTCTTGACGCATAATCTTCCACTCCTCTCCCGCCGCCCACGTTGACGGCGGCTGTTATTGAGTGGTATTATACTCCCATCTGACATCATGAAAATGGCCAGTTTTTATCTTTTTTATCAGGTCAGTTTGGAGGTGCCTATGGAATATCCCATTCACATGCCCGTCTTTGCCCCGGGTCATCCCCTGTATTTGCAGCTGTACCAGCACCTGGCCCGGGAAATTCAACAGGGCCGCCCGGGGCCTGGAAAGAAGCTGCCCTCCAAGCGGCGGCTGTGCGCCCTGCTGGGGGTGAGCATGAGCACCGTGGAGGGGGCCTACTCTCTCCTTCTGGCAGAGGGGTACGTGAAGAGTTTGCCCCGCAGCGGCTATGTGGCCGCCCAGCTCCACGACGTGCCGGTGCAGTCTGTCCCCGACCTGCCCGCTCCTCCAGAGCCCCCCTCCCAGTGGCGGTATGACTGCTCCACCTCGGCGGTGGACACCTCGGTGTTTCCCTTCTCCTCCTGGGCCCGCATCAACAAGGATTCGGTGTACCAAAACCCCGGCCTGCTCCAGCCGGGGCACCCTCAGGGGGACGAACCGCTGCGGGTGGCCCTGGCGGGACTGCTGGCCCAATACCGTGGCGTACGCTGCTCCCCGGAACAGATCGTGGTGGGGGCGGGGACCGACTACCTGCTCTCCCTCCTCCTCCAGCTCTTTCCCCAGGGCAGCGCCGTGGCCCTGGAGGACCCCGGCTACCCCACCGCCTGGCAGGCGGTGGAGCGGCACGGACACCGCCCCATCTCCATCCCGGTGGACGCCTCGGGGATGTGTCCCAAGGAGTTGGAGCAGTCCGAGGCAGTGCTGGCCTACGTCACCCCCTCCCACCAGTTCCCTCTGGGGGTGACCATGCCGGTGGAGCGGCGCAGCCGCCTGCTGCGCTGGGCCGCTCAGAGGGAGGGGCGGTATGTGCTGGAGGACGACTACGACAGTGAGTTCCGCTACGCCTCCCGGCCCATCCCCGCTCTCCAGGGGCTGGACGCCGGGGGCCGGGTCATCTACCTGGGCACCTTCTCCCGGTCCATCGCCCCCGCCATCCGTGTGGCCTACCTCATCTTGCCCCCGGAGCTGCTGGCCCGATACCGCCAGGTGTTCCCCCAGAGCGCCTGCACTGTCTCCCGGTTTGAGCAAGAGACCCTGCGCCAGTTCCTGGTCCAGGGGCTGTACAGCCGCCATCTGCGCCGGTCCGGCAACCGCTACCGCCGCAAATGCTCCATCCTCACCCAGGCCCTGGGCCGCTTCCCCCACCTGTCCCTGTCCGGTCAGGGAGCAGGGCTGCACTTTCTCCTCACCGCCCCCCACCTCACGGAGGGAGAGATGGTCCAGCGGGCCGCCTGCAGCGGCATCCGGGTCTCTCCCCTCAGCCGCTACTGCCACCAGGTCTCCCCGCCCCCCTCCACTGTGGTGGTGGGCTATGCGGGGCTGCCCCTGGAACAGCTGGAGGAGTGCGCCAACCTGCTGGGTCAGGCCCTGGACCCGGTCACCCCTCTTCCCGAGGACGCACGTCCAAACGAATGACCATCACAGTCCGGTCGTCCTCCTCGCCCTCCCGCTGTCCGCTCTCCTGGAGGATGCGGGCGGCCAGCTCCTGGGGTGAGGTGCCCTCATAGTCTGCCAACAGGCGGCGCAGCCAGCCGTCCTCCCGGGGGCTCACCACCCCGTCGCTGACCAGCACCACCCAGTCTCCCGCCCCCAGCTGTTGGGGGAAGGAATCCGCCTTCATGCCGGGGGCCACCCCTGCGGGCATGGACCGTCCCACCACCCGCTCCACCCCGCCGGGCTTGCGGAAATAGGTGGGTGCAGCTCCCAACTTATACACGGCGCTACGGCCGGAAAACAGGTCCAGCTGAAAGAGGTCCACCGTGGTAAAGCCCCCCTGGTCTTCGCCCCGCAGGGCCAGTGCCTCCCCCACGGTGGCCAGAGCGGCCTCCACCTCCAGCCCTGCCCGGAGGAATTTTTCCAGCAGTCCCAAGGCGCAGTTGCTGTCCTCCCGGGCGGCGGGGCCGCTGCCCATGCCGTCGCAGAGCAGGAAGTTCAGCCGCCCGGCCTCGTCCTTAAACCAGGCCCCGCAGTCTCCGCTCACCGACTGGCCCTTGCGGTCGGCCGCCGCCAGACCCGCCACCGCCACCAGGGGCTCCTGCTGCACCAGCACCACCTGGCCCCTGGGGGCAGCGGTGTCTTGGCGCAGAGGGCACCCCAACAGGGTGGACAGCTTTTCCAGCTCGCCCCCCTGCACCAACCGCTCCACCTCCGGGCCCTCCAGCTGGATGTGCACGTGGCCGTTGGGGTCCTGGGTCACCGAGCACTTGCCCCGGATGCCCAGGGCCTTCATGCGCTGGGCCATGAGCCGTTGACGGCGGGCGTCCACCGGGGGATGCTGGTCCAGCCGCCCAGCCGCCCGGTCCAACACCTGGGCCAGCTGCCCATACTGGGCACACACCGCCGCACGGCTCTCCCGCACCCGGCTGTCATACCGCCGCCGGGCCAGCAAGCTGCGCAGCTCCCGGTTGGCTGCGCCTAAAAAGGCGTCAAATTGGGTGCACCGCCCGGCAAAATGGAGGGGAAAGTCCTCCCGTATCCCCTCTCCCCGCTCCAGCATGGGGGTCATGGCGTCGGACAGGGCGGTGCGGGTGGCCTGGTACTCCTGCTGCCAGCACCGCTCCCGCTGGCGGCAGCGGACGCACACCTCTTCGGCAGCCCGGTCAAACACCCGGCTGGTGTCTTGGTCGTTGGGGACCACCGGGGTGAACGCCTCCCGCAGACCCCCGGTCACCGCCCGGAAGGCGGTGGCGGTGCGGCGCAGCTGCTGGGCGGCCAGTTCCCGGCCCAGCTGCCCCATGTCCTCCCCCTCTTCCCGGCGGAGGACCGCTCCCAGGCGGTTGACCAGGGCCTCCGGCTGGAGGAGGAACAGCACCGCGCCCAGCACAATCTCCAGCCCCACCGCCTGGAGGTTGTCCCCCGGCTCCATCCACACCAGGGACACTCCTCCTGTCAAGACATACACCAGGGCGCACACCAGCCGCCCCCGCTCCCAACAGGCCCCGGCCAGCAGGCCGGGCAGGGCGAAGAGGAGGGTGCCGTAGGGCAAGGTGCCCTGGGCAGCGTCCATAGCCACCCCCGCCACCACACCGGCGGCGGCGCCTACCCCAACGCCCCCCTTCCAAGCAGCGGTCATCACCGCCAGCACGCACAGCACCCGGCCCAGGGACACCACCCCGCCCAGCATCACCCGGGCCAAGGTCATCATCACCGTGCCCCCCAGTACCAGCACCCCTGCCGTCTGGGCCGGGGTCCAGGGTCCGCTGTGGCTCTGGGTGCGCACCGTCATGGCCTGGCGGTAGCAGTACACCACCACCGCCGTGAGGGCCAGCTCGGCCAGATAGGAGGCAGCGGTGGCTCGGTCCCACCCTATCGGGGACTGGTAGACAAACCCCACCGCCCCATTGAGAAGGGCGGCCATCAGGGGCATAAACCAGCTCTTCCGGTAGAGGCGGAACTCCCCCATGGCCAGGGCCACGGCGTACACCATCATGGAGGCGGCTATGTACCGCAGTCCGCCCACAAAGCCCAAAAAGCACAGGTAGCCCAGGGAGGCGCCCAGCAGGGCACACACCCCCTCCCATCCCGGCCCCCACACCGCCACTAGGGCCAGAGCGAAGAAGGCATGTCCCTCCAAAAATTCCGCCCCGGTGAGGGTAGCGGTGAGCAAAAACGCAATGGCGCACTCTCCCAGTCGTGCCTTCAGCGGCATCTCCCGCCGCCCCTTCGACCAAACCCGGCCCAGTGCTCCTTCTTTCCCCGTCATAGTGAATCCCTCGCATTCGTCCAGTTTGGGCCATTATAGCCCCCAATTGTCAAGAAGGAGGTCGTAACCTGTCTTGCCCGGTGGTGCAATCTGTGGTATGATGGGTGGCATTGATGAGCAAAGGAGAACGCTTTGTGAAAATAGGCAATGTTGAACTGAACACCAAAATCGTGTTGGCTCCCATGGCGGGGGTCACCGACGTGGCCTTCCGCACGGTGTGCCGGGAGCTGTCCGGCTGTTACACCGTCACCGAGATGGTCAGCGCCAAGGCCCTGTGCTATGGAGATAAAAAAACCGCCTCCCTCCTCACCCTGGGCGAGGGGGAGCACCCCTGCGGGGTCCAGATTTTCGGCAGCGACGAGGCCGCCATGGAAAAGGGCGCTGCCCTGGCTCTGGAGCAGTCCGGGGCGGATATCATCGACATCAACATGGGCTGTCCCGTGCCCAAAATCGCCGGGTCCGGGGATGGCTCCGCCCTCATGAAGGACCCGGAGAAAGCCGCCCGAGTGGCCGCCGCCGTGGTACGGGGGGCCGATGGAAAGCCGGTCACCGTCAAGTTCCGCCTGGGCTGGGACAAGGGCTCCATCAACTGTGTGGAGTTTGCCCGGCGCATGGAGGATGTGGGGGTAGCCGCTGTGGCCGTCCATGGCCGCACCCGCACCCAGATGTACTCCGGCACCGCCAACTGGGACTATATCCGGGAGGTCAAACAGGCCGTATCCATCCCGGTGGTGGCCAACGGGGACATTTTTTCCGCCAAGGACGCCGTGCGGGCCCTGTCCTACACCGGGGCGGACATGGTGATGATTGGCCGGGGCTGCTTTGGAAACCCCTGGCTGCTGGAGCAGTGCGCCGCCGCCGTGGAGGGCCGGGAAGTGCCGGAGACGCCCCCCCTGGCCCAGCGCTGTGACGTGGCCGTGCGCCAATTTGAGCTGGCCATGGCCCACAAGGGGGAGCGCATCGCCTGCCTGGAGATGCGCCGCCACTACGCCTGGTACCTGAAAGGGGTGCCCTACGCCGGGTACTGGAAGGAGCAGATCTGCTCCATGTCCACGGCAGAGGATTTTTACAAGGTCACGGCAGGTATTCGCCGGGACCTGTGCTGATGGAGTAAAAGACTTCCACGCAGGAGGTGAGGAATGTGGAAGAACAGGAATGGATCAGCCAGGCCGCCCAGGGAGATACCCAGGCCTTCGCCCACCTGGTGGAGCGATATGAGACGGTGGTCTACCACCAGGCCCTGCGCCTGGTGGGCAACCGGGAGGACGCCGCCGACGTGACCCAGGAGGTCTTTTGGAAGGCATGGCGGGCCCTGCCCACCTTCCGCAGGGAGAGCAGCTTTTCCACCTGGCTCTACCGCCTCACCGACAACGCCTGTCTGGACCTGCTGCGCCGGGAGAAAAAGCGGCGGGGAGATGCCTCTTTGGACGATGAGGAGAGCCTCTCTCTGGCCCAACAGCTGCCCCACCCCGGCCCCTCCCCTCAGGAGCACCTGGAGCGGGGAGAGAGGATGACTGCCCTGGAGCAGGGGCTTCAGCAGCTGTCCCAAGAGCACCGCCGCATCCTGGTGCTGCGGGAAATAAACGGCCTGTCCTATCAGGAGATTGGGGCCATTCTGGGCCTGTCCGCCGGGACGGTGAAGTCCCGGCTGGCCCGGGCCCGGCTGGCTCTGGCAAATTATTTGCGTCAAAGCGGGAACTTTTCCCCCTGAGATGCGTCTAACGAAACGAAGAGATGAAATTTGCCCACGAAAGGACGGTGAAGGGCATGGAACATGAGACCTATCTGGAGTGGATCAGCGCCGACTTGGACGGCGAGCTGACTCCTGCCCAACACGCCCAGCTGGAAGAGCATCTGAACACCTGCCCTTCCTGCGCCCAACTATATGGGGAGCTGTCCCAGCTCAGCGGGGACCTGCACCGCCTGACCCCGGATGTGCCCCCCCAGCTGCACCAGCAGATTCTGGAGGGCCTGCCCCAGCAGACTGCCCCGGTTCTCCGCTTCCCCCGAGCGGGAAAGGCCTGCGGCGCTCTGGCCGCCTGTCTGGCCCTGGTGGTGGCTCTGGGCTATTCCTCCTTCCACCAAAGCCAGGAGAATGCTTCTCCGATGGCCGCCCGTTCCAATCCCGGTATCGCCCCCGCCGTCTTCTCCGTCCAGCCCCAGGAGTTTTCCGTCCCCGGCGGCGACACGGTGTTGCTCCTCTCCACCCCTCTGTCTCAGGAGAGCCAGGAGCTGTTGGGCGACCTCCCCGTCACCACCCTGGAAGGGGGATATCTGTGCTGTGTGGCCGACCCAGACACTGCCACTGCCCTGGCCTCCCATCTGGACCAGTCCGGCGTAGCCTACACCCAGGTGGATGCCGCCCAGCCTGACGGCAGCGGCAACATCGCCGTGGTCTGGCCCCAGGCCTGAGGCGGAATCTTTCGTCATTCTCCCCAATTTTCCACCCATCGACAACCGAATTTTTACCACTCTCATACAGGTTTTGCCACCAGGCAAAGCCTGTATTTTTTCTTCTCCCCCAACGTGAGTAAACCGTTTCCCCTTTACTGTCTTCGCACTATTTTTCACAGTAGTGTTAAAAAGTTTTCGTCATTTTGTCAAATTACCATTGCATTTTATGGAACGCCATTGTATAATTCATTCAAGCCCATTCCCCAGGGATGGCGCAAATGGCAAAGATTAAGGAGTGGAACAAACATGAGCTATTCTCCGCATGCAATTCGAAACATCTGTCTGTTGGGTCACGGTGGTAACGGAAAGACCACTCTGGTGGAGAGCTTCCTGCGTACGACCGGCGTCATCGACCGTCTGGGTAAGACCTCCGACGGCAACACCGTCAGCGACTACGATCCCGAGGAAATCAAGCGTCAGATCTCCATCTCCGCCTCTGTGATTCCTGTGGAATATAACGGTTGTAAGATCAACGTGCTGGACACCCCCGGTAACTTCGATTTTGCCGGTGAAGTGGTGGAGTGCCTGTCTGTGGCCGACGCCGGTATTCTGGTGTGCGCAGCCAAGGGCGGTCTGTCTGTGGGCACCGAGCGGGCCTGGAAGCTGCTCAATGAGCGGAAGATGCCCCGGTTGATCTACATCTCTAAGATGGACGAAGACAATGTGGATTTTAACTCTGCCTTCGATACCCTCCGCGAGCACTTCGGCAAGAACATCGCCCCCATGGTGGTCCCCATCTGGGACGAGAACAAGCGTGTCACCGGCATCGCCGACGTGCTCCACAAGAGAGCCTTCGAGCTCCACGACGGCAAGCGTGTGGAGATCGAGGTCCCCGAGGACAAGGTCCCCGTTATTGAGGAAATTTACGAAAAACTCATGGAGTCTGTCGCTGAGACCAGCGAGGAATTCATGGACAAATACTTCTCCGGCGAGCCCTTCACCTACGCCGAGGTGGTGCAGGGCCTGAAGGCCGGCGTCAAGGACGGCTCCATCGTCCCCGTGCTGTGCGGCTCTGCCTACACCGGCCTGGGCACCATGATGCTGCTGGACTTGATCATCGACCTGCTCCCCACTCCTCTGGAAGGTATTCCCGCCATGGGTACCGACCGTGAGGGCGAGCCCGCCGAGTTCATCGTCTCCCAGGGCGCTGTGCCCGCCGCCTACGTCTTTAAGACCGTGGCCGACCAGTACGGCAAGTTCTCCTTTGTCAAGGTGCTCTCCGACCACCTGTCCCCCGACATGACTCTGGTGAACACCAACACCGGCAACAATGAAAAGCTGGGCCGTCTGTATGTGATGAGCGGCAAGAAGAACACCGAGGTCAAGGAGCTCATGTGCGGCGACATCGGCGCCATTGGCAAGATGGACAAGGTGAAGACTGGTGACACCCTGTGTGACGCCCGTAAGTTTATGAAGCTGGACCCCCTGCCCTTCGCCGAGCCCAACTACTCCAAGGCCATCGCCCCCAAGGTCCGTGGCCAGGAGGATAAGATCGCCGCAGGTTTGGCCCGCCTCAACGAGGAAGATCCCACCTTCCGGGTGGTGAACAACGCCGAGACCCACCAGATGGTGGTGACCACCGCCGGCGACATCCAGATGGACGTGCTGGTGAGCAAGCTCAAGAGCCGCTTCGGCGTGGAAGTGGAGCTCAGCGAGCCCCGTGTGGCCTATCGCGAGAAGATTCGCAAGAGCGTGTCCAAGCAGGGCCGCCATAAGAAGCAGACCGGTGGTTCCGGCCAGTTCGGTGACGTGTGGATTCGCTTCGAGCCCGGTCCCAACGAAGAGCTGGAATTCTGCGAAGAGGTGTTCGGCGGCTCCGTGCCCAAGAACTTCTTCCCCGCCGTAGAAAAGGGTCTGCGGGAAGCCTGCCTCCACGGCGTGCTGGCTGGCTACCCCGTGGTGAATCTGAAGGCCACTCTGTATGACGGAAGCTACCACCCGGTGGACTCCTCCGAAATCGCCTTCAAGACCGCCGCTCAGCTGGCCTACAAGGCCGCTCTGCCCGAGGCCTCCCCCGTGCTCATGGAGCCTGTGGGTGAGCTGAAGGTCACCGTGCCCGACAACTACATGGGCGACGTCATTGGCGATTTGAACAAGCGCCGTGGCCGTGTCATGGGTATGGACCCCACCGACGACGGCAGCCAGGTGATCACCGCTGAGGTGCCCATGGCCGAGATGATGACCTACGCCATCGACCTGCGGGCTATGACCCAGTCCCGTGGCTCCTTTGTGTTCCACTTCGTCCGCTATGAGGACTGCCCGCCCGCCGCCCAGGAGAAGGCCATTGCCGCTGCCAAGGCCATGGCGGAAGAATAAACTGAAATTGACATCCATCCTCTTGTGCCATGCCGTGTTCCTCTCACGGCATGGCACAAATTTTTCTCCGCTCTTCCCTGGTCTCGCCTTTCCTTTACACGACTTTTTCTTGCATATTGTCCAAGGATGTGGTATATTTGGTGACAATACCCAAGCACATAAGAAAGAGAACAAATGGAGGAGTGATGATTCCGTGTTGGGTGATGACAGTATAGTTCTGCTAATCGTATTGATTTGTATGGTGGTGATGAGTGCGTATTTCTCCGCCACCGAAACGGCATTTACCTCTCTCAACCGCATCCGGCTGAAAAGTCGGGCGGACAACGGAGACGCCCGGGCCGCTCGTGTGCTGGCTCTGGCCGACAAATACGATCAGCTCCTGTCCACCATCCTGATTGGCAATAACATTGTCAACAATGTGGCCACGACCCTGTCCGCCGTGCTCTTTATCGACCTGCTGGGCAAGACCAGCGGCCCCGCCGTATCCACGGTGGTGCTCACCATTGTGATTTTGATTTTCGGCGAGGTCTCCCCCAAGAGTCTGGCCAAAGAGTCCCCTGAGAGTTTCGCCCTGTTCTCCGCCCCCATCCTGCGGTTTTTCATGGTGATTCTCACCCCCGCCACCTTCTTCTTTTCCCTGTGGAAGAAGCTGCTGTCCAAAGTCTTCCACACCAAGGAGGACGTGGGCATTACCAACGAGGAACTGGTGACCATGGTCACCGAGGCGGAGGACCAGGGCGGTCTGGACGCCGAAGAGAGCCAGCTCATCTGTTCCGCCATTCGCTTTGACGATCTGGAGGCCTCGGACATTCTCACCCCCCGGGTGGATATCGTGGCCCTGGAGGACACCGCCACCATGGAGGAGGCCACCGCCCTGTTTGCCCAGGAGGGGTACTCCCGGATGCCGGTGTACCATGAGTCCCTGGACAACGTGGTGGGCGTCATCCACCAGAAGGACCTGTTTGCCGCCCGCTACCACGGGCGCACCCAGCTGGTCCCCCTCATTCACCCGGTGCTCCATGTGACCACCGGCACCAAAATTGACGACCTGATGCGCCAGTTCCAGCGCACCAAGACCCACATGGCCATTGTGGTGGACGAGTACGGCGGCACCGAGGGCCTGCTCACCATGGAGGACGTGGTGGAAGAACTGGTGGGCGACATCTGGGACGAGCACGACGAGGTGGTGGAGCAGTTCCGCCCCCAGCCGGATGGCGGCTACCTCATTGCCTGCTCGGCCAACCTGGACGACATGTACGACCTGTTCTCGGTGACCGGCTCCTGTGACGCCGCCACCGTCTCCGGCTGGGTGCTGGAGCAGATGGGCCGCATTCCCGACGTGGGAGACCACTTCGTGTGGCAGAACCTGGATGTCACGGTCACCAGTGTGGAGCACCATCGGGTGCTGGAGATTCTGGTGAAGAAACTCCCCAAAGAAACCGAAGAAGATGCATAAAAAAGAACGGGCTTGGTAGCCCGTTCTTTTTTATGCCCCAAACAGCCACTTCACCGCCCAGCTGGCGGCCAAAAAGCCCGCCACATCCCCGCACAGGGCCGCCGGAATGGCGTAGCGGGTGCGGCTGATCTTTGCCGCCCCAAAGTACACCGCCACCGTGTAGAAGGTGGTCTCGGTGGAGCCCAGCATCACCGCCGCTGTGCGCCCCACCAGGGAGTCCGGGCCGTAGGTCTCTATGAGCTCCGCCCCCAGTCCCAGAGCCGCCGAGCCGCTGATGGGCCGCACCACCAGCAGCCCCACCGTCTCCGGCGGGATGCCCACCAGACCCAGAACCGGCGCAATGAGCCCCTCCAGCAGCTCCAGCGCCCCAGAGGCCCGCAGCATGTACACCCCACACAGCAGCCCCACCAGGGAGGGCACCATGCGCACCGCCGTCTGGAGCCCCTGGGCGCCCCCTTCCACCAGGGTGGACCACACGTCCACCTGGCAAGCAATGCCCCACACCATGACCCCCAGCATGATGACAGGCACCACCATGGACATCATGTCCTCTCACTCCCTCCACACACGGGCCATCACCTTGGCCGCCACAATGCCCACCGTCACCGACACCGCCGAGGCCAGCCACACCGCAGGCAGAATGTCAAAGGCCGCCCCGCTCCCCGCCGCCTGGCGGATGCTGGCCACTGTGGCGGGGATGAGTTGGATGGAGGCGGTGTTGCACACCACCAGCATGCACAGGCTGTCACTGGCCACGCCTCCCGCCCCCTGGGCCATGAGCTGGGCCGCCCGGATGCCCAAGGGTGTGGAGGCGTTGCCCAGCCCCAACAGGTTGGCCGCCACGTTGGCGCTCACCGCCCCCATCACCTGCGCATCATCCCGGTGCTGGGGGTAGAGCCGGGAGAGAATGGGGTGGAGACACCGGGACAGCCCGCCCACCAGGCCGCTCTTCTCCATCACCCGCATCACACCCATCCACAGGCACATCACCCCCGCCATGGCCAGGCTCAGCTCCACCCCGGTGTTGGCCCCCTCCAGGGCCGCCCCGGCCACCGCATCCATACGCCCGGTGGCTGCACCGCATAAAATGGACGCTCCCACCATCACAACCCAGATCCAAGACATCGCCATGGTCCATTTTCCCTCCTTCTTCCCCCATGTTTATGCCCCCTTTTCCCTCTCCATGCGCCTTCG
Source organism: Pseudoflavonifractor sp. An44 (assembly GCF_002161675.1). Classification (GTDB taxonomy): domain Bacteria; phylum Bacillota; class Clostridia; order Oscillospirales; family Oscillospiraceae; genus Enterenecus; species Enterenecus faecium. Next base: position 107,372 of record NZ_NFIH01000007.1, read on the forward strand.
ACAAATTTCTTGGAAAAATATTATAGTTCTATTAATTTTATACTTTTGCGATTGACAAGATTATACCCTGTGTTATAATGAAGGAGGTTTGTGAAAGTGTACATTTTGTAAGGAGGACTTCACATATGAAATCGACTGGAATTGTTCGCAAGGTAGACGAGTTAGGCCGCATCGTGTTGCCCATTGAGCTCCGCCGCACCCTGGACATTGCAGAACGTGACGCCCTGGAAATCTACGTAGATGGTGGCTCTATCGTGCTAAAGAAGTACGAGCCCGCCTGCATTTTCTGCGGAGAGTCTTCCGAAATCACCACCTTCAAGGGCAAGAACATCTGCGCATCCTGCCTGCGGGAGCTGGAAGGAAAGTAACTACTTTTTCGAGCAAAAAGTCCGGTGGAAACTATTTCCACCGGACTTTTTTGTCATTTTATGTCTAAATTCTCCAGAAAATAAAGACGTCTTTTTATACTATTCGTAATCACTTTCCCAGGCTCATATCGTACAATTGACGCTTCTTGATTCCAAATTCTTCCCCTGCTTTGGCGCAGGCCTCTTTGAGAGACAGGCCCTCGCCTCGCAGCTGGGCCACCCGCTCCAGGGCTGCCTGGGGGTCTGCCTCTTGGGCCGGAGCCTCGGGGGCTCCCTCCACCACCAGCACATACTCCCCCCGGGGCGGGCGGGTGGCGCAGTCAGCCAGGGCCTGGCCCACGGTGGTGCGCACCACCTCTTCGTGGAGCTTGGTCAGCTCCCGGCACAGGGCAATGCGCCGCTCTTCCCCGAACACCGCCACAAAGTCCTCCAGGGTGTCCTCCAGCTTATGGGGGGCCTCATAGAAGACCATGGTCCGCTGCTCCCCCTTCAAGCTATCCAGGTGGGAGCGGCGGTTTTTCTTGTTCTGGGGCAGAAAGCCCTCAAAGGTGAACCGGGCGGTGGGCAACCCGGAGACGGACAGGGCACAGATGAGGGCGCAGGGGCCGGGCACCGCCTCCACCGGGATGTCGTGCTGGGCACACAGGGCCACCAGGTCCTCTCCGGGATCGGAGATGGCGGGGGTGCCCGCATCGGTGACCAGGGCGCAGCTCTCCCCGGCCAGCAGACGATCCACAATGGCGGGCCCCGCTGTGGAACAATTGTGGCGGTGGTAGCTGACCATGGGCTTTTTCAGCCCCAGGTGGTTGAGCAGCTTCACCGTCACCCGGGTGTCCTCGGCGGCCAGAAAGTCCGCCTCTGCCATGGTGTCCGCCATGCGCCGGGAGATGTCCCCCAGATTGCCGATGGGAGTGGGAACCAGATACAATTTACCGCTCATGATCGGTCTCTCCTCACTTTCCCGGCGTGGCCGCCGCCGCTCCCTTCATGGTCAGGGAGATTCTCTTTTTCTTCTCGTCCACCTCTTTGACCCACACCGTCACCACGTCACCCACAGACAGGACCTGAGAGGGGTGCTTGATGAAGCGGTCGCAGATCTGGCTGATGTGCACCAGGCCGTCCTGGTGGACGCCAATGTCCACAAAGGCCCCGAAGTCGATGACGTTGCGCACGGTGCCCTTGAGCTCCATGCCCGGCTTCAGATCCTTGATCTCCAGCACATCGGTGCGCAGCACCGGGGCGGGCAGCTCGTCTCGGGGGTCACGCCCCGGCTTCATCAGCTCGGAAGCCACGTCCAGCAGGGTGGGTACACCCACGCCGCAAGCCTCCGCCGCACGCTCCACGCCGTAGGCCTTCACCTTGTCCATCAAGTCCTGGAGGGTACCCGCCTTCACCTGCTCCAGGGTGTAACCGCACAACTCCAGCAGCTTCTGGGCGGCGGCGTAGCTCTCCGGGTGGACGGCGGTGTTGTCCAGGGGGGAGTTGCTCTCCGGCACCCGCAAAAATCCGGCGCACTGCTCAAAGGCCTTGGGGCCCAGCTTGGGCACCTTCAAAATCTGCTTGCGGGTGGTGAAGGGGCCATTCTCCTCCCGGTACTTGACCATGTTCTTGGCGGTGGTCTGGGTCAGACCCGCCACCCGGGCCAGCAGCGGAGCCGAGGCGGTGTTCACATCCACGCCAACGGCGTTGACGCAGTCCTCCACCACCCCGTCCAGGGCCTCGCCCAGGCGGGCCTGGGGCATATCGTGCTGATACTGGCCTACGCCGATGCTCTTGGGGTCGATCTTCACCAGCTCGGCCAGGGGGTCCTGGAGGCGGCGGGCGATGGACACCGCCGAGCGGAGGTTCACGTCAAAGTCGGGGAACTCCTCGGCGGCCAGCTTGGAGGCGGAGTACACCGACGCCCCCGCCTCGTTGACCATCATATAGGTGACGCCGCAGTTGAGTTTTCCGATCATCTCCACCGCCATCTGCTCGGTCTCCCGGCTGGCGGTGCCGTTGCCAATGGCGATGTGCTGCACGTGGTGCTTCTTCACCAGGGCGGAGAGCTTGGCAATGGCCTCCTGCTTGCCCCGCTCCCCGTGGGTGGGATAGACCACGGTGGTATCCAGCACCTTGCCCGTGGGGTCGATGACCGCCACCTTGCACCCCATACGGTAGCCGGGGTCCAGGCCCATGGTCACATGGCCCTTCACCGGGGGCTGCATCAGCAGGGGCTTGAGGTTTAGCGCAAACTGGCCGATGGCCCCCTCCGAGGCCTTCTCGGTGAGGTCGCTGCGCACCTCCCGCTCCAGAGAGGGGGCAATGAGGCGGCGGTAGGCATCCTCCGCGGCGGCTTTCACAAAGGCCATGGCAGACGTGCCCGGGCGCACCACCTGGCGGCGCACCGCCACCAGGGCCTCCTCCTCGTCCATGTCCACGGACACCTTCAAGATGTCCTCCCGCTCCCCCCGGTTGATGGCCAGCACCTGGTGGCCCATGACCTTGCTGACGGGAGCGGAGAACTCATAATAGAGGCGGTAAACGGTGTCCTCCGGCTCCTTGGCGGCGGCTTTGGACACCAGCATGGCCTTTTTGCCGTAGAGGGTTCGCAGGGTCTTGCGGATGTCCGCATCGTCGGAAATCCACTCTGCCACGATATCGGACGCCCCTTGCAGGGCTGCGGCCACGTCCTCCACTCCCAAGTCCGGGTTGATAAAGTCCTGAGCCAGGGTCTCGGGGGCGGGGCAGTCCCGCTTCTGGTCATAGAGGGTCTGTGCCAGAGGCTCCAGCCCCTTCTCCTTGGCCATGGTGGCACGGGTGCGCCGCTTCTGCTGATAGGGGCGGTACAGGTCCTCCACCTCCGCCAAAGTCTGGGCGGCGTCGATGGCCTGGGCCAGCTCGTCGGTGAGCTTGCCCTGGTTCTCAATGGCGGTTTTCACCTCCTGACGCCGCTTATCCAGCCCCCGCAGGTATTGCAGGCGGTCAGCCAGCTGGCGGATGAGCTGGTCATCCATGCCGCCGTGCATCTCCTTGCGGTACCGGGCGATGAAGGGGACGGTGTTCCCCTCGTCCAGAAGGTTGATGACGTTTTCCACATGCTTGGCCGGGACGGAAAACTCCTGGGCCAGGCGTTGAATGATGGCTTCCACTTGTGTCTCGCTCCTTTACTCCAAGCCGCTCTCCCGGCTGACCCAGTCCATACACCAGGCCACCATCCGGTCACAGTGGCATTTTCTCTCCTCGCCCCGCTCCACAGCGCCTTTCAGCAGCTGGGCACAGTGGACATCTCCATGGGCCGCTCGGAACTCCCGCAGCAGCTCCACCCGCTTCTCCTGGGGCATCCCCAGGCCGCCCATGGCCACAAAGGCCCCGGAGATGGCGCCGCACACGGCGCCGCAGCCCATGCCAGCCCCGAAATTCAGGGTCAGGGCGTTGGCCTGCTCCGGAGTCAGCCCCATATCCCCGGCAAAGGGGATGAGCACCGCCTGGGCGCAGTTGTAGTGCACCTGGGGGTGTGCCCGCAGGGCCTTGCTATGTTCTTTTCTCGTCATGGTTTGTACGCTCCATTTCGGATGAATTAATGAAAAATTTCCGGGTTGTCCCGGAACATGTGCTCCACTCTCCGGCGCAGGGGCTGGTGCTCCGGCCTGGATAGCTCTCCATCCCCCTCCACCAGGGTCTGGGCGGCCTGGCGGGCCTGATTCAAAAGCTCCAGGTCGGAGGCGAAGTCCGCCACCTTCAACTGGGGCAGGCCGTGCTGCCGCTGGCCGAAGAAGTCGCCGGGGCCACGCAGCCGCAGGTCCTCCTGGGCAATCTGGAACCCGTCGGTGGTCTGGGTGAGCACCCGCAGCCGCTGGCGGGCGGTGTCGCTGCGGCTGGCGGTGACCAGCACACAGAAGCTCTCGTGCTTGCCTCGTCCCACCCGGCCCCGGAGCTGGTGGAGCTGGGAGAGGCCGAAGCGGTCGGCATTCTCCACGATCATCAAGGTGGCGTTGGGCACATCCACTCCCACCTCAATGACGGTGGTGGACACCAGAATCTGCACCTCTCCCGCGGCGAAGGCGGACATGATGGCCTCCTTGTCCTTGGGCTTCATCTTGCCGTGGACAAAGCCCACGGTCAAATCGGGGAATACCTGCTCTTGCAGGCGCTTGGCGTAGGTGGTCACCGCCTTCAAATCCATGGCGGGCGAGAGGGCCTCTCCCCCCTCCTCCCCCTGGGACTCCTCCACGGCGGGGCACACCAGATATACCTGCCTGCCCTGCCCCACCTGGGTACGGACAAAGCCGTACATCCGCTGCCGTTTGTCCTCCCCCACCACATAGGTGGCCACAGGAGTGCGGCCAGGGGGCAGCTCGTCAATGATGGACACCTCCATGTCCCCGTAGATCATCAGGGCCAGGGTGCGGGGAATGGGGGTGGCAGACATCACCAGCACATGGGGTGGAATTTCGCCCCCCTTGGCCGCCAGCGCCCCCCGCTGGGCCACGCCGAACCGGTGCTGCTCGTCGGCAATGACCAGGCCCAGCTTGTGGTAGGTCACACCCTGGGAGAAGAGGGCGTGGGTGCCCACCAGCACCTGAATGTCACCCCGCTCCAGCTCCTGGAGCAGTTTTTTCCGTGTCGCTCCCTTCACCGATCCGGTGAGCAGGGCCACTTTCACCCCCACCGGCTCCAAGATGGAGGACAGGGTGCGGCAGTGCTGCTCGGCCAGCAGCTCGGTGGGAGCCATGAGGGCGCACTGCAGCCCGCTGAGGGCGGCACACCACGCCCCGTAGGCGGCCACCGCCGTCTTACCGGAGCCCACGTCTCCCTGTACCAGGCGGTTCATGCTCCGCCCCGAGGTGACGTCGTGGAAGATGTCTTCCATGGCTCTCGTCTGGGCCCCGGTGGGGGTGAAGGGGAGCAGGGCGCAGAACTGCCGGGGGGTGTGCTGGCCCAACACCAGCCCCTCCCCCTGTTTCCGCCGTCCTTTCAGCATGGCCAGGCCGCAGGTGAGGGTCATGAGTTCCTCGAAGATGAGCCGCTTTCGGGCGCTGGCCAGCCCCTCGAAATTCTGGGGAAAGTGGATATTCGCCAGGGCAAACTCCTGCTGACACAGGCCGTACTCCCGCCGCACCCAGGTGGGGAGCACCTCCTCCACCGTGGGGGCCACCTGGTCCACCGCCAGCTGGGCCAAGCTCACCATCAGGGCGTTGTGGATGCCCGCCGTCAGGGGGTAGACCGGGACGATGCGCCCGGTGTAGCGCTCCTCCCCCTCCTTCTCAAAGAGGGGGTTGACCATGGCAAGCCCTCTGCCCTTCCGCTCCACACGCCCGTAAAAAATATACTGGTCCCCGGGAGAAAAGGCCCGGCGGAGGTAACTCTGGTGAAAAAAAGTCAGGTGCAGTGTCCCGGTCTCATCCACGCACCGCACCTTTACAAGCTCCACGCCGCTGCGCGCCCGGGACAGCTGGGGGTCCTGGGCCACCATGGCCTTCACACAGCAGGTCATCCCCTCGGGAGCCTCCCGCACGGTGTACAGCTTCCTGCGGTCCTCATACCGCAGCGGGAAGTGCCACAGCACATCCCCCAGCCGCTCCAGGCCCAGCTTGGCCAGCTTGCCGCTGCGCACCGGACCCACGCCAGACAGAGCGGACAGGGCCACATTGACCTCCTTGTTTCCCACCTTCACCACCTCCTGGACAACACCTGCCGCTTGCGCGGCATATGGGATACATTGTACCACACTTCCCCCCGGATGAACACCCCCAACTCCCGGCCATTTGTCCGCAGGGCGTGGACTCTTGTGTGTTTACCACAACTTCTTTGCCGAGATAAAGCATTTCATGTCAGAAATGCCAAGTTTATTTTTTCACATAGGTTCTCCGTTGCAAAAGGGAAAAACAACCTCTATAATGTACCTTATCATCCAATATGTTTCAAGGATAAGGAGGTAGGACAGTGGCACAACAATTCTCCAAGGTGCTCGCCGCCAACCGGGGCGAGATCGCCATCCGCATCTTCCGCGCCTGTCACGACTTAGGGCTGCACACGGTGGCCATGTACTCCAACGAGGATACCAATTCCATGTTCCGCATCAAGGCCGATGAGGCCTATCTCATTGGGGAGAACCAGTCCCCCTTAGGGGCCTATCTGGACATCCCCGCCATCATCGACCTGGCCAAGCGCCGGGGTGTCACCGCCATCCACCCCGGCTACGGCTTTTTGTCGGAAAACGCCGATTTTGCCCGGGCCTGTGAGGCAAACGGCATCAAGTTCATCGGCCCACCCTCCCAGGTGCTGGCCCAAATGGGCGACAAGTTGGCGGCGAAGGCCACCGCCATCGCCTGCAACGTGCCCATCATCCCCGGCTCCACCCAGCCCTTGAAGGACGCCGACGAGGCGGTGGAGAAGGCCCTGAGCTACGGCTTCCCCATCATCCTCAAGGCCGCCGCCGGCGGCGGCGGACGTGGCATGCGCCGCTGCGACAGCGAGGAGGACGTGCGCCGGGAGTTTGAGCTGGTGAAAAACGAGGCCCGCAAGGCCTTTGGCAACGAGGACATCTTCATTGAGAAGTTCCTGGTGGAGCCCAAGCACATTGAGGTGCAGATTCTGGCCGACGAGCACGGCAACGTGGTGCACCTGGGGGAACGGGACTGCTCCCTCCAGCGCCGCTATCAGAAGGTGGTGGAGTACGCCCCCGCCTGGTCGGTGCCTCAGGCCACCGTGGAGGCCCTGCGGGCGGACGCCGTCAAGATCGCCAAACACGTGGGCTACGTCAACGCCGGCACCGTGGAGTTCCTGGTGGACGGCAAGACCGGCCAGCACTACTTCATTGAGATGAATCCCCGCATCCAGGTGGAGCACACCGTCACCGAGATGGTCACCGGCGTGGACCTGGTACGGGCCCAGATTCTCATTGCCGAGGGGCATCCCCTCTCCCACCCCGCCATTGGTTTGGCCCGCCAGGAGGACTTGCGCATCTACGGCTACTCCATCCAGTGCCGAGTCACCACCGAGGACCCCTCCAACAACTTCGCCCCCGACACCGGCAAAATCTCCGCCTACCGCTCCAGCGGCGGCTTTGGCGTGCGTCTGGACGGCGGCAACGCCGCTGCCGGGGCCGTGGTCTCCCCCTACTACGACTCTCTGCTGGTGAAGGTCACCACTTGGGACAACACCTTTGAAGGTGCCTGCCGCCGGGCCACCCGTGCGGTGAACGAGGAGCACGTGCGAGGCGTGAAGACCAACATTCCCTTTGTCACCAACATTCTCAACCACCCCGCTTTCCTGGCCGGGGCCTGTCACACCAAGTTCATCGACGACACCCCCGAGCTGTTTGAGATTGAAAACAGCCGGGACCGGGCTACCAAGGTCTTGAAGTACATCGCCCAGATCCAGGTGGACAACCCGGATACCGAGCGCAAGCAGTACCACAAGCCCCGCTTCCCCACCCCCACCGGAAAGCCCTTGAACGGCCTCAAGGCGCTGCTGGACGAGAAGGGCCCCGAGGCGGTGAAGGAGTGGGTGCTCAACCAGAAGAAGCTGCTCATCACCGACACCACCATGCGGGACGCCCACCAGTCCCTGCTGTCCACCCGGATGCGTACCCGTGACATGCTCCACGGGGCGGACGGTACCGCGGAAATTCTCCAGGACTGCTTCTCTCTGGAGATGTGGGGCGGGGCCACCTTCGACACCGCCTACCGCTTCCTCCACGAGTCCCCCTGGGACCGCCTGGAGCAGCTGCGGGAGAAGATTCCCAACATCCCCTTCCAGATGCTGCTGCGGGGCTCCAACATGGTGGGATACGCCAACTTCCCCGACAACCTGGTACGGGAGTTTGTGCGGGAGGCCGCCCGAGAGGGCATCGACATCTTCCGGGTCTTCGACTCTCTCAACTGGATTCCCGGCATGGAGGTAGCCATGGAGGAGGTCCTGCGCCAGAACAAGGTGCTGGAAGCCACCATGTGCTATACCGGGGACATTCTGGACCCCAAGCGGGACAAGTATACCTTAAAATACTATGTGGATATGGCCAAGGAGCTGGAGCGCCGGGGCGCCCACACCCTGTGCATCAAGGACATGTCCGGTCTGCTCAAGCCCTACGCCGCCAAGAAGCTCATCTCCACCCTCAAGCAGGAGGTGGGCCTGCCCATCCACCTGCACACCCACGACACCACCGGAAATCAGGTGGCCACCTACCTGATGGCTGCCGAGGCCGGGGTGGACATTGTGGACTGCGCCACTGCCTCCCTGTCCAGCCTCACCAGCCAGCCCTCCCTGTCCGCCGTGGTGGCGGCTCTGGAGGGCCAGGAGCGGGACACCGGGCTGGACCTGCGGGAGATTCAGCGGCTGGATAACTACTGGGCGGACGTGCGTCTGCGCTACGCCAGCTTTGACGAGGGTTTGAAGAGCCCCACCACCGACATCTACCGCTACGAGATTCCCGGCGGCCAGTACACCAACCTGTATCCCCAGGTGGTATCTTTAGGGTTAGGCTCCCGGTTTGACGAGGTCAAGGAGATGTACAAGACCGTCAACGACATGCTGGGCGATCTGGTGAAGGTGACCCCCTCCTCCAAGATGGTGGGAGACCTGGCCATCTTCATGGTGCAAAACGACCTGACCCCGGACAACATCATTGAGCGGGGCAAGAGCCTGTCCTTCCCCGACTCGGTGGTCAGCTACTTCAAGGGCATGATGGGCCAGCCCGCCTGGGGCTTCCAGCCGGAGGGCCTCCAGGAAGTGGTGCTCAAGGGCGAGAAGCCCATCACCTGCCGCCCCGGTCAGCTGCTGCCCCCCGTGGACCTGGAGGCCGTGCGGGAGGAGATGACCCGGTTTATGGAGCCCGAGCACATTACCACCCGGGGCATCCTCTCCTACTGCCTGTTCCCCAAGGTGTACGAAGACTACCGCCGCCACCGCCAGGAGTACGGCTACATCACCCGCATGAGCAGCCACGTATTCTTCAACGGCATGGCCATCGGTGAGACCAACAAGATCAACATCGAGGACGGCAAGACCCTGGTCATCAAGTACCTGGGGTTGGGCGACCAGAACGACGACGGCACCCGCACCGTCAACTTCGAGCTCAACGGCACCCGCCGCGAGGTGGCTGTGCCGGACAAGCGGGCGGAAGTGAAGGGCAAAGTCGTGGTCATGGCAGACCCCGCCGACAAGAGCCAGGTGGGCTCCTCCATCCCCGGCATGGTGGCCAAGGTGGCCGTGAAGCCCGGCGACATTGTGGAGGAAAACCAGGTGCTGGCCGTCATCGAGGCCATGAAGATGGAGACCTCTGTGGTGGCCCGCATGGCTGGCGTGGTGGACCAGGTGCTCATCTCCGACGGCACCAGCGTCAAGGCCGGCGAGCTGCTGATGACCATCAAAGTCAAATAATATATTTCTCGAAAATGCCAGCATTTTCTCGAGGGGATGCAGCCCGCTGCATGCATAATTGGGTCAAAGGACGACCCAATTCCACACTGGCGGGCTGAGATGTGTATTTTCCCATGCGCATGTCCTGGAAAAATACGTGATTTCAATTTATTTTCCCGCCTGCGGGCGGGAAAACTCTGCCGAGGGCTTGTGTTCCTACAAAATCATCTGAACCGCTTATACAGATGTTGGCTTTTTGCCCGCCTATATGGAGGAGATTCCCCAGTCTGGAATCTCCTCCATCATTTTTCCATTCTCCGGTATAGGCCTCTCACCTCCTGTCCAAAATATCCGTGGAGGTGTTATTATGAACCAGAAACCGAATTTATGGCAGCGAGCCGTGGAATTTATCACGGGGAAAGGATTCTATCTTGCCGTGCTGGTGTGCGTGATGGTCATTGGCCTGTCCGCCTACTTCATGATTCAGAGCGTGCGCAGCAACCTGTCCAAAACGGCCGATCACCAGGCATCCAGCACCGCATCCATCACCGTCACTCCGGCCCCCAGGGCCACGGCCACGCCACGCCCCACGCCGAAGCCCACGCCCACACCCGCTCCCACCCCTCAGCCTACCCCTGAGGCCACCGCCCAACCCACCAGCGCCTACTCCTGGCCGGTGAGCGGGACGGTGATCTCCTCCTTCTCGGTAGAGGCCCTGTCCTACAACGAGACCATGGGGGACTGGCGGACCCACGACGGCATTGACATCGCCTCTTCCCTGGGCACCCGGGTCCAGGCCACCGCCAAGGGCGTGGTCAGCGCCGTATATGAAGACGATGTGATGGGCGTCACCGTGGTGGTGGACCACGGCAACGAGCTATTCAGCGTCTACTCCAATCTGGAGGAAAATCCCCCGGTGGCGGTGGGAGACACCGTGGCCTCGGACACCGTGGTGGGCGAAGTGGGAGAGACCTCTGTGGCAGAGAGCGGCAAACAGCCCCACCTGCACTTTGCCATGTATCAGGGGGACGCCCCCATCAATCCCGAGGACTATTTGGGACAATAAGTAGATAGGGATGCACGTTGAATCACGCGTGCATCCCTATTTTTTCTTAGCTCTCCATATGTCGGCCCAGAAAAGCCGCTGCAATCTGGGCGGTCTTCTGCTCCGTCTCCCCCACCAGAACGTCCCCGTGGAGCAGCAGCACGCTGCCCAGCACGTCCCCGTGGCTGATGATGGGGTACACCGCCTCCACCTGGTAGCGGCCGTCCCCCTCGGTGAGGGTGAGGCCCTCGCCGCTGCTGCGGTAGGGCTTGCGCTCCTCCATCACCTGGCCCAGCTCCGAGGACACGCCCCGCTCCACCAGCTCCTTCCGGGGCGCACCCCCGGCGGCGATGCAGCAGTCCCGGTCGGTGACCACCACCGGAACACTGGTAACCCGGTACATGGTCTCGCACAGCTCTCCGGCCAGCTCCGCCATGTCCTCCAGCTGGGAGTACTTGCGGAAGATGACGCTGCCCTCCCGATCGGTATAGATCTCCAGGGGGTCGCCCTCCCGGATGCGCATGGTTCTGCGGATTTCCTTTGGTATGACTACACGACCCAGGTCGTCGATTCTTCTCACTATGCCCGTTGCTTTCATCCTTTGCCACTCCTCTGTATTTGAAAAGTCACAGGTGCCATGGGAAATTACCTGTTTTGTCAATTATTATGAGCATTTTCCAAATGGTTATACAGCCCAATTTCACGCCAAAGGAGCGGGGAACACACTGCCCAAATGGTGCGCGGATACACAGAAAAAATTCTCCTTTCGTCCCCCGTTGACAACCCCTAAAATCGTGGTATGCTAAAATGATAGATTTTCCAAATGCGCATTCCTGCGCCTGCTCTGGCAGCATAAAAATTTTTAAAAAAGCGCAGCCCATTCGTCAACTTTCTTTCCCCGCTGCGCGTCTACACTGTCGAGCATGCACACAGCATCCATTGGGATTTTTATGTCATATTTATGACCATTCCTTTCCGCTGCGCTCCAAGGCACCAAAGGAATATGAAACCCGGTACCTCTAACGCAGCCAGTCGTAATTTGTTAGAATAGGCTTGAGGAAGCAGGCACACT
>NZ_NFIH01000008.1 GCF_002161675.1 Pseudoflavonifractor sp. An44
CGGCAGCAAGTCCATCCACTGCTCCCGGTGCGATGCCGTCACCGATGTCCAGACCATCCCCGCCACCGGCCACACCTGGGACCAGGGCACCGTCTTCACCCCCGCCACCTGCACGGAAAACGGCACCATGCGCTACACCTGCACCGTCTGCGGCGAGACCCGGGATGAGGTGATTCCCGCCACTGGCCACACCTGGGACCAGGGCACTGTCCTCACCCCCGCCACCTGCACAGAAAACGGCACCATGCGCTACACCTGCACCGTCTGCGGCGAGACCCGGGATGAGGTGATTCCCGCCACTGGTCACACCTGGGACCAGGGCACTGTCCTCACCCCTGCCACCTGCACGGAAAACGGCACCATGCGCTACACCTGCACCGTCTGCGGCGAGACCCGGGACGAGGTGATTCCCGCCACCGGTCACGCCTGGGACCAGGGCACTGTCCTCACCCCCGCCACTTGCACGGAAAACGGCACCATGCGCTACACCTGCACCGTCTGCGGCGAGACCCGGGACGAGGTGATTCCCGCCACCGGTCACGCCTGGGAGGATGATTACACCGTGGATCAGGCTCCCACCTGCACTCAGGACGGCAGCAAGTCCGTCCACTGCTCTCAGTGCGATGCCGTCACCGATGTCCAGACCATCCCCGCCACTGGCCACTCCTATGAGTGGGTGGTGGACCAGGAGCCCACTGCCACCCAGGCAGGCAGCCGTCACCAGGAATGCACCGTGTGCGGCGCCCTGGGTGCCACGGAGACCATTCCCGCCACTGGCACTGAGCCTGGCACTGAGCCCAGCACCCAGCCCAGCACCCAGCCTAGCACCCAGCCTAGCACCCAGCCCAGCACCCAGCCCAGCACCCAGCCCAGCACCCAGCCCCAGGCCGGCAGCACTGTCCCGTCCACCGGCGACCACAGCCACCTGACTGTGTATGTGGGTATCCTGGCGGTGTGCGTGCTGGCCCTGGCTGGAGTCGGCGCAGTGGCTGTCCGTCGCCGCCGCCGCTAATCGTTCCGCATCTCCCCATATTCCCCTGATCATTTCCTGTGGCCCTCAAAAGAGGGCCACAGGATTTTTTTGCATACTTTTTCTCCCATGGGAAACCCTATCCATGCAAGTGAAACCCAAAGGAGTGATTGCATGGGTCAGCCGGCCATTGACATCAAAAGCGAAATTGGCCCCTTGAAGCGGGTGCTGCTCCACCGCCCCGGGGGCGAGCTGGAAAACCTGATGCCGGAGTATCTGGAGCGCCTGCTCTTCGACGACATCCCCTACCTGAAAATCGCCCAGGAGGAGCACGACGCCTTCTGTGGGCTGCTGCGGGACAACGGCGTGGAGGTGGTGTACCTCACCGACCTGGTCAGCGAGTCCCTCACCGACGGAGCGGTGAAGGAGCAGTTTGTCCGGGCGTATATCGCCGAGGCGGGGGTGCGGGGCACCAAGCGCACCGCCATGATCGCCGACCACTTTCTGTCCATGTCCACCCACAACATGGTCTCGGCCATGATGGCGGGGCTGCGCAAGGCCCAGGTGCGGGGCTACGGGCGGAAAAACCTCACCGACTACCTGGAAGACGACTATCCCTTTGTCCTGGACCCCATCCCCAACCTGTACTTTACCCGGGACCCCTTCGCCGCCATGGGCAACGGGGTAACCATCCACCGAATGCACACCGTCACCCGGCGGCGGGAGACCCTCTTCGCCCAGTATATCTTCGCCTACCACCCCCAGTACAAGGGCACCCCGGTGTACTACGACCGGGCCGCCCCCGCCTCCATGGAGGGGGGCGACATTCTGGTGCTCTCCCCCCAGGTGGTGGCCATCGGCATCTCCCAGCGCACCCAGCCCTGGGCCATTGAGCAGCTGGCCAAACGGCTTTTGTCCCCCCAGGTGGGCTTTACCAAGGTGCTGGCCTTTGACATCCCCAAAAACCGGGCCTTCATGCACCTGGATACCGTGTTTACCATGGTGGACCGGGACAAATTCACCATGCACCCGGGCATCTCCTCCCACCTGCGCCTGTTCGTGCTGGAGCTGGAGGAGGGGGCCCACCTGACCATCACCGAGGAGGAGGACAGCCTGGAAAACATCCTGAAAGAGCATTTGAACCTGGACTCCGTCACCCTCCTCAAGTGCGGCGGCGGCTCGGTGATCGACGCCGCCCGGGAGCAGTGGAACGACGGCTCCAACACCTTCTGTCTGGCCCCCGGCCGGGTGGTGGCCTACTCCCGCAACCATGTCACAAACCGGGTCATGGAGGAGGCGGGCATTGAGGTGCTCACCATTCCCAGCAGCGAGCTGTCCCGGGGCCGGGGCGGCCCCCGGTGTATGACCATGCCCCTGGTACGGGGTTCCATCTAATCTATGTTGCAAAGGAGATCACAACCATGGCAGTCAATCTAAAAGGCAAATCCTTCCTCACCCTCATGGACCTCTCCGCCCAGGAGATCCGCTACCTGTTGGACCTGGGCCATTCCCTAAAGGCCAAGCGGCAGATGGGACTCCACGGGGAGGCCCTCAAAGGCAAGCACATCGTGCTGCTCTTTGAAAAGACCTCCACCCGCACCCGCTGCTCCTTCGAGGTGGCCATGGCCGAGGAGGGGGGCCGGGTGACCTACCTGGACCCCGGCTCCTCCCAGATGGGCAAAAAGGAGTCCATGGAGGACACCGCCAAGGTGCTGGGCCGCTTTTTTGACGGCATCGAGTACCGGGGCTACGACCAGGCCAACGTGGAGACCCTGGCCAAATACTCCGGGGTGCCGGTATACAACGGCCTCACCGACCTGGACCATCCCACCCAGATCATCGCGGACATGATGACCATGGAGGAGCACTTGAGCAAGCCCCTCAAGGACTGCAAAGTGGTGTTCGTGGGGGACGTGCGCAACAACATGTGCTATGCCTGGATGTTTGGCTGCTGCAAGATGGGGGTGGACTTTGTGGGCTACGGGCCCCAGGAGCTCATTGACGGGGCGGACAAGACCATTTTGGAGGCCTGCAAGCAGGAGGGGGCCATTTCCGGGGCCAACATCACCCTGACCTGCGACCCCAACGCTTTGAAGGGGGCAGACGTACTCTACTCGGACATCTGGGCCTCCATGGGCGAGGAGGAGCTGATTCCTCAGCGGGCCAAGCTGCTCACCCCCTACCGCATCGACCACACCATGCTGGCCGCCACGGGGAATCCCGAGGTCATCTTCATGCACTGCCTGCCCTCCTTCCACAACTTCGACACCAAGCTGGCCAAGGAGTGGATGGACAAGGGGGTGGACATCCGGGAGGTCACCGATGAGGTGTTCCGCTCCCGTCACTCGGTGGTGTTTGACGAGGCGGAGAACCGGATGCACGCCATCCGTGCCATTCTGGTGGCAACCCTATGAGGGGGGCCACCAAAGTGGTGGTGGCCCTGGGGGGCAACGCCCTGGAGGACAAGCAGCTCCCCCCCACCGCCCAGTCTCAACACCAGGTGCTCCAGCGCACCGCCCAGCAGCTGTCCCAGCTGTCGGTGTCCGGGTATGAGTTGGCCATCGTCCACGGAAACGGCCCCCAGGTGGGGCGCATCCTCCTGGCCAGCGAGACCGCCCGTGACGTGACGCCCCCCATGCCCTTTGACGTGTGCGGGGCCATGAGCCAGGGGTATATCGGCTACCACATCCAGCAGACCCTCACCGCCGCCCTGCGGGCCCAGGGTAAGAACATCCCTGTGGTGACGGTGGTGACTCAGGTGGTGGTGGACCCCCAGGACCCCGCCTTTTCCCATCCCACCAAGCCCATCGGGCCCTTTTACACCCAGGCCCAGGCGGACACCCTCACCCGGGAGCGGGGCTATCACATGCGCCAAGACGGCCAGCGAGGGTACCGCCGGGTGGTGCCCTCTCCAAGCCCGCAGCGCATTGTGGAGATCGGCACCATGAAAACTCTGTGGAACACCACCATCACCATCGCCTGCGGCGGCGGGGGCGTGCCGGTGGTGGAGGGGGCGGACGGACACCTGGAAGGGGTGGCCGCCGTCATCGACAAGGATTTGGCCGCCTGCCGTCTGGGCATTGAGATGGAGGCGGACGTGCTGATGATTCTCACCGAGGTGCCCGCTGTGGCCCTCCACTTCGGCACCCCTCAGCAGGAGGACCTGGGCGAGGTGAAGGCGGAGACCCTGGAGCAGTACGCCCACCAGGGACACTTTGGGGAGGGCTCCATGCTGCCCAAGGTGAAGGCGGCCATTCAGTTTGCCCGCTCCGCCCGGGGCCGGACCGCCATCATCACCAGCCTGGACCGGGGGCTGGAGGCCCTGGCGGGCAAGTGCGGCACCCGGGTGACGGCCTGACAAATGGCCCCCTTGCATGAAGGGGTCATCTGCCCAAAAGCTGACCGAGAGGGCCTGTTCTTCTCCGATTTCTGTGGTGAAAACCACCGTCCCCGCCGGGGACGCTCCGCTGGGCCCGATTTCTCCCCGATGAGAAATCGGGGAAAGAATCGCCAAAGGCGGGGCCTTCCCCCGCCTTGTGGAATCCACCCCGCGGTACGGGGGGTGCGCCTGCGTTCTTCTCTGTTCGGCCCTTGGCCCAGTTCATGTCACATAGATAGCTTTTCAGTCTATGGATTGTATCTACTCCTCTGCTGGTACAATCTTCTACCCTCAGGGCCTTTCCCTGGTATGCAACTGTTCCCAGTTGCCGGGGGCCGGGCGCAAAAAGCCCCTGAACATTGCCGAATTTCTTGCGTTGTTGGGTGTAGGGGAGGGGCTTGCCCCTCCCGAATCCCCCAGGGCAATACAAGGGAACCAACGGGCCGGGCAAGCCACGGCCCTTACCGCAGCGCAACAGGATGGTGCAGCAAAACCCCCGGCGGCGGGAACGCCGCTTGGCCAGGGTAGGCCCGGATATGGAACGCACCCAGCTATAGGGCCAGTTGCCCAGAGTAGCCTGGTATCATGGCAGTGCCAGGAACCACAGCAAGGGTGACGGGCCGAGCCTAGACCTGACGCAGTTTCAGCCCAGTACCCCAGGGGGGTACCTAGGGGGGAACGCCCTGGGCGGGTTTTGGTGACTTTTGCCCGAACAAAAGTCACCCCCAGCGGGGAGCGTCCCCACCAGGCTGGCAAGCCTGTATTCATTTCTCCGTAAGGAGGTACACTATGAAATCCTTTCGCATGCCCACCGCCTACACCATTCTCCTCTCCCTGCTGCTGGTGATGACCATTCTCACCTGGGTCATCCCCGCCGGACGCTACCAGACGGGAGCGGAGGGGGAGCCGGTGTCGGGCACCTATGAGCAGATTCCCCAACAGGGCCAGCCCATCACCTCGGTGTTCACCGCCCCTCTGGAAGGGCTGTACGAGGCCATCGACATCGCCGCCTTTATCCTCATGGTGGGCGGGTTTCTGGGGGTGGTGGGCAAAACCGGGGCCATTGACCGGGGTATCTCCGCCCTGGTGGTCAAGCTCCGGGGTAAAGAGACCCTGCTCATCCCCATTTTGATGCTGGTGTTCGCCCTGGGGGGCACCACCTTCGGCATGGCGGAAGAGACCATCGCCTTTTACCCTCTGGTGCTGCCCATTCTGGTCTCCGCCGGGTATGACCCCATCACCGCTGTGGCGGTAATTTTGGTGGGGGCTGGGGTGGGCACTCTGGCCTCCACCGTCAACCCCTTCGCCACCGGCATCGCCGCAGGCTTTGCCGGGGTGTCCCTGGGCACCGGGATGTTGCTGCGGGTCATCATGCTGGTGGTGATGCTGGCGGCGTCCATCTATTTTGTGATGCGCTACGCCGCCCGGGTCAAAGCCCACCCGGAGACCTCCCTCATGGCCAGCCGTCGGGCGGATTACACCGCCCGCTTTGCCGCCCAGGGTTCGGACGGGGCCAAGCTGACCTGGGTGCAGTCTCTGGCCCTGGCCCTCTTCGCCCTCACCTTCCTGGTGATGATCTACGCCGTCATTCCCTTTGACGACATGGGGCTGCCCCTTCCCACCCTGGGCTGGTGGTTCCCCCAGCTCTCCGCCCTGTTCCTGGCCGCCTCCATCCTGGTGGGGGTGTGCTGCGGACTGGGGGAGGAGGAGACGGTGGGAGCTTTCATTCACGGAGCCGCGGACCTGCTGGGAGTGGCCTTTATCATCGGCATTTCCCGGGGTATCACCGTCATCATGAATGGGGGCCAAATCACCGCCACAGTGCTCTACTGGGGGGAACAGGCCCTGCGAGGGGCGGGGGCGGTGAGCTTTACCCTGCTCACCTTCCTTTTGTACCTGCCTCTGTCCTTCCTCATCCCCTCCTCCTCGGGGCTGGCCACCCTGTCCATGCCCATTATGGCCCCTCTGGCGGACTTTGCGGGGGTGGGGCGGGAGGTGGTTATCACCGCCTTTCAGACCGCCTCGGGGCTTATCAATCTCATCACCCCCACCAGTGCGGTGGTGATGGGGGCCCTGGCCCTGGGCCATGTGCCCTATGGGGCGTTTTTAAAGTTCATCTGGAAGCTGTTGGCCATCCTGCTGGTGCTGTCCCTCATGTTCTTGGCTCTGGGGGCTCTGGCATAGAAAAAGCACACGCTGAATCCATCAGCGTGTGCTTTTTATCGTGGTGTGTCCCCCAGATTCACCACCTCCAGCCTCTGGGCTATGGCATAGTCCACCGTGTACGCGGTCCCGCCCGTGGGCTGGGTAAGGTAGCTGATGCACAGACTGCTGTGGTCCACCAGATGGCGGTTGCGCACATGCATACATCCCCGGTGGTACCCTCGAGACGTGTACACCACCTTGTCCGCCTGGGCCTTGATGGCCTCATAGGTCTGCTGCTGCTCCCTGCTCCACCGCTCTGCCTGAGACCGACAGGGCAGCACCAAAATGAGGCGGATGTGGGGGTGGTCTTTTTTCAATTCCAGCACCGTCTGGGCCGCCAGGGTGTCGAAGCCCAAGGCACCCCCTGCCCCAAAGTAGCGATATCCCCGGCCAATGGCATCCTCCACCGCTGCCCGCAGCCGCTGGGCCAAGTCCTCCAGCTGCTGGGGCGGGATGGTACGGTGTCCGGTAAAACAAGCGGTCTGTTCTCTCATATCTCTCACATCTATTCTAATTATATATTAATTATTGTTTATCTAGTTATAGTAGTTACACGGGCGCAAATCAATGATTGAACTATATAATTTTTCCTATACCATATAGTACAATCATACAAAAGGTGGTGGGGACTGTGGAGAAAGAGGAATTTATCAAACGGCTGACCCAACTTCGGGTACAAAAAGGGGTGTCTGCCAGAGATATGAGTCTTTCCATCGGACAAAGTGCCGGATACATCAATAACATCGAAAACGGTGTGAATCTGCCATCTATGGCGGCATTTTTCTATATCTGCGACTATCTTGGAATTTCCCCCAGGGACTTCTTTGACACCCAGGCCACCGCCCCCTCCAAAGCCTCGGAGCTCTTGGAAGTGGCCAAAACCTTGGAGCCTGAGCAACTAGACCACCTCATTGCCCTGGCAAAAGGCTTACAGAGATAACTCCTTCTCGTATCACCCCATTTGTGAGCGGAAACACCCCCGCCTCACAAATGGGTTTTTACTTGTTCTATTATATCGCATTGTGGATTTAAGTCAACAACTTGCGCTTATAATTTTTCATCTTGTTGATATAATTTAACAATATGAGAAGGAGGTGAGATGGTGTCTGACAACGATTTGTGTTTGAAAGAAATCGGTCATCGCATCACAGAGCGCCGCAAGCAGCTGGGTCTGACACAAGAAGCCCTGGCAGAAAAGGGCGATATGACCACTCAGTTTGTGTCCTATGCAGAGGCAGGCAAACGGGCCATGAGGCCGGAAAATCTTTTAAAAATCTCCTCTGCCCTGGGTGTCAGTGCGGATTACCTGCTCACAGGGGACGTAATTGACAAAGACCTCCTGTTGCTCTCCCGCAAACTAGAAAAGCTTACGCCATCTCAGCTTCAACACATCGAAAATATCATTGATGAGTGCTTGCTTCTCTTTCATTCGAACTGAGTTGCTGCTCCCATTTTCGTGGGCATGGTGATGATTGCATGACGGAACAAGAATTTTCCCTGCGTTTGGCCAAACTCCGAACAGACAAAGGCGTTTCCGCTCGTGATATGAGCCTATCCATGGGGCAAAATCCCGGCTACATCAATAACATTGAAACGGGAAAATCCATGCCTTCTCTCACCGGAATTTTTAATATCTGTGACTACTTGGGCATTACCCCCAAGGAGCTATTCGATACGGAGACGCAAAATCCCACCAAAGCCTCTGAGCTATACGCCATCGCAAAAGGGCTATCAGGCGAACAGCTTGACCTCCTCATTGCCCTGGCGAAAGGCTTACAAAAGTAATCAAAAATAGACGATACAGCTTCCATTCTGTATCGTCTATTTTTATCCCCGCTTTGTGTCTTGTCCCCGATCCACAAATTATAAATGCAAAGTTAGTTTGTTTATTTCTCATAAATCTACAAAATATTTAGCTTAATTTAAAATTAAGCTAAATCACTTTGCTTAATTCTCTTGATTTTGCAAAAATATTTTGCTAATCTTAGCTAGCTAGTTCAAAAACACCCAGAGCACACCGAAGAAACGGTATACTCTGGGTGTTTTAGCTCTTTTATAGTTGAATGATTTGCCGCTTCTTGTCGTACAGCGTCTTGCTGCCGAAGTACAGCGTGCCAAAACAGGCACAGGTGACAGCGGTACAGATGGCGATCATAATGGCGATCTGATAGAGGATGGAGGTCATGGGCAGGGTGCCCGCCAGAATCTGTCCGGTCATCATCCCGGGCAGGGAGACAATGCCCATACCCACCATGGAGTTGAGGGTGGGCAGTATGGCGGTCTCCAGGGCCTGACGGACAAAGGTACACCGCCTGGGGCACCAGCAGCACCTGGCGGCGATAGGGCAAGATCTGGTACTCCTCCAGGGGGATGCCCCGGTAGAACATACAGCCCGGGTCGGCGGGAATGGACCCATTGAGCAGCCGCAGATAGGTGCTCTTCCCCGCCCCGCTGCGCCCGGTGACAAAGGCAAACTCCCCCTCCTCCACCCGAAGGGCCGGGTAGCGGAGGAAGTCCTGGAATGTTAGGGCTTCCGTGGTGCGTATCATGTCCATACCAGCGTCCCCCTCACCCGTGGATGTCCACGATGCGAGCTACGCCGTCGTCCACGGTGAAGTGCACCTCCAGCCCGCCAAAGCCGAAGCCGTATACCCGCTGGCTGTCCCGCTGGTAGGGGGGCCGGGGGTCCTGGGCCAGCACTCCGGCCAGGGCCTCCCGCTTCCCCTCAGGGATGAGGCAGAGCAGATGGGGTGGAATGTCCACCTTCAGCTTTTGCTCCGGGGCGTCCTGAGCAAAGCCCCCCACCGCCTCCGGGTGGCAGTCGGCATAGGGCACATAGGGCTTGATGTCATAGATGGGGGTGCCGTCCATGAGGTCCGCCCCCGCCACGTAAATCACCGGGCCCTGGGGCGTGTGCTCCTCCACCCCCACCAGCTCCACGCAGGACAGGCCGATGGGGTTGGGCCGGAAGGGGGACCGGGTGGCAAACACCCCCATACGGGCGTTGCCCCCCAGCCGGGGCGGGCGCACCGTGGGAGACCAGGGCTTGCCCACACACTGGGAGAACTCCCAGATGAGCCACAGGTGAGAGAAGCCGTCTAAGCCCCGCAGCGCCTCCGGGTTGCGATACTCCGGGGCAAAGACAATGGTGGCCCGGAGTTCACGCACCAGCCCCGCCTGGCGGGGGACCCCGAATTTACTGGTGAAATCCGTATGAATGTGGGCGATGGGTTCCATGAAAACACCTCGTTTGTACTCTTATTCTTCCAAGTTCTCCCGGGTCAACAGCTTCCGGTAGGTGGCGTCCATACCGATGGCCCCCAGGGGTGCGGTGATGAGGATGCCCAGCACCGCCACAGACAGCACAATCTGTCCGCAGGGCAGGCCCATGGCCAGGGGCACCGAGCCAATGGCGGCCTGCACCGTGGCCTTGGGCAGATAGGCGATGACGCAGAACAGGCGCTCCTTGCGGGTGAGCTTGGTGCCCGCCACACACAGGCACACACCCACGGCCCGGAACACCAGGGCGCACAGAATCATGAGCACGGCGGCCCCTCCGGCGCTCATGGTGTAGCGGATATCCACAGCGGCGCCCACCAACACGAAGAGGATGACCTCGGCGGCAATCCACAGCTTGCCGAACTTCTCAGACAGGCGCTTGGAGACAAAGGCAGGGCTCTTGATTTTCAGCACGCAGGCCATGCTCACCACGGCCAGCAGACCGGAGACCGACACGATGCCCTCCAGCCAGGTCTCCACTGCCATCAGGGTGAAGGACACGCCCAGGACGATGATGACCTTGGTGCTGTTGCGCACACAGTGCTGGTGGGCATAGGCGGTCTCGAAAAAGCGGCTTAAAAGCCACCCCACCACAGCGCCCAGGGCCACACCCAGGACGATGGACACGGGGATGTTGACAAAGTCCATGAGCTGGGGGTTGCCGCCCTGGGCCATGCCGGTAAAGGTGGTAAAGAGGACGATGACAAAGATATCATCACAGGAGGCTCCGGCCAGAATCATCTGGGGGATGCCCTTTTGGGTGCCGTACCCCGTCTCCATCAGCTGCACCATCCGGGGCACCACCACCGCCGGGGACACCGCCCCCAGCACGGCGCCCATGACGGCGGCCTCCATGATGTTGACCCCCAGCAGGTGGGGGGCCACCAGCACGTAGCCCAAAATCTCAAAGCTGGCGGGGACAAAGGACATCATCACCGCCGGACGGCCCACCTTTTTCAGGTCGGACAGGTTGAGGGCCAGGCCCGCTTTCAGCAGGATGATGATGAGGGCCATCTGGCGAAGCTCCGCCGAGATGGACAGAATGGACGGGTCCAGCCAATTGAGCACATAGGGGCCCACCACAATGCCGGTGATGAGCATACCGATGATGCGGGGCAGCTTGAGCTGCTGGACGATGGCCGCCATGGATAGGCCCACCAGGAATATGAGTGCCAGGGATGTTAACATGTTGGTTTCCTCCTTGTGGCCACAAAAAAAGCCAATGCCCCCTGTGACCAAAATAAATCACAGAAGTCATCAGCTGAACACAGCGGTTTCGGTTGCCCGTGGGAGAACTTCATTCCCACAGGAGATTATAGCCCACTTATCTGGGTTTGTAAAGGACTTTTTCTGCCCTTGACAGCCTCCTTGTCCCACAGGTATGATAATAATATCCTAGATACAAAAAGGGAGGGTTTCTATGAGATACGAAATTACCGGCGGCGCATTTCCCGTGGTCATCTGCCACTTGCAGGACCGGGAGCAAATGATCACCGAGCGGGGCTCCATGGTGTGGATGAGCCCCAACATGGCCATGGAGACCTCCGGGGGCGGTCTGGGCAAGATGTTTTCCCGGGCCTTCTCAGGAGAGAGCATGTTCCAGAACATCTACACCGCCCGGGGCCAGGGCATGATCGCCTTTGGCTCCAGCTTCCCCGGCAAGATCATGCCCCTGAACATCGGGCCCGGCCAGGAGATGATCTTGCAGAAAAACGCCTTTTTGGCTGCCGAGTCCACGGTGGACCTGTCCATCCACTTCAGCCGCAAGCTGGGGGCAGGCTTCTTCGGCGGCGAGGGCTTTATCATGCAGCGCCTGTCCGGGCGTGGCGTGGCCTTTGCGGAAATTGACGGCGAGCTCATCGAGTACGACCTGGCACCGGGGCAGCAGATCGTGGTGGACACCGGCAACGTGGCCGGCTTCTCCCCCACCGTCACCATGGACATCCAGCAGGTGCCCGGGCTAAAAAACAAGTTCCTGGGCGGTGAGGGTCTCTTCAATACCCTGCTCACCGGCCCCGGCAAGGTGTGGCTCCAGACCATGCCCATCTCCAATGTGGCCATGGCCATCCGCCCCTTCATCCCCACCGGCAACGGTTAATTTGTGTACATCTGTGCGTCCCCGGCGGAACTGTCCTTCCGCCGGGGACAACTTTTCTTTTTTACCTCTTTACATTATCTCGTTACTGTGCTAAAATACCGTCACTGGCTCCTCCACCCACAGGAGGGACCCAATGAGGAGGATATGAGGATATGAAAAAGATGATTTCTCTGGCGCTGGCCCTGGCCATGGGGCTGAGCCTGGCCGCTTGCAGCGGAAAAGACGCGAAAAACACCGAACCCACCAGCGATCTGGCCTATGTCCAGGACAAGGGCACCCTGGTGGTGGGCATCACCGAGTTTGAGCCCATGGACTACCAGGACGAGAATGGCAACTGGGTGGGCTTCGACGCCGACATGGCCACCCTCTTTGCCGAGAGCCTGGGGGTGGACGTGGAGTTCCAGCTCATCGACTGGGACAGCAAGATCATGGAACTGGACGGCAAGACCATTGACGTGGCTTGGAACGGCATGACCCTCACCGAGGACGTGAAGGAGGCCATGGAGTGCTCCAACCCCTACTTCAACAACGCCCAGGTGGTGGTGGTCAAGGCCGACCAGGCGGACAAATATCAGACCGTGGACAGCATCAAGGACCTGAGCTTCTCCGTGGAAAGCGGGTCGGCAGGCATGGAGCAAGCCGATGCCTATTCCCTCAACTACACCCCCGCTAAGAGTCAGGCCAACACTCTGCTGGAGGTGGCCTCCGGCACCTCGGATGCGGCCATCATCGACTACCTCATGGCCGTGGCGTCCACCGGCGAGGGCACCAGCTATGAAAATCTCACCTACACCGTGTCTCTGGCCGACGAGCAGTACGGCGTGGGCTTCCGCAAGGGCTCCGACCTGGCGGAAAAACTCAACGAGTTCTTCGCCGAGAAGTACGCCGACGGCACCATGCAGAAGGTGGCGGAGAAGTACGGCATTGCCGAGAAATTGGTGGAGCAGCCATAACACAGGCGCAACCGAAGGCAGAGCGGATGCTCTGCCTTCGGTCAGATCATGAAAAAGCAAATTCCATGTAAGATATTCAGATTATTTTGCAGGATCATAAGCCCTCGGCAGAGTTTTCCCGCCGAGGGGCGGGAAAATAAATTGAAATCTGTTTTTTCCGGGGACATGCGCATCGGAAAAAACACTTCTGGAGCCCGCCAGTGTGGCCTTGGGTCGCCCTTTGACCCAAGGGTGCATGCAGCGGGCTGCACTTTCTCTCAAAAATGCAAGCATTTTTGAGACGCATTAAGGTGGTATTGACATGTTTGCAACCGTCATTGGAGCGCTGAACGAGGGCTTTGTCCAGACGCTCAAACTTTTTTTCGTCACCCTATTAGGGGCGCTTCCCCTGGGTCTGGTCATCTGCTGGGGGTCCATGAACCGCTTTTTCCTCCTGCGATGGCTCTCCCGGGCGCTGGTGTGGGTCATCCGGGGCACCCCGCTGATGCTCCAGCTGTTCGTCATCTTCTATGTCCCGGGCATGATTCCTGGTTTCGAAAACCCCTGGCCCGCTGGCGATTCCGGACGGTTTATCGCCGCCAGTGTCACCTTCATTCTCAACTACGCCTGTTACTTCTCGGAGATCTACCGAGGCGGCATTCAGGGCGTCCCCAAGGGGCAGCAGGAGGCGGGGCAGGTGCTGGGCATGACCAGGGGCCAGATTTTCTTCCACGTCACCCTGCTGCAAATGATCAAGCGCATCGTGCCCCCCATGTCCAACGAGGTCATCACCCTGTTAAAGGACACCGCTCTGGCAGGCGTCATCTCCCTGCAAGAGCTGTTGTGGGCAGGCGAGGCCTTCCTGAAAAGCTCCCACGGCTACCGTGGCCTGCTGTGGCCCCTGTTCTTCACCGGCGTATACTACCTGGTCTTCAACGGCCTGCTCACCCTGCTGCTGGGGCGGCTGGAGAAGAAGCTGGACTATTTCTCCTGAAAAGGCGGGTGTGACATATGGCAATCTTAGAGGTAAATAACCTGGAAAAACACTTTGGGTCCACCCGGGTGCTGGAGGATATCAGCTTTGATTTGGAGAAGGGCAAGGCCCTGGCCATCATTGGCTCCTCGGGCAGCGGCAAGACCACCCTGCTGCGGTGCCTGAACTTCCTGGAGACCCCGGATCAGGGCACCATCTCGGTGGGGGGCAACGTCATCTTTGACGCCGCCAACCGCCGCAGCCAGACCGATGCCGAAATCCGCAAAAAACGCCTCCACTTCGGCATGGTGTTTCAGTCCTTCAACCTGTTTCCCCAGTATACAGCCCTGAAAAATGTGACCCTGGCCAAGGAACTGCTGGCCCGGGAACGGCCCGACTTCAAGGCCAACAAAAAGGCCATTTTGGAGGAGATTCAACAGGAGGGCCTGGAGCTGCTCACCAAAATGGGCCTGGAGCAGCGGGCAGGCCACTACCCCAGCCAGCTCTCCGGCGGCCAGCAGCAGCGGGTGGCCATCGCCCGGGCCCTGGCCCTGAAGCCGGATATCCTGTGCTTTGACGAGCCCACCTCTGCCCTGGACCCGGAGCTCACCGGAGAGGTGCTGCGGGTCATCCGGGGCCTGGTGGAACAGAAGACCACCATGATCATCGTCACCCACGAGATGGCCTTCGCCCGGGACGTGGCCGACGAGGTGATGTTCATGGATGGGGGCCTCATCGTGGAGCGAGGCCCCGCCCGACAGGTCATCGAGAACCCCCAAGAGGAGCGCACCCGGCAGTTTTTGGCCGGATACACCCAAGAATAAGCAAAAAACATCCACATGGACCCAGGTCCATGTGGATGTTTTTTCTGTTCTCTCAGGCGAAGGGATTCTCGTCGGGATAGGGCAGGCTCTTGGGCTGGTTGTAGGCGATATCCCCCACGCCCAGGTACTTGAACACCTCGTACAGGGCCTTGCCGTGGTGACCGAAGGCCACAGCCCCGTGGTGGGGATAGCGCTTGGCCAGCAGCACATGGCGGTAGAAGCGGTCCATCTCCGGGATGGCAAAGGCGCCGATGGAGCCGAAACTCTGGCAGTCCACATCCATCACCTGGCCCTGGGCGATGTAGGCCCGCAGCTGGGTGTCGGCAGTGCTCTGGAGGCGGAAGAAGGTGATGTCTCCGGCCTTGATGTTGCCCTCCATGGTGCCACGAGTGATGTCCGGCTCGGCCAGCTCGGGCTCCAGGTCCCGCTTCATGATGAGCTGATAGCCCATGTGGGGATTTTTCAGCAGGGAACAGCTGGTGTTGCCGCAGTGAAAGCCCATGAAGGTCTCGTTCAGGCGTACGTCGTACTTGCCCCGCACGCACTGGTCATACATGGACTGGGGCACGGTGTTGTTGATGTCCAGCAGGGTGGTGGGCCCGCCGGAGACGCACACCCCGATGTACTCGGACAGGGCCCCGTAGATATCCACCTCGCAGGCCACGGGGATGCCCCGGGCGGCCAGACGGCTGTTGACGTAGCAGGGCACGAACTTGAACTCGGTCTGGAAGGCGGGCCAGCACTTGTTGGCAAAGGCCACATACTGCCGGGTGCCCTTGTGGTCCCGGGCCCAGTCCTCCAGGGTCAGCTCATACTGGGCCAGACGGGGCAGAATGCCAGCGTAGGGGTTGTGGTCCCCCAGCTCCGCCTCCATCTCCGCCATCTTGGCGGGAATGCGGGGGTCGTCAGCGTGCTTGTTGTAGGCCACCAACAGGTCCAGCTCGGAGTTCTCCTCCACCGCCACGCCCAGGTCGTACAGGGCCTTGATGGGGGCGTTGCAGGCCAGAAAATCGTCGGGACGGGGGCCAAAGGTGATGACTTTCAGACCCTTGAGGCCCAGAATGGCCCGGGCGATGGGGACAAACTCCGCCATGGCGTGGGCCAGGTCCTGGGCGGTCCCCACGGGGTACTCGGGGATGTAGGCCCGCAGGCCCCGCAGCCCCAGGTTATAGGAGCAGTTGAGCATGCCGCAGTAGGCGTCGCCACGGCCATCGTGGAGGTCGCCGTCTCCCTCGGCGGCGGCCACGTACATCACAGGGCCGTCAAACCACTCGCCGATGAGGGTCTCCGGGGTCTCGGGGCCGAAGTTGCCCAAAAACACCACCAGAGCGTTGACCCCGGCCCCCTTCACGTCGTCCACGGCGGCCCGGGCGTCCAGCTCGGTCTCCACGGTGACGGGGCACTCATACACGCCCTCCCCATAGGCGGCCACCAGGGCGGCCCGGCGGCGCTGGGACAGCGCGGCGGGGAAACAGGAGCGGGACACGGCGATTAAGCCCAGCTTTACCTCAGGAATATTGTCAAACATGATAAAAACCCTCCTTACAGGTTCAAAATATACTCTTAGTCTTGGGCCAGGGTGGCAAACAGCCCCCGGCAGGCGGGATAGATCTGGCGGAATTTCTGATATTTGGCCTCATACCGGGCCACCAGCTCCGGCTGGGGCTCCACGGTGTCCTTCACCTGCACCAGGGCCTGGGCGGCCTGCTGGACACTGGCAAAGGCCCCGCAGCACACCATGGCCAGTATGGCGGCTCCATACCCCGGCCCCTGCTCGGTGGCCATGGTGTCCAGGGGAATGCCCAGGACGTTGGAGAGAATGGTACGCCACAACGGCGACTTGCTGCCCCCGCCGCACAGGCCGGACCGGGGGATGTTCAGCCCCAGGCTACGGGCCACCTCCAGGGAGTCCCGGATGGCAAAGGCCACCCCCTCCAGCACCGCCTGGGTCATGTCCGCCCGGGTGGTGTCCATGGTCATCCCCAGAAAGGCGCCCCGGGCGTCGGTGTCGTTGATGGGGCTGCGCTCCCCCATGAGATAGGGGAGGAAATACACATGGCCCCGCCCCAGCTTGTCCTGGGAAATGGGGGCCTGTTGGGCGGCGTAGTCCGAGGTGCCCAGGATGTTGTCACACCACCAGGCGTTGCAGGAGGCCGCCGACAGCATACACCCCATGAGGTGCCAGCCCCCATCGGCGTGGGCGAAGGCGTGAAGGGCGTTGTTGGGGTCCACCCGGAACTGGGTGGAGGAGATGAAAATGGTGCCGGAAGTGCCCAAGCTGATGTTGCACTTGCCGTCCCCCACGGTTTGGGTGCCCACCGCGGCGGCGGCGTTGTCCCCCGCCCCGGCGCACACCAGAGTGTTGGGAGACAGCCCCAGGGCCTGGGCCACGTCCTCCCGCAGAGCCCCCACCCGCTCCCAGCTCTCGTGGAGGGTGGGCATCTGGTCCTCCCTCAGGTGGCACAGCTGGAGCATCTCCCGGCTCCAGGTCTTGTGCTCCACGTCCAGCAGCAGCGTCCCCGAGGCGTCGGAGTAGTCGGTGGCGTACGCCCCGGTGAGGCAGTACACCAGGTAGTCCTTGGGCAGGAGGATTTTGTAGATGCGGGCGAACAAATCCGGCTCATTCTGGGCCACCCACAGCAGCTTGGGGGCGGTGAAGCCCGCAAAGGCGATGTTGGCGGTGTGGCGGCTGAGCACCTCCCGGCCCACCTGATGGTTGAGCCAGTCCACCTGGGGGGCAGTGCGGCCATCGTTCCACAAAATGGCGGGGCGCAGCACCTGCCCCTGGTCGTCCAGAGCCACCAGGCCGTGCATCTGACCCCCCACCCCGATGCCCGCCACCTGGGCAGGGTCCACCCCCTCCAGCAATTGGGGAATGCCGGACATACAGGCCGTCCACCAGTCCTGGGGGTTCTGCTCACTCCAGCCAGGCTGGGGAAAATACAGGGGGTAGTCCCGGCTCACCGTGCGGCTCACCGTTCCCGCCCCATCCACCAACAGGAATTTGCAGGCGGACGTGCCCAAATCAATGCCAATATAGTACAAGGTCTCTCGCCTCTCAGTCTTTGGGTTGTGATTCTGCTGTTACCATACCACCCCCGCCCCCTGCCGTCCTTGACTAGTTTGCTGTGGTGATTAGACAAGTTTGCTGTTTTTGTATATTAGCCGTTGTGCACATTTTGGGCATTCCTCTTTTGTCCGTTTCGTCAGTTTTGAAGTTTTACAAACTTTTTTAGCGTATACTCACTGTTTTCTCTCCATTTGAACCGGACAACCCCATTGCATTTTCTCCCCAAGGCGAGTACAATTTCTTATACAAATTTACGATTTGGGAGGTGTGGCCTGTGGCGACCCTGGAAATTGTCCAACATCCCCACCTGGGGGGCGTCCATCTGTTTTTCAACACCCTGGACCACCGCTCCCTCCACATCCATCTGGACTGGGAGCTGGTGTGGGTGCTGGACCAGCCGCTGCTGGTGTCCTGCGGCGGACAGGAGCACCGGGTGGAGCCGGGGGAGCTGGTGCTGTTTAGCCCCGGCCAGCCCCATGAGTTTCACAAGGTGGAGGGCAGCTGCACCTTTTTGTGCCTCCAGTTGGACCCCGCCGCCTTTCCCGCCGCCCAGCGGGTGTACGCTGAGACCATCTTTCCCGCCGCTCATCTGTCTGAGGCGGAAACGGCCTGGCTGAAAACCTCCCTCGTCGCCCTGTTTCGCCGCTATCTCCAGCGCCCGCCCTTCTACCAGCTGGACTGCCTGGGGCGAGTCAACCAGATTCTCTATCTCCTCCTCACCCGCCTGCCGGTGCGTCAGGTCACGGAACAGGAGGCGGCAGAACGGGAGCGGCGCAGCGCCCGGCTCATGCGGCTGGTGGCCTTTGTGCAGGAGAATTTCGCCCACAAAATCCGCCTGTCCGACTTTGCCCGGCAGGAGCGCCGCTCCCTGAGCTATCTATCCCACTTCGCCCGGGAGATGCTGGGCCACAGCTTCCAGGAGTATGTGGCCACGGTGCGCTTCCACCACGCCTGTCACCTCATGGCCACCACCAACAAGGGAATGCTGGCGGTGTGCATGGAGTCGGGATTCTCCGACTACCGCTACTTCTCCCGGATGTTTCAGACCCACTTCGGCATGACCCCCGAGGCCTACCGCCGTCGGCCAAAACATTCCCAGACCACCCAGCCCCACCCCACCCTGGACTCGGCGGAGCGGTTTTACTCCCCGGAGGGAAGCTTGCAGTTGCTGGACAAGTTGGAAAAGCAGTATGGGGACAAAAAAGCCTCCCGTCTCTGCCCCGATTAAAATCTGTGCCGCAAAGCGGCACACCACAATTCTTCATTATTCACTCTTCATTATTCATTAAAAAAGACGCAGACACGCCGGTTTGGCGTATCTGCGTCTTTTTTCTCACAGCTCCTCCAGGGTGGGCATGGCGGGAATGGCGCCGCTGCGGGAGCAGGTCACCGAGGCCGCCCGGTTGGCAAAGGTGAGAATCTCCTCCAGCTCCTCTTTGGTCAAGCCCTCCAGGGCTCCCTGGGTGCGGCGGCTCAGGCGGCTGAGCACGGCCCCGAAGAAGGTGTCTCCGGCCCCGTTGGTGTCCGCCACCTTTGTGGGTACGCCGGGGACGACGCCCGTGGCGTCGCCCAGGCGGTAAAACACACCCTCAGAACCCAGGGTGATGAGCACCAGGGAGATGCCCTTGTCTGCCATCACCTGACTGCAGGTCTCGGGATCATTGGAGCCGGAGAGCAGCTCCATCTCCTCGTCGGACAGCTTCAAAATGTCCACGCTGGACAGGGGACGGCGCATCCACTCCACCGCCTGGTCCTGGCTCTCCCACAGAGCGGCCCGGTAGTTGGGGTCGTAGCTCACCGTCACCCCCTGCTGTTTGGCCAGCTCCACGGCGTGGAGGGTGGCGGTGCGGGCGGGGTCGGCGGTGAGGCTCACCGAGCCGAAGTGGACAATACCCGCCCCGGCAATGAGGTCCCCATCCACCTGGTCTGCGGTCAGGTTGGCGTCCGCGCCCCGCATGAACTGGAAGGAGCGCTCCCCCTGGGCGCTCACCGACACCACCGCCAGGGTGGTGGCACCCTGGCCCACCCGCAGGCCCTGGGTGCTGACGTTGTTTTCCTCCAGGACCTGGGCCAGGTAGGTGCCGAAGCCGTCGGAGCCCACCATGCCCACGAAAGCGGTGTCCGCCCCCAGGCGGGACGCCGCCACCGCCACGTTGGCGGGAGCGCCGCCGGGATTGGCGGCATACATGGGGATGTTCTGCTGGTTATATCCGGTCTGGGTCAAATCAATGAGAATTTCGCCGATGGTGACAATGCGCATGACGCTCTCTCCTTCCGAGTGAAATCGTTTTCATATAGAAAATTGTATCACGTTTTCCCTCCGGTGACAAGGGGGGCGCTGGGAACTTTTCCCCGGACCCCCCGTCCTTTTTCTTGCCTTTCTCCGCCCAATCTGCTATCCTGTATACTGCAAGATACTGCAAGAAACAATTGTGGCCCCCTGCTGCGGGGGTTCCACGGATTGGGAGGTATCCGCATGGCTTCCATCAAAAAACGGTCGCTGGTGGATCAGGTCTACGATCGTCTGCGCAGCGATATCATTTCCCTGCGTCTGCCCCTGGGCAGCCGGGTCAACGTCAACGAACTTCAGGACTCCCTGGGTGTCAGCTGCACCCCCATCCGGGAGGCCATCAACCGCCTGCAACAGGAAGGGCTCATTGCCTACGAGAACAACGTGGGCGCCCGGGTGCTGACCCTGGACGCCAAGGACGTGGAGGAGATCACCCAGCTGGCCACCACCCTCCACTGTGCCGCCGCCCGGCTGTCCATGGAGCGGGAGGACCACCAGGTCCTGGCCCAGCACCTGGCGGAACGTCTGGCGGAATTTGAGGCCGCCCGGACGCCCCAGCAACTGGCGGTGGGGGTGCACCGGTTTATGGAGGTATTTTACGTCCACTGCGGCAACCGCCGTCTGGACAAGAGTATGCTGGCCATTCAGGGCCAACAGCTGCTGCTGCGCAACCTGTACACCGCCCACGGCATGGACCTTTCGGCCAATCTCTCGGACTTCCGGGCCATGCTGGCCGGGGTAGAGCACAACCAGCCGGAGGAGATCTGCAAGGCCCTGAAGGCCAACGCACAGCGGGTGGAACGGGCAGTTAGCGAAACTCTACTGTAAATACACGCAAAAGGGCTTTGATTCGTTGGGTCAAAGCCCCTTCTTTTTGCGCTCTGCTCTTGACTTTTTGCCCTCTGGCCCATAAAATACATAGTTACGATACCTTTATTATTTGAAAAAGGAATGAGAGTTTTATGGCACAAGACAAAAGCAAACAGGTCAGCCAGATCACCGATATGGAGGCCGACTTTGCCCAGTGGTTCACCGACGTGTGCACCAAAGCGGAACTGATTGACTATTCTTCCATCAAAGGCATGTTTATCCTGCGCCCCTATGGCTACGCCATCTGGGAGAACTTCCAGAAGATTCTGGACGAGAAGTTCAAGGAGACCGGCCACGAGAATGTATATCTGCCCATGCTCATCCCCGAGTCCCTGCTCCAGAAGGAGAAGGACCACGTGGAGGGCTTCGCCCCTGAGTGCGCCTGGGTCACCTTCGGCGGCAGCGAGGAGCTGGAGGAGCGCTACTGCATCCGCCCCACCTCTGAGACCCTGTTCTGTGAGCACTACTCCCACATCATCCACTCCCACCGGGACCTGCCCAAGCTGTACAACCAGTGGTGCTCCGTGCTGCGCTGGGAGAAGACCAGCCGTCCCTTCCTGCGCCACCGGGAGTTTTTGTGGCAGGAGGGCCACACCATGCACGCCACCGCCCAGGAGGCCATGGAAGAGACCGAGCGGATGTTCAACATCTACGCCGACTTCTGCGAGAACTACCTGGCCATGCCCGTGGTGAAGGGCCGCAAGACCGATAAGGAGAAGTTCTCCGGCGCCGAGGCCACCTACACCGTGGAGTGCATGATGCACGACAAGAAGGCCCTCCAGGCCGGCACCTCCCACTACTTCGGCGACGGCTTCGCCCGTGCCTTCGGCGTGAGCTTTGCCGGCAAGGACAACCAACTGCACACCCCCTTTGAGACCTCCTGGGGCGTGTCCACCCGCCTCATCGGCGGTGTCATCATGACCCACGGCGACAACAACGGCCTGGTGCTGCCCCCCCGCATCGCCCCCACCCAGGTCATCGTCATCCCCGTGGCCCAGCACAAGGACGGCGTCATCGAGGCCAACCAGGCCGTGTGCGACCGCCTGAAGGCCGCCGGCATCCGGGTGAAGATGGACGCCTCCGAGCAGTCTCCCGGCTGGAAGTTTGCCGAGTATGAGATGAAGGGCGTGCCCCTGCGCCTGGAGCTGGGTCCCAAGGACATGGAGAAGAACCAGTGCGTGCTGGTGCGCCGTGACAGCGGCGAGAAGACCTTCGTCTCCCTGGACAACATCGAGGAGACCGTGAAAAACCTGCTGGAGGAGATTCAGCAGAGCCTCTTCGACCGGGCCAAGCGCAACCTGGACGAGAACACCTATCCCTGCTCCACGCTGGAGGAGGTCAAGGAGAAGATGGCCACCCAGGGCGGCTTTGCCAAGACCATGTGGTGCGGTGACGAAGCCTGCGAGCTGAAGATGAAGGAAGTGGCGGGCGTGTCCTCCCGCTGCATCCCCCTGGAGCAGGAGCACCTGGGCGACGTGTGCCCCGTGTGCGGCAAGCCCGCCAAGCACATGGTGTACTGGGGCGTGGCTTACTAATCCCACAATATTGATCTGCACAGGCGTATCATGTCCCCCGGCATGGTACGCCTGTTAGCATGTCGAAAAAATGCAAGCATCGTAAAGGAGGTTTTTGAGTGCCATGCCTGGTGAACCCGTTCTAATCTCTCTGTTTGTCCTGTTCGCCCTGTCCATTCTCTCCGACAAGCTTCTCTCCCGCTACCTGTACATGTCCGCCGGACTCAAGCCTGTGGATGCTCAGATGTACCTGTGGACCCGGACAGAGGACAATCACATGCACCGCAACCGTGACCGTCATGACCAGCTCTGGGCCTGGATGGAACGCCGTTCGGGCTACGCCAAAGAGTTTTACACCATGTCCCGCTACTGCTCCCTCACCAACCTGCCCATCAAGCTCTATTTTGTGGGCGTGATGGTGATTTTCGCCACTCGCCTCTACCAATATACCTGGGCCTTGGGCGCAGCTATGCTGGTCCTGTGGGCCATCTTCACCCTGTTGGGGTTCCGGTACGGCAAGTACATCCAGGCGGAGACCGCCGACTTCTTCGACAGCTCCCGCTACAAGCCCTACCGCCCCAAGCGGGAAAGCGAAGAGGAGGAAGCGGACACCCCGGAGGAGCCATACGAGGAGATTCCCTACGCCGGGCCCTTTGAGGCCGCCGAGCCGGAGGTGGCCCAGCGCCGCCGCTTCCGCCGGGGCTACACCCAGAAGCTCTTTGTGGTGGCTGTGGTGCTGGTGTTCCTGGTCCTCCCCATGCTGTCCTCCAAGTTTCTCCCGTCCTCCTCCACCCCGGAGACCACCACTCAGCCCTCCGAATTTCCCTCGGCCCAGCCCACTTCCGCAGGCACCCCTGAGGCTCAGGCCATGTACGACCGCCTGGATCAGGAGGGCTTCCACCCGCTCAACGCCGTGGGCCAGCTGTCTGACACCTACCCCGGCATCATCCTCTCCGACGGCATTCTGGTGGAGGAGGAGGGGCTGCACCTGGAGTATCTGGTGCTGACCCAGGAGAGCCAGGCCAAGGATCTGGCCCAAGGACTGCAACACCAGCTCTATGAGCTGGTGGCCGCCCGGGACCCGGACATTACCGAGGAATCCGGGGAGGGCTACACCCTCTACACCCAGGAGACCGAGGGAGACTATGGCGTCGTGGTGCGGGACGGCACCAACATCCTTTATGTCTACTGCCCCCAGTACGACACCACCTGGATGAAGTGGTTTCTCAATGATTTGGGGTATCTGAGCGACTATTAAGGGGGTTCTGTTATGGATATCACCCTGTTTGTCATCAACACCGTCATCTGCGCCATATTCTGGCTGTTGAGCCGGCTGTGCTGCGTCTGGATTGGGCGGCTATCGGAGGCCTCCGCCGGGCAGACCCTCCGGGATGTGGAGGCCCACCTCAGCCAGGCCCCCGGAGAGAAACTCTTTCCCTGGCTCATGGACATCTCCCCCCGGCCCCGGCTCACCGCCCTGTTTCACTACCTGTTCCGGGGCCTCACCTCTCTGCCCCTCTTGGGCATGGTTTTTGGGGTCACCCTCCTCTTTGTGCCCGCCTGGGAGGTGTACGCCCGGTACCTCATCAACACCATGTTCGTGCTCTATATGGCCCTCTTCGTCCTGGGTCTGGCGCTCTTTGACCCCCTGCACTACCGCTGGACAGGGAAATACCGGTAAAAACGACCAGGGGCCTTCCACGATGGAAGGCTCCTGGTCGTTTGCTGGTGTTGCGTTTTTCCGCCGACTCCTTGCGTTGCTGGCGTAGGGGAGGGGCTTGCCCCTCCCGAATCCCCCAGGACAATGCCGGAAAAGCAACGGGCCGGGCAAGCCCGGCCCCTACCACGGCTGGTAGTATCTGTCCTCCCTCCACTTGGCGGGATTCTCTTCGATATACTGCCAAATCCGCAAATAATCTTCTTGGTTGCCAATGACATGGTCATACTAGCTGCGTTGCCACAGCCGCTCCCCCATAACACCTCTTACTTGGTTCCATCTACGGGTGGTCAATGACTTAAACGCACCCAGAATCTCAGGCAACGATGCCGTAGGGGCCGAACTCGCCGACAAGCGCAGAATGGCATGTACGTGGTTGGGCATGATCACATATTTGTCTACTGCCACATGGGGAAAGCGTTCTGGCAGCCGTGCTGCTTCTTCCCGTACCATCTGCCCCACTGGAGACAGTTCGGGCCGGGCAAGCCCGGCCCCTACCACCGTGCCCAACACACAGCGGTTATCTTGGGTGCATACGGTGACAAAATAGTAGCCAGCGGTACCATAATCGTAGTTGGGTAGCCGCATCCGCTTCCGGCGAGGCAGCTCCGCACCGCTCATCCCAGTGTATCCGGGGCAAAAGACTGTGCGGGCAGCACATCGCTCAAGCCCACCAGCACCGGGTCCAGCCCGTTGTCCCCCCACTGAGGCGGAGGCGTCTCCAGGCGGCGGGGCGGCATCCCATCCCGCAGAGGGATCACCGCCACCATATTCACCCCATGGCCCAGCTTGCTGTCCGCCATGAGCAGACCGCCGTGGAGCTGGGCAATCTGTTGGGCCAGGGCCACCCCCATGCCCTGCTCCTCCTGAGGGGGCTGCTGAAAGAGGGTGGACAGCTGCTGGGCGTCCAGCCCCGGCCCCTGATCGGACACGGTGATGCGCACCGACCCGGTGCCCGGCTGCACCGTCAGCTTCACGGGGCTTCCCGTCTTGGCAGCGTTGGACACCAGCTCCAGCACCAGCTGCTCCAGCATCCCGCCGTCTGCCACTCCGGACAGCCCCGGCGCCACCTCCCAGGTAAAGGAGACGTTGGCCCCAGCCAAGGCCCCCTCCAGCCGCCGGGCCAAATCCGTGCCCCAGCGGGTAATATCCAAGGGAGCCACTTGCAGGCGCACCTCGTCCTCGTCGGTGAGCCGCCGTGCCAGCTCCAGCCGCCCCACCAGGCGCAGCATGCGGCACACGCTTTGGTTGATGGTGCTCAGATACGCGCAGCTCTTTTCATCCGTGGCGTACCGCTCCAGCAGCTGACTGGCGGCGGTCATCTGGGCCAGCTGCATCCGCAGCTGCGCCATGTGCGCCCCGGTGGAGCTCTCCAACATCCATCGTTCCAATCCTCACGCCTCCCTTGCCCATTATCCTATGCAAAGAAGCCCCATTTCTCTCTGGAAAAATCAGGGCCTGTTCAGTATGACCCATTATACCAGATTTCGACGTGGGCAACAAGCACCCCAGAAAAATTTTCCTGAAAATGCCAAATCCGTGACGGCGGACCGTCACGGATTGGAACATTTGTCATTCAGCGTCCAGCTGGGCAGCCACCTGGGCCAGAGGATTGGGGGTGTAGCCCTCCACGGTGCCCTCGTCCATGGCGCGGGCCAGAGCGGAATCCAGAGGCAGCTTGGCCAACACAGGCAGGTTCAGCTCAGCGCCCAGGGCGTCGATGGTGCTCGCACCGAAGATGGGGTGCTCGCCGCCGCAGTCGGGGCAGCGGAAGAAGCTGTAGTTCTCCACCAGGCCCAGCACGGGCACCTTCATCATCTCCGCCATGCGCACGGCCTTGGTGACGATCATGCCCACCAGGGTCTGGGGCGCGGTGACCACCACCACGCCGTCCACGGGCAGGGACTGGAACACGGTCAGGGGCACGTCGCCGGTTCCGGGAGGCATGTCCACGAACAGGTAGTCCAGCTCGCCCCACACCACGTCGGTCCAGAACTGCTCCACCGCTCCGGCGATGACCGGGCCCCGCCAGATCACCGGGTCGGTCTCGTTGTCGGTGAGCAGGTTCAGGCTCATCATCTTGATGCCGCCGGCGGTCTCCACCGGCAGGATGCCGTCATCGGTGCCCATGGCGTGCTGGTGGATGCCAAAGGCACGGGGGATGGAGGGGCCGGTGATATCGGCGTCCAGAATGCCCACCTTCTTGCCCCGGGCGGCCATGGCGGCGGCCAGAGAGCAGGTGACGGTGGACTTGCCCACGCCGCCCTTGCCGCTGACCACGGCAATCACCTTTTTGATGTGGGAGTGGGCGTTGCAGGGCTTACGGAAGTCGTGGGGCTGTTGACGCTCCCCGCAGTTGGAGCTGCAGCTGGAGCAGTCGTGGGTACATTCACTCATGGAAACATCTCCTTATACAGTCTGCCCAGAGGGCAGACTTTTTCCTCATATTCAAAGTAGCTTGGTTATTTTACCACAGTTTGTGCCCCGTTACAACGGGTGAGGCGGGAAAAGCTACTCTACGGTGGTAGGGGCCGTGGCTTGCCCGGCCCGCCACTCCCCTGGCATTGTCCTGGGACATTCGGGAGGGGCAAGCCCCTCCCCTACGCCCGATCTATGGAAATCCGTGCCGCAGGCACACCACAGTTATTCATTATTCATTATTCGTTATTCATTTCATACTCACCCAATAAACTCGTGGAGCAGCGACTCCTTGGGCACCAGTCCCGGCTCGATGGTCTCGAACCAGTCAAAGGCCCGCACCAGCTCTAAAAGCTCGTGACGGCGCTGGTTCTCCTGGGGCACCGCCGCCATGAGGGGGCGGGCATAGCAGGCCATCACCGACACCTCATAGGGCAGGGACGAGTCAAAGAGCATGTGGGCGGTGTGCTTGTAGGGAGAGATGTACAGCTTTTCTCCCCGGCGCACGTTGGCCCACATATCCAGGGTGCCCACAATGTCGGTGCCCCGGAAGTTGAAGTCCCGCACCGCCCGGCGGGTCAGCCGCATCCAGGTGCCCTTGAAGCGCAGCACCTCCCCGTCCATCACATTGCTGCGGGCGGAGATGTACAGCCGGGTGGCGTTGGGGTGTCCGGCGGTGAGTTTGGTATTCAAGGCATGGATGCCCTCAAAAATCGCCACCTCATCCTTGCCCAGCTTCAACGGCTTGGCCTTGCTGTCGTTGCGCATCTGGCGGGCAAACTCGAAGTGGGGCACCAGAATCTCCTCTCCCCGGGTGAGCTGGGCAAAGTGCTGGCTGAGCAGCTGCAAGTCCATCATCTCCGGGGACTCGTAGTCGATCTCCCCCTCGGGGGTGCGGGGGGCGGTGCTGGGGTCCCGGCGCACAAAGTAGTCGTCCATGGAAATGGTGTGGGTGCCCACCCCCCGCCGCTGCAGCTCGGCGGTGATTTTATGGGCGGTGGTGGTCTTCCCCGACCCGGAGGGACCGGAGAGGAGCACCACCGGGCTCAGCTTCATATTCTTGCAGATCAAATCGGCGGCCTGCTCCACTTTCTTCTGGTATTGGTGGTCACATTCCTCCATAAATCCCAGCTTATCCTGCCGGACTGCCCGGTTGATTTCCTCCAGTTGATAGGCCATGGTGTGTTCCTCCTATGCTATGCCCGTTTGAATTGCTTCTCCAACTCTCCTCGGGTCAGCTCGATGGCCACGGGCCGCCCATGGGGACAGTACTTCACCTCTCCCGCCATCACCTTCTGGGCCACCCGCTCCAGCTCCTGGGAGTCGTTGCGCTGGCCCCCCTTGATGGCAGCCTTGCAGGCCATGGTGTGCATCACCTCATCCCGGGCGGCGCTGGGGTCCGCCCAACCGGTGAGGCGCAGCTTTTTGGCCAGCTCCAGCAGGGTGGGCTCCACGTCCCCGGTCTCCAGGTAGTCGGGCACCGCCCGCACGGCGATGCTCCCCGCCCCGAACTCCTCCAGCTGGAAGCCGAAGCCCTCCAGCACCTCCTGGCCGTCCAGCAGCACCTGCCGCTCCTGGGGTCCGGGGGTGATGGTGATGGGAATGAGCAGCTCCTGGACCATGGGCCGGTAGTCCTGAGCCTTGAGGCGGTCAAAATTCACCCGCTCGTGGGCGGCGTGCTTGTCGATGAGCACCACCTTGTCCCCCTGCTCCACCATGATATAGGTGTGGAACAGCTCGCCCCGCACCACCCAGGGCTCCTGGGGCTCCTCCACAGGGACGGGTTCCGGCTCTGGCTCCACCACGGGGATGGGAATCTCCGCCTCCACTGGCTTCTCCACCTGGGGAGCCGGGGTGGGCTTCTTCACCCCCACCGGGGCGGGAACAGCTGCCACAGGGGCCGCCACCTTGGGTTTCTCCTCTACCACGGTGGGCGGAATCTGTTTCGACTCCACCGCAACACTGGCTTGGACGGACTTCTCCTCCACCACCGTCCGCTGCACCACAGGCCGGGAGATAAAGGAGGAAGCCGCAGGGGCCGCCTTCTTCTCCTGTACCGTGGGGGTGTCCAACGGAGTCACCCGGCGGAAGGGGCTGGGCGTGGTCTGGGGCTTGGAAACCACCGCCGCCGGGGGCGGGGTGGTGGTGGTCTTGGGCTGGGCCACCGTGGAGGTAAGCATGTCGTGGAGACTGGTCTGGTTGGGGGTTACGGTGTCCTGGCGGGGCAGCACCGACTTCACCACCGCCTGGGGGCGGCTCTGGTCCCCGTTCAAAGCAGCCAGCACCCCGTGGTACACGGTGGAAAACACCTGCTGCTCGTTTTGGAACTTCACCTCGGTCTTTGTGGGGTGGACGTTCACGTCCACGGTGTTGGGCCGCACGGTGAGGTGGAGCACACAGCCCGGGAACTTGCCCACCATCTTCTGGTTGCGGTAGGCCTCCTCCAAGGCCGCCATCATCACCCGGCTTTTGATGTACCGTCCGTTGACGAAAAAGTGCTGATAGCTGCGGCTACCCCGGCAACAGGTGGGCAGGGAGACAAAGCCGGAGATCTCCATGTGCTCCCCGGACCCCTTCGCCGGCAAAAAGCCCAGGGCCAAATCCCGGCCCAGCACGGCGTAAATGGCACTTTTCAGCTGTCCGTCTCCGGGGGTGAGCAGTTCCTGCTTGCCGTCCCGAATAAACTTCACCGACAGCTCCGGGTGGGACAGGGCCAGCCGCTGCACCACAGCGAACACCGCCGCACCCTCGGCGGAGTCTTTCTTCATGAATTTCAGCCGGGCGGGGGTGTTAAAAAACAAATCCCGCACCAGCATGGTGGTACCCTTGGGGCATCCCGCCTCCTCCTGTTCCACCAACTGTCCCCCTTCCAGAGACAAGGCGGTGCCCAGCCCCTGGCCCTGGTTGGTGAGCAATTCCACCCGGGACACCGCCGCAATGGCGGCCAGAGCTTCCCCCCGGAAGCCCAGGGTGCCGATGGCCTCCAGGTCGTACTCCGAGGAGATCTTGGAGGTGGCGTGGCGGAGAAAGGCGGTTTGACACTGGTCGGGGGCGATGCCGCAGCCGTCGTCGGTGACGCGGATGAGGGCCATGCCCCCGTGGGCGATCTCCACGGTGATGGCGTTGGCCCCGGCGTCGATGGCGTTTTCCATCAGCTCTTTCACCACCGAGGCGGGCCGCTCCACCACCTCACCGGCGGCGATGAGGTCCGCCACATGGGGGTCTAGTTGTCGAATGGTGGGCATACGCTCCCCTCCTTACAGCTCCAGCAGGATGGTGACCGGGCCGTCATTTTGGGAGAACACCTGCATGTCCGCCCCAAATTCCCCGTGCTCCACGGTGAAGCCCCGCTCCCGGCACTGGTCCATAAACCGCTCATAGAGGGGGATGGCCAGGTCCGGCTTGGCGGCCCCGGAGAAGCCGGGGCGGCGGGAGGAGGTGTCGGCGTAGAGGGTGAACTGGCTGACCACCAGCAGCGAGCCCCCCACCGTCTCCAAATTCCGGTTCATTTTCCCGGCCTCGTCCTCGAAAATCCGCAGGCCGCACACTTTATCCGCCATTTTGTCCGCCGTGGCCGGGGTGTCGTCGGGGCCGACGCCCAACAGCACCAACAGCCCCTGGTCAATGGCTCCGTTTACCGCCCCGTCGATTTCCACCCGGGCGTTTTTCACTCTGGTCACCACTGCTTTCATGTGGGTTTCCTCCTTGTGGGTCTATGATTTTCCCCAGTATACCACAGGTTCCAGAGAAATGCTATGCTCTGACCGGGTGGGAGATGCAGGCAAACGGGGCTGCCGCATCCCGAAGATGCAGCAACC
This sequence comes from Pseudoflavonifractor sp. An44, assembly GCF_002161675.1. GTDB lineage: Bacteria > Bacillota > Clostridia > Oscillospirales > Oscillospiraceae > Enterenecus > Enterenecus faecium. The sequence continues at coordinate 30,358 of NZ_NFIH01000008.1, forward strand.
CCGTTTGGAATTCACGATCTCATTGGGCAGAGCGGTAGCTGTAGAGCAGGTAGTCCTCTTGTTCCGGCTCGTCAGACCAGACACGATGCCAGCGCAGCCACACCTGGGTCACGCCGTCCTCCTCCACCGTCTCACTCTTCATCTCGTATTTCGTGCCCGGGTTGAGTACACCTTGGTCCTGCACCACATAGGTGTCTAGGGCCACCAGGTTCTCTCTGAGGCTGCGCTGCAACACCAGAAGCACCGGACCCTCCTCCTCGGTGTCCTTGGACAGAATGAGAAGCCGTTTTCCCGTCTCTTTTGTGGAGTCCAGAAACTCCGAAACCTCCTGGAGCTCCTCCGGCTGAATTTGGGTGACGTCCCGATACCCCCGCTCCTCCAGCTGCTCCATGGTGGCGTCCCGGGGCAGGGTCTCCCCCAGTTCCTCCCAGAGGTCGCCCAGCTCACCACTGGGCCAAACGGGGTGGGTCTCCCGGTAGTGGATGTAGCCACGGTAGCCGAAGATGCCCACCACCACCACTACAAAGACCACAAGGACTGCCACATATCCACGCATAGGCTTGTTCTCGCTCTTCATACTCCTTCACCTCCACAATCATGTGTCCTAGTCCGTTCTTACCAGCCTTCCCACTCCAGGGTCCAATTGCCCACAAAGGTAGGAATATCGGAAAATTTGGAGGCATAGGTGAGAGAACCGTCCTGGTCGGTGTAATATACCCCATCTTTCACCAGGAGAATGTCTCCGCTTTCCCCTGCATTTCCCTCCAAATGGTACTGATTCCCCCCGGACGCCTCATAGGTGCCCTCCTCCAGCAGGCCCTCCTTCTGGTTGTATTTGCAGTAATTCCCATTTTTGTCAAACACAATATACGAACGCCAATAGGCATTGGTGGAATAAGAGCCCGCCAAGCTCAGCTCCCGGCTGGCATTCCACCGGTCCAGCTGGACCAGATTGATGCAGCAGGAGACACAAAACGCCACCACAAGTCCCCAAAAGGCCAGGCGACAGACGGGGACCTCCTTCATCAGTACCTGTTTGATGGCAGCCATTCTCTTTTTCATGGTCTCACGTCCCTTCTCTTCCATGTGGCCACCTTACGCCAACATGGATTCCGCCACTCGCACTAAAACCTCCTGTTCGGGGCCTTCCAGGCAGCAGGCCACCTGCCCGCTGTGCCACGTCACGGTCACACCATCCGAATGTTCCAGGATGTACACGGTCTGTCCGTACATCTCGGTGCGCTCCACGGTTCCTTCCACGGTTTCCAGGGCCGCTTGGGAGATATCTGCATTGGAAATCTCCAAAACCATGGTGTTTCCCTGGTATTCATAGGTGGTATTCAGCTGATAGTACACCTGATCCAGGGTATAAATCCGCTCCGTGGTCTGGCTCTGGCACCCCCGGGGCAGCCAGGTGGGGGCTTTCACCTGGGTGACGCCGTAGGTGTCCAGAACGCCCTGTAAGGGATCGTCCCCCACCCATCCGGCGGCCCGGGCGGTGAGCATCCCCACAAACGCCAAAACCAGCGCCGCAGCGGTGGCCCCCAGGCCTCGGGGCAGCCGCTGCCACCGCCGCACCTTTGGGGTGTGTCCCGGGGCTTGGGTCTCCTTCTCGGTGTGGAGATAGTCCCGCTGGAAACGGCTCCAGGCTGCATCTACATCCACATGGACCTCACCCTTCTCCTCTTCTCTCTGGCCCAACAGGTCCAGCATGTACAAAATATCCTCGGTGGGGTATTCCTCCACCCCTTGGGAATCCAGGCGCAGAATTTCTTTGAGTTCTTCGCTGCCCATCCGGGCCAGCTCGTCCCGGGACTTTCGCATACCTGGCTCCTCCTTTCACTTGGTATATGTCAAATTTCCTTGTTTGGGGGACATCTATTCCTGCTGTTGTTCAAAATATTTTTTCAGCTTTTTTCTGGCCCGCTGCAACTGCTTTTTGCAGGCTTCCCGGGAAAGCCCTCTGGCCCGGGCCAGCTCGTCCACACTCTGGTGCTCCAAGGCGTACTCTTTCATCAGCTCATAGGCCGCCTGGCCCACCAAATCCCCGTAGATGGTGTCCAAATTCTCCTCGTCAGTGGCCGCCACCTCTCCGGCGTCCTCCGCCGCCTGGGCCGCCCACCTTGCCCTATCCCGGCTCCTGCGGGTGGCCTGGATGACGTGTTTCAAGGTCTCCATCATCCAGCCCTGGGGGTTGGGGCTGGCCATGAGCACATCGATTCTGCGCCAGGCGGTGGCAAAGGCCTCCTGCACCGCCTCCTCCGCCAGCAGGGCGTCCCCCTCCAGGGCATATTGGGCGTAGCGCAGCAGGGGGGCATACATGCTCCGGTACAGCTGCTCCAGAAGTTCCTCTCGGCCCATGGTCTCCCCCCTTTTTTCTCTTCTTGATGCTACCATACCCCAAACCGCCCCCCGCCGCAAGAGGGAGTGCACCGGTTGCGGCTGGGGTGGTAGGGGCCGTGGCTTGCCCGGCCCGTGGCTGCCTGGGCAATGCCAGGGCATCATCAGACGGTGTGCTTTTCTATTTCACCGGAATCCGGGGGAAAAACTCTGGACATCTGGGAGTTTTTTCATTCCTTTTTTTCCACCGTTGTGGTATAATAACCGCAAAACGGTTATTATACCAAGATTCCTATTGCCGTTTTTCTCGCCCCTAACGGGGCAACCGAAAAGACATGGCATGATACCATTCCAGCTTCGCTGTCATGGTATCGTAGCTATGCTGTAAAAATGTCAGCAGGCATTCTGCTGTGTACTTGGAAATGATAAAATCGAGGAGGAATTTCCATGCAAAATCGTGTCACTGTCACCGTAGCCGGACACAACTATACGCTTTTGGCGGAAGAGGGAGAGGACTACGTACGCCGCGTGGCGGACTTCGTCAATGAGCAGATGCGCCAGACCCAGGAGGGCACGGAAATCAGCCAGCTGGACTGCGCCCTGCTCACCTGCCTGAACATCGCCGACCAGTATGCCAAGGACAAGGTGTCCAGCGCCAACCTGCGCCAGCAGATCAAGGACCTGCTGGAGGAGAACGCCCAGCTGAAGCTGGAGCTGCACCAGGCCAAGCATCCCCGCCAGGATAAGAACGTCAAGAAGTAAGGGAAAGCCCCTAATACGGAGGAATACTATGGAGATATTATCCCCTGCCGGCAGTCCCGAGGCCGTCCGTGCGGCGGTCTACGCCGGGGCGGATGCCGTGTATCTGGGCTACGGCCCCTTCAACGCCCGCCGCAACGCCCGGAACTTCAACCGGGAGGAGCTGGAGGAGGCCATCCATCTGTGCCACCTCTACGGGGTGAAGGTGTACCTCACCCTCAACACCCTGGCCTCGGACCGGGAAGTGGCCCAGGCCGCCCAGGTGGCGGTGGAGGCCTCGAGTCTGGGCGTGGACGCCATTCTGGTCCAGGACATGGGCCTTTTGCAGGTGGTGGGTCAGGTGGCCCCCGACGTGCACCTCCACGCCTCCACCCAGATGACCATTCACAACCTGGATGGCGTGAAACGCTGTGCGGATTTGGGGCTCACCCGGGCGGTGCTGTCCCGGGAGCTGTCCGCCAAGGAGATCTCCTACATCTGCGCCCACTCCCCCATTGAGATTGAGACCTTTGTCCACGGCGCGCTGTGCATGTGCTATTCGGGACAGTGCTTCTTCTCCTCGGTGCTGGGTGGCCGCAGCGGCAACCGTGGCCTGTGCGCCCAGCCCTGCCGCCTGAGCTACGGCTGGAAGGGTAAAGCCGACCACTACCCCCTGTCCCTCAAGGACATGTCCCTGGCCGGACACCTAAACCAGCTCCAGGACATGGGGGTGGCCTGCGCCAAAATCGAGGGCCGGATGAAGCGGCCAGAGTACGTGTGGGTGGTCACCAAGGTGTACGCCGACGCCCTGCGGGAGGGCCGGGAGCCCACTGCGGAAGAGGTGGCCCAGCTCACCGCCGCCTTCTCCCGCCAGGGCTTCACCGACGGGTACTTTATGGGGGACAAGGGCGCCCACATGTTCGGCGTGCGGGAGCAGCAGCCGGAACCCAAGGAGTTGTTTGCCGCCGCCCGGGCGGGGTATGATAAGCCCACCCAGCTGGTCCCCGTGACCCTGAATGCCTCCATCCAGGCGGACGCCCCCGCCTCCCTCACTCTCACCGACCAAGACGGCCACACCGTCACCGTCACCGGGCCCGCCCCGGAGGCCGCCCGCACCCGTGCCCTGGAGGCAGAGGATGTGGCGGCCCAGCTGTCCAAGACCGGAGGTACCCCCTACCGGGTTGAGGGGTACCAGGTGGAGGTGGAAGCAGGTCTGTCCCTGCCTCGCTCCGCCCTCAACGCCCTGCGCCGGGACGCGGTGGAGCAGCTCTCCACCCAGCGGACGGCGCTGCCCCAGCGGCGGCACTTCCCCTATGAGCCATTGCCCAAGGTGGCAAATTCCACCCAGGTTCCCGCCCTCTATGTCACCCTCCACAGCGCCCAGCAGTGCTCACAGGAATTGCTGGAGGCCCAGCCCGCCCGCATTGCCCTGCCTGTAGACGAGGCCGCCCGCCATCCCCAGGTGGTGGCGGACATCCTCGCCCACGGCATCCAGGCCGCGGTGGTGCTCCCCCGCATCTGCTGGGACGGAGAGCTGGACACCCTAAACCAGCAGCTCACCGTGTGCAAAGAGCTGGGTATTTCCCATGCCCTGGTGGGCAACCTGGGACTGCTGGACGTGGCCCGGGATTTGGGCTTTACCCTACACGGAGACTACGGCCTCCAGGTGTTCAACAGCCACGGGGTGGAGGAATACCGCTGTCTGGGCCTTGCCTCTCTCACCGCATCCTTTGAGTTGAAGCTGGCCCAGATTCGGGACCTGTCCAAGACTCTGCCCGTGGAACTGCTGGCCTATGGCCGCCTGCCCCTGATGATTACCGAGAACTGCGCCATGAAGGCAGGGGCGGGCCAGTGCTGCTGCGGCAACGGCAACACCCTCACCGACCGCCGAGGGGTGGGCTTCCCGGTCCTCAAGGCCTGGGGCTGCCGCAACGAGATTTTCAACGCCGACACCCTCTTTTTGGCGGACAAGTCCGGGGACTATCTCCGGGCCGGGGTGTCCGGGCTGCAACTGCTGTTTACCACCGAGGACGCCCACACCGTGGTGGACATGGTGCGGCGTTATCAGGGCGTGGGGGACGCTGCCCCTACTGGCTATACCCGGGGGCTTTACTATCGGGACGTGGAGTGATAGGAAGCAATAAGGGGAATGATTGAAACGGGGTGAAGATACTATGAACAGCAAAATCAATCAAGTCATTTTGGAAAACTTCGGTATGATTCCATCCTTTTCCTGTGACAATTTTTCAAATATCAACCTGGTCATTGGTGAAAACGGGACAGGGAAAACCTTTTTCTTGAAGGCTCTGTACTCCGCAACTCGGGCCATGGAAGAGTACCGGAGAGGTGATGACATCCGAACCATCAGTGATGTGTTGGCCGAAAAACTGAGATGGACCTTTCAAGTGGAAAAGTTGGGGGATATGGTCACTAGATCTTCCCCCGAGAATTTGACGTTCCGTGCCTCCATTGGAACCGATAAAATTGGCTACCAGTTTTCACAAAGTGCCACCAGCAAAATCGGAAAAGTGATTACTCCCACTCAGAGACGAGACACCAACTCCATTTTTATCCCGGCAAAGGAAGTCCTATCCCTGTATTCAGTCATTCTAAAGTCCCGAGAGGTGGACAAATCCTTTGGATTTGATGACACCTACTATGATTTGGTCAAGGCAGTCCGTCTATCTCCAAAACGAGGGAGAAATTACACTACGTTTGCAGATTCTCGCAAATTGGTGAAAGATGTCATCGATGGGCGAATTGAATTTGATGAAACCAGTGGGAAATGGTTCTTTAAAAACAATCGGAACCAGAAATTTTCGATTGGAGCAACTTCGGAAGGCGTAAAAAAGATTTCCATCATGGACCGCCTGTTGGCCAACGGATATGTGGACAAACAGTCCATTATATTTATCGATGAAATCGAATCTGCCCTTCATCCCTCTGCGGTTTGTCAGTTTCTAGACATGATAAATAACATCGCAACCAACATGGACATGCAGTTTTTTATCTCTAGCCACTCTTATTTTGTCATCAAGAAGCTTGCACTCATCGCCATGAACACACCCGGTCTGGTCACCTGTATTTCCCTGCATAAGGCGGCCCCGCCTGAGGTGCACGATTTGTATGATGGAATGCCCAATAACTCCATCATAGACGCCGCCATCCGCCTCTATGAGCAGGAAATTCGGGAGGGGCTTTGACTATGATGATCGAAGAATCGGAGATGCAATTTGGCAATTATCCAGACGACGCAGTATTTCATTTGGAAAAGAGCCCCCAATACCAAGACAAGCTCCGCTCCAATGGTGTAAAGAGTTGCGAATTTATCTTATTCAAAGAGAATGCATTGTATTTTATAGAGGCGAAAAAGTCTTGTCCCAACCAAATTTCTGCAGATACCTCCATAGAAAAAGTTGAAAAGTACCATGAATACATTGCAGATATCACAAATAAGATGCGGCATTCCCTAGCTCTTTATGCCAATATTTTGTTGAAACGTCACGATTGTACCGGCGTACCACCGTCTCTTCTTGAGACAGATTTGTCGGGAAAAGAGCTAAAACTGGTTCTTGTGGTAAAAAATGCCCAGCCTCAATGGCTGATACCATTGTCGGAGAAGTTGAATCGTGTATTAAAGCCAGAAACAGGAATCTGGAAGTGCTCCAGAATTTTTGTTATCAATGAAGCCACGGCCCGGGACATTCATCTGGTGGTTTAATATCATCGTACAAGATAAACTGACGTTCTATTACGCAGCTACATAGGAATTCACGCACAACAAGGAGGAACCATTCAACATGGATATCATCTTGGCATCCCAGTCCCCCCGGCGGAAAGAGCTGCTGGGCCAGATGGGGCTACGGGGCTTTAAAATCACCTCCCCGGAGGTGGACGAGACGGTGGAGGAGCACATGCCCCCCGCCCAGGTGGTGGAGGAGCTGTCCCGGCGCAAAGCCCTGGCGGTGGCCGGGCACGCTGACCCCGACGACCTCATCATTGCCGCCGACACGGTGGTGGCTCTGGAGGGGGCGGTGCTGGGCAAGCCCGCCGACCAGCGGGATGCCTTTGCCATGCTCACCGCCCTCAGCGGCAACCGCCACTACGTCTACACCGGACTCACCGTCATCCAGGGGGACCAGGTGGTGACCCAGCACGAGTGCACCACCGTCACCTTCCGGGAACTGGAGCCGGAGGAGATTTCCCACTACATCGCCACCGGCGAGCCCATGGACAAGGCTGGGGCCTACGGCATCCAGGGCCTGGGCGCCATGCTGGTGTCCGGCATTGAAGGAGACTATTTCAACGTGGTGGGCCTGCCCATCTTCCGGCTGAGCCGGATTCTGGCGGGCTTCGGTCTGGACCTGTTCCAGATGGCCGACCACTGAGGACAGGAGATACTATGAAGGGATTTTTCCGGAACAACGGAGGGCTTTTGGTGGTGGCGGCGGTGCTGCTGGCCGCCCTGCTGGCCATTCTCTCCGCCATCACCGGGGCCAACCCCATCACCAACGCCCTCCAGGTCATCACTCGCCCGGTGGGGTCGCTGACCTCCGGCATCTCCAACTGGTTCCAGGGGCAGCACGACCGCCTCACCGGGTATGACCAGCTGCTGGAGGAAAATGAGACGCTGAAGGAGCAGCTGGCCGAGCTGGAGGAGCAGGTGCGAGAGGGGCAGGACGCCCTGCGGGAAAATGAGCGGCTGCAATCCCTGCTGGGAGTGGCCCAGGAGCACCCGGATTGGACCTACGCCTCCGCCACCGTCATCCAGCGTTCCACCACCAACTGGGCCAACCAGATCACCATCAGCGTGGGCAGCGGCCAGGAGGTGGAGGCGGGTGACTGCGTCATCGACCAATACGGCAATCTGGTGGGCGTGGTGAAGGAAGTGGGCACCAACTGGGCCCTGGTGGACACCCTGCTGGACCCCGGCATGGAGCTGGGGGTGCGGGTGGCCCGCACCGACGACAGCGCCATGGCCCAGGGGGATTTTACTCTCATGGGCGAAGGCAAGCTGCGCATGACCTATATCCCCCAGGACGCCCAGCTGATCTCTGGCGACCAGGTGACCACCTCGGGGCTGGGGGGCAAGTACCCCGGCGGCCTGCTGGTGGGCCAGGTGGAGAGCATCGAGACGGAGGCCGACGGCATCAGCCGTTCGGCGCTGCTTAACCCCAGTGCGGATGTGGAAAACATTCGATATGTATATGTAATCACCAATTTCGAGGGGTAAGTCTCCCCTCTAGGGGCTTTCCTCTTCTCATATTTCTCAGACGCAAATTTGCGCCCCCGGCAGGGACGCTCCGCTGGGGTCCATTTTGAGTGGCCAAAATAAGGAACCTCCGATTCCCTACAGCATCGGAGTCTTGTGGCCCTTTTACGCCATAAATTCGTTGCATCTTCTGGAAATACACCAAGTATTTCTGCGAAGCTGCGTCTCTTTCTGACGCAAAATGTCTCACAATTCTCTCTCGCTTAGGGAATCGGACGTTCCTACCAAAACCCGCTTAGGGCGTTCCCCCCTAAGGACCTCCCTTTGGGTACGAGGCTGGACCTGCGTCAAGTCTAGATTCGGCCCGTCCCCCTTGCTGTGGCTCCTGTTCCTGCCACCACACCAGGCCACCCTGGGTAGCTGGCCCTACAGCTGGGCGGTTTCCATACCCGGGCCTACCCTGGAAAAGCAGCGTTCCCGCCGCCGGGAGCCAGGCTTCCGGCAACTAGGAACCGTTGCACACCAGGGTAAGGCCCTGGAGGTAGAAGTTTTATTTGTCGTAGAAGCTGAGACTTACAATAGAATTTCCATGCCATCTATGTGACCCCACCCAGCCAAGGGCCGAACCGAGAAGGACGCACACGCCACCCAGTACCGCGGGGTGGATTCCACAAGGCGGGGGAAGGCCCCGCCTTTGGTGGTCTTTGGTTCCTTTCTGGCAGCAGAAAGGAACCCCCAGCGGGGAGCGTCCCCACCAGGCTGGCAAGCCTGAGACTGGGAACGTATCAAGATACCTGGCCGATTGCCCAGCAACAACAAATAGAAAGGTCGTGCACTCCATGGCGGAACTCACCCCCATGATGAAACAATATATCAAAATGAAGCAGGACAATCCCGATTGCCTGCTTTTCTTCCGGTTGGGGGACTTTTACGAGATGTTCCAGGACGACGCCAAGATCGGCGCCCAGGAGCTGGGCCTCACCCTCACCACCCGGGACCGCAACAAGCCGGAGGAGGAGCGCACCCCCATGTGCGGGGTACCCTACCACTCCGCCCAGAACTACATCGCCCGACTCATCAAGCGGGGCTATAAGGTGGCCATCTGCGAGCAGATGGAGGACCCCGCCACCGCCAAGGGCCTGGTGGAGCGGGACATCGTGCGCATCGTCACCCCCGGCACCGCCATGGACGACGTGATGCTGGACGAGAACAACAACAACTACATCTGCTGCGTGTACCTGGACGGGGACCGGGCAGGTATGGCGGTGTGCGACGTGTCCACCGGACAGTTCCACACCACCCCCTTCTCCGGCACCGACTGGCTGCCCCACCTGTGCAACCAGCTCTCCGCCTGTCCCCCCAGCGAGGCCATTCTCTCCCCCCAGGCCGCCGCCCAGCGGGAACTGGTGGAATTCTTGCGCCAGCGGCTGGACTGCCTGTGCCAGACGGGAACCGAAGAGCAGTTTGACCCCCAGGCTGCCGGGTCCGCCCTGGAGGTGTGCGGGCTGTGGGAGACGGGGGCTCCGCTGCCGGAGCACGACCTGGCCTGTTACCAGGCGGCGGGGGCTCTGGCCGGGTACCTGACCCAGACCCAGAAGACCGACCTCACCCACCTGGGCCCCCTGGTGGTGGAGCAGCCCGACCAGCGGCTGTACATGGAGCTGGACCTCACCGCCCGGCGCAACCTGGAGCTCACCGAGACCATGCGCAGCAAGGACAAGAAGGGCTCCCTCCTCTGGGTGCTGGACCGCACCCGCACCCCCATGGGCCACCGGATGATTCGCGCCTGGCTGGAGCGCCCCTTGCGCTCCCCCCTGGCCATCACCCGCCGTCAGGACGGGGTGGCCGCCCTGGTGGACAATCTGGTGGCCCGGGAAGAGCTGAGCCACGCCCTGCGCCAGGTGCCCGACCTGGAACGACTCATCGGCAAGGTGGGCTACGGCTCTGCCAACGCCCGGGATATGAAGGCCCTGGCCCAGGGCCTTGGGATGCTCCCCGCCCTGGCCGCCCAGCTGGAAGCCCTCACCGGCCGGGCCATGGAGGGCATCAAGGACGGCATGCTGGGCCTGGAGGACCTGCAACAGGCCATTGATGGGGCCATCCGGGACGAGGACGACGACCACCGCCTCCCCTTCACCATCCGAGAGGGCGACTTCATCCGCCCCGGCTACGACGAGCAGGTGGACCACCTGCGGGACATCCTCACCAACGGGGCGGATATGGTGATTGCTCTGGAGAGCCGGGAGAAGGAGCGCACCGGCATCAAGAGCCTGAAGGTCCGGTATAATAAGGTGTTCGGCTACTACATCGAGGTGTCCAAGTCCAACTACGACCTGGTGCCCGAGGACTACATCCGCAAGCAGACCCTGGTCAACTGTGAGCGGTTCATCACCCCCGAGCTCAAGGACCTGGAGCACGAAATTCTCTCCGCCCAGACCCGCATCACCGCCCTGGAGTACCAGCTGTTCTGCCAGCTGCGGGACACGGTGTCCGCCCGGGTGCGGGAGGTGCAGCGGGCCGCAGGCAGCGTGGCCCAGCTGGACGTGCTCCTCTCCTTTGCCACGGTGGCGGTGGAGCGCAACTACTGCCGCCCGGTGGTGGACGAGAGCGGGGTCATCGACATTCAGGAGGGCCGCCACCCGGTGGTGGAGCACACCCTGAAAGACACCCTTTTCGTGCCCAACGACACCCACATGGACGAAAACGAGCACCGTCTGTCCATCATCACCGGCCCCAACATGGCAGGTAAATCCACCTACATGCGCCAGGTGGCCCTCATTGTGCTCATGGCCCAGATGGGCTGCTATGTCCCCGCCCGCTCCGCCCACATCGGGGTGGTGGACCGGGTGTTCACCCGCATCGGGGCCTCCGATGACCTGGCCGCCGGACAGTCCACCTTCATGGTGGAGATGAGCGAGGTGGCCCAGCTGCTCCAAAACGCCACCCGCCACTCCCTGCTGATTCTGGACGAGATCGGCCGGGGCACCTCCACCTATGACGGCATGTCCATTGCCCGCTCGGTGCTGGAATACTGTGCCGAGGCCAAAAAGCTGGGAGCCAAGACCCTGTTTGCCACCCACTACCACGAGCTCACCGCCGTGGAGCAGGAGCTGGAGGGGGTCCACAACTTCCACATTGCGGTGAAAAAGCGGAAGGACGACATTGTCTTCCTGCGCAAAATTATCCCCGGCGGGGCCGACCAGAGCTATGGCATCGAGGTGGCCAAGCTGGCGGGGGTGCCCAATCCCGTCATTGCCCGGGCCCGGGAAATTCTGGCCCAGCTGGAGAGCCAGGGGGCGGTGGCCCCGGTGGGTGCCGTCTCCGCCCCCGCCCAGGAACAGATGACCCTGGGGGATCTGACGGGAGGCGAGGTGCTGGACACCCTGCGGAACACCGCTGTGGACACCCTCACCCCCATTGAGGCTCTGAACCTGCTCTATCAACTGAAACAAAAGTTATCTTAACGCTGAGAGGCCATGCAGAGTCGTCTGCATGGCCTCTTTTTTGACCATCTCTTTACATGATTCATACCTTTGTCCGATAGCACCATTTGCAGGCTTCCCTTATAATTCCATCTGCGAGAATTGGAATCATTAAGGAGGAAACAATACATATGAAAAAGCGGTACACAAAGCTGGCCAGCGTGGCACTCAGCGCCGCGCTGCTCACGGGGATGTACCCCCTGGCCCTGGCCGCCCAGGAGACCCCCAACACCGCCCTGTGGGGCTCCACCGCAGGCTTTGACGTGGACAGCCTGACCATTCAGCCCGGCGAAACCACTGCATCCATCAACCTCAACTGGTACGCTCCCGACGGCACCAGCGCGGCCCAGATCGCCCTGGGGGATGGCCGGGTGGTGGAGGCCACGGTGTCCGAGCTCACCACCCCCACCAAGGTGGACGAGAGCAAGTACACCGACACAGGCAAGATGGTGTGCAAGGCCACCGTGTCCGGCCTGGAGCCCGGCACCAGCTATGAATACCGCATTTCCAACGACGGGGGCCAGACCTGGTCCCAAGTCTATACCTACACCACCCCCCAGGCGGACAACTTCACCTTCGCCTTCACCAGTGACCCCCAGATCAAAGAGGACCAGTCCCACAACGACGACGGCTGGAACTCCGCCGACGGCTCCAACCAGACCGGATGGGCCAAGATGATGGAGGTGGTGGGCCAGGCCGGGGCCACCCTGATGGTGTCCGCCGGTGACCAGGTGGAGGACCAGAGCTGGGGCAAGTCCAGCGAGTACGAGGCCTTCTTTGCCCCTGAGGAGATGACCTCCATCGCCTACGCCCCCGCCGTGGGCAACCACGACCGCCACTACATGTTCGCCGACCACTTCAACCTGCCCAACCAGATGGAGGTGGCCCAGGACGGCCTGCTGGGCTCCGACACCCTGCTGGAGCAGGTGAAGACCACCTTCCGGGGCCAGAACAGCGGCACCAGCCAGAGCCACGGCAACTACATCCAGGCCACCGCCGAGGAGATTGCTAACCAGAGCAACAGCAACGGTGTCACCCCCAACGCCGACGGTCAGTACGACTTCACCGAGCGCCGGGAGATGGAGACAAAAGGCAACTACTACTATCTCTACAACAACGTGCTCTTTGTCACCCTGAACACCGGGGCCTACCCCGGCGGCAACGACGACCTGGAGGGGGAAAACGGAGACAACGCCAGCGTGCCCAGCGCCACCCGTGACAACTCCGAGGCCGAGGCCATGGTGGAGAACTTCCGCCGCACCCTCACCAGCGCCACCCAGGAGTACGCCGGCCAGTATAACTGGCTCATCGTCACCCACCACAAGTCCACCCAGACCGTGGCCAAGCACGCCGCCGACTCGGACATTGAGAACTACGTGGACGCCGGGTTCGAGACCCTGATGGACGACTTCGACGTGGACTTCGTCCTGGGCGGCCACGACCACGTGTACTCCCGCAGCTATGTGCTCAAGGATGGCCAGCGCAACGCCGAGGCCCTGGACACCTTCTATGACCCCGACGGCACCATCTACCTCACCGGAAACTGTGCCTCTGACATGCAGTACTATACCCCCTTCCAGTCCGTGGACAAGGCCAACAATGTGGACTACCCGGTGCTGGCCAACGGCGAGACCGGCTCTCAGGCCTACCTGGAGGGCAACCTGCCCCTGGGCAACCAGGAGTGGAACCAGGACTACAGCCCCAGCTACGCCCTGTTTGACGTGGAAGGGAACACCATCACCGTGAACGTGTACAACCTCAGCGGGGACAGCGAGGCCCCCGACTCCACCCCCATCGACCACTTCACCGTCACCAAGAACACCGACGGCGGCGCACAGACCCAGGGCGAGGAAAACGGCGACGCCCAGCTGGACATGACCAAGATTGCAGGGTATACCTCCGGGGAGTTCAACGTGGACGGGGGCGTCATGGAGATCATCTCCTACAACGCCGCCACCGGCTGGGCCTACGCCGTCAACGGCCAGTCCGGCCTGCTCACCGCCATCCCCCTCAAGACCCTGGAAGAGAAGGACACCGTGGACCTGCTGGACGGCAACGACATGGACATCAAGGCCATGGTGGAGGAGACTGACCCCACCTTTGCCTATGGGGACATGACCTCGGTGGCCGTCTCCCCCGACGGCTCCACCCTGGCTGCCGCCCTCCAGGCCGCCGGATATGCCGACGCTGGCCGGGTGGCCCTGTTTACCTGCAACGCCGACGGCTCTCTGACCCTGGACAAGCTGGTGGAAGTGGGGGTGCAGCCGGACATGGTCACCTTTGCCGATGACCACACCGTCCTCTCCGCCGACGAGGGCGAGCCCCGCATGGGCTACTCCGCCGACGCCATCGACCCCAAGGGCTCGGTGTCTGTGGTGGATGTGGCCACCGGCACCGCCCAGGTGGTGACCTTCGACACCTTCGATGCCCAGCGGGATCAGCTCACCGCCAACCACATCATCTTGAAGCAGGGCTCCAACCCCTCCACCGACCTGGAGCCGGAGTACATCGCCGTGTCCGGCGGCAAGGCCTACGTGACCTTGCAGGAGGCCAACGCCATCGCCGTGCTGGACCTCACCACCCGCACCTTCACCGGCATCTACTCCTGCGGCTTTGAGGACTACTCCGTCACCCCCGTGGACCTGGACAAGGGGGACGAGGCCTACAACCCCCAGACCTATGAGAACGTGCTGGGCATCCGCATGCCCGACGGCATCGCCGCCTATGAGGTGGACGGGGTCACCTACCTGGTATGCGCCAACGAGGGCGACAGCCGGGAGTGGGGGGACTACCTCAACGAAAACGAGGCCAAGAAGGGCGCCGCCTCCCCCGCTGGCAACATCGCCGAGGGTAAGATCAGCGGCAAAGTGGTGTACTTCGGCGAGGAGAGCAAAACCGAGAGCGCCAAGGGCTATGACGGCCTGGATTCCTCCAAAGACTACCTGTTCGGCGGCCGCTCCTTCACCCTCTACGCCGTGACCGAGAACGGCATTCAAGAGGTGTTCACCAGCGGGGATGACTTTGAGTCCCTCACCGCCCGCTACTTCCCCGACTACTTCAACACCTCCAACGACAACGCCGCCCTGGACGACCGCTCCGGCAAGAAGGGCCCTGAGGCGGAGAGCGTCACCGTGGGCGTGGTGGACGGCAAGACCTACGCCTTTGTGGCTCTGGAGCGCACCGGCGGCGTGATGGTGTACGACGTCACCGCCCCCAGCGCCGTGACCTACGTCAACTATGTCAACTCCCGGGACTTCGGCTCCATCGTCCCCGGCTCTGAGGTGTACGAGGACGGAGAGCTGGACAAGTGGGTCACCGGCGGCGACGTGGCCCCCGAGGGCCTGGCCTTCCTCACCGCCCAGCAGAGCCCCACGGGGCAGCCCATGCTGCTGGCCGCCTGTGAGGTGTCCGGCACCGTGGCGGTGTACGAGCTGACCGGGCAGGAGACGGAGCAGCCTACTCCCTCCCCGGAGGTCACACCTTCCCCCGAGGTGACCGCCACCCCCGCCCCGGAGACCTCCACCAATCCTGAGGCCACCCAGAAGCCGGAGACCGACGTGCCCCAGACCGGGGACACCGCCCAGCTGAGCCTGGTGCTGGGTGTTCTGGTTCTGTCCGCCGCCGGGCTGGCGGCTGTGGTGACGGTGCGTCGTCGGCGCAGCTAAGCCCCTGATAAAACAAGAAAGTACGGTCAGAGAAATCTGGCCGTACTTTTTTCTTTATAGGGAGCTTTCTCCAATTTCTCAGGCCAAACCCAGCGCCCCAGCCGGGGACGCTCCGCTGGGTCAAAGCTTCTGCTGTGCCCAATGGCTCCCCTGTGTAAGGGGAGCTGTCTGCGAAGCAGACTGAGGGGTTGTCGTCTAACCGCCCGTGGTTCAGGCTTGCCAGCCTGGTGGGGACGCTCCCCGCTGGGGGTTTCTTTTGAGCGGGCAAAAGAAACCAAAACCCGCTTAGGGCGTTCCCCCCTAAGGACCTCCCTGGGGTACGAGGCTGGGAATGCGTCGAGTCTAGGTTCGGCCCGTGACCCTTGCTGTGGCTCCTGTTCCTGCCAGCACACCAGGATACCATGGCAGCTGGCCCTATAACTGGGCGGTTTCTATATCCGGGCCTACCCTGGAGAAGCGGCGTTCCCGCCGCCGGGAACCAGGCCGCCGAGCGCTGGAAACAGCAGCTCACCAGGGTAAGGCCCTGGTGAGAGAAGCATAGTTTTGCAGAGAAGCAGGTACATTCTGTAGCATTGCCGTGCTATCTATGTGACCCCACCAAGCCAAGGGCCGAGAAGAGAAGAACGCAGGGGCTCCCAGTACCGCGGGGTGGATTCCACAAGGCGGGGGAAGGCCCCGCCTTTGGCGATTCTTTCCCCGATTTCTCATCGAGGAGAAATCGGGCCCAGCGGAGCGTCCCCGGAAGGGCGCTGGGTTCTACCCAGGAAATTGGAGCAGGACAATCCCTCCGACCCGGCTTGCGCCGTGCCACCTCCCTTTACACAAGGGAGGCTTTTGAAGTAAAAAAGTACGGTCAGCCGAAGCTGACCGTACTTTTTGTAGTTCTAGAGCTTAGCGACGGGTCTGCTTGCGCACCACCACGGCAGTGCTCAGCAGCAGCACGGTGGAGGCCAGGATGGCCACATACACCAGCAGCATAGACTGGTCGCCAGTCTGAGGCACCTTCTCGGGCTTCTCGGTGGCCTGAGGCTTGTCGGTGGTCTCAGGCTTCTGGGAGGCCTCGGGCTTGTCGGTGGTCTCGGGAGCGCCACCGGCGGTGAGGCCGTTCATGGCGTCGCTGAGGGCAGCCACAGCAGCGTTCACGGTAGCCTGGTCGTCCTCGGTGAGGGTCTCGTCGGCCATGACAGCCTGAGCGTTCTGGAGAGCGGTGCGGAAGGCGGCCACGGACTCAGCGGTGTAGCCCTCCAGGTTGATGCCCTCGGCCTTGCCGATCAGGTCTTCCAGGATGGACTTGTCCGCCTTATAGCGCTGGGCCAGGATGGCGTTCAGCAGAGCGTCAGCGGCATCGTCCATCTCGCCCTGCATGGTGTCGCCAGCCTCGGCCAGGATCTTCTCGGCGTCGGCCAGAGCGTCCACCAGCAGCTGCCAGTTGTCGGAGACATACTTGTCTGCGTTGTCCATCATCTGGTTGGCGCGGTCCACCAGGAGCTGGAGAGCTTCGGGGTTGCCCTTGACCCAGTCCAGCATCCACACGGCGTTGAGCAGACGGTCGGTGACCTCGTCCACCTGAGCCTGGGTGTAGGCGGCAGGATCAGCCAGAATGGCCTCGGCGTCGGCCAGAGCCTGCTCATAGTAGGCCTTGGCGCTGTCGATGAGGTTGGAGTAGTCCTCCTTGACGGCCTTGTCATAGACAGCCTTCATCATGGTGGTGTCGGCGGGCTCGTTGGCGGTCCACTTGGCGTACAGGGTGATGTCGGCAGTGACAGCGGTGTCAAAGTCGTAGGCGGTGGTGCAGTTCTCGTCGGTGTACCAGCCGCCGAAGGTGTAGCCCTCCATCACGGGAGCCTCGGGCTGAGCCACGGTCTGGCCATCGGCCACCACCACGGCCTCCACAGCGGAGCCGCCCATGGAGTTGAAGGTCACCTGGTGCTTGGCGGTGGGAGTCACGCCGTTGGCGTAGAACATCACGTCGTCCACCTGACCCACGAAGGAATTGGTCTCAGAGCCGATGCGGGCCACGGGAATGTTGAAGGAGGAGTAGGTGATGCCGGTCTTGCCCATGAACTGGGTGGTGGCGTTCTCGTCGGGGAGGAAGTAACCCACAGCGGCGATCTTCTCACCGTCCACCAGCAGGTAGGTCTTGTTGCCCTCGTTGGTGATGGTCAGCTCCACCCACTCATCGCAGGGCAGGTTGTAGTCGAACTCGTACTCGTACAGCTCACGGGCAAAGCCCAGCTTCCAGGTGCCGTCCTCGTTGGCAATGGCCTTCACGGTGGTCTCGCCGTAGGCGGCGTCGGCTTCCAGAATGATCTGCTCGCCGGAGTTGGAGGTGCTGGCCTTAAACAGACGCAGGGACACGGTGTTCTTGGGGCCCATGACGTCCAGACCGGTGGAGGCGTAGGAGCTGTCCCCGGTGAGGGTCAGGGTGCCGTCGGTGAGGGAGGCACCGTTGAGGGTCAGGTCACGGTCGTTGCCGGAGCGGTCCTGGGTGTCGGTGAAGGAATACTGAGCGTACTCCTGAGTGCCCTCGGCCAGGTCGATGGTGTGATAGGGGTTGGTGTTGGGGGCAGCGCCCAGGGTGGCCACGTCGGCCTTCAGGGTGGCGTAGTCACGGTCCAGGCCGTTGCCGCCGGTGCCCCACATCTTGGTGCCCAGGTAGGGCAGGGCGTCCACAAAGCGGGTGTACAGGTCGGTCTCGTTGATGCCGGCGGCACGGGTGTCAATGTTGTCGTTCCAGATGGCGTAGCAGGCGCCCAGCATCTGGGTGGAGCCGGTGGGGATCATGGTACCGCCCATGTTCTCGGGCTCCCAAGAGTTGTACAGGCTCTGGGAATTCAGCCAGTCGCCGTAGCCGCCCACGCTGCCGTTGCCGCTGGGCACCATGTACAGCTGGCCGTCGATGGTGTTGATGAGGTCGAAGCCCAGGTTGAACATATCCTGGGGTTTGGCCCAGCCGGTGTTCCAGATGTTCATCTGAGCGCCCTGGACGTGCTCGGGGCCGAACTTATAGCCCTCGCCGCCGTTCATGGAGGACAGGCTGCCCCAGACCCGGACCTGACGATGCTTCACGTTCTCGATGTAGTCGATCATCTGGATGAGGAAGTTGCGGTAGGCGGGGTGGCTCTCATAGAACTCGTCGGCACCGATGTGCACGATGGTGTTCTCATCGAAGAGGTCCTCGTCGATGTACTCGTCGTAGATCTCCTTGATGATGTCAATGCCCTCCTGCTGCTTGATATCCACATGATCCACCCAGGGGTGGGCAGTGTCGATCTGGTGGAGCACCAGGTCGGGGCGATTCAGGGAGTACATAATGTAGTTGGTGATGGACAGAGCGTGGGCGGGCACGTCCAGCTCGGGGATAATATCCACGCCCAGGGCACGGGAGTAGTTCATGAACTCCTTGAACTCGGCCTTGGTGTAGTAGTAGTCCTTGGAGGTCAGGCCATCATCGGAGTACTCCAGGCGGTAGCCCTGGTAAGCCTGACGGATGCCATCCTCATCCTCGCCGGCCTTGTAGTAGTCCTCCATGAAGATGAGGTTGTCGCTCAGGTGCACATGGAAGCTGTTCATCTTGTACCAGGCCATGGTCTTGGAGATGGTCTTCAGAGTCTCCATGGAGGTGGGCTTACGGCCCACGTCCAGCATGAAGCCACGGTTCTCAAACTCGGGGTAGTCACAGGCGGTACCCTGGGCGATGGTCAGGTTACCGGACAGCTGCAGGGCCTGGAGCACAGAGCGGGTGCCCCAGTAGGCGCCGGTGGCGTCGTTGGCCTGGATGACCACCTGGTCGGTGACCACCATGTTGTAGGTCTCCTTGTCGAAGCCAGCCTGATCGTGGTACACCAGGCTGATGTCGCCGGCCTTGGGGGTGTCGTTGACGATGGGGAGGGTCAGGCCGAACAGGTCCTTCAGGTCGGCCTGGAGCTCCTTGGCCACGGAGGCGAAGGTGTCGTCGGCCACGATGCGGCTGTCGGCGGTGATGGCATAGGTCAGACCCTTCTGGTCGGCAGCGGAGTACCACTGGGCCAGCTCAGGCACCACGGCGGGCTTGGCGTTGCCCTCGTTGGCGGAGTTGACGCCGGGGATGTCCAGCTCCACAGTGGCAGAGCCACAGGTGGTGGTGTCGTTCTTGTCACGCACAGTGACGGAGATCTCCACGGTGGTATCCACCAGGGGGGTGTGGATGGCGCCGGAGGCATCCACCACCTGCTCATAGTTGCAGCCCCAGGTGGCGGTGTACTTCTCGGGCACCTCGCCGGTCATGACCACCTTGCCGTCCTGAATCTGGATGCTCTGGGCCAGAGTCTCAGCGGTGTTGGCGGGGGTGACCACGATCTCAGACTCCTCCTGGTACACCTCAAACTCATACATAGCCACGTTGTTCCAGTAGGTGCTGCTGTACTTCTCCACCCAAACCCGGACATAGCGGGCCTCTACGGGGGCATCGAAGTTCACGGTCTGGATGGGAGCGCCGCTGGTCAGCTTGCCCTCAAAGGTCTTCTGGGTGGTCCACTGCTCACCGTCCATGGAGGTCTGCACATACCACTTGTCGGGGTTGTTGCTCTCCCAGTAGAGAATGACGCTGCCCACCATGTAGGTGTTGCCCAGGTTGTAGGTGATGGTGGGGTTCTTCACGCCGATGTCGGTGGCCCAACGGGAGCTCTTGGAGGTCTTGTCGCCGTCACGAGCCTTGTCAGCGGTGAAGGAGGTGCCGCTCTCCACGTTGGTGGCGGAGGCGATCACGCCGTTCTGACGAGCGATGTTGGTGCCCTCGGGGAGCTTCACCACATCGCTGCCAGCATCCTCGGGCATGTGGCCGTACACCTCAAACTCCCGCACACCCACGTTGTACCATTTGGACACAGCCTCGCCGTACTGGGTCACACGCAGACGCACATACTGAGCGGTGACAGCCTCAGCCAGTTGGTGCTCGGGCTCCAGAGTACCATCGGCAGACTCCACAAACACCTGCTGGGTCCAGTCGGTGCCGTTGGTGGAGGTCTCGATGTAGTAGGTCTGGATGTTGGTCTTTTCCCAGAACACCTTGAAGCCGGTGATGGTGCGCTCCTCGCCCAGGTTCAGCTGGAGCCAGCGCTCGGTGGTACCCTTTCCATCGTTGTTGGTACCCCAGCGGGAGGCCTCATCATAGTTGCCATCGATGGTGGCGGAGGGGGGGAACTGGTCGGTCTCGGTGTCGGAGGCAGTGGCGGTGACGCCGCTCAGGCGGGCCAGGTTGCCGATGACGGGGACCACCTCATCGTTGCCGTACACCTCGAACTCACGCACGCCCACGTTCCACCAGTTGGACACGGACTGGCCGTACTTGGTGACGCTCAGACGCACATAGCGGGCCACCACAGCGTTCTCCAGCTGGTGCTCCACCTCACGGGCGGCAGCAGCGCCGGTGACCACCACCTGCTGGGTCCACTCAGAGCCATCGGTGGAGGTCTCAATGGTGTAGTCCTGGATGTTGGTCTTCTCCCAGAATACCTTAAAGCTGTCGATGGAGTACCGGGCGCCCAGGTCCAGCTGGAGCCAGCGCTCGGTGGTGCCCTTGCCATCGTTGTTGGTTCCCCAGCGGGAGGTATCCTCATAGTTGCCGTCAATGGTGGCAGAGGGGGGGAACTTGTCGGTCTCGGTGTCGGAGGCAGTGGCTACCACGCCGTCCAGGCGGGCCAGATTCACATTGTCCGCCTTGGGCTGAGCTGCCGCCGATGCGGCCAGACCGCTGGTGAGCATCACAGCTGCCAACAGTGCGGCCAGTCCGCGCTTCAGGGACTTCTTCATACGTTACACCTCTTCCTTCTTGTCTTCTCTTGTACTTAGGGCAAGCTTCGCCGGATGTGTTCCGCCCAAAAAAGAATAACCACACGCCCACTGCCTCAATCTGAAGGTCCCATCACCCATTCCTCTCGTCCGAAGCAGTGACACATGTGGTTATGCCTGATTGAACAGTAACATCCCAATGGCCGACAGTTCCACCCCCAGTGGGGAAACCGTCGGCTGTGTGCCGAATCTATTGCCTTTATAGTAATGATAACAGACCAATTTTCACCTGTCCACAGACGGAACAGCCAAACCCATCGGGAAAATTCTATGCATTTTTCACAAGTTTTCCACCTGTGCGGTCTGCCTCGTTGCGGTGTTTCACACAATCCCCAGGGGCAAAATAGGCAATTTTTATTAAAAATAGGAACTGCTGAGAAGCGAAAGCCCGCTTCTCAGCAGTTTTTGGAGCAAATTACTAACCTGCGGCCAATTAGCGCTGACGGCGGCGATGCACCACAACGGCGCCCCCCAACAGGGCCAGAGAGGCGGCCAGAGTCACCACGTAGAGGGTGACGGTGGCGTCGTCGCCGGTCTGAGGCACGTTCTCAGGCTTTTGGGTGACCTGAGGCTTGTCGGTGACCTCGGGGGCGGGTGTGGGAGTCACCTGGGGCTGCTCGCCCTGGACGGTGAGGGTGGCGGTGCAGGTGACGCCGTTCTCCTGGTAGGTGACGGTGACGGTGTCGCCGGCGGCCTCAAAGTCGGAGACGGTGGCCAGCGTGGTGACATCCCGGGAGTAGCCGGAGTCATAGGTGGCGGTGACGGTGAGGTCCAGCTTGCCGCCATCGGTGTAGGGGGCATTCTGCTGGACGGTGATGCCGGTGAGCTTGGACAGGGTCAGCTGATCGGCGGGCACGTCCACCCCGGCCACGGAGGCCACGCCGCTGGCCTGGGCACGTCTATCCACATCCGCACCAAATTTCAGTCACCCAATTTTGTACAAAGAGCACATATTTTCTTGGTCACAAATTCCTCGCGCTGTTATATTCATCCAATCTATAGTCTGTTCTTCTCTAATTTCTCAGGCATCGCCTTGTTCCCCTGGCGAGGGGAGACGCGCTCCGCTGGGGTCCATTTTGACTGGCCAAAATGGACGAAAAGCCACTTAGGGCGTTCCCCCCTAAGGACCTCCCTGGGGTACGAGGCTGGAACTGCGTCAAGCCTGGATTCGGCCCGTCACCCTTGCTGTGGCTCCTGTTCCTGCCACCACACCAGGCCCCCTGGGCAACTGGCCCTACAGCTGGGCGGTTTCCATGTCCGGGCCTACTTAAGGAAAAGCGGCGTTTCCGCCGCCGGGAGCCATACCGCCGATAGCTGGGAACAGCGGCTCACCAGGGTAAGGCCCTGGTGGTAGAAGTTTTACTTGCCGTAGAAGCTGACACTTACAAAAGAATTGCCATGCTATCTATGTGACCCCGACGGACCAAGGGCCGAAAAGAGGAGGACGCAGGGGCTCCCCGTACCGCGGGGTGGATTCCACAAGGCGGGGGAAGACCCCGCCTTTGGCGGTCTTTGGTGACTTTCTGGCGGCAGAAAGTCACCCCAGCGGAGCGTCCCTGCCAGGCTGGCAAGCCAGACCCGAGTCCTCGGAGAAAGTCAATCCCTCCGACCCGGCTTACGCCGGGCCACCTCCCTTTACACAAGGGAGGCTTTTGATGCAAAAAAGTACGGCCAGATTTCTCTGACCGTACTTTCTCACTTGTTTTGAAATTAGCCGCGGCGACGGCGCAGGGTCACCACAGCACCCATGCCAGCGGCGGACAGCACCAGAATGCTGAACATCAGGCCCAGCTGGGCGTTGTCACCAGTCTGAGGCACGTTGCTCTCAGGCTTCTGGGTGGTCTGGGGCTTGTCGGTGCTCTGAGGCTTGTCGGTGGCCTCAGGAGCCTGGGAGGCCTCGGGCTTGTCGGTGGTCTCGGGAGCGCCACCGGCGGTGAGGCCGTTCATGGCGTCGCTCAAAGCAGCCACAGCGGCGTTCACGGTAGCCTGGTCGTCCTCGGTGAGGGCCTCGTCGGCCATGACAGCCTGAGCGTTCTGGAGAGCCGTGCGGAAGGTGGCCACGGACTCAGCGGTGTAGCCGGTGAGGTCGATGCCCTTAGCCTCACCGATGAGGTCCTCCAGGATGGACTTGTCGGCCTTGTAGCGCTGGGCCAGAATGGCGTTGAGCAGGTCACCAGCGGCCTTGTCCACGTCCTCCTGCATGGCGTCGCCGTCCTCAGCCACCTTCTTGGCGGCATCCAGAGCGTCCACCAGCGTCTTCCAGTTGGCCTCCACGTACTTGTCGGCCTCATCCATCATGGCCTCGGCACGCTGGATGACCAGATTCAGCACGTCCTTGTTGCCCTGAGTCAGGCCCAGGCCCCAGATGCCTTCCAGCAGGTTGTCCCAAGCGGTGTTCACCTCAGCCTGGGTGGCGTTGGGGTTGTCCAGCACGTTCTTGGCCTCGGTGAGAGCCTTCTCAAAGGCTGCCTTGGCGGAGTCGGTGACGCCCTCGGTGGACAGGGTCACAGCGTAGTCATAGGTCTTTTGCAGCAGGCTGGTGTTGGCGGTCTCACGGTTGATGGTGAAGGTGTCCACCACGCTCATGTCGCTGGTGCGGTAGGTGGTGATGGTGAAGGCGTCCTCAGACACGTCCACACGGGACACGTTGGGCACCCGCTCCTGGTTCTGGACGGCGGAGTACTCATACTTGGTGCTCTGGATGGTGTAGAACTTGGAGCCAGAGGCGGAGTTGGCGGTGACATACAGGATGCCGTCGGGGTTGGTGACGGACTCAGGGATGCCGTCGCCGTCCTGGTCGGTGTACTTGTCAGACTCGGTGATGGGGGTCAGGCCGTCCATCATGTAAGTACGCACATACACGTGGTCGTGGCCCATGAGCACCACGTCGATGTCCAGGTCCTCGAACACGGGCACCAGAGCCTCACGGCGCTGGAGGATGTCGCCATCCACGGCGTGGCTGGCCACGGAGTAGACGGAGTGGTGGAAGGTGACCACCTTCCAGTCCACGTCACCGGCCTCGGCGATGGCCTGCTCCATGAAGGCCTTGTGCTCGGCGGTGGACATGCTGTTGCTGTTCAGAGCCAAAAACAGGGTATTGTTGTACACAAACCAGTAGTCGCCGCCGGCGTTGGTGACGCCCAGCTCGGACTCGTTGGGCACGTTGAAGTGCTGGTCATAGGCGTTGCTGGAGGAGTCGTGGTTGCCCACGACGGTGGCCACGGGCAGGCTCAGCAGCTCGTCGTGGTCCAGGTAGCCGTTGTACTGGTCCTCGTTGGAGGCGGTGTTCACCTGGTCACCGGCGGAGAGGAGGAAGTCCACCCCGTCAAACTGGGTGCTGTCGGCGATGATGCCCAGGGTCTTGTCCCAGCCCTGGGTGTCGCTGTCGGCGTTGCCGCTGGCGCCAATCTGGGGGTCACCGGCCAAGGCAAAGGAGAACGCGCCGTTGGTGGCGGTGGTGAAGGTGGCCACGTCGGACTTCTCCTCCCCATTCACCAGCTGATAGGCGTAGACGGTGCCGGGCTCCAGGCCGGTGATGGTGGCCTGGTTGGACCACTTGCCGCTCTCGTTGGCGGGGGTGGAGGTGGCATCAAACTTGGCGGCATTCTCGGGCATAGCGCCGTTCACCAGCTGGCTCTGCTTGGCCACCAGCACGTAGCCGGCTCCCTCCTGGGCGGCATACCAGGTGGCATTCATCTGGGTGTTATTGGCGCCCACGCTCAGCAGCACGTCGGTGAAGCTGGTGCTGGCCAGAGTCTGGACCCCGCTGTTCTCCTGAGCGGTGACAGCGGTCTGGGTCTGGTCGGGGACGTTGGAGGTCTGAGCCAGAGAGGGCAGGGCGGCCAGCTGGAACACCAGGCAGGTGCCGAGGACGCCGGAGATCACTTTCTTTGCGTTTTTGTGTAACATACTTTCTCTCCTTACTGACATTCTTACAACTTTATTGAGAAACCTGAGACAACTCAGGGGTTCTCCACTTGGGATACACCGCCGCAGAGACCAGGGAGGCCAGGGGGACGGTGAGGATGACGGCACAGGTGCCGCACAGGCCGTGGGCCATCTCCAGGGCGATGTAGTCGGAGTGGAGCAGCTGCACGGGGTCGGTGCCGTAGGTCATCAGCACCAGCAGGGTGGTGAGGGAGCCGCCGGCAAAGGCAAAAATCAGGGTGTTGCTCATGGTGCCGATCATGTCCCGGCCCATGCGCAGCCCGGCCCGCCACAGTCCACGCCCGGTGATGTCCGGGTCGGCCAGGCGCACCTCCCACAGAGCGGACAACAGGGACACCGCCACGTCCATCACAGCGCCCAGGGAGGCGATCATGGTGGCGGCAAAGAGCACCGTGGAGATGTTCAGGCCCGTGTTCTGGGCGGCCACCAACAGGTTTTCTGCATCGCTGCTCTTAAATCCGGACAGGTGGAGCAGCAGGGAAAAGAGGAGAAACAGCCCGCAGGACACAAACTCGCCTGCCAGCACCACCCCGATGCCCAGCACCCCTCGGGGGGACAGGCCGTAGATGAGAAAGACGGTGACGGCCGTGGACACCAGCACCATGGCCAGCCCCGCCAGAATGGGGGAGCCGCCGGAGTAGATGACCGGCACGGTGATCTTCAGCAGGAACACCAGAGAGAAGGCCAGAGCCAGAGTGGCGTAAAAGCCCTTTTCCCCGCCCACCAGCAACATCAACAGCAGGAAGATGGCCACCGCCACCCCCAGGCCCACGCTGCGGTCGTACTGGTAGAGGGTGTAGTAAGGCTCCACGTTTTCCGGGGCGTCCACACACACCACCACCCGCATCCCCTCACGGGCCAGGATGTTGTGGGTATTGGTGAGGTAGTTGGTGAGGGTGATCTGGGAGCCGTCCTTGAGCTCAATGGTGAGGGTCTGCTCCCCCAGCTGGGGGCCGCCCTTCAAATCGCTGGGGGTGAGGTCCTCCTCCACCACCTCCAGCACGGTGCCGGAGATATAGGAGACGGTGTCAGACACCAAGCTTTGAAAGGACACCGACACCGAGGGCATAACCGCCAGCACGGCGGTGACCAAACAAACGAAAATTGCCAGAATACGCTGCCCAAACCGGGGGTTGTGGATGATTTGCATGGAGAAACTCCTTCCTTGTCTTCGCTGTACATCATCCTACTCGCCTGGAGGCGGCAAACGCTATCTTGCGTCGGTAAAACCAATGTAAAGATCTTGCAAATTCAGAAAAATAGTTCCTAAATTCATTGATATAAATTGAAAAATCCAGGAATGACAGTTTTCACCACCAAAATCCAAAAATTCGGGAATGGAACTGGGCAGAACCGCCAAGCCAGAGTTGGGGATTCTGACAATTTATACAAAAAACGAGTTCTATATATAAAGTGTATATACATCCCGCCCACAGGCGTGGTATCATGAGAGATAAGCACCCAGAGGCCGGGGTACGGCCTCGCGGAGAGAAGAGAAAGGATGATACCATGCTGAAAAAATCCTTGAGTCTGCTGCTGGCAGGCGCCCTGACGGTATCCCTGGCCGTTCCCGCTGTGGCGGGCAACTCCCAGGCCCAACCCAAACAGGACACCTCCTACGGCACCACCTACTATCTGGACGCCTCCATTGGCAAGACCGACGGGGACGGCCTGACCCCGGCCAATGCCTTTGACAGCCTGGAGGACATCAACGCCAAGACCTTCCAGCCCGGAGACCAGATTCTCATCAAGGCCGGTACCCAGTACACCGGCACCCTGTGGCCCAAGGGCTCCGGCTGCGAGGGCTACCCCATTGTCATCGACATGTACGGCGAGGGGGACAAGCCCCTCATCGACGGCAACGGCGCCTACTTCATGCCCCAGGTCAAGGACTGGCAGGGTCCCTTCACCGGAGAGACCGGGGACCAGATCGGCGCTGCGGTGTACCTGTACAACCAGGAGTACATCGAGATCAACAACCTGGAAGTAAAAAACCAGGGGGACAACGTCAACCGGGACCGCAGCGGCATCCGGGTGGAGGGCTATGACTACGGGGTCATTGACCACATCTACATCCGCAACTGCTACGTCCACGACGTGCGGGGCTACAACGGTCAGGACGACATCTACCCCGTAGTGCCCACCAACCCCGACGGAAGCCCCACCGACGGCTTTACCGACGAGGACCAGACCAACCCCAACACCACCAACACCTTCTGGGGCGCTCGTACCACCCACCGCACCGGCGGCATCAACTTTGTCACCTACACCGCCCGACTGCCGGAGAGCAAAAACGAGTTCAACGTCCCCGTGCAGGAGCTGGACGAGACCAAGCAGATCACCACCTTCAACGACATTCTCATTGAGAACAACACCGTGGAGAACTGCCAGGCCAACGGCATCACCACCACCAACGTCAAGGGCACCCTGGACGACGTGGCCTTCCGCCACACCAACGTGGTCATCCGGGGCAACGACATCCACAATGTCACCCGCTCCGGCATCATCCCCATCTACACCAACGGGGTGCTGGTGGAGTACAACAAGGTGGACACCTTCCAGAGCACCTACGAGGGCTATGGCTGCGGCATCTGGTGTGACCGGGCCAACGGCATGGTGTTCCAGTACAACGAGGTGTGCAATGGCGTCAACGGCAACGACGGCATGGCCTTCAACCTGGACGACATGACCCGGGACGGCGTCATCCAGTACAACTACACCCACGACAACTACGGCGGCGGCTACATGCTCCACGTCCGCCAGAACTCCTACAACCGCAACAACACCATCCGCTTCAACCTGTCGGTGAACGACAGCGGGGTGTTTACCGCCCACAACGCCCAGATCGTGGCGGTGGGCGAGACCTCTACCACCAAGCTGGAGAGCGCCAAGGTGTACAACAACACCTTCCTGTCCAACAAGGACTGCCACGCCGTGTACCAGGGGGACGAGGTGGACTACACCAACAACATCTGGTACTTCACCAACTCCGCCGTGGCCAATCGCAAGGACTGCTTCTACCCCGGCGCCAACTCCTCCTTTGACAACAACGTGTACATCGGCTGTGTGGCCCCCACGGATGCCAACCAGCACACCGACGATCCCCAGTTTGTGGGCGGGTCCAACCTCTTTGGCCTGACCCGGGACCAGGCCCTGGTGAATGCCTCCCTCACCGCCAACTCCCCCTATGTGGGCGCTGGCGTGGCGGTGGAGAATAACGGCGGCCAGGACATTCTGGGCGGCAGCCTGGACACCCTGAACCTGGGCGCCATCGCCGGAGCCGGCCACCAGGCCGCGGCCGTGTCCCAGACCTACACCCCCAACGAGGTCACCAAGTACCTCTCCGACGGCACCCAGCAGACCCAGGTCATCCACGAGACCGTGTCTGAGTCCAACACCAAGTGGGTCAACACCACCTTCAACTCCAAGAGCGTCATCTACACCAAGAAAGAGGGCAACTACCTGGAGTTTGACATGGTGGGCACTGGCGGCACCTTCACCCTCAAGCGGGGCGGCGGCGCCGGCAACGTGAAGCTGGTGGCGTACCAGGGCGGCCAGGAAGTGAAGTCCGTCACCGTGAACACCTACAACGCCACCGCCGACACCATCACCGTGGACGACTTCACCCAGCTGTCTGGGACCAACGAGGCCTACACCATCCGCGTCTACAACGCCGAGAACGGCAAGGCCGCCAACTTCGTCTCCTTCACCACCAACGTCTCCGAGACCACCCAGCCCGGCTGCGACAACGACGCCATCGCCGGTGTGGTGTTGGAACAGCCCATGGCCCAGGTCATCCCCTACGGCAAGACCTCCGTGTCCGTGGACCTGGCCTCCCACGTGTATTTCCGCACCTGCCAGGCCCAGCAGCCCCAGGCCACTGTGACCTACACCGCCAACAACGGGGCCACCGTGGAGGGCAACACCGTCACCTTCCCCGCCCCCGGTGACTACACCGTCACCGCCCAGGCCACCTATAACGAGGTGACCGTCACCGACACCATCACCGTCTCCGTCACCCAGGGCCAAGAGCCCCAGGTGAACGTTCCCGCCGTGGACACCCGCGCCCTCACCGGGCTCATTGCCGCCTGCGAGGGTCTGGACCTGACCCAGTATGGCGAGGCCCGTCAGGACGTGTTCCAGCAGACCCTGGCCCAGGCCAAGGCCCTGCTGGAGGGCGAGGGCTACACCCAGGCCCAGGTGGACGAGATGGTGGCCCTGCTCACCACCGCCAAGAACGGCCTGTCCCTCACCCGTGTCAACGCCGAGGACAGCGTGGTGGTGAAAAACGGCAACTGGGTGAACCTGTCCGACGCCACCCTGGACGGCGGCAAAGCGCTCAAGTGCTCCAACGCCAATGAGTCCATGACCGTGGACTTCTTCGGCAACCAGGTTCAGGTCTACGGCCGCAAGGCGGTGGGCGTGGCCATCATGACCTTCACCGTCACCCGCCTGAGCGACAACGAAGTGGTGCACACCCAGACCGTGGACGGCTACAACGCTGAGAAGCTGGACCAGCAGGAGCTGTTTGCCTGGACCGGTGAGGCCAACGACCAGTACCGCCTGACCATCACCAACACCGGAACCGACAACGAGAACGCCAACAACAGCTACAACGTCATCATCGACTTCCTCACCTTCGGCTGTGACCAGGCCCAGCTGGCCGACCTCACCGCCCTGGCCGCTGCCCTCACCAAGGCCGACGGCCTCAACAGCGCCGACTACACTCCCGAAGCCTGGCAGGCCGTGGAGGCCGCAGCCCTGGCCGGACGCCGGGTGTATGTGGACGCCACCGCCACCCAGGCCCAGGTGGACGCCGCTGCCGCCGCCCTCAACGAGGCCATGGCTCCGCAGCCCCAGGGGCCTGTGGAGACCTACGCCCTGCAATACGTGTACGACTATGCCGTCCAGCAGGACACCAGCAACCTGATTCCCTCGGTGGCCGCCTTCTATCAGGAGGCCCTGACCGAGGCCCAGGCGGTGCTGGACGACCCCGACGCCACCCAGCTGGAGGTGGATGCCGCCTGCGGCAAGCTGATGCGGGCAGTGCACATGCTCAACTGGGTCCGCGGCGACAAGGCCATGCTGGAGCTGCTCATCATCCGGGCCGACCAGATGGTGGCGCACGCCGACCTGTACGTGACAGACAACTGGCAGCAGCTGCTGGACGCCCTGGACCAGGCCAAGAAGGTCTATAATGACGAGAACGCCATGGACAGCGACATCCAGCCCGTGGTGGACCAGCTGCTGGCCGCCATCCTGGCCCAGCGCTACAAAGCCAGCCGGGCCATTTTGGAGGACCTGGTGGCCAAGGCAGAGGGCATGGACCTGACCGGCTACACCGCCGAGTCTGTGGCCGCGTTCCGCACCGCTCTGGACCAGGCCAAGGCCGTGCTGGTGCAGGAGAGCAATCAGGCTGCCGTGGAGGCCGCGGTCACCGCTCTGAATGATGCCCTGGCCAACCTGAACCAGCAGACCGTGGACAAGGAGGCCCTGTCCGAGCTCTACACCTATGCCGGCCAGCAGGACACCAGCAACCTCATCCCCTCTGTGGCCGTCTTCTATCAGGAGGCCATGACCGAGGCTAAGGCCGTGCTGGACGACGCCACCGCCACCCAGCTGGAAGTGGACGCCGCCTGCGGTAAGCTGATGCGCGCCGTGCTCAAGCTGGACTGGGTCAAGGGTGACAAGGCCATGCTGGAAGTGCTCATCGCCCGTGCCGAGGGCATGGTGGAGAACGTGGACAAGTACGTATCGGACAACTGGCAGCAGCTGGTGGACGCCCTGGCCAAGGCCAAGGAGGTGTTCGCCGACGAGAACGCCATGGATGTGGACATTGAGCCCGTGGTGGACCAGCTGCTGAACGCCATTCTGGCCCAGCGCTATAAGGCAGACAAGTCCGTCCTGGAGAACCTCCTGAACCAGGCCGAGGGCATGGACCTCACCGGCTACACCGCCGAGTCCGTGGCCGTGTTCCGCTCCGCTCTCCAGAGCGCCCAGGCTGTCATGGCCGACGAGACCCTCTCTGAGGAAGATCAGGCAACGGTGGACGCCGCTGTGGCTGCCCTCAACGACGCCATGGACGGCCTCACCGCCGATGGCGCTCCCGAGACCACGGACCAACCCGAGGCCTCCCAGACTCCTGAGGCTACTGACAAGCCTGAGACCACCCAGGCTCCCGAGGCTACCGACAAGCCCGAAGCTTCTCAGAGTCCTGAGGCCACCAACCAGCCTCAGACCACCGCCAAGCCCCAGGCCACCCAGAAGCCTGAGAGCGTGCCTCAGACCGGCGATTCGTCTCAGCTGCTGGTGTGCGTGGCCGCCCTGGCCTCTGCGGTGCTGCTGCTGAGCACTGCCGTGGTGGTGCGCAAGCAGACCCGTCGCTAAACTCCAAATCATAAAAAAGTACGGTCAGCAAATGCTGGCCGTACTTTTTTGCTGTTTTCGAACTTAGACAGAACGTGTTCCCTTCTCCGATTTTCCCGGCGGAAACCAGCGTCCTTCCAGGGACGCTCCGCTTATGCCCCATTTCTCCCCGATGAGAAATGGGGGAAAGAATCGCCAAAGGCGGGGCCTTCCCCCGCCTTGTGGAATCCACCCCGCGGTACTGAGTGGAAGGTGCAGTGTTCTGTGTTCGGCCCTTGGAGTGGTTCATGTCACATAGATGGCGTGGACATGCTACAGAAAGTACCTGTTCCTCTGTGTAGTTGTACTTCTACCGCCAGGGCCTTACCCAGGTGTGCAACTGTTCCCAGTTGCCGGGGGCCTGGCTTTCGGCGGCGGGAACGCCGCTTCTCCGGGGGAGGCCCGGAGGTGGAAACCGCCTGGTTGTAGGGCCAGCTGCCAGGTTAGCCTGGTGTGCTGGCAGTGGCAGGAGCCACAGCAAGGGTGACGGGCCGACCATAGACTTGACGCAGTTCCAGCCTCGTACACCAGGGAGGTCCTTAGGGGGGAACGCCCTAAGTGGGGCTTTTCGTCCATTTTGGCCAGTCAAAATGGACCCCAGCGGAGCGCGTCTCCCCTCGCCAGGGGAACGAGGTGAAGCCTGAGAAATTGGAGAAAGCTCCCTATAAAGAAGAAAGTACGGCCAGATTTCTCTGACCGTACTTTCTTGTTTTATCAGGGGCTTAGCTGCGCCGCTTACGCAGGTTCACCACAGCCGCCAGCCCGGCGGCGGACAGAACCAGAACACCCAGCACCAGGCTCAGCTGGGCGGCGTCCCCGGTCTGGGGCACGTCAGTCTCAGGCTTCTGGGTGGCCTCGGGATTGGTGGAGGTCTCCGGGGCGGGGGAAGGCCCCGCCTTTGGTGGGTCTTTGGTGACTTTCTGCCCACCCAGAAAGTCACCCCAGCTTCAGCGCGTCTCCCCTCGCCAGGGGAATTGCCCAGGTGAAACGTTCCGCCTTTACAACTCGGAAACAACTTCTTGCTGACTTGTCCAAAGCCCTGTGATAAGATGAAGGTACCATAAGCATGATGGGGAGAGGAGAAACACCATGGCACACATACTCATTGTGGAGGACGAAGAAAATATTGCCCGCATGATTGCCGCCACCCTGGAGATGGCGGGCTACACCTGTCAGAGCTGCATGGACGGGTCCAAGGCGGTGGAGCTGGTGCAGCCGGGGGTGTTCGACCTGGTGCTGCTGGACGTGATGCTCCCCGGTATGGACGGCTTCCAGGTCATGGAGCACCTGCGGGGTGTGGGGGTCCCGGTGATCTTCCTCACCGCCGTGCAGCAGGTGGGAGACAAGGTGCGGGGCCTGCGGCTGGGTGCCGAGGACTATATCACCAAGCCCTTTGAGACCCTGGAGCTGCTGGCCCGGGTGGAGGTGGTGCTGCGCCGCCGGGGCGGTGGCGTCCGGGTGCTCACCTACGGCCCCATTGTCCAGAACCTGGACAGCCACACCGTCACTTTGGACGGGGAGCTGGTGCCTCTGGCCCCCAAGGAGTTTGAGCTGCTGCGGGTATTCCTCCAGCACCAGGACCTGGCCCTGAGCCGGGAGCGGCTCCTCTCCATGGTGTGGGGCTATGAGTACCAGGGAGAGAGCCGCACCGTGGACATCCACGTCCAGCGGCTGCGCCAGAAGCTGGACCTGTCCCAGCGCCTGGTGACCCTGCCCCGCATCGGGTACCGCCTGGAGAAGCTGCCATGAAGCTGTGGCAGAAGATCTTTCTCTCCACCCTGGCCCTGATGGTGTCCATCACTGCCCTGTCCTCGGTGCTGCTGCTGCGCTCCACCCGGGACGCCCTGTGGCAGCGGGAACAGCAGCGGGCCATCACCCAACAGCAGTACATGGCGGGCATTCTGAAAGCGGGTATCCTCAACCAGCGGCTGCGGCTGGGTGTGGTGCTGCTCCAGGAGGATCAGACCCGGGAGACCGCCATCCAGACCCTGGAGCAACAGGCCACCGACGACTATCTGGCGGGTCTGATGCTGCTGGACCAGGAGGAAAAGGCGGTGTGGAACCAGCTCCCTTCCGGGGTGGTCCCCCCCACCGCCGAAGATGACAGCCTCACCCAGTGCCAGCTCCAGGCGGGCGACACCGCCGGGGAGTGGTATCTGGTGTGCTCCATGCCCCTGACCCTGGAGTCGGGGGAGTACCGCCTGGTGGCCGCCTACTCGGTGGGCGACCTCCAGCGGGACCTGAACCTCCAGGCCCTGCGGTCGGTAGGTTTAAGCCTGGGCATCAGCCTGTTGGCCGCCGTGCTGCTGCTGCTGTTGGTGCGGCGGCTGCTCCGTCCCCTGGGCGCCCTGCGGGAAAACGCCCGCTCCATCGCCGGGGGCAACTACGACCAGCGTCTGGACATCCGCAGCCAGGACGAGCTGGCCGACCTGGCCCAGGACATGAACGCCCTGGCCCAGGCGGTACAGGAGCGAGTGGAACAGCTGGAGCAGGTGGCCGAGGAGCGGCGGGTGTTCGTGGGCAATCTGGCCCACGAGATGAAGACCCCCCTGACCTCCATCATGGGCTATGCCGACCTGCTGTACCTGCCCAAGACGGTGTCCGACCCCCAGCGGGTGGAGTATTCCGGCATCATTCTGGAGGAGGCCAAGCGGCTGCGCTCCCTGTCCGCCAAGCTGCTGGAGCTTCTCACCGTGGGCAGCGTCAACCTCACCTTCGAGCCCACCCCCCTGGACCAGGTGGTGGGCGAGGTGGCGGTGAGTCTGGAGCCCCTGCTGGCCCAGACCCAGCTGACCCTCTCCTGTTCCTGCCCTCCCCTGTCCATCGCCATGGACCGGGAGCTGTTCAAATCTCTGCTGTATAACCTGCTGGACAACGCCCGAAAGGCCAGCCCCACCGGGGGCCGGCTGTCCTTCACCGCCCAGGCGGAGGGGGAGAAGGCCGTTTTGAAGATTCGGGACTGGGGCCAGGGCATCCCCCCCGAAGAGCTGGAGAAGATCTGCCAGCCCTTCTACATGGTGGACAAGAGCCGCAGCCGCAAGGCAGGCGGCGCTGGCCTGGGTCTGGCCCTGTGTCAGGCCATTGTGGTGGCCCACCAGGGCACCATGGAATTCTGGAGCCAGGAGGGAGAGGGCACCCAGGTGACCCTCACCTTCCCGCTGTGTCAGGAGGTGGACGGCCATGAAGACGCCTAATCGCCGCCCCTGGCTATTTGTCCTTTTGACCGTCCTCATTTTGCTGGCCGGAGGCATGGCCGTGGGGATGGCCGCCCGGCTGGTGGTGGTCCCCCAGGCAGGCAAAACGGTGGAGGTGGACACCCCTGACCCCCCCTCCTTTATCAGCCAGAGTATGGATGAGGTGATGTTCTATCCCTGGACCCTCTATGACCCGGACAGCTTTTCCGGTCATCTACCAGAGGGGACTGCGGATGAGTTCTGGCCCTGGTGCACCCGCCACCTGTCCGATGGAGCCACCCTTCTGGGGCTGACCCTGGACAACGACGGAATCAACCGGGGGCTCATCGACTATGACCTGTGTTTCTGGAAAGACTGTTCCGCACACACCCAGGACGGACAGCCCGTTTTGTTGGATGTGGCCTATGGGGCGGATACCTGGAACCGAGGCTGGACCTGGGTGGCTCGGTCCACCGGAGAGCCCCCCACCCGGGCCCAGAAGGAGGCCGCCGTGGCCAAAGTACAACAGGACGTGTGCGCCCTGTTTGACCCCCAGGGGCAAACAGGGGACCTCAGCATGGCACTGGATTCCCTCTACAATGTTCTGGAGCAGAGTGCCATGCTATACCAATTGGGGGAACCAGACAGCGCCGAACAAGATTGGTATGCCTCTGAGGCGGTATCCTTTGTGTATGTCTCCATTCCCGACATTGCAGCCTCACTCCCCTCCCAGGCGGCCCAGAGCACCCAGCAGCAACTCAATGCCTTGTCCCAAGCGGCTCAGAATATGGGCTACCGCATTCAGCTGGTAACCACTCAGCGACAGGTGGTGGTGGTGCTCACCACTTCCGACTCCGATGTGAGCAGCT
Organism: Pseudoflavonifractor sp. An44; assembly: GCF_002161675.1. Classification (GTDB taxonomy): domain Bacteria; phylum Bacillota; class Clostridia; order Oscillospirales; family Oscillospiraceae; genus Enterenecus; species Enterenecus faecium. The sequence continues at coordinate 66,019 of NZ_NFIH01000008.1, forward strand.
GGTACTCCGTGGGGCTATATTATGATGTGGTACTGGAGGAATATAGCGGAATCGCCATCAATGGCAGGTCCGGGTATGGATATTGATACAACTTCGATACAACTTCATGGGAGATTTCTTGCCCCCTTTTGCCTCATACTGTCTGTAGAGATAGAAATTGGTGAAAGGGGGCTTTCCCATGTTCCGAACAGCACATTACAAGTTTCATTGGTATACCATATGGGCCATCGGACTTTGTCTGGCTGGCGGTGTGCTCCTGGTGGCCATCACCCCCCACGCCTTCTCGCCCGCAGCTGCTACGCCCCTTTGCACTCCGTCTGCCTCCATACCCTCGCCCATACCCACAACGCCGCCTGTTCCCACAGCACGGCCCACACCCACAGCACAGCCCGCTCCCACAGCACGGCCTGCTCCCACAGCACAGCCCACACCCACAGCACAGCCCGTTCCCACAGCACGGCCTGCTCCCACAGCACAGCCCGCTCCCACAGCACAGCCCGCTCCCACCACCCCGGCAAAGCCCCAGAGGGGGGTAACGCTGCAACGGCAAAATCCCCAGCTGCCCAACGGCTGCGAGGTCACCAGTCTGGCCATGGTGCTGGGCTGGGCCGGATACCCGGTGGATAAGCTGGAGCTGTATGAAGGGTATCTCCCCCGCCAGGACTTCACCGAGACCCCGGAGGGGTGGAAGATCGGCGGAAACCCGGAAGAGGTGTACGTGGGGGACGCCACCTCGGAGCTGGGCGGCTGGTACTGCTTTGAAGGGCCCATTGTCCAGGCGGCCAACGCCTACCTCCAGGACCAGGGCAGCGATTGGACGGCGGAAGCGGTGTCGGGCCTGTCCCAGCGGCAGCTCAATAAATACCTAAAGAACGACGTACCCCTGGTGGCATGGGTAACTCTGGACTACACCGCCCCGGTGGCCAGCCTCCGCTACTGGTACCTCAACGACAACACCTTTTACCAGCCCTACGCCAACCTCCACTGTGTGGTGGTGGTGGACTATGGGGAGGAGGGCTACCTCACCGCCGACCCCCTGGAGGGGTGGCAGTGGGTGGAGGAGTCCACCTTCTGGGATATCTTTGACGCCATGGGCCGCCGGGCGGTGATCATTAATGAATAATGATGAATGAATAATGAAAAATGCAGGCCCTGAACCTTGCCGCATTTCTTGGCCTGCTGGGCGTAGGGGAGGGGCTTGCCCCTCCCGAATTCCCTAGGGCAACGCCAAGGCAGCCACGGGCCGGGCAAGCCACGGCCCCTACAACGATGTGGCCAGACCGTGCGGCTCGAAACGAGGCAAAAAAAGATGGAAGCAACCCAAAAGGCTGCTTCCATCTTTGTATTTGTGTAGAAATTCGGAGAAATTACTCCTCCATGAGCTTCTCCATCTCGTCCAGCAGGGTGCCGAACAAATCCAGAGCGTCCTGGATGGGGGCGGGAGAGGACATGTCCACGCCAGCGCCCTTCAGCAGGTCGATGGGGTCCTTGGAGCAGCCGCCGGACAGGAAGCCCAGGTAGTCCTCCACGGCGCTCTCCCCGCCCTTAAGGATGCGGCGGGACAGGGCGATGGCGGCGGAGTAGCCGGTGGCATACTGATAGACGTAGTAGTTGTAGTAGAAGTGGGGGATGCGGGCCCACTCCAGGGCGATCTCGTCGTCGGACACCATGTCGGGGCCGTAGTACTTCTCGTTGAGGGCCTTGTACTCGGCAGAGAGCAGGTCAGCGGTGAGGGGCTCGCCCTTGGCGCACAGCTCGCCCATACGCAGCTCGAACTCGGCAAACATGGTCTGGCGGTACAGGGTACCCTTGAACTGCTCCAGGAAGTGGTTGATGAGGGCGGCCCGCTCGCGCTTGTCGGTGGTGCGCTGCAGCAGGTACTCCATGAGCAGGGCCTCGTTGCAGGTGGAGGCCACCTCAGCCACGAAGATCACATAGTCCCGGTACACGGGAGCCTGGGTGCGGTTGGACAGGTAGGAGTGGGCGGCGTGGCCCATCTCGTGGGCCAGGGTGAACATGCTCTCCAGGTTGTCCTTGTGGTTGAGCAGCACGTAGGGGTGGCACAGAGCCCCGGCGGAGTAGGCCCCGGAGCGCTTGCCCACGTTCTCCCGCACGTCAATCCAGCGGTTGTCAAAGCCCTCCCGGATGATGGCCCGGTACTTCTCCCCCATGGGGGCCAGAGCGTCAAACACGGTGTCCTTGGCCTCAGCATAGGGGATGACCTTCTCCCCGCCGGACACCATGGGGGCGTAGATGTCGTACATGTGCAGCTCGTCCACGCCCAGCAGCTTCTTGCGCAGGCGGATATAGCGGTGCATCTTGTCCAGGTTGGCGTTCACCGTCTGGATGAGGTTGTGGTACACACTCTCGGGCACCCGGGTGGAGTCCACAGCGGCGGCCAGAGCGGAGGGGTACTTGCGGGCGTTGGCGTAGAACTGGCGCTGCTTGGCCTCGGCGTTGAGGGTGGCGGCGGCGGTGTTGCGCACGCTGCCATACACCCCGTAGAAGGCCTCAAAGGCGTTTTTCCGCAGCACCCGGTCCTCGCTCATCTGGGTGGGCACAAAGGCACCGTTGGACAGGGGCACCTCGTTGCCCTCCCCGTCGGTGGTGGAGGGGAAGGTGAGGTCAGCGTAGGTGAGCTTGGCGTACACGTCATTGGGGGCCTGGGCCAGATCGGCAGCGGCGGCCAGCAGCTTCTCCTCAGCGTCGGAGAGCACATGGGCCCGCTTCTCCTGGATGATGGTCAGGTAGCGGCGGTACAGCTCCAGGCCGGGCTCCTCCTGGAAAAATCCCTCCAGCTTGGCCGGGTCAATGGCCAGCAGCTCGGGGGTCTCAAAGGCGATGGCGCCGTTGATCTCCACGGCCAGAGAGCTGATCTTGCCCTCCATGGCCTGGTACTGGGCCACGCGGGTGTCCTGGTCCCCCTTGCGGTAGGCATAGTTGGCCAGGTTGTTGAGCAGGGTGTCGGCCTCCTGGCACAGCTCCAGGTACTCCAACAGGGTGGCGCCGCTCTCGCCCAGCCGTCCGGCATAGGCGGACAGCTTGTCCACATAGGTCTGAGCCACCTCAAACTCGGCCTGCCAGGCGGCGTCGTCGGCGTACAGGTCGGTGAGGTTCCAGGTCTCCTCCACGGAAACCTGGTCGCGCTCGGGAATGGCATTCATCTGAGACATGGGAAATTCCTCCTTGGGATTTCAGTATGATAAAGAAATCATAGCACAGAACTGGGTTTCTTGCAACCCTCCCGGCGAAACACATGCACCCGGAAGTCCGCCGTCACGGTGAGCTGCTCCAGCTGCTCCAGCCGCTCCACCCCCGCCCGGGGGGTCTTCCAGGCATAGGGGGTCATGCCAAACAGGGCCTGAATGGACGCCTGGTCCGGCAGAGTGAAGGTGGTGGTCACAGGTAGGATGTCCACATAGGAGAACCCTTCATACTCCACCCGCTCCTCGGGGTTGGGGTAGGGGGTGTCGTAGAGCACCGCCTTCATCTCCATGAGGTGCTGGGGGGCAGGCACCACGTAGACAAACAGCCCGCCTTTTCGCAGCACCCGGCGGTATTCCTCCAGGGCCAGAGGGGCGAAGCAGTCCACCACCACGTCCACCGCCTCGTCCGCCACGGGGAGGTGGTACACCGAGGCCACGGCAAACTCCCCCTCGTTCACCCGCCGGGCCGCCTTTTTCAGCCCCGCCTTGGACAGGTCCACCCCGGCGATCTCTACCCCCGGCAGCTGGGCTAGGCCTTGGGTGTAGTACCCCTCGCCGCACCCCACGTCCAGGATTTTGGGACTCTGTCCCCCGTGGGCGGACACAACTCGGCAAAGAGTCTCCCGCAGAGGGGCATAGTAGTCCCCGTCCAGGAAGGCGGTGCGGGCGGCGATCATGGCTTTGTCGTCCCCGGGGTTGGCGGAGTGCTTCTGGTTGGCGGGGAGCAGGTGGACATACCCCTCCCGGGCCACGTCGTAACAGTGGCGGTTGGGGCAGGTATAGGTGCGGCCCTCCCGGGTGAGGGGGGCCCCACAGATGGGACAGCGAAACAGGCTCATGGCGATCTTCCTTTTGGTGGTTTGTTTTCTCTATCTTATCCAAAACTGCACCAAAAGGCAAGGCCTGTAGGGCGGACGGAGAAGGCTTGCTCTCCTCCGATTTCTCAGGCAGAAACCAGCGCCCCAGCCGGGGACGCTCCGCTGGGGTAACTTTCTGACTGGGCAGAAAGTCACCAAAGACCCACCAAAGGCGGGGCCTTCCCCCGCCTTGTGGAATCCACCCCGCGGTACTGGATGCCCCTGCGTCCTCCTCTTTGCGGCCCTTAGCCTGGTGGGGTCACATAGATAGCTCGCCGTTCTATGGTTTGGATTCACTTCTCTGTTCATGCGTCCTTCTACCGCCAGGGCCTTTCCCTGGTGTGCCGCTGTTTCCAGCTAACGGAGGCTTGGCTCCTGGCGGCGGGAACGCCGCTTCTCCAGGGTAGGCCCGGACATGGAAACCGTCCAGCCATAGGGCCAGCTGCCCAGGGTGGCCTGGTGTGGTGGCAGTGACAGGAGCCACAGCAAGGGTAACGGGCCAAATTTAGACTTGACGCAGGCCCAGCATCGTACCCCAGGGAGGTCCTTAGGGGGGAACGCCCTAAGCGGGTTTTGGTTTCTTTTGCCCGCTCAAAAGAAACCCCCAGCGGGAAGCGTCCCCGCCAGGCTGGCAAGCCGGAACCTGGGCGGTTAGACGATCAATCCCTCCGACCCGGCTGACGCCGGGCCACCTCCCTTTACACAAGGGAGGCTTTTTTCCTGAATAAGCACACAAGGACCGGAGCATGTGCTCCGGGCTTTTTTGCAGGTAAAAAGAAAGGCTTTGCTCTTCGACCATTTCTCAGGCGCAAACCAGCGCCCCAGCCGGGGACGCTCCGCTGGGGTAACTTTCTGACTGGGCAGAAAGTCACCAAAGACCCACCAAAGGCGGGGCCTTCCCCCGCCTTGTGGAATCCACCCCGCGGTACTGGATGCCCCTGCGTCCTCCTTGTTTCGGCCCTTAGCCTGGTGGGGTCACATAGATGGTTTGCCGTTCTATGGTTTGGATTCACTTCTCTGTTCATGCGTCCTTCTACCGCCAGGGCCTTTCCCTGGTGTGCCGCTGTTTCCAGCTAACGGAGGCTTGGCTCCTGGCGGCGGGAACGCCGCTTCTCCAGGGTAGGCCCGGATATGGAAACCACCCAGCTATAGGGCCAGCTGCCCAGGGTAGCCTGGTATGGTGGCAGGAACAGGAGCCACAGCAAGGGTGACGGGCCGAACCTAGTCTTGACGCATGGACAGCCTCGTACCCCAGGGAGGTCCTTAGGGGGGAACGCCCTAAGCGGGTTTTGGTTTCTTTTGCCCGCTCAAAAGAAACCCCCAGCGGGAAGCGTCCCCGCCAGGCTGGCAAGCCGGAACCTTGGGTGGTTAGACGGACCCCCCCTTCCTTTGCCCAAGGGATATAAAAACCGCCGGAGAGACGCACGCAGCATCTCTCCGGCAGGCTGTTATTTCACTCTAAAGGTCTTGGGCGCCCGGCGCAGCACCAGCGCCAGCATCCCCACCGAGTACACGGCGGTCACCCCGAACACCAGCAGGGCAAACCAGGTAGGCGTGCTCTTGATCTGTGAGGGCGCCCAGCACACCGCATACATGGCGATGTTCAACAATTTGAATATGGGGTTTTTCGTGTCCAAATCCGAGGTGTAGGGCTGGAAGAGGTAGTACAAGCCCAGGGAGTGGGTGGCAAAAAACACACCCAGGGACAAAATGGCCAGCAAAAACAGGATGAACTCTCCCACCGGAGGCCGTCCCCCGCCCAGGAAGGTGAGGAGGACAAACATCCCACACACGGCCCCGCTGAGCATGAGATTCACCCCGCACAGCATCCGCCAACGCAGGAAAAAGTTCCTCAAAATGGCGTCCCGCTCCCGGTACCAGCCGTAGCGCAGCAGCGCCAGGTCGCAGTTATAGAACATGGCCTTGCAGATGCGCTCCCCCACCGTGTTGTCCATGAGGTACAACAGGAACACACAGATGGGCAAAGACTTGGTCACATAGGAGAGCACCTCCCCCATCTCCCGCTCTTGCCCCTGGAGCCGAAACCACACGATTCCAACACATCCCACCACGGTGAGGCCCCCTAAAATGGCCAGCACCACAAAGAAGGGCTTGAGGAGCATCCGGCGGTGGCGGCGGAAGAACACCGCCTGAAGATACCGCCAGCCGTGGAGATGGGAGAAGTCCACACGGGTGTCCAAATCGCTGTCCCGCAGCTTCACCTGCTCAAACTGGGCCTGGTTGGCGTTTTTCACGGTGGCCTGACCGGGGATCTTGTCCGCCCGGCAGGTCTCCAAAATCAGCTCATAGTGGCAGGGATAGCGGGAGATGGCCCGGGCGCACAGGCTGCCCAGGGCAAACAGCAGGGTCACCGTGGCGGGATAGAGCAGCACCTGGTCCAGGGCCGGAATGACCCCAAAGGGCATGGGCAAGTAGGCCAGGGCCAGGCAGACCACCGTCAAGACCAGGATGTACCCCACCTTGCCGCTGGGCAGAGCGTGGAATTTGGCGTACAGCATGAGGTGGAACCACTCGGCCATCATACGCACCCCGGCCAGGGCCAGGGAGAGCAGCAGCCCCCGGAGCACCCCCGCCCCGGTAAGGCCGCCCCACAGCAGGAGGAAGGGGGTGAAGCCCGCAAACATGGCCAGGTGGTGGGTGACCATCTCGGTGGTCTGGTACAGAGTGGCGTCCATGCCCATCTGGCGCACGCAGGTGTACTTCAGCTGGGAGGGCTCCACGGATATGGGCTGTATCATGGTTCCCGCCACAAAGCTGAGCCAGAAGAAAATCCACACCGACATGGCAAACCCGTCGGGAGACAGGGGCTTGATATCCGCCAGCGCCAGGGGCACCAGCCAAATGAGGGCCAGGTAGATGGCCTTGCCCAGCAGGGCGGTGACTCCCCGATAGAGGGACACCAGGATGGACAATACCAGCTTGCCCTCGGTGGCGGCGTACAGCTTGTCGGTGAAAATCCGCTTCAAGAGGGGCACCCGGCCCAGCCAGTACACCAGTCGATTGCCCGCTATGGCCGAGCGGATGCGGTAGATCTGGGAGGCACAGGTGAGGTTCACGGTGCCACCTCCTCCCCGTCCTCCTCCTGGGTGAGCAGGTCCACGATGTAGGACTCAAACTCCGGGGTATGGATTTTGGCGTTGTCCACCCCCTCCAGCTCTCCCTGGTGGAGCAGGACAATTTCATCGCACAAATCCTGGGCCAGCTGGAGAATGTGGGTGGAAAAGAGGATGATATGGTCCCCTTTCATCTCCCGCAGCAGGTTTTTCATCTCCAGGGCCGCCACCACGTCAAAGCTGGTGAGGGGCTCATCCAGCAAAATCACCGGAGGACGGCCGATGAGGAAGCACAGCATCTGGATTTTGTGCTTCATGCCGTGGGAGTAGCCCCGCATGAGCCGGTTTCGGTCGTCGGGTTCCAGCCCCACCAGCTCCAGCCACTGGTCCGGGGTTCGGCCGCTCTTGTCCTGAGAAATCTCCTGAAAGAACTTCACAAACTCGGTGCCGGTGAGAAATTCCGGCACCACCGGGGTGGACAGCACATAGCCGATGTCCCCCTGCTTGGGGGTGCGGGTCTGGCCGTATTCGTCCACCAGGGACACCGTGCCCCCGTCGGCGGGGAACTCGGCGGACAGGCAGTTGAACAGGGTGGTTTTGCCCGAACCGTTGCGGCCCAACAGGCCGTAAATCTTTCCCTGTTCAAAGGTAAAGCTGGCGTTTTTCAGCACCTCTTTGGTGCCAAAGGACTTGCAAATTTGGTCAAGAATCAACTGCATGGGGAAAATTCCTCCTCTGGTGCGCCCAGCGCACCCATCTCTCTTCTGCTTGGGCTGGCCTCCTTACCGAAGAATCCAGGCCAAAATGAACGGATTACTCCAGGTTCAGCCGACGGCTGAGGATGTAGTTGGTGATGCCCAGGTGAACCACGCAGCGCACCACGTCCAGCACCAGGCCCCAGACCAGGGCGGCACCCATCACATCCGAGAACACAGTCATGACCTGGACCGCATCGGACTGGGTGGTCACCGTGGTCAGAGAGGTGGTCACATCCGGGTAGCCAAACATGCCGATGACCGAGCCCACGGTGGACCAGATGACGCTGAGCACAATGAAGGCCAGCACGGCAAAGCCCACCCGATGGCTGCCTGCCAGATGGCCCAGGGCCATGGAAGCGTACACCTGGGACACCGCACAGATCAGCCCCACAAACACAGACACCACCGACAGAATCGCCAGTCCGTTGGCGTTGGGGGTCATGGCGCCCAGGACTTCCCACACCTGGGTCAAGTCGTAGAAGAAGCCCTGATAACTGGCAATGATCAGTACACTGACAATCGCCACCAGGACGCTGAGCATGGAGATCACCACAGCGCTGATGAGCTTGGAGGCCACCAGCTGCCAGGGCTTGACGGGAATGGTGAACATGAGGTAGCCCTCATCCTTCAAGAGCCCCTGATAAAACCGGGCAATGATGATCACCGTGGTCACCACCATCACCGCCATAATCAGCAGCACATACAGCAGCACCATCAGGGAGTTGACCAGACCCAGGCCCTGCTCGGCATCCAGGCCAGCACCCGTAAACAGGCGGTTGATCCCGGACACCACCAGCAGCACACCCCACAGGGGCAGGAAAATCTTGAACATGGCTTTGAAGTCATATTTCAGCAGTTTAGCCAGCATAGTAGTCACCTCCCTGAGGATTGGCCCGGAACATGTCCCGGAACACATCGTCCACGCTCTTGCCCTCCCGGGCCCGGATGTCGTCTACGGCCTCGTGCCCCAACACCCGGCCCTGCTGGAGGAACACCACCTCGTCCAGCACCCGCTCCACGTCTCCAATGAGGTGGGTGGAGATGAGCACGGTGGCCTCGGGGTTATAATTGGTCAGAATCGTGTTCAAAATAAAGTCCCGGGCTGCCGGGTCCACCCCGGCGATGGGCTCATCCAACAGATACAGGTAGGACTGGCGGCTCATGGCCAGACACAGCTGCAGCTTCTCCTTGGTGCCCTTGGACATGGACTTGATGCGGTCGCCGGGCTGAATCTTCAGGCTGGCGCACATGTCCTCCGCCTTTTTGCGGTCAAAATCCGGGTAGAAATCCTGGAAAAAGCTGAGCAAATCCCGGGTTTTCATCCAGTCGGCAAAGTACATCCGGTCAGGCAGATAGCTCACATGGGCCTTGGTCTCCACCCCGGGGGTGTAGCCGTTGATGGTCAGCTCCCCAAAGCTGGGCTGCAACAGCCCGCACAGGAGCTTAATGAGGGTGGTCTTGCCCGAGCCGTTGGGCCCCAGCAACCCCACCAGCTTCCCCCGCCCGATGTTCAGATTCACATCGGTGAGGGCCTTGGTGTGGGAAAAGGTCTTGCCCAGCCCTTGACATACAATCAGATCTTGGTTCATCTCTCTTCCTCCTTCCAGGTTTGCACAAACTCTTTGGCCTGCTGAGTGGTAAATCCCAGCCGCTTCATGCCGTCAAAATAGGTCTGAATCTGCTCTCGGGCCAGCTGGCGGCACATTTTGGCCAGCACTTCCCCGTCCTCGGTGACGGTGCGCCCCGCCGTCCGGTTGGTCACCACCAGTCCGTCCGCCTCCAGCTGAGAAAGCGCCCGCTGCATGGTGTTGGGATTCACCCCAGCCTCGGCGGCCAGCTCCCGAACGGTGGGAATTTTGCTCCCCCGGGGATACACCCCCGAGGAAATCCGCTGCATCAATTGCCGGTGCAGCTGCATCCAGATGGGGCCGCTGCCCTCTACATTCCAACCCATCCGTCCACCTCCTTGTATTATTGGCTTAATACAAGTATACACATCTCCACCTCCCCTGTCAAGGTGAAACCGGAGGAATCTGGCAAGAAAGATGAAGCCGAAGCCTTGGGGTTTTATACACTTTGAAGCTTGACAACTTGGGCCGGGAAGGCTACTATTTGGAACGTATATTTCCATGCTTGGAGGGGTCTCCTTGAAACTATTGCGTCAATTTCTCATCATTCTGCTGCTATCCCTGGTGGGGGAAGGGCTCCACGCCCTGCTGCCTCTGCCGGTGCCGGCCAGCGTGTACGGCCTGGTGCTGATGCTGCTCTGCCTGTGCACCGGGACTCTCCGCCTGGACCAGGTGGAGCGGGCCTCGGACTTTCTCATTGAGATCATGCCGGTGATGTTCGTGCCCGCCGCCGTGGGGCTCACCGAGAGCTGGGAGCAGCTGCGCCCGGTGCTGGTGCCTGTGCTGGTCATCATGGTGCTCACCACGGTGCTGGTGATGGTGGTCACGGGTCACGTGACCCAGTTTGTCATGAAATGGAGGGAGAAGCATGACTGAGTTTCTGGGTAATTCCCTGTTTTTCGGGGTGGGTGTGAGCCTCATCGCCTATGAGGTGGGGCTGCTGCTGCGGCGGAAGTTCGCCCTGGCCATCCTCAATCCCCTGCTCATTGCCATCTGCTGTGTCATCCTGTTCAACAAAGCCCTGGGCATCCCCTATGACGACTACTATGAGGGGGCCCAGTACCTGTCCTACCTGCTCACCCCCGCCACGGTGGCCCTGGCAGTGCCCCTGTATCGGCAGCTGTCGCTGCTGAAAACCCACTGGCTGGCCATTCTCTGCGGCCTGGGGGCGGGCATCATCGCCGGAGGGCTGGGCATTCTGGCCCTGGCGGTGCTCTTCGGGCTGGACCACCAGCTGTATGTGACCCTGCTGCCCAAGTCGGTGACCACCGCCATCGGCATGGATCTGTCCCGGGAGCTGGGGGGCGTGGTGGCCATCACCACCGCCGTCATCATTGTCACGGGAATTTTGGGCAATGTCATTGGCGATTTCATCTTCTCCACCTTCCGCATCAAACACCCCATCGCCAAGGGCCTGGCCCTGGGCAACTCCGCCCACGCCATTGGCACCGCCAAGGCCATGGAGTTGGGCGAGGTGGAGGGCGCCATGAGCAGCCTGGCCATTGCGGTGGCGGGGGTGCTCACCGTGGTGTCCGCCTCGGTGTTTGCACAATTTCTGTAACTGATCCCATGAAATCCCGGCAGTCTCCGGACTTGCCGGGATTTTTCTGTTGTCAGGTTCGGGGATTTCATGTAAAATAGACGGTACACGAGAAAAAACAAGGAGGTGAGTCCCATGTCCGTGCTGCTGTTGCCCAATGAGGTGCTGTCCATGACCGCCCAGGCCGCCCGCCGTCTGGTGGATGCGGGGGACGGGGACTGCGCCCTTCTATATCTGGCCCTGCTCCAGGCGGGGAGCAACCCGGACCAGGCCGCCACCCAGCTGGGGTGGGACCCCGGCCGCATGAGCGCCGCCTTTGCCCGGCTCACCGCCATGGGGCTGGCCCAGGGCAGTTGCCCCGGCGTCTCCCCTGCCCCTCAGGCCGCCCCGGTGCAGGACGACCGCCCCCCGGAGTACACCCGCGGGGACATCGCCGACGCCCTGGAGCGGGAACAGAGCTTCTATGGGCTGTCCCGGGAGATGGAGCGGCTGCTGGGCCGGGTGTTCTCGGACACCGACCTGAAAAGCCTGTACACCATCTACGACTATCTGGCCCTGCCTGTGGAGGTCATCTTCATGCTGGCCGGGTACGTCGTCCGCGCCAGCCGCCGCCAAAAGGGGGACGCCTCTCCCCTGCCTCGGATGACCGAGGTGAAGCGGGAGGCCTTCCGGTGGAAGCGGCTGGGCATCACCACGGTGGAGCGGGCGGAGGAATACCTGCGAGACCAGGAGAGCATCGACCAGCGGGAATGGGGGGTACTGTCCGCCGTGGGGGTCACCCAGAAGCGGCCCGCCATCGACAAGGAGCGGGAGTACATCCACCGCTGGGTCCAGTGGGGCTTCTCGGATGAGATGATTCACCTGGCCTATGAGCGCACCATTTTCCGCAAGGGTCAGATGAATTGGCCCTATGTGAATAAAATTCTGGAGTCCTGGAAAAAGTCCGGCTATACCACCCCCCAGCAGGTGGAGCAGGAACGGGGCGGACAGACCCGCAAGGCCCAGCCCCAGACCCAGGGGGCCAGGCCCCAGGAGAACTACCAGCCCAGCGCCAGCCGCATCCAGCAGCAGGCGGACTGGCTGGACCAATTCTTGCAGGAACAGGAGAAAGGTGGGAACTAAATGTCCTACGATGCAGCCATTGTCCAGCGGGCCTCTGCCCGGCTGGCCCGGCGGAAAGAGATTCGGGAACGCCGCCGCTGGGACCTGGAACAGGAGCTCTACCGCCGCCAGCCCCGGCTGAGGGAGCTGGACCGGGCCATTGGGGGCACCATGGCGGAGTTGGCGGGGCTGGCCATCTCCGGCAAGCCCATCCAGGCCGACGGCCCGGAGATCGCCGACATTCGGCGGCGCAACTTGGAGCTCCAGGCCCAGCGGGCGGAGCTGCTGCACACCCTGGGCTATGAGCCCGACGCCCTGGACCCCACCCCCGCCTGCACCAAATGCGGAGACAGTGGATGGGCGGGGGCGGAGATGTGCACCTGTCTCAAGGAGCTGTGCGCCCAGGAGCAGATGAAGGCCCTCACCGCCCTTCTGAACCTCACCGACGAGCAGAACTTCGACCGCCTGCGCCTGGACGTGTACTCCGACCAGCCCTGGGAGGGGAAGCGCTCCCCCCGGGAGAACATGAAGCGGGTGGTGACGGTGTGCGAGGGGTTCGCCCGCCGCTTCCCCGACTATCCCCTCCACAACCTGCTGCTCTCCGGCGGCACCGGACTGGGCAAGACCTTTTTGTCCGGGTGCATCGCCCGGGAGGTGTCGGGGCGTGGGTACTCGGTGGTGTACGACACCGCCATCAGCCTGTTTTCCACCTTTGAGGCCAAGAAGTTTTCCCGGGATTTGGGCCAGGAGCGGCAGGCCCGGGACGACACCCGGCGGTATCTGAACTGTGACCTGCTCATCCTGGACGACCTGGGCAGCGAGCTCACCACGCCCCTGGCCCAGTCTACCCTGTACGAGGTGGTGAACAGCCGCCTGCAAGGGGGCAAACACACCATCATCTCCACCAATCTGTCCATGGAGCAGATTGGTGCCCGGTACACTCCACAGGTGGTGTCCCGGCTGGCGGGGGCCTATCAGGAGCTGACCTTCTACGGGGACGACATTCGGCGGATGAGGAGATAGAAAAATATTTTATTCTTTTGTAACAATTGGACATGAATATTTGTAATGAATTGCGGGTATCCTTATTCTTGCAAGCAAGAGTGATTTCTTCTTTTCATTTCATTTCTCCTTTTTCTTCTTTCTTTTTGCTCCGGGGCAGCGGTGCCCCGGAGCCTTTTTTTATTTGTGCATGAAAAAGGCGCCCGGAAGGATTGTCCTTCTCCGATTTCTCCGGCGCAAACCAGCGCCCCCGCCGGGGACGCTCCGCTGGGCCCGATTTCTCCCCGATGAGAAATCGGGGAAAGAATCGCCAAAGGCGGGGCCTTCCCCCGCCTTGTGGAATCCACCCCGCGGTACTGGATGCACCTGCGTTCTCCTTGCTTCGGCCCTTGGGCTAGTAGGGTCACATAGATGGTGTGGAACTTCTACAGAAAGTACCTACTTCTCTGGTAGACAGTGCTTCTATCGCCAGGGCCTGACTCTGGTGAGTCGCTGTTCCCAGCTATCGGCGGCGGGAACGCCGCTTCTCCAGGGTAGGCCCGGACATGGAAACCGTCCAGCCATAGGGCCAGCTGCCAGGATAGCCTGATGTGGTAACAGTAACAGGAGCCACACCAAGGGTAACGGGCCGAATTTAGGATTGACGCAGGCCCAGCCTTGTACCCCAGGGAGGTCCTTAGGGGGGAACGCCCTAAGCGGGTTTTGGTTCCTTTTGCCCGACCAAAAGGAACCCCCAGCGGGAAGCGTCCCCACCAGGCCGGAGGGCTGGAAAAGAGAAATAAACGAAGAACAAATCTCTGACAAGGCACGTGCAAGGGTGCCAATAAACCCCCACAGACGCAAAAACACCCCCGGACCAGTCGGTCCGGGGGTGTTCGGTTCCCTATGAGGTTTTGTGCTCAGTGGGGTGTGAATTAGTGCTTGCGCTTACGGGCAACCACAACCACAGCCACCAGAGCCACCACGCAGACAACCACCACGATCACGGGCACCATCACGTTGTTGGTGTCGCCGGTCGGAGCGGGCTTCTCGCCCTCAGGCTTCTGAGTGGCGTCGGGCTTCTGGGAAGTCTCGGGCTTGTCAGTGGCGTTGGGAGTCTCGCCGCTCTCGGTGGTCAGGCCACGGATGGCGGCATCCAGCTGCTCGGCAGCGGCGTCCACAGTCTTCTGGTCGTCCTCAGACAGGGTGGCGTCAGCCATCACAGCCTGGGCATTGGCCAGAGCGGTGCGGAAGGTAGCCACAGACTCAGCGGTGTAGCCGGTCAGGTCCATGCTCTCGGCCTTGCCGATGAGGCCTTCCAGGATGGACTTGTCCGCCTTGTACCGCTGGGCCAGAATGGCGTTGAGCAGGTCACCAGCGGCCTTGTCCACGTCCTCCTGCATGGCGTCGCCGTCAGCGGCCACGTCCTGGGCAGCCTTCAGAGCGTCCACCAGCTGCTGCCAGTTGGTCTCCACATACTTGTCGGCCTCGTCCATCATGGCCTCGGCACGGTCGATGACCAGGTTCAGCATGGTCTTGTCGCCCTGAGTCAGGCCCAGACCCCAGATGCCCTCCAGCAGGTTGTCCCAAGCGGTATTGACCTCCTCCTGGGTGGCGTCGGCGTCGGCCATCACAGCCTTGGCCTCGGTGAGGGCCTTCTCGAAGGCAGCCTTGGCGGTATCGGTGACGCCCTCGGTGGACAGGGTCTCGGCATAGGCGATGGTCTTCTCCAGCAGCTCCTTGTTCACATCGCTGGGCTCGGGAGTGGGCTCGGGAGTGGGTTCAGGAGTGGGTTCGGGAGTGGGCTCGGGAGTGGGTTCAGGAGTGGGCTCCACAGTGGGTTCGGGAGTAGGCTCGGGAGTCTCAGTGGGCTCGGGAGTGGGCTCCACGTCCTGGGAGATGGTGAAGGTCTTCTCCACGGTGCCGGAGTAGTCCACGATACCACGCACGGTGAGGGTGGCGGTGCCGGGCTCCACGTTGTTGGCGTAGTCCACAGCGAAGTCCACGCCGTACTTCAGGGTCTTGTCGCCCAGAACCACGGTGGGCATGGGCTCAATGGCGGAGCCAGTGTAGGCGAACACGTCCTTCTCCAGAGTGACGGTGGCGTCGGACAGGTCGAGCTTCTCCTCGGCCATGCGCACGCGCAGCTCGGCGCAGGACATGAAGCGGTTGGCCACGTCGCCAGTGCCGCCGCGGGTCTGCACGCCGTACAGACGCACGAACTTGGCCTCCACGGGCTCATTGAACACGGCGATCTTCCAATCGGTGTTGTGGCCCCAAGTGCCGGTGGCCACGGTGGTCCAGGAGCCGTCCTCGCCGGTCATGCTCACTTCCACCCGGTACTCGGTGACGATACCGTTGGCCACAGAGTTACGGGGCTGATAACGCAGGGCGTCCAGCACGGTGGCCTCAGCCAGCTCCAGCTGAATCCAGCGCTTCTCCGGGCTGTTCTCCAGATACTCGCTCCACTTGGTGTGCCAGAAGGTTTCGGAGTTGTTGTCCAAAGCCAGCTCCACAGGGCCCTCTCTGCCGGACTGGGGCAGCTGCTGGCTGGCAGCGGTGGCAGTGGTCTTGGTGTAGTCATAGTCGCGGCTGCCATCGGTGGGATCGTTGTTGGTGGAGCCGCTGACGGCCAGGTTGATGGTGTAGGTGCCACGGGTGGCGTGGTCCTCAGACTCGGTGAGGATCTTCACCACGTTGTCGTGGGCGGGGATGACGGTGTAGGCAACGTTGTTGCCGTTGTCCACTTCCAGGGTATCCACCAGCAGAGCCTGGGTGTCATAGGTGCGGGCAGCCAGCTGGCTGTCGTTCCAAGCCTTGCCGTTGACGGTGATGCCGGTGAGGGCGTCAGAGCTGTTGATGGGGAAGCTGGTCTGAGCCACATTCAGCTCCACCTCGGTGAGGCTGACGCAGTAAGAAGTGGCAGCAGAAGCGGGATCGCCTTCCTTGTTGGTGACGGTGATGCGGAAGTTCACGGCATCCTGGGGCTCGAAGGTGTAGGCGATGCGGGTGACGTTGGTGTGGGGCTTGGTTTCCTCGCCCTTGGTGATGTCCAGGGGGGTCCACTCAATGCCGTTGCCGCTGACTTCCATCTTCACATCGGAGGGCAGAGCGGCGGAGTAGCTGTCGGTGGCAAAGTACAGCACCACCTGGCCCAGGTACTGGGCGGTGTCATAGCGGAAGGCGATGGAAGCGGACTTGTTGCCAGCCTGAGCGGAGTCGAAGTTGCTCCAGGTGCTCTCGTTGGGGCCGCCGTCCAGGTTGGGATCCACCTCGGTGGAGCCGTCACGGATGGCCTCCAGGGTGTCGCTCTGGAGTTCCTTGGGGATGCTCTGGGTCAGCTCAGCGGCGTTGGAAGCCACGTTGCCGCCGATGGTCACGTCGCCCTCAGCCACACGGATGGAGGCAGTGACAGAGATCTCCTCGCCGAACACCTGGCTGGTGCCCTGCACGGTCTTGGTGCCCACGGTGGCGGTGAGGTCATCGGGAATGTTCCACTCCACGGGGAACTCAGCGTTGAGGATGTCGCCATTGGCCAGCACGGCGGGACGGGAAGCAGGCAGAGTCACCTGGCCATCCTTGCGCACGGCGGTGGAGTAGTTGAGCAGAGCAGCCACCTGGTCCAGCATGTTGATGTTGACGGTGGTGGTGACGTTCACCTCATCGATGACGCCACTGATGGTGAAGGCGCCAACCTCCTGGATGAGGTCCTCGTTGTAGGCGTTCCAGGTCACGCCCAGCTCCTTGGTGGAGCCGTCCTTGTAGGTAACCTCCACGGTGTCGGGCAGAACAGGGGCGTTGCCCACCTTCACATAGTGATAGCGGGAGATGTCATAGCTGATGACGGGGTTGTTGCCGCCCTCGTCCTTCACAGGAGTGGTGGTGACGGTGACGGAGCCAGCCTTCACGCCGTTGGCCTTGGCGGTGACGGTAAACTCACCGGCCTTGTCGGTGGACTGCACGATGGCCACCAGCTGGCCAGCGGCAGCGTTGCGGGACAGGCTCTGATAAGAGGTGTGGTCGATCTGACGGCCGTTGTCCACGCCCACGATGGTGCCCTCGCCCTCGATGGAGAGCTGGACGTTCACGTCGTTGGTGTTGACCAGGTTGCCGTTGGCGTCCTTGACGTCGATGGTGATGTAGCTCAGGTCGTCGCCGTCGGCCACGATGGAATCACGGTCAGCGGAAAGGGTGAGCTGAGAGGCGCCGGAGGTGGTCTTCACCACGCTGCGGCCCTCGGTCTCGGTGATCTGGTCGCCATTTTCGTCAAAGGCCTTGACTTCCAGAGTACCAGCGGCATAGGGCACCATGAAGGTGGCATACAGGCTCTCATAGCCGGACTTCTGGGTATAGGTGCCGGTGCCGGAGGTAAAGGTGCGGTAGGTGTAACCGGCATCGGTGGTGGTCACGGTGGAGGTGGCAGTGCCCACTTCCTCACCGTTGAGGTAGACCTTCACCACGGGGGCGTCGGAGTACACAACCACTTCCACCTTGTTGTTGCTGTCCTTGGACACATCGTCCTCGTCCCAGGTGGGCAGCACATGGAGGGTGGTCACATCGTCGTTCCACTGGCTCTGATACAGATAGTAGCTGTCCTTGGGCAGGCCGTTGGTGTCGATGATGCCGAAGTAAGAGGACTTGGGAGAGGGCCAGCCGCCCACAGCGCCAGTGCCGGTGCCGTTCCAGGGGGTGGGCTCGCCGATGTAGTCAAAGCCAGTCCACACAAACTCGCCCATGGAGGCGTCCAGCTGGAGCACACGCCACCAGGCATCGGCCGCCACGGCGCCCCAGCCCACGGTGCTCTTGTCGTAGGAGGTCAGCAGGCGGTCGCCGCCCACATCCACACGGTTGCCCTTGCGGTCATACACGCCGCGGCTGGTGACGGCAGAGGCCGTCTCAGAGTGGTACACCAGCCAGCCCTTGCTCACACCAGTCTGCAGGTGGGCAGCGGTGGAGTAGTTGTAGCCGATGATGCCGCCATTCTCGGCCACCACAGCGGCGACCTTGTTGGCGATGTCCCAGTTCTCCTTGAGCTTGTTGTCGCCAAACGTGGGAGGACGGGTGGTGTCCACCTCTTTGATCCAGTCAATGAGGTTCTGGGCGATGGTGGGATAGTTGCTGTAGCCAGCGTAGGATACGCCCTCGAAGATCTCATTGCCCAGGGAGTACATGATGACGGAGGGGGCGTTCTTGTCCTGGTTGGCCATGGCCTTCACGTCGAACTCAGCCCAGGTCATGCCAGTCTCGCCGCCCAGGATGTTGTTGCCCTCGGCGATGGTCACGTTGAACCACTTGGAGTAGTCCTGGGTGTTGCCGTTCTTGGGCAGAGTCCAGGTGTCGAAGGCCTCGTCGATGAGCATGATGCCCTTGCGGTTGGCGATCTCCACCAGCTCAGGAGCGGCGGGGTTATGGGTAACGCGGATGGCGTTGCAGCCCATCTCCTTCAGGATCTCCACCTGGCGCTCGATGGCCCGGTACCAGGCCTCGGAGCCCAGAGCGCCCTGGTCGTGGTGCATACACACGCCCTTGAGACGGGTGGGCACACCGTTGAGCTCAAAACCAGTGGAGTCGTTGTTGAACTCCGTCCAGCGGAAGCCGAACTCGGTGGTATAGGTGTCCACCACCTGCTCGTCCACCAGCACCTCAGTGACGGCGGTGTACAGGTTGGGGTTGTCAGTGTCCCACAGCTTGGGGCTGTCCACCTTGGCAGTGAGGGTCACGTCCTGGGTGGAGCCAGCGTCCACGGTGACGGTCTCGCCGGTGACAGAAGCCACGGACTGCTCGCCGCCCAGCTCGTAGATGCTCTGACGCACCACCACGTTGGCGGCCTCACCGCTCTGGTTGGCCACGGTGGTGACCACGTTCACGGTGCCGTCGGCGCCGTTGGACTCAGCCAGATTGGGGGTGGTGATGTAAGTACCGTTGCGGTCCACATGCACGGGATCGGTGACGGTCAGGTGCACGGAGCGGTAGATACCGCTGCCGGAATACCAACGGCTGGAGGGAGTCTGGTGCTCCACCTTTACGGCCAGCACGTTGTCGCCCTCATAGTTCAGGTACTCCTGGGGCAGCTCGAAGGCAAAAGAGGTGTAGCCATAGGGGTGGAAGCCCAGCTCATGGCCGTTGAGGTAGACGGTGGCGTTCATGTACACGCCGCCGAAGTTGACAGATACGACCTTGTTCTTCCACTCAGGGGTGATGGAGAAGGTCTTGCGGTACCAGCCGGTGCCGCCCAGCAAGTAGCCGCTCTCGGCCTCGCCGCTCTTGCTGTACTCCTGCTCGATGCTGTAGTCGTGGGGCAGATCCACGTCCCGCCAAGCGGAGTCGTTGTAGTTGGGGTCTGCGTCGCCGCTGCCCAGGTTGAACCGCCAGTGGTCATTGAAGTCCACGGTGCGGCTGTCCCCGCCGTAGGTGTTGACGTAGACCGTCTCCTCAGGAGAGGAAGTCTGTGTGCTGGTCGAGCGACTCTCGCCACGGGCGAATGCGCCAACCGTTACCAGGTTTGCGCCCATCACCAGGGCCAAAGCGCCTGCAAGCAGCCGTTTCTTTTGGAACATGATATTCCTCCTTCTTTTCATTCCCGGTAAAAATCCGGTCCGGCGTGCCGAAGGGCGCAAAACACCCCTCTGCACAAATACGCAGGATAAGTGTAACATGCTTTATGCGAAAACACAAGAGATTCCATTTCGCATCCATGTGAAATTGTACAAAGTGGTATGTTTTCTTTAAAACTCTGAAAAATCGCTGAAATTCAATTGGAAATGTTTCCAATTCCAGTTTTTTGTCAGGCATATTTTTACTAAAAACTATTTTGGGCCGGGCCGAAAAAACAAAAAATCTCCCCTGCCCGCAGGCAGGGGAGAAAATGGTAGCAGCAATTTTTTACTTACCCACGAAGTCCCGGGCCACCTCCACAATGTGGTCGGCGCACAGGCCGAACTGCTTGAGGAGGGCTCCGGCGGGGCCGGAGTGGCCAAACTCGTCGTTGACGCCGATGCGGCGCACGGGGGTGGGGCACTGCTCGGCCAGCACGCCGCACACGGCCTCGCCCAGGCCGCCCAGCACGTTGTGCTCCTCACAGGTGATGATTTTGCCGCACTCCTTTGCGGCCTTCAGCACCAGCTCCTCGTCCAGAGGCTTGATGGTGGCCATGTTGATGACCCGGGCGGAGATACCGGCCTGGGCCAGGGTCTCAGCGGCCTCCAAAGCCTCGGCCACCAGCAGGCCGTTGGCGATGATGGCCACGTCGGTGCCATCGGTGAGCACCTCGCCCTTGCCAATCTGGAACTCATAGTCCTCGTCGTGAATGACGGGAACCGCAGCACGGCCAAAGCGCATATACACGGGGCCTTCCATCTCGTAGGCGGCCTTCACCATCTTGCGGGCCTCCACGTCATCGGCGGGAGACATGACGGTCATGCCGGGAATGGTGCGCATGAGGGCGAAATCCTCACAGCACTGGTGGGAAGCGCCGTCCTCGCCCACGGAGATACCGCCGTGGGTGGCGCCGATCTTCACGTTCAGGTGGGGGTAGCCGATGGTGTTGCGCACCTGCTCATAGGCCCGCCCGGCGGCGAACATGGCGAAGGTGGCGGCGAAAGGCACCAGGCCCATGGTGGACAGACCCGCAGCCACGTTGACCATGTTGGCCTCGGCAATGCCGCAGTCGAAGTGGCGGTCCGGGAAGGCCTTTTTGAAGATGCCCGTCTTGGTGGCCCCGGCCAGGTCGGCGTCCAGCACCACCAGATCGGCGTGGGTCTCGCCCAGCTCCTTGAGGGCGTTGCCGTAGCTCTCACGGGTTGCGATTTTCTTCACGTCTGCCATGTTACATCCCCTCCACTTCTGCCAGCTGGGCCTTCAACTCGCCCATGGCCTGCTCATACTCCTGGTCGTTGGGGGCCTTGCCGTGCCACCCGGCCTGATTTTCCATATAGGACACGCCCTTGCCCTTGGTTGTCTTCATGAGGATGGCGGTGGGCTTTCCGGTGCCGTGGTTGGCGTGGAACTTGGCGAAGGCGTCCTCCAGCTCCTGGAAGTCGTGGCCGTTCACCTTCACCACGTCGCAGCCGAAGGCGGCGAACTTGGCATCCACAGGCTCGGTGTTCATCACGTCGCAGGTGCGACCGTCAATTTGCAAGCCGTTGATGTCCACGATGATGCACAGGTTGTCCAGCTTATAGTGGGCGGCAAACATGGTGGCCTCCCAGATCTGGCCCTCGGCCAGCTCGCCGTCGCCCAGCAGGGAGTAGACGTTGATGTCCTTGCCCAGGAACTTGGCGCCCTTGGCCATGCCAGCGGCAGCGGACAGGCCCTGGCCCAGGGACCCGGTGGACATATCCACACCGGGGGTCAGGTTCATGTTGGGGTGGCCCTGGAGGTGGCTGCCAATCTGGCGCAGGGTGAGCAGGTCCTCCACGGGGAAGTAGCCCCGGTTGGCCAGAGCGGCGTAGAGGCCGGGGGCGGTGTGGCCCTTGGAGAGGACAAAGCGGTCCCGATCCTCCCAGCGGGGATTGGCGGGGTCGATGCGCATTTCTTTAAAATAGAGATAGGTAAACAGGTCGGCGGCGGACAGAGAGCCGCCGGGATGTCCGGCCTTGGCGGCGTGGGTGCCCTCGATGACACCCATGCGTACCTTGCAGGCGGTCACCGCCAGTTGCTTTTTTTCAGCTGCGGTCATAGTTTCAAACTCCTTTTCATATCAGAAAACCCCAGAGGTATGCCAGACACACCCTTGGGGCATAGACAAATTCATGCAATCCTTTTGGTAAAGAAGTCCGTGGACTTCTTTGCCGGATTGGCCCCAGGGGCGTGCCACGCACACCCCTGGGGCACAGGTTTGAGGGAGGAAGGAATAATAAACAATATTTATGATTGCGTATGGCTGATTACTTCAGCTTCCAGGCCAGGTCGTTCCAGAACAGTTCCTTTTCCAGGCCTTCCACGGTGGTATCCTTGCTGATGTGGACAAACTCGATGCCCATGATGTTGGCCCAGTCCTTCATCTGCTCGGCGGTGACGTCGTAGCTGAGGACGGTGTGGTGGGCGCCGCCAGCGGTGATCCAGCACTCCACACCGGTGGTGAGAGAGGGCTCAGCGGTCCACATGACCCGGGCCACGGGCAGGTTGGGCATGTCCATGATGGGCTTGACGCAGTGGATGTCCTGGCAGATCAGGCGCAGGCGGCCGCCCATGTCGATGAGGGAGACCACAATGCCGTCCCCTTCCTTGCCCTCGAACACCAGGCGGGCGGGGTCCTTGCGGTTCATGCCGATGCCCAGGTGGTGGGTCTCAATGCGGGGCCGGGCAGAGGCCAGAGAGGGGCACACCTCCAGCATGTGGGCGCCCAGGGAGTACTGGTGGCCGGGCACCAGGTGGTAGGTGTAGTCCTCCATGAAGCCGGAGGCGCCGTTGCCGTTCTCACCCATGACCTTCATGATGGCGGTCATGGCGGACACCTTCCAGTCGCCCTCGCCGCCGTAGCCGTAGCCCTGAGCCATCAGGTGCTGGCTGGCCAGGCCGGGCAGCTGCTCCATGCCGTAGAGATCCTGGAAGGTGTTGGAGAAGGCCTTGCACCCTTCTGCGTCCATCATCTTCTTCATGGCGATCTCTTCCCGAGCCTGGTAGCGAATGGCCTCCACGTTGTCGGTGGCGATATCATAGTTGGCCTTATAGACCTCCATCAGCTCGTCAATCTCGGCGTCGGTGACCTGGTTCATCACTTCCACCAGATCGCCCACGGCCCAGGTGTTCACCTGCCAGCCCAGCTTGGCCTGCACTTCCACCTTGTCGCCCTCAGTGACGGCCACTTCCCGCATGTTGTCGCCAAAGCGCATCACCTTCAGGTTGCGGGAGAAGTCCACACCCAGGCAGGTGCGCATCCAGCGGCCCAGACGCTTCTGGACCTCTTCGTCCTTCCAGTAGCCGGCGATGACCTTGCGGGGCATGCGCAGACGGGCGGCGATGAAGCCGTGCTCCCGGTCGCCGTGGGCGGCCTGGTTGAGGTTCATGAAGTCCATGTCGATCTCCTCGTTGGGGATCTCCAGGTTGTACTGGGTGGCCAGGTGGCAGTAGGGCTTTTGCAGGTTGACAAAGCCGTTGATCCACATCTTGGAGGGGGAGAAGGTGTGGCACCAAGTGACGATACCGCAGCAGTTGTCGTCATAGTTGGCGGCCTTCACCACGTCGGCGATCTCCTTGTTGGTCTTGGCCGTGACCTTGTATACCAGCTTGCAGGGCAGGTTTCCGGTGGCGTTGAGGGTGTCCACCATCTCGGCGGCGCGGCGATCCACGATCTCCAGCACTTCGGGGCCATACAGGAACTGGCTGCCCACGACAAACCAAAATTCTTTGTTGCTCATGTTCATAACCTCCGTTATGTCAAGTTTTTATTTATACGTGTTCCACGGCGGCCCGCTCCACAGCCAGGCCCGCCTTATAGTGCACCATAAAGTTGGTGAAGCCCTCCACGTCCTCGGCCTGAGGCTCCACCACAGACACCTTCTGGTCGCCAAAGACCTGGGTGTTCAGGTAGTCCTGGAGGGACTGGCCGTCGGTCTTATGTACCGCATAGGCGGCCAGCAGGGCCATGCCCCAGGGTCCGCCCTCTCCGGCGGTCTCCATGGTGGCTACGGGGCTGTTGGCGGCGGCAGCCAGAATGCGCTGGCCCACCACGGGGGTCTTGAAGAATCCGCCGTGGCCCATGAGGCGGTCCACCGCCACATGCTCCTCACCCAGAATGTCCAGGCCCACCTTCAAGGTGGCCAGGGCGGAATAGAGCTGGGTGCGCATGAAGTTTGCAAAGTTCAGGTGTGCCTCGGGGCCACGCACCAGCAGGGGGCGGCCGTCGCTGAGGCCGGTGACCGGCTCGCCGGACAGGTAGTTATAGAGCAGGAGCCCGTCCCCGTCCGCCTTGCCCTCCAGAGCGGAGGTAAACATGGCGGTGTACAGGGCGTTTTTGTCCACCTCATGGCCCAGAGCGGTGAGCAGGCCGGAGAAGACCTCCGCCCAGGCGTTGATCTCATTGGTGCAGTTGTTGCAGTGGACCATGGCCACGGGAGCCCCGTCGGGGGTGGTGACCATGTCGATCTCCTCGTAGCGGCGGCTCAGGGGCTTCTCCAGCACGATCATGGAGAACACCGAGGTGCCCGCCGACACGTTGCCGGTGCGCTTGGCCACGGCGTTGGTGGCGGCCATGCCGGTGCCAGCGTCCCCCTCGGGGGGGCAGAGGATGGCGCCGGGCTGCAAGGTCCCGGTGGGGTCCAGCAGCTTGGCCCCCTCGGCGGTGAGGGTGCCGGCGTTGTCGCCAGCCACCGCCACCCGGGGCAGGATATCCCGGAGCTTCCAGGGGAAGCCCTTGTCGGCCACCAGGGCGTCAAAGCTGTCCACCATGGCCTGGTCGTAGTCGCAGGTGTTGGAGTCAATGGGGAACACGCCGCTGGCGTCGCCCACACCCAGGACATTCTCCCCGGTGAGCTTCCAGTGCACGTAGCCCGCCAGCGTGGTGATAAAGGCCACGTCGGGCACGTGGTCCTCGCCGTTGAGGATGGCCTGGTACAGGTGGGCAATGGACCAGCGCTGGGGAATGTTGAAGTTGAACCGCTCGCTGAGAATCTCAGCGGCCTGTCCGGTGGTGGTGTTGCGCCAGGTGCGGAAGGGGGCCAGCAGCTGGCCCTCATGGCCGAAGGGGAGGTAGCCGTGCATCATGGCGGAGAAGCCCATGGAGGCCACACGGGTCAGCTTCACCCCGTAGCGGGCTTCCACATCGGCGGACAGGTGGGCGTAGGCGTCTTGCAGCCCGGTCCACACGTCCTCCAGGGAGTAGGTCCAGTAGCCGCCCTCATAGCGGTTCTCCCAGCTGTGGTCGCCGGAGGCGATGGGGGCGTGGTCAGGGCCGATGAGCACCGCCTTGATGCGGGTGGAGCCCAGCTCGATGCCCAGACAGGCCTGACCGTTTGCGAGAAATTCTTTCATATCCATGGAGCAACCCTCCTGTGAGAAATTTCAAACTTATTTCTTGCGGTTTTTCAGCAGGGCAAACACACTCTGCAGCACGATGAAGAAGCACAGCAAGGCAGCGGTGAGAATGTTGGGCCAGGAGCTGGCCAGCTTACCGTTGAACTGCACGATGCTGGCGATGGTACCGTTGATGAGCACGCCGAACAGGGTGCCGATGACGTTACCAACACCACCGGTCAGCAGCGTACCACCGATAACCGCGGAGGCGATGGCGTCCATCTCCAAGCCGGTGGCCTGGTTGACGCTGGCGCTGGTGGTATTGAGGAAGTAGCAAATGCCGCCGATGGAGCACAGCAGAGAGCAGAGCACATAGGCCATCATCTTGGTCCGCTTCACGTTCAGACCCATCATGGCAGCGGACTGCTCATTGCCGCCTACCGCGTACAGGGAGCGGCCAAACTTGGTGTAACGCAGCATCAGGAACACCAGGATCAGCACCACCACAGCGATGATAACACCCACGCCGAAGTAGGGCATAATCATCTTTCCAGCCCGGTTGATGGTGCCGCCGAAGGGCAGGTAGATGCGGAAGGTAGCCAGATCATAGAAGGCACCGCTGGTGATGGACAGCTGGGCGGTGGAGATGACAGCCACCATGCCGCGGGCGAAGAACATACCAGCCATGGTGACGATGAAGGGCTGAATCTGCAGGTATCCGATGAAGAAGCCCTGCACCAGGCCAAAGACCAGGCCCAGCACCAGCACCAGAATCACAGCCACAGGAGCGCTCATGTTCATCTCGGTCATGCCATAGGCCAGAATCATACAGTCCAGAGCCACCAGAGAGCCCACCGAGATGTCAATGCCGCCGGTGAGCATGACGCAGGTCATGCCGCTGGCCACACAGATCAGGCCGGCGCTGCTGCGCAGCACGTTGAGGAAGGTCTGAACGGTGAGGAATCCTCTGCTGGCATAGGCCACGCAGCCGCCAGCATAGAGCACAAAGAACAAAACAATGGTAATCATCAGCAACATGGTGTTGCTGTTCATCTCTTTGACGCTTTTCAAGGCATTGGCAGGTTTCTTGCTCATACCTTGGCCACCTCCTTCTTGGCAGCGGCCTTAGCGGCACTGCGCTTGTTGAACCAGGCCTTCACAGGGGGTGCCTGGATGGCCACGATAATAATTACCACAACAGCTTTGAACACAGGGGTGACCTCGGTGGACACGCCCAGGTTGTACATCGTGGTGGTAATGGCCTGAATGGTATAGGCACCGATGATGGAGCCAGCCAGGTTAAACTTACCGCCGCTCAGGGCGTTGCCGCCCAGAGCCACGGC
The DNA here is from genome assembly GCF_002161675.1 of Pseudoflavonifractor sp. An44. Taxonomy (GTDB): domain Bacteria; phylum Bacillota; class Clostridia; order Oscillospirales; family Oscillospiraceae; genus Enterenecus; species Enterenecus faecium. The sequence goes on from NZ_NFIH01000008.1 coordinate 92,459, forward strand.
CAGGATGGCGTCCAGCTCCATGTTCAAGCCGATGTTGTTGGAGTCTGCACTGGTGATTCGGGAGGAAGCCACCAGGCCAGCGATGGCAGCGCACAGGCCGCACACCAGGTAGCACAGGAAGATGATGCGCTTGGAGTTCAGGCCGGCGATGCGGCTGGCCCGCTTGTTGATACCCACCGACTGGATGTACAGACCCAGGGCCGTGTACTTCAGCAGCAGGGTGGTAATGAGCACGCATACGATCACCACGATGAGGGGGGTGGGAATGCCGAACAGGTAGCCACCCAGCACGCCGTACTCAGGCACACGCACATACACAATCAGGTTGTTGCACAGCAGCAGGCCGATGGCACGGGCCGCCGACCAGAGAATCAGCGTGGCCACCATGGGCTGAATGCCCAAGTAGGACACCAGAGCGCCGTTGAAGGCGCCGCACAGGCAGCCCATCAGGATGGCACCGGCAAAGCCCAGAGCCAGAGAGGCGGGGGTGACGGAATCCACAGAGGAAACGCCGAATCCGGCAATGAGCATACAGCAGAAGGAGGCGCACAGGCTCATCACCGAGCCCACGGAAATATCCGTACCGGCGGAGGCGGAGACCACCAACGTCATACCGATGGCCAGAATGGCAACCTCACTGCCACGGTTGAGGATGTTTACCAGACGGCCCTGGAAAATGCCGTTGGTCATGGAAATCTTGAAAAAGTTATAAAATACATCGCCGTTTGCCACATCGTACACGATGTTTACGGCCAGCACCAGCAGCACGCACACGATTGGAAGGAACAGCTGCTGGCGGGAAAATTTCTTGAGAGTTGTCATTCGTCAAAACCTCCTGCAATGGCACTCATAACCCGCTCCTGGGTCAGTTCGCCTTCCAGCTCGCCCACCTTGGCACCGTCACGGAGCACCGCCATGCGGTTACAGGTACGCAGCATCTCTTCGATCTCAGAGGAGATAAACATAATGCTCTTGCCCTCTTGGGCCAGGTGGATGATGAGCTTTTGAATCTCGGTCTTGGTGCCCACGTCGATACCACGGGTGGGCTCGTCCAGAATGAGGAAATCCGGGTCGGTGGCCAGCCAGCGGCCCAAAATCACCTTCTGCTGGTTGCCGCCGGACAGCTGCTTGATGGGAGTCTCCCGAGAGGCGGTCTTAATCTGGAGCATCTTGATGTAGTGGTCGGCCATTTTGTCCTGCTGTGCCCGGGGAATCAGGTGGAACATACCACGCTTGGCCTGAAGGGCCAAGATGATGTTCTCACGCACAGACAGGTCGCCGATGATACCCTCAGCCTTGCGGTCGTCGGGCAGCAAGCCCATGCCCATCTGCATGGCATCAATGGGCTGGTTGATCTTGGCCTCTTTGCCCGCCACCTTCAAGGTACCGGTCTGGGCCTTGTCCGCGCCGTAGATCACACGGGCCAGCTCGGAACGGCCGGAACCCAGCAGGCCGGTCAGGCCAATCACCTCTCCCTTGCGCAGGTTCAAATCGAAGGGCTTGATGGTACCCTTGTGACTCAGCCCCTGTGCCTCAATCTGCATGGGAGCGTCCTTGAGGGTATCAAATCCTTCCGGCTTAATGCTGGCCAAATCATCGAAATCTTTACCCATCATGGCAGCCACCAGCTTGACCCGGGGCAGCTCGTCCACAGGGTACTCACCCACAAAGGTACCGTTGCGCAGCACGGTAATCCGGTCACACACGGCGTATACCTGCTCCAGGAAGTGAGTGACGAAGACGATGCTCACGCCATTTTGCTTGAGCTGGTTCATCATAACAAAGAGCTTGTCCACTTCCACGTCGTCCAGAGAGGAGGTGGGCTCGTCCAAAATCAAAACCTTACAATCCATATCCACCGCACGGGCGATGGCGATCATCTGCTGGATGGCCAGGGAGTAGTTCTCCAGGTTCTGGTACACATCCACGTCAATTTCCAGACGCTTGACCAGTTCCTCGGCCTTCCGGTACATCTTCTTGCGGTCAATGGTACCGATGAAAGTCTTGGGCTCACGGCCAATGTACAGGTTCTCGGCCACGCTGAGGTTGGGGCACAGGTTGACCTCCTGATACACGGTGGAGATGCCCACCTTCTGGGCATCCAAAGTAGAGTGGTTCTTCACCGGCCCGTCAATGCCGTCAATGCGGATCTCTCCGGCCTCAAAATCGTTGATGCCGGTCAGGCACTTGATGAGGGTGGATTTTCCTGCACCGTTTTCTCCCATCAGGGCGTGGATCTCACCCTTACGCAGGGTCAAGTCCACCCCGTCCAGCGCCTTAACGCCGGGAAAGGTCATGGTGATGCCTCGGGCAGTGAGTACGATATTACCTTCCAAAGTGGTTCACCTCACAGAGTTTTGGGTTGAAAAGGGGACCCCGGGAAGTGCCGGGGTCCCCCTGGATGTTTATATTCTATGGAGTTTTTCCGGAAAATCCTTAGTAGGGACGAGCGTCCAAGACTTCCTGGGTCACGTGGACCATCTCCTGCTCCTCACCGTTGACGGTGATGGTCTTGACGTTGTCCTCAGCGGCGAACCAAGACTCGGTGACGTACACTTCCTTCTCAGGAGTCTCGTCGTTCTCCAGCTGCTTGATGATCTCATCCACCATGGGTGCGGCCATGGGGTTGCACTCGAAGTTGGCGTTGATCTTGCCTTCCATAACCAGCTGGACATAGGGCTTGTTGGCATCGAAGGAAACCAGAATCACATCGCCGTCCACGCCGTAGCTGACGCCAGCGGCATCCATGGCGGTCATGGCACCGGCAGCCTCGTTATCGTTCTGGCAGATAACCACGTTGAACTGGCCCTTGTAGCTCTGGCAGTAGGACTCCATGACCTCCTGGCCGCCAGCCTCGGTGAAGTCACCGCTCTGAGAATCCAGAATGGTCCAGCCCTCACGGTCGGCGATCTCCTTGAAGCCATCGGTACGGCCGATGGTGGCGGAAGCACCGGTGGAGCCCTCGATCACCAGGGCATTGATCTCCTCAATCCCCTTATCGGCAGCGAATGCCTTCAGCCACTCGCCGCAGGCCAGGCCCTCAACCTTGAAGTCAGAGCCAACCCAGGCGGTGTACTTGTCGGAGTCGGTGATGGTACGGTCGATGATGATGACGGGAATGCCAGCGTCCTCACACTCGGTGAGCACTGCGTCCCAGCCGGTATCCACGATGGGGTCAATGATGATGTAGTCCATGCCCTGCTGGATAAAGTTACGCACAGCATCCAGCTGAACAGCGGAGTCGTTGTCGCAGTCCACAAAGGACAGCTCGTAGCCGTTCTCCTCGGAGAACACGTCCTGAGCGGACTTGGTGGAAGCGGTGCGCCAGTCGGACTCATGTCCCACCTGAGCGAAGCCCACCTGAATCGGCCCATCGTCAGGGCCGTCGCCAGCGGGAGTGTCGGTGTTGCCGCCGTTTCCGCCGCAAGCGGCCAGGGAGAACGCCATGGCCAGGGACAAGGACAGTGCAAGTAATTTCTTCTTCATTGTAGTGACCTCCGTTCCAATATTTCGCTTGTTCCACCGGGGCAGATGTTTTGTTCCGCTGCCGTTCGGTGCTCTGTGATTTCAGTATACCAACAAAATTTCAAATGTCAAGTAAATGTACGAACAACTATTCATTTCTAGGTTTACAACAATACAAATTTGTGAAAACATTCTGAAAAATTGGTGATAACCACGAGAAAGACTCCCAATCGGTTCCAGTTTTTCCGAAACGCCTGGAATATTTAATCAATATACGCAAAAAGCGCTCTTCCAGAAAACGGGCATTGTGCACAAATCCCACCAAAACACCCCGGTGGATTTTTTCAAAATCCATCGAGCCGCGAATTCTTTTGCCGGATTCTGGGCTTTTATTTTCTGAATTTGACTGGTGGTATTGGAATATTGCCGAGACTTGTTTTGAAAAGGTACATACCATTTCGCAAAATTTAAAACAAATATCCCGAACATGTGTTGCACCGTACGTACAAATATGGTATACTTTCGATCACAAATCCAACGGACCAATCCCAGAGAACTACGAGAGAGGGGGGGGACATTGTGCGCCCCAAATATCAAACGGTCGCAGACACCCTGCGCCGGGAAATCCAGTCTGGACAATACGATGAAACCATGCTTCTGCCCACCGAGCAGGCTCTGTGCGGCCAGTTCCAGGTCAGCCGCCAGACCGTGCGGCAGGCACTGAGCCTGCTGGCCTCCGAGGGACTCATTGAGCGCCGTCAGGGCAGCGGCTCCCATCTGGCCAAGCGGGACAAGGGTGGCCGCCGCACGGTGGCCGTTATCACCACTTACATTAGTAATTATATCTTCCCCAGCATTCTGCGGGAGATTGAGACGGTGCTGGCCGCCAACAACTGCGCCCTCACCCTGTACGCCACCCAGAACCTGGTGGCCAACGAGCGGAAGATCCTCACCTCCCTGTTGGACGAGCACGTGCCCGACGGCATTCTGGTGGAGGGCATCAAGACGGGTCTGCCCAACCCCAACCTGGATTTGTACCAGGAGATTACGGCCCGGGGCATTCCCATGGTGTTCCTCCACGGCTACTACCGGGAGATGCCCGACTGCCTGTCGGTGCTGGACGACAACTACCGGGGCGGGCGCATGCTGGTGGAGTACCTCTATAATAAGGGACACCGGGCCATTATGGGCCTGTTCAAAAACGACGACATCCAGGGCTTGCAGCGGTATTCCGGCTACCTGGAAGGGCTGCGGGACCTGGGGCTGCCCCTGGACCAGCAGCACGTGTTCTGGTACAACACCGAGACCAAGACCGACCTGCTGCAAGAGGACGAGCCCTGGGAGCAGGTGCTCAAGACCCTGGAGGGGTGCACGGCGGCAGTGTGCTACAACGACGAGGTGGCCTCCCGCCTGGTGAGCATCCTGGTCCAGCGGGGCAAACGGGTGCCCCAGGACGTGGCTGTGGTGAGCTTCGACAACAGCGCCTACAGCCAGCTGGCCCCCGTGCCCATCACCTCCCTGTCCCACGGCACCTACAACGTGGGCCAGATGGCCGCCCAGCTGCTGGTGGATTTGTTCCACGGCAAGAAGGGGGAGTCCATGGTGGCGCCCTGGGAGCTAGTGGAGCGGCAGAGCAGCTAAACGGCTGCCAAAAAGCAGCCGTTTAGCTGCTAGTGAATAAGTAATAGTGAATAGTGAAGAAGTATGGTGTGCTGCTTTGAGCAGCACCGATTTCAAAGCAAAAAACCGGCGCAGATGCGCCGGTTTTTCTTTTGAGTCGTGCCGCCCAAGCGGCACTCCTTCATTCTTCATTTTTCACTATTCATTCTTCATTGCCCTTACCGGTGCTTGCCCATGAAGAACAGCGCCACGCAGCCGGGGCCGGTGTGGGCGCCGATGACGGGCCCGATATCGTTGAGGATGATCTCCTTGGTGCCATACTTCTGCTTGATCTGGTCGGCCACAAACTGGGCGTCCGCCTCACAGTCGCTGTGGCTGATGAACATGGTCTGATTGGCCACGTCCTCCCCCAGCTGGCCCACCTTGTCCACCAGGGCCTGCAGGGACGCCTTGCGCCCCCGGGCCTTGGCCACGCTGATGAGGTGGCCCTCGTTGTCCACGTGGAGCACCGGCTTGATTTGCAGCATGGTGCCCACCACGGCGGTGGCGGCAGATACCCGCCCGCCCCGCTTGAGGAAGAACAGGTCGTCCACGGTAAACCAGTGGCACTGGCGCAGCTTGTTGTCCTCCACCCACTGGGCCACCTCGTCCAGGCTCTTCCCTGCCTGGCGCAGCTGGGCCGCCTGGTACACCAGCATACCCTGGCCCAGGGAGGCGCACAGGGTATCGATGACCCGGATGGTGCGGTCCGGGTACTGCTCGGCCAGGTCCTGGGCGGAGATGGTGTAGGAGTTAAAGGAGGTAGACAGGCCGGAGGAGAAGCTCAAAATCAGGATGTCCTTGCCCTCCTCCAGGAAGGGGGTGAGGAAATCCGTCACCTGTCCCACGTTGATGGCGTTGGTGGTGGCCATCTCCCCCGCACGCAGGCGGTCATAGAAGGCCTTGGGGCTCATCTCCCGGTTGTCGGGGTAGTTGTAGTAGGTCTTCTCCCCAAAGAGGAAGGCCAGAGGCACGGTATGTAATTCCAGCTCCTCCACCAGGTGGGCGGGCAGGTCGCAGGACGAATCGGTGACAATGACGTAGTTTGACATGGGATCATTCCTCCTTCATGTGTGCGTGTCGAACCTGTTCGACACGCTTCTCAAAAATGCCAGCATTTTTTCGAGGAGTTGCAGCCCGCTGCATGCAGCCTTGGGCCAAAGGGCGACCCAAGGCCACACTGGCGGACTGAGAAGTGTTTTTTTCGATGCGCATGTCCCCGAAAAAAACGTTATTTCCATTTATTTTCCCATCTGCGGATGGGAAAACTCTGCCGAGGGCTTTTTGACGATGCAAGATAGTCTGTCCCTCTTACATTGACATGAGGTTTTCTTGACCGTCTGGTGTGTTACTTCTTTTTCCCGCCCTTCAACAGGTCGGAACACCCCGACTTCTGGGCCATGATCTCCAGCAATCGCCGACACACCAGCCCGTGGGCGTAACTCTGCAAGGCGTAGGTGAGCACCATACCGGGCAGCTTCTCCTCCTCCGCCTCTTCGTTGAGCTGTCCGGCGGCCTGGTCCAGAGCCTGGTCCAGCACCCGGCAAAAATAGTCATACTGCTCCTGGCTGGTGCCCACATTCTTTCCAATGGCCACCAGGGTGCGCATCTCCCGCACGCTGAGCACCTGCTTGAGGTCGCTGATGGCGGTGAGATAGGCCAGGTGCTCCTTGCCGTACTTTTTGCCGTTGGCCCGGGCCAGCAGACCGTCCTTGATGTAGTTGTTGATCATGGCGGAGGTCAGACCGTCCCCCTCCTCAAAACACACCATCTGACGGGTGAGGTAGGACACCACCTGGTCCATATAGAGGGGAATGTCCGGCAGGCGGTCCCAGCTGTCCGGCCGTTGGGATGTGATATTTTCTTTTAATTCTACCAGTTCTTCCATGGCAGTATCAGCTCCAATCTTATGCCGAAAATTATATCATATGATTTTGGAGACGTAAAGCCCGGAAGAAAAAATGCTCCCCCTCTCAGGGCAGCAGACCCAGCAGCAGCGCCGTCCCCACCTGGGCCAAAAAGGGCAGCGGGGCGGGGCCGGAATAGGGGAGCACCAGCTCCTGACGTTCCACAATGCCGCCCCCCAGGTGTGGAAATTCCCGCTGCACCGCCACGGCGGCGGAGTGGGCGGTGAGGCTGGACAGGGTGAGGGTGTTGCGGCTGGCACAGCCGTAGCTGACCCAGATGGGAGGCGGGGCGGAGCACTGGGGCGGGGCCACGTCCCCGGGCACCAGGGCGGCCCGGCATCGGGGCAGACACACCGCCCGGGGCCCGTGGGGGGCCACCACCAGCAGGTCCAAGGGGGTATTCCAGGTGGGATGGGGGGCGCAGCAGGCCCGAATGAGGCAGCCCGCCCCCTCTGCCAGCTCCACCAGCAGGGGGCTCACCGGCTCCTCCGGCTCCCACACGCCCACTTGCCACATGTCCGCCACCTCCCGGATGATCTGCCCTTAGAATGGCTGTTTGGGGGAAAATTATACCCTTATCCGTGTTTTCTCTGGTGAATGACGTAGTTGATGAGGCTGCCCACAATGAGGATGTTGCCGCACAGGTACAGCCACACCAACAGGATGATCACCGAAGTCAAAGACCCGTACACCAGGGAGTACCGGGTGGAGTGTTCCATAAAGGCGGAGAAAATCATGGAGGCCACGGTCAGCGCCACCGCCGCCACCAACGCACCGGGAATCACCGGGGGCCGGGGGTGGCCCAATGGGGCAGAAAACCGGTACAGCAGCAGGATAAACAAAAACACCAGTGCAATGAGCATCAGATACTTGGACCACTGCCAGGTGTCCACCTTGGCCACCAGGTCCTCCAGTTTCAGCAGCTGTCCCACCATGCGGAAAAACCAGTTTCCGGTGACCACCACGGTGATGGACAGGTAGATGGTAATGAGCAGCAGCACGGAAAAGATGAGACTGGCAATGAGCTGGAAAATACCCTGGAAGGTGGCTCTGCCGTAAATTTCGTGCATGATGTTCATCAATCCCCGCACGGCAGCGGAGGCAAACAGGGCGGACATAAACACGCCCGCCACCAGCATGGCGTCGGACTGGTGGGTGTCCAGATAGTGCAAATAGTCCTGGAAAATGGCCAAAACCTCCTGGGGCAGCACGTAGCTGGCCTCCTCCAGCAGCGCGGACATCTCCAGGTTGAGCTTGGAGACGAAGGCAGAGACGCAGATGAGAATGGGGAAAAAGGTCAGGAGCAGAAAATAGGCCAGTTCGGCGGCGGAGCGGCTGACCCGGTGGACAAAATACAGCTCCACCACGTCTGCTACCAATCCCACGGGCGGAACCTGCCGAGCATTCTCCCACAGGCGTTTCACGGCAAGTCACCTCCTTTTGTACCGAAAAAACTACTTCTCAGTATAACACAAGATGAAAAGGCAGGACAACGGGAATTTTGTCCCCCAATCTCTGCCAAACCAAACGCCTCCCGATCTGCTTCATTACTCAATGAGCATATTCAATTCCTCCACGCTCAGAGACGGATTCAAAGCCAAACTCACCGCATACCCCAGCACCCGGGACAAATCCGCCACCCGGCTGTCCGCCTCCCGAGGGGTGACAAACAGTTCTCGCCCCGGCGCCTCCTCTGGGGCACGCTCTCCCAGCAGGTCCTGGATGAGGGTGGCCCCGTCCACCACCGTGGGCACCCCCAGACTCAGCACCGGCACCCCCAAGGTGTCCCGGCTGAGGGCGTAGCGGTGATTTCCCACCCCGGAGCCGGGGACGATGCCCACATCGGACAGCTGCACCGTGCGGCACAGCCGCTCCACCGACCGGGAGGCCAGGGCGTCCACGGCGATGACACAGCTGGGGTGGAGCTTGTCCACCACCGCCTGGACCAGCACGCCGCTCTCCACCCCCGTGGTGCCCAGCACCCCGGCGGCCAGGGCCGCCACCGCTCGCAGGTGGGAAAACTGGGGCAGGGCCTCCACCAGGTGCCGGGTCACCAGGGTGAAATCCACCGCCCTTGGCCCCACCAGGTCCGGGGTCATGGCCCGATTGCCCAGCCCCACCACCAGGGCCAGCCCCTTCGTTGGAAGCATGGGGGCCAAAAGCCCGGCCACGGCCTCCACCGCCCGGGAAAACCCCGCCTCTTCCCGGCGCAAAAGCCCGTCCAGCTCCACCGTCACATAGGTGCCTATCGGCTTGCCCAGCACCTGGGCGGCCTCATGGGTGCGCACCTGCACCACGTGGGCCTCGTACCCATGGCAGGTCTCGTCCCGGCACTCCACCCCCTCCACATCCCGGTGGAGCTGGTGGGCCTCCTGGGCCAAATCCGTGCGAATGCCTGTCATACCCTCTCTCCTTCCACTACATGTTGTGCAAAATGGGAAAATGTCTCCCTATTTTTTGCCCTGGAAAAAAATTTTATACAAATAGTAAATTAAGTGTTGCTTTTTTCGGAGTTTCATGCTAGAATACATATCTGCGACGGGAAACTGCGCAAAAACATAAAATCACATCGGAGGAGGTGTTTGGTTTGCCCAATATCAAGTCTGCCAAAAAGCGTGTTCTGGTGAATGCTACCAAGGCGGCTCAGAACAAGGCTCAGAAGTCCGCGCTGAAGACCGACCTGAAGAAGTTTGAGGCCGCGGTGGCCGAAGGCAACCGCAGCGAGGCCGATGCCGCTTATAAGGTGGCCGTTAAGGCCGTGGATCAGGCTGCTGCCAAGGGTCTGCTGCACAAGAACAATGCCGCTCACAAAAAGAGCGCCATGACTGTGAAGCTCAACAAGCTGGCCTGAGCAAGTGGCGTCTGATCGCTGAAACCAAAGCACAAAAAGCCGTCTGGGAAACCAGGCGGCTTTTCTTCTATCTGAAAGGGGACATGAACCGTGATTCGATGGGAATGTGACTACGCCGAGGGGTGCCACCCCGCCCTTCTGGATGCCTTAACACGCACCAACATGGAGCAGACCCCCGGCTACGGGGTGGACGCGCACTGTGACCGGGCCCGGGGGCTCATCCGGGACTTGTGCCAGGCCCCGGAGGCTACGGTGGAGTTTTTGGTGGGGGGCACCCAGACCAACACCACCGTCATCGCCGCCGCTCTGCGGCCCCACCAGGGGGTGCTGTGCGCCCACACCGGCCACATCAACTGCCACGAGACCGGAGCCATTGAGTCCACCGGCCACAAGGTGCTCCCGCTCCCCTCGGAGGACGGGAAAATCACCGCCCAGCAGGTGCGGGCAGCGGTGGAGGCCCACTGGCAGGATGCCACCCACGAGCATGTGGTGCAGCCGGGTATGGTGTACCTCTCCCACCCCACCGAGCAGGGCACCGTGTACACCGCCCAGGAGCTCACCGCCATCTCCCAGGTGTGCCGGGAATTTGGCCTCCCCCTCTTTGTGGACGGGGCCCGGCTGGCCTACGGCCTGGCCGCCGAGAAGAGCGTCACCCTCCCCCTGCTCTATGAGCTGTGCGACGTGTTCTACCTGGGCGGCACCAAGGTGGGGGCCCTGTTCGGGGAGGCGGTGGTGATCTCCAACCCCGCCCTGGCCCGGGACTTCCGCTACCTCATCAAGCAGCGGGGCGGGATGCTGGCCAAGGGCCGCCTGCTGGGGGTCCAGTTTGAGACCCTGCTGGAGGACGGCCTCTACTTCCGCCTGGGAGAAAACGGCGTGGAACAGGCCCGCAAGCTGTCCCAGGCCTTCCAGGCCAAGGGCTACCCAATGCGCTACGACTCCCCCACCAATCAGCTTTTCCCCGTTCTGCCCGATGCCCATCTGGCCAAGCTGGCAGACCGCCACGTCTGGTCCTTCTGGGAGAAGGTGGACGCAGACCACACCGCCGTGCGCTTTTGCACCAGCTGGTGCACCACACCGGAGCAGGCGGAGCAGCTGGCAGCGGATTTGAAAGGGTTGTCACAGCATCCATAAAGCCACAACCCCGCCTTCAAATGAACAGTGAAAAGTGAATAATGAATAGTTATGGTGTGCCGCTTACAGCGGCACGGATTTCATGAGAAATGAAGACTTGAGGGCCAGCATTTTTCATTCTTCATTATTCGTTTTTCATTAACCCAGATACAAAAAATCCCCCCGGTGTAAACCGAGGGGGATTTTTTGTATCTGGGTTAGGCCAGAGCGGCGGTGATGATGGCCATGGAATAGACCTCCATGGCGTTGCAGCCACGGGACAGGTCGTTGATGGGGGCGTTCAGGCCCAGCAGGATGGGGCCGTAGGCGTCAAACTTCCCAAGGCGCTGCACCATCTTGTAGCCGATGTTGCCGGCGGAGATGTTGGGGAAGATGAAGGTGTTGGCGTGGCCAGCCACGGGGGAGTCGGGGCACTTCAGGCCGCCCACGGCGGGGGACACGGCGGCGTCAAACTGCAGCTCGCCGTCCACGGCGAAGTCGGGGTTGGTGGCCAGCAGCTTCTCGGTGGCGTTGCGCATCTTGTCCACGTCGGGGCCCTTGCCGGAGCCCTTGGTGGAGTAGCTCAGCAGAGCCACCTTGGGGTCGATGCCAAACACCCGGGCGCAGTGGGCGCACTCCTGGGCAATCTCCACCAGATCGTCCTCGCTGGGGTCGATGTTGATGGCGCAGTCGCCCATGGCCAGCACCTCGTTGGAGCCGATGGCGGCAGCCCGCACCATGATAAAGCAGGAGGACACGATCTTGTTGCCGGGCTTGGTCTTAATCAGCTGAAGGGCGGGGCGCACGGTGTCGGCGGTGGAGTAGGTGGCGCCGCCCAGCAGGCAGTCGGCCACGCCCATCTTCACCAGCATGGTGCCGAAGTAGTTGCCCTGGAGCAGCAGCTCCCGGCACTGCTCGGGGGTCATCTTACCCTTGCGCAGCTCCACCATGGCAGCCACCATTTCCTCCATCTTGTCGTACTTGGTGGGGTCCATGATGATAGCGCCGTTGATGTTGAAGCCGGTCTTTTCCGCGGCAACCTGCACCTCCTGCTCGTTGCCAATCAGAATGGGCTTGAGGAAGGTGGAGGACAGCAGACGGGCAGAGGCCTCCAGAATACGGGCGTCGGTGCCCTCGGTGAAGACGATGGTCTTGGGGCTGGCTTTCAGTTTTTCAATCAATTGACCAAACATGAGTTGGGTTCCCTCCATACAATACAAATTGTGTTCCGAGTCATATCGCCTATTAATGTAGCACCATCCCAGCCAGATTGCAAGGGTCTGGAAAGAGAAATGTAAAGCATTTGCAGAGTTTTGCCCGGATATTCTGACAATCTTTGTTAAAAAAATCTCAAACAATGAAATTTGTCGCCCTACCATCCATATGGTGGAAAAGTACAAAAATACTCTGTGCAATTTTCCTCCTTCCGTGGGAACACCTTATTTACATCTTGTAATCACTTGGGTATACTATAAATAATGCGATTGGAGAACGAAAAGAGAGGGTATAACATGATCCATGCTGATTTTGCACGTTCTTTGTCCCTGTTACGGCAGGAAAAGGGAATCTCCCAGCGGCAGGCCGCCGGAGCGCTGGGCATCTCCCAGGCCCTGCTGTCCCACTACGAAAACGGGGTACGGGAGCCGGGACTGGCCTTTGTGGTGCGGGCCTGCGATTTTTACAATGTGTCCGCCGACTTTTTACTGGGCCGTACCTTGAGCCGGGACGGCACCACCATTCTGGACGTGGATACCCTCTTTGACGCCTCCGCCCAACCCGACAACCTGCTCAAGGGCTCGGTGATGGCCACCCTGTCCAAAAAGCTGGTGGTAAACTCGGTGGGGGTGCTCTTTGACCTGCTGGGCAAGCTGGACAACAAAAAGGCCATTCGGGCGGCCACCAACTTTTTGTCCACCTCGGTGTATATCCTCTTCCGCCACCTGCGCCGCACCGGCTCAGACAGCGGAGACAGCCTGTTCTCGGTGCCCAAGGAGCAGTTCATGGCCGGTCTGCCCCGGGTGGACCTCATTCTCAACGAGGCGGATTACCTGGAGGCCCTGACCCAGAGCAAGGGCAAGCACAAATTCCCCGACATGTCCCACGACCAGATGATGGACAACTATCCGGGCACCTATCAGTCCCTGCTGCAAATCATCCACGCCTGTGGCGAACGGCTCAACGGCGACATGAAGAGCCACCGAGATCGGGTAAAATAATTCGTTTTGTCAGCACCGCCCACGGGGGCGGCCTGTCATCCCAGGGAGGAGCGATACCAATATGACCAAACAAGATCACATTCGCAATTTTTCCATCATCGCCCACATTGACCACGGCAAATCCACCCTGTCGGACCGCATGATTGAGATCTGCGGCGCGGTGGAGCAGCGGCAGATGGAGTCCCAGCTGCTGGACAACATGGACCTGGAGCGGGAGCGCGGCATCACCATCAAGGCCCGTGCCGTGCGCATGGACTACACCGCCGACAACGGGGAGACCTACTGCCTCAACCTCATTGACACCCCGGGCCACGTGGACTTCAACTACGAGGTCTCCCGCTCTCTGGCCGCCTGTGAGGGTGCGGTGCTGGTGGTGGACGCCGCCCAGGGCGTGGAGGCCCAGACCCTGGCCAACACCTATCTGGCCCTGGACCACGACCTGGAGATTCGCCCGGTGCTCAATAAAATCGACCTGCCCGCCGCCGACCCCCACCGGGTCAAGCAGGAGATCGAGGACATCATCGGCCTGCCCGCCATGGACGCCCCCGAAATCTCCGCCAAGATGGGCCTGAACATCCGCTCCGTGCTGGAGGACATTGTCCACAACGTCCCCGCCCCCACCGGCGACCCCAAGGCCCCGCTGAAGGCCCTCATCTTCGACAGCCAGTATGACCCCTATCTGGGCGTCATCGTGTACTTCCGTGTCATGGAGGGCACCATCCGCCCGGGGATGAAGGTGCGGCTGATGGCCTCCGGAGTGGAGCACACCGTGCTGGAGTGCGGCTACCTGCGCCCCCTGGGAATGGAGGCCGCCAAGGAGCTGTCCGCCGGAGAGGTCGGCTACTTCACCGCCTCCATCAAGAACGTGAAGGACACCCGGGTGGGCGACACCATCACTGAGGCCACCAACCCCACCGCCGAGGCTCTGCCCGGCTACCGCCCGGTGCAGCCCATGGTGTACTGCGGTGTGTACACCGAGGACGGCTCCAAGTACCCCGACCTCCGGGACGCCCTGGACAAGTTGCAGCTCAACGACGCCTCCCTGTCCTTTGAGCCGGAGTCCTCCATCGCTCTGGGCTTTGGCTTCCGCTGCGGCTTCTTGGGCATGCTCCACATGGAGATCATCCAGGAGCGTCTGGAGCGGGAGTTTGATTTGGACCTCATCACCACCCTGCCCTCCGTCATCTACGAGGTCACCAAGACCGACGGCACCGTGGTGCGGGTGGACAACCCCCACAACTACCCCAACCCCGGCACCATCGCCGAGGCCCGGGAGCCCTACGTCAACGTGTCCATCATTGCGCCCCCCGACTATGTGGGCAACATCATGCCCCTGTGCCAGGATCGCCGGGGCGAGTACAAGGACATGCAGTATTTGGACACCAACCTGGTGGAAATCCACTACCTGATGCCCCTCAACGAGATCATCTACGACTTCTTCGACACCCTGAAGGCCCGCACCAAGGGCTACGCCTCCCTGGACTACGAGCTGGCCGACTACCGGCCCTCCGACCTAGTGAAGGTGGACCTGCTCCTCAACGGCGACCAGGTGGACGCCCTGTCCTTCATTGCCCACCGGGACAAGGCCTATAAGCGGGCCCGTCGGATCTGCGAGAAGCTCAAGGAGAACATCCCCCGCCAGATGTTCGAGATTCCCATCCAGGCCGCCATCGGCGGCAAGGTCATCGCCCGTGAGACCATCAAGGCCCTGCGTAAGGACGTGCTGGCCAAGTGCTACGGCGGCGACATCACCCGAAAGAAGAAGCTGCTGGAGAAGCAGAAGGAAGGCAAAAAGAAAATGCGGAGTTTGGGTACGGTGCAGATGCCCTCCGAGGCGTTTATGGCAGTACTCAAGTTGGACGAGGAATAAGGGTCCACGATGGTTCCCCTCCGGCGGCATAGCCGCCGGAGCTTCCGCTAAATCTGTGCCACTGGCACAGATTCTTCACGCTACAGTGGCGGTACTCAAGTTGGACGAGGAGTAAAAACTGCGCACATTGTGCAAATGAAGAATGAATAGCGAATCATGAATAATTATGGTGTGCCGCATAGCGGCACAGATTATCATTCGAAGCAGAGGCTTGAGGGCCTGCATTCTTCACTTTTCATTAATCATTTTTCATTGCCCCTTTGTCTCTCTGCGGGAGACAAAGGGGCAGAATTCCTCTTGACAGATTGCACAGTTCCATTTACAATAGCAGGAGATAATTTTGGAAAACCGGGCGAGACATCGCCTGTTTGAGGAATTGCTGCACCCTGTTGGATTCGGGTGCTTTCATATATGTACGTTGGCAAGCTATATGACACTCAAATACTGCGCCCAAATTGGGTGGGCGGTTTTTCGATTATCGCGGTGTGCCCTGTGGGTGCATCGCGTCTTATTTTGGCTTTTTGTTGTAAAAAATCTAAAAACAAGGAGGTGTGGGAACATTCATGAACGTAAACATTGTTGTTGTTGTGATTGCGGTGCTGGTGGCTCTGGTCATTGGCGGAGGCGTTGGCATCGCTGTGGGCTATAACCGGCGCAAGGCCGTGGCCGAGCGTGAGATCGGCTCTGCGGAGGAGGAGGCCCGTCGTGTCATCAACGAGGCCATCAAGAGCGCAGAGAGCAAGAAGCGTGAGGCCACCGTGGAGGCCAAAGAGGAAATCCTCAAGGCCCGCAACGAGTTTGAGAAAGAAGTCAAGGACCGCCGCAGTGAGCTCCAGCACCAGGAGAAGCGCCTGAACCAGAAGGAAGAGAACCTGGACCGCAAGATGGAGAACCTGGAGCGCAAGGAGGACGTGCTGGCCGCTCGCAGCGCCGAGCTGGACCAGGACCGTGCGGAACTGGACACCATCAAGGAGCGTCAGACCCAGCTGCTGGAGCAGATCTCCGGCCTGACGTGCGAGGAGGCCAAGCGCTACCTCATGGAACAGCTGGAGGAGGAGGTCACCCACGAGGAGGCCCTGAAGATCAAGGAGATTCAGGCCCGCTTCAAGGAGGAGGCCGACACCTACGCCCGGGAGCAGATCGCCCTGGCCATCCAGCGCTGTGCCGCCGACCACGTGGCCGAGGCCACCGTGTCCGTGGTGCCCCTGCCCAACGACGAGATGAAGGGCCGCATCATCGGCCGTGAGGGCCGCAACATCCGTACCCTGGAGACCATGACCGGGGTGGATCTCATCATCGACGACACCCCCGAGGCCATCACCGTGTCCTGCTTCGACCCGGTGCGCCGGGAAATTGCCCGTCTGGCCCTGGAAAAGCTGATTCTGGACGGCCGCATCCACCCCACTCGCATCGAGGAGATGGTGGAGAAGGCCAAGCGCGAGGTGGACGCCACCATCAAGGCCGAGGGCGAGCGCGCCGTGTTCGAGACCAACGTCCACGGTCTGTCCCCCGAGCTGGTGAAGCTGCTGGGCCGCCAGCGCTACCGCACCAGCTACGGCCAGAACGTGCTCAACCACTCCATCGAGGTGGCTCTGCTGGCTGGTCTGCTGGCCGCCGAGATCGGCGCCGACGTCAACCAGGCCAAGCGGGCCGGACTGCTCCACGACCTGGGCAAGTCCATTGACCACGAGGTGGAGGGCTCCCACGTGCAGATTGGCGTGGAGCTGGCCCGGAAGTACCGGGAGAGCGAGGCCGTCATCCACGCCATCGAGGCCCACCACGGCGATGTGGAGGCCAAGACCATCGTGGCCTGCCTGGTGCAGGCGGCCGACGCCATTTCCGCCGCCCGTCCCGGCGCCCGGAAAGAGAATGTGGAGTACTACATCAAGCGTCTGGAGAAGCTGGAAGAGCTGTCCTCCTCCTTCCCCGGAGTGGACAAGGCTTACGCCATCCAGGCCGGACGCGAGGTGCGGGTGATGATCAAGCCCGAGGAAGTCTCCGAGGACCGCATGGTCATTCTCGCCCGGGAGATCGCCAAGAAGATCGAGGACGAGCTGGAGTACCCCGGCCAGATCAAGGTCAACCTGATTCGGGAGACCAAAGCCATCGAGTACGCCAAATAATAGAGACTCATTTGCCGCCGCAGCGATACGCTGCGGCGGCTTTTTTGTGTCCTATTATGATAGATTGCCCTCCTCCTTTTTCCGTTCCAGCCCTCCGGCCTGGTGGGGACGCTCCGCTGGGCCCGATTTCTCTCCGATGAGAAATCGGGGAAAGAATCGCCAAAGGCGGGGCCTTCCCCCGCCTTGTGGAATCCACCCCGCGGTACTGGGAGTCCCTGCGTCCTCCTTGTTTCGGCCCTGGACTGGTTCCTGTCACATAGATGGCGTAGACATTCTGAGGGTGGTACCTGCTCCTCTGTATGTTGGTACTTCTATTCCCAGGGCCTCACCTTGGTGAGCCGCTGTTCCCAGCGGTCGGAAGCTTGGCAGCGCAGTTCTTGGAGGGCTTGGCACAAAAAACCCATAAAAATTGCGCATTTCTTGCGTTGCTGGGCGTAGGGGAGGGGCTTGCCCCTCCCGAATTCCCCAGGGCAATTCCAGGGTAGCCACGGGCCGGGCAAGCCACGGCCCCTACCACAGCACCACAGGAAGTGCGGCAAAACTCCCGGCGGCGGGAACGCCGCTTCTCCAAGGTAGGCCCGGAGGTGGAAATCGCCTGGCGATAGGGCCAGCTGCCCAGAGTGGCCTGGTGTGGTGGCAGAACTAGGCGCCACAGCAAGGGTGACGGGCCGAATTTAGACTTGACGCAGGTCCAGCTTCGTACCCCAGGGAGGTCCTTAGGGGGGAACGCCCTAAGTGGCTTTTCGTCCATTTTGGCCACTCAAAATGGACCCCAGCGGAGCGCGTCTCCCCTCTCCAGGGGAGCAAGGCTGCGCCGCACATACGGGAGAAGTTGGGGGCTGTTGCCCCCAACATATGAAAATTTTACATTCCCTTGATGGGACTTTGATGGAAAGGCACCCGTACATGTCGTTATACTGTGGGAGCGTCTGAAGAAATCTGAGAGATGGGGCTTGCATCGCCCCGCACAACAAAGAGGGAGGAAACCAAATGACGTTCCACAAACCCAAGGCCCTGGCTCGCCGCTGGG
Organism: Pseudoflavonifractor sp. An44; assembly: GCF_002161675.1. GTDB lineage: Bacteria > Bacillota > Clostridia > Oscillospirales > Oscillospiraceae > Enterenecus > Enterenecus faecium. The sequence goes on from NZ_NFIH01000008.1 coordinate 110,693, forward strand.
GTGCTGCGGCGCTGGCCGGGACCATGATGCTGGGCCTGATGCCCACCGTCCACGCCCAGACTTCCACCCAGTCCGACATCCCCGTGGTGGCCGACTGGAAGTTCCAGCAACAGTACACCCAGGGTTCCATCGCCGCAGGCAACCTGGTCATTGAGGACCAGAGCGGCAACGGCAACAACCTGGTGATGGAGACCTACGGGCAGGGCAACTGGGAGGACTATCTGTCCTTCTCCGCCGACTCCATGACCGGAGCCGGGGGCAGCCTGGTCTTTGACGGCGACAGCACCGGCAAAAACGGCGCCGACTTCATCACCCAGACCGGGGCCGCCATCAACCGCGAGGAGTTCCAGGACGGCTATACCTTGGAATTTATCTATCAGTTCCCCGAGGACTGGACCGCCGCAGACAGCTGGATGAGCCTCATCGGCCGCCAGGGCTCCGGCGGCGGCAACCCCGAGGGGGAGCAGGGCACCATGTACGCCTCGGTGTCCAACTGTAAGGAAATTCAGTTCGTCACCGGCAACGCCGACGGCGACCACTCCATGTCCTCGGCGGCCTGGTCCGTGTCCATGGACCAGGGCGGCGTGTGGTACCACATCGCCATCGTCTCCGACGGCCACGAGATTGCCACCTATGTCAACGGCTGTGAGGCCTTCCGGGACTACGTGTCCGACGACATGGTGGGCATGTACGCCGACCCCGCCGACGGCCGCTTCCGCATCGGCTCCAGCTGGTGGAACGGCCTGGACAAGTTCCTCCAGGGCAACCTCCAGCAGGTGCGCATCACCGGGGACGCCCTGGACAAGAGCCAGTGGCTGGTGCCCAACCCCGAGGACTATGTGGGCGAGTTCGGCAGCAACGAGACCTATGCGCTGCGGGACGAGGACAACTACAACTTCGTGCTCATTCCCGACACCCAGAACACCGTGGAGTACCGCCCCGACGTGATGGACACCGCCGTGGACGAGCTCATTGACAGCGTGGACGAGCTGAACATCAAGGGCGTCATCCACCTGGGCGACGTGGTGGACGACTCCGGCGATGCCACCCAGTACAACAACGCCAAGGACATCTTCTACCAGCTGCCCGAGGCCGGAGTGAAGTTCCTGGTCCAGCCCGGCAACCACGACAACTGGGCAGGCAACGGCTCCAGCTACTGGCACTACTTCGGCGCCGACAGCAAGGAGTACATGTCCCTCACCAGCTCCTACCTCACCCCCAAGGCCTGGAGCGGCGCCATGTTCGTGGAGGCGGGCAGCTACACCTACATGATCATCTCCCTGGCCTGTGAGGGCGGCAAGACCAGCTGGAACCCCACCACCGGAGAGGTGGAATGGCTGGAGGAGATGCTCCAGAAGTACCCCAACTGTCCCACCATCGTCACCCGCCACGACATTCAGAACTGCTCGGACACCCAGCCCAGCTCCATCAAGCTCAGTAGCGAGGGCACCAAGCTGTGGAACATCGTCAAGAAGTATCCCCAGGTGTTCATGATGGTGGGCGGCCACAGCCACGGCTCCGGCGTGGAGGTGCTCCAGAATGACGCTGGCCAGGACGTGATCTCCATTCTCACCGACCTGCAGTTCTCCTACAACGGCGGCAACGGCTGGTTCCGCTATCTGGAGTTTGACGAGAGCGCCGACAAGATCTACTACTCCGTCTACTCCCCCTACGCCGCCTCTCTGCCTGAGAGCGAGAAGACCTTCTTCGATGTGAACTTCCTCACCGGCCCCGGCCACGAGGGAGAGCTGGACATCGACTTTGACACCCGCTTTGCCGGTATGTCCAACGAGCCCGCTGAAGTCCAGACCGAGGGCCAGTGGATGACCGGCGAGTACCACACCCACACCAACCAGTCCAACGACGCCTCCGAGAGCTATATGACCGTGGAGAACACCCTCAACGTGCCCTTCCGGGAAGATATGGACACCCTGCTGGACGAGCCCGGCGCCCGGGTGGAGAACATCACCTACGGCCAGGCCTTCGACTACATCATGCTGGCCGACCACCTGCGCAACTCCCCCCGCAACCCCGACGGCACCAGCAACGACACCGCCCGGTGGAGCGCCATTGCCGCCCAGCAGCGGGAGATTGAGAAGCTGCAAATCCAGGGCAAGTACGACGGCAAGATCATCTACTCCGGCTTTGAGTGGGACATGATGGCCCTGGACCACGCCACCGTGGCCCTCATTGACTCCGGCTCCAACCTGGTGCCTGTGGAGGGCATCCACGAATTTGAGTGGCTGTTCAGCTACGACACCTCCGCCGACCGCTTCTACGGCGACGAGGAGGAGGTCTACGGCCCCCGTCAGAACGACAAAAACGATGTCAACGACACCTACGCCGCCGTGGAGTGGGTGGAAGAGAACTACCCCGACAGCTTCATCCTGCCCAATCACCCCTCCCGCCACAACGATGGGGACGACCAGGTGGACCAGGGCGAGGTGGCCCTTGAGAACCTGCGCATCATGAACGACCTGGCCCCCAACGTGGTCTTTGGCTTCGAGGGCATGCCCGGCAACCAGATGGACCCCTCCTGCGAGCTGCCCATGGACGACATCCGGTCCGGCGCTGACGAGATGATCTCGGTCACCGGCGGCGTGTGGGACGCCATGCTCTCCGAGGGCCGCCGCTTCTACACCTTCGCCAACTCCGACTTCCACTTCAAAATCAGCTCCAACGGCAATTACTCCAGCGGCTACTGGGCCGGAGAGTTCTCCCGCAACTGGACCTATGTGGAGCCCGGCGAGGACGGCCTGTTTGACTTTGCCGACGTGGTGGAGGGCATGCGCTCGGGCAACAGCTACTCCGTCAACGGCGAGCTGATCTCTGACCTGACCTTCACCGTCTCCGACGACGCCAACACCGCTGGCATGGGCCAGGACCTCACCGTGGCTCCCGACGAGACCGTCACCGTCACCATCCGCTTCCAGGTGCCCGAGCACAACAACTACGCCACTCTCTACGGCACCGACACTGGTATTGACGTGGACAACACCCCCGACCTGGACCACGTGGACCTGATTATGGGCCACGTCACCGGCAAGGTGGATGAGGCCGATTACAACAGCACCGCCAACACCGACGCCTCCATCGTCAAGACCTTCACCCGGGAGGAGCTCCAGGCCGCTCTGGGTGAGGACGGCACCTACACCCTCACCTTCACCACCCAGGCCGACGACGATCTGTACTTCCGTGTCCGTGGTCTGTCCAGCTCTGAGGTGGACGAAAACGGCGACCCCGTCACCCACGAGCGGGACGTGACCAACGACCGCCCCGCCCGCTTTGACTACATCAACGACTACAACTACTCCCACCTGTCCTTCTACGCCAACCCCGTGTGGGTCAACGTGGACGAGAACCAGGCTGCCGACGTGGACACCACCCTGCTGGAGAAGACGGTGGCCTACGCCCTGACCCTGTCCACCGAGGGCGTCACCGACTCCGCCGTGGCCGCCTTTGAGGCCGCTCTGGAGAGCGCCCAGGCCGTGCTGGCCAAGGAGAACCCCACCCAGGCTGAGGTGAACGCCGCTTGGGACGCCCTGCTGGAGGGCATCTGGGGTCTGGGTCTGACCCAGGGCGACAAGACCATGCTGGAGCAGCTGATTGCCACGGCTGAGAGCATGATCCCCGACCAGGACAAGTACGTCCAGGACAACTGGCAGACCCTGGTGGACGCTCTGGCTGCTGCCAAGGACGTGGCCGCTGACGGCGACGCCATGGAAGAGGACATCCAGCCTGTGGCCCAGGCCCTGCTGGACGCCATCCTGGCCCAGCGCTTCAAGGCAGACAAGTCCATCCTGGAAGAACTCGTCAACCGTGCCACCCAGATGGTTGAGAATGCCGATAAGTATGTGGAGACTCACTGGCAGGAGCTGTTGGACGCTCTGACGGGGGCTCAGGCAATCATGGCTGAT
>NZ_NFIH01000009.1 GCF_002161675.1 Pseudoflavonifractor sp. An44
GTGTGGGCTGGCTTTTGCATGCCCAAAACGCTGCGGAAGTTCCACATACTGGATTCGTTTTTGCTGTTGAGAGTAAAAAAGGATGTGCCACAAAACTTACGTTTTGCGACACATCCTTGATTTCGGTAGATATTCTGCGATATCTTCATAAGTATCCACTGGCCTGATTATCCTGTATCTCACCTTCCGGGGATTAGAGCCGAAATACTTTGACGATATAATCTATACAGAGAGCTTTGAAAAGTACCATTTCAAGGCCACCATTGCGGCACGAAACCGCTATCTGATGGATCAGTCCCCGCCTATGCTTTGTGCTATGTAACGCACAGTTGCGGCGGGGCGGCGCAGACATACAGGAGGGCAGAGAAAAAGAAATTACAAATTAAAATCGCTCCGACATCAGTTTATTAAAACAAAAGGCGGCGATTTATATTTCAGAGCAGTCAAAAAAGTGCCCCTATAGCAACAAGAATGCAAGAGCTATTGCGCAGGAAGATTGCACAATATTGGATGACATGATAAAATTATACTGTCGAAAATTGCAATATGGCGATTAGCAATCTACGTTTTGCAAAGAAGGGATCGGCCTATGAAGTTTTCAGGTGTTACGCAGGATGTTCAGCAGCTCTATGATTTAGATAAATCTTTTTGGACATCTTCTTGCGAATATGAGGAATGGGATTCTGCGGAGAAGTTATGCTATTTACTCTTCTCGCTTACTCCCTTGATTGGTGAAGTATGTCTTCCTCAAGAACAATATGAGGAGTTTTCTAAAAAGGGGCGCGAACTTTTCGCAAAGCTGCTGCAAAACACAGAGCAGGCCCTTCCGTTATTGGAAAGACAAATCCTATCCGCAGCTGTGGTTTTTCATGTGCAGCAGGCCGATGATGAAAAATCAGAGGACGATGAAAACAGCGATCACCTTTGGGATTATATTTTAAAAAAGCTGGAGTTTTCGGAAGGGTTTTGCGGTGTCAACAGGTCAAAAGCATATCATATGCTGCGTGATCTGGTTCAGGGAACTCTCCGGATTTCAACAGACCATGGGAAAAAATACTATAACACCATAAAAATGCAGGCTTTGGCTCCAGCGTCTTCAATCTCTGAACTCTTCAATATCATTTACCAGTTTTATAAGAAAAACCTGGAGTGCCAATATGACGAGGCAGAAAATGCCTTTCAGATTTTATCGCAGAATATACAAAAGAAAATCATAAGAGCAGATGGTTCAGATCAGATCAATCTTGGATCAAGCGTCTGGGCGCTAAAATCGAGTCTGAAAGTTCTGTTTCAGTACCATCCAGAGTATATGGCCGCAGTTTGCGACGCTATTGCCAAAAAGATTGATCTATATTTGCGGGGAGATGACCCTGGATTTTGTGATTGTAACCGGTGGGATGTTTTACTACAAAAATGGTTCCAATCGAAGACAAAAGAAGAATGGGATAATATGCAGCGAGTGCGCGCCAGACGTGTTCGCCAGAAAATTATCACAACAAAAGAAGCTATACGGCCTCAGTATTTAATGCAAGACGAAGAATTGACAATCCGTTTGCCACATATTCGTCTGCCTGAAATTACACATCCACCTGTTGCCCGCCTATATCAAAATGGCCGTGTTGTTGCACAATTAAGGATGTCTGTTTACGGCGACCCTATGTGTTATACAACGCAAGAATTTACTTTTGAACTTGACCAACTCCAAGGAATCAGTTTCAACGACCGCTTTGATTTTCAAGTAGAGATTATTTGCGGCGGTAGTGTGCTCTATGATTCTAAAACGCTGTTATTCAGACAATATTTTGTCTTTAATGAAAATGGATATGAGAGCCTCCCATTCAAATGCCAGAATGGAAAGGCACGAATTGTAGCTCCTGCTAATGCGGTAGTAAGGATAATCGACGCAGATGACAACTACCTTGATGAGTCGGCTGATTTTCAAATATTTCAAGTATCTCTGCTGTCGGCGCAGGAAATCTGGGTAAATGATGTAGATATTCTTGCACAAGAGGATTCTAAGGAGCTATCAGTACATGGATACTGCATCCCTGAATCGGTAAAAGGAGCGGTAATCATTTCCGGCGAAAAAAGGTATCAAATCTACGATAGAGTTCCTACGCTTCACGTGGTGCTTGGGGAAAACACTTCTGCTAAAAACTTTCGTATTTTCATTGACTCAACACCGCATTCCCTCTACGAGTATATTGGCGAGAAACATACTGGAGAGATCGATTTACCTGCGGCAGCACGCTTTTGCCATCGGATACAAATTGTAGAATTCCATACGGGCGAAGTAATGTTTGAAACTACCTACATTATTTTGCGTCAGTTTTCTGTCTGTTTTGCTAACCCGTACTACTTTAACCAGGCTTGTACGGGAGATGTCACGGTTAAATACAGCGGTGGAACATATACATATTCATTTGCGCTATTGGAGGATCAGGATATGGTACAATTCCCTTTGCTTGGAAATGGCCTTGACATATCCGTGGATGTGCCCAAGATCAATATAACGGCAAATGGAGAAAATGTGCTGTATTGGCCTGAGAAAAAATGGCATGAGGATATCTCGCAGGATACTTTTATCAAAGTGAGCCGGCCCGCAGATCTGCAAATCGATCTTGTTTTGGGAGACAAATTTATCCCCAAAACCCGCCGGGGCAACGCGTATGAAATTGGAAATTTAATCTGTGCCATTGAGCGAGAGACCGCTTCCATCCCCTTTGGTGCATTGATCCGACATGAGGGTGTGGTCGATGAATTGAAAATTGCGGAGATCTATTTTCTTCCAACTTTCTTGTCCTCGCCCTTGGTTCGGGAAGATACGCAGATCATATGGCAGCCGGAAGATCGATTCATCGGACCGGACAGGCCGGTTTTTGCGGTTGAATTGGACAATGATTTGACGGATGATCCGTGGACTTACAAACAGCTTTCTGCAGGGAAGGCATTTGAAAGAAACTTTTCATGCAGGCCGGGCCGTTATGAATGCCGAGTGTTTCTGGAACCGGATGATGACAATCCCTTTGCCATAGGGAATCGCCGTCAGCTGGTATGGGAAGAGAACTTTGAAATTGCAGAAGCACCAGAAAAAAGGTTCGAAGGGGAATGCGTTCGCCTATTAAAAACATGGTTTTGGTCATATGAAACGCGGAAGGTTGAAGTGGCGAAGATCCACTATAACGATGCGGTCATCTTTGATATTGATTACATTGGAACGAGTGACTTTGACGGAGAATTTGATTCTCCTGTTCCTGCATACGAGGGAATACTCTGCTTCCGCAGTCCCGACCAAAAGTGGAATTATATGAACAATGACCCAGAAAATGAGCAGTATGAAAATGTTAATCCAGTTTCTTTCTGCATCGTACATGGGAACCGCGTGAAAGTATTTAACGCCGATGGAGATCTATTGCAGCTGGATGCAATGGTATATACGGAAACGGGTTATGTGCGAATCAAAAACAGGAAATGGGACTGCACAGTAGAAGAAGAACGCAGCCGTTTTCCCATTGCCGATGAGTTTGCATTTAGAGAGGAAGATGATGCATGAATCGATTCGATCCTATTTTGGCGTCTGACAATATTAAGCAGAGCTATGTAGACTATATTACCACCAGCTTTGATTTGGCAGATAAAGATTATGCTAAAGAACTGCGGGCGCAATTAGTACAAGAAGGTTTTATCGCCAAAGGGCCGTACCTGGATGTGAGTGGTTCTTATAAGACCGGTGAAAGCCTGTCTCAGTTAATGGAAGACGGTGTTGCAAGCAAATTATTTGCAGGACTGGAACCTGTGGAAGAAAAGAGACGGGAACTGAAGCTGGAGCGTCCTCTATATCTGCACCAGGTGGAGGCGCTGAAAAAAGCCGCAGCAGGAAATAATCTGGTTGTTACTACGGGAACGGGTTCTGGTAAGACCGAGTGTTTTCTGCTTCCCATTGTTCATTCCCTTCTAAAGGAGAAAGAAGCCGGGACATTGACCGCAAAAGGAGTTCGGGCGATTATTATTTACCCGATGAATGCGCTGGCAAACGACCAGATTAAGCGAATGCGTAGGCTGTTGCGGAGTTATAAAGATATCACTTTTGGGCTTTATAACGGCAACACAGAATATAAGAAAGGCAAAGCTCATGAGCAGTATTGCAAAAATAGTATCAATGCAGAATTTCCAGAACCTCTTGCCAACGAGATCCTTTCCCGGGAAGAGATGCAGGAAACACCGCCGCACATCCTGATTACAAACTATTCGATGCTGGAATATATGCTCCTTCGCCCTAAAGATGATGCGGTATTTTCCAGCGCCAAACTTCACTTTGTCGTTTTGGACGAAGCCCATATTTACAAAGGAACAACAGGCATGGAAACATCCATGCTCATGCGTCGTCTGCGGGCCAGGATCGGCAGCGGCAGCGTTCAATATATTTTGACAAGCGCCACCCTGGGAGGACAAGATGCCAACGCGGATATCGTCAATTTCGGAAAAAATCTTTGCGGCGTGGAATTTTCTTCTGGAAACATTATCCGATCTCAAGATGCCAGCCCTGCCATGAAAGAGCGGTTGGAGGTCCCTGTTTCTATTTTTAGAGAAATCGCGGAGAAGCAGTTGCCGCTGCATGAGATATTTTCAAAATACGGGATAGCAGATTATGTTCCGAATGGAGATGAAGATGAAAAAATCTATGAGTTCTTGCTTCACTGCGATCTTTTTTATCGTTTTCGTGTGGCAACAGAGGCGCCGAGGACGATTGATGCGATCCGGAAGCTGTTGGGTATATCCAAAGAAGAACTGATTGATTTTGTGGCAGTCTGTACTGCAGCGGAGAAAAATGGCACCAGTCTCATCAAGGCAAAGTATCATTTCTTTGTCCGGGCATTAGAGGGCGCCTATATCACCTTGGGAAGCCCTAAAAAACTCTATTTGAAACGCAGAGAGCGCAACGAGCAAGGACAGGGCGTGTTTGAAATCGCAGTTTGCCAGGATTGCGGCCGGATCGCGCTTGTTGGCAAGATGGAACATGGCCAATATCAGCAAGTATCAAGAAAAACAGAGCAAGATCCCAATGACTGCGACTTCTTTCTCTTGTGGGATGATGCGTCATTAAAAGATATGAGTATTGAAGACGCAGAAGGCGATGCATTGGAAGATCAGGGTGAAAATGATTTTGTAATTTGCACGCGTTGTGGTGCCATGGGTACCAAAGCAGATGCATCTTTGTTTAAGATTTGCGATTGCGAGAATGCAGAGTATATTCCTCTTAAGCGTGTCAATCGGACAAAAGAAAAAAAGATTGCAAAATGTCCAGCTTGTGGATATGGTAACTTCCGCAGCTTTTATCTTGGCTCGGATGCAGCCACGGCAGTCCTTTGCACAGAGCTGTTTGAGCAGTTGCCGGAGGGAGAAGTAGTGGCTCCCAAAGAGTACCCATCAGAAGAATCAGCCCAATTGGCGGATGACCCCTTTGCCCAGCTGAGAAAGAAAAAATCTCCAGAAATCAAGCGGAAGGCCAAGCAATTTCTGTGCTTTTCTGACAGCAGAAGCGAAGCGGCATTCTTTGCAAACTACATGGAAAAGTCCTATCAGGCGTTTCTCCGTCGTCGCGGGATTTTCCGCGTTGTGAAAGAAATGCGGGAAAACGGCGAATATTGCTTGTCAGTCAGGGCATTTGCTGACCGATTGACCAGAGTGTTTGAGGCAGAGCATTCCTTTGATTTTTGGGATCCAGATCAAAAACCGGATAAGGATATCTTGCATGCTAACTCCAAGCAGAATGCTTGGATCGCACTGTTTGATGAACTATTTAATGGGAGGAGATCCACAAGCCTGAGTTCCATGGGGATTATAAGCTTCGAATATATGCGCAACGATCCCGGATGGAGTGGCGATGAGATCTCAACACCGGATCTGCCTGCCCATCTGAACCGAAGATATGGCTTGTCCATAGAAGAAGGGCGGCACTTGCTGGAGTTGCTTATTTTGGATGCCTGTTATACGGGTGCCATCGATGGGGGAAAATCGGTGACTCTTAATGCCAATGAAAGGGAGTATATTTTCTATACGGAGTATGAGAAAAAACTGGTAAAGTGCAAAACCAATGATACTGCAAAAAGCCATTTGGTGGGATGGGCGGCGAGGACGCGGGAAAGCGGGAAAAGCAAGTATTATCCAAACACCCGTCTTTCCAGGCTTTGCCAAGCCACAGGGATGTCGGAAGAAGAGGCCAATGAGTTTTTAATGGGATACTGGTTAATTTTGGGAGGTGGAAACAGTTCGGAAATCAGTATCAATATTGAGGATTTCCGCATCCGTTTAAATTGTGATCCAGAAGTTCATACCTATCGGTGCAAAAAGTGCGGCCGTATTACGGTTCACAATGTTAATGGAAAGTGTTCCATGGTTCGCTGCGACGGCCAATTAGAAGAGATTGACCCCGAGCAATTTTACGCAGGCAACCATTACATGGCGCTCTATGATAGTGAAAAGATGCTTCCTCTTCAAATGAAAGAACATACGGCGCAGCTCTCACGCAATCGTCAATCGGTATACCAGGATGCCTTTGTAAACGGAAAAATCAATGCGCTCAGCTGCTCCACCACCTTTGAGATGGGCGTTGATGTGGGTGGACTGGAAACAGTCTGCATGAGAGATATTCCGCCCAGCCCATCCAACTATGTACAGCGGGCAGGTCGGGCAGGCCGAGCCTCTCACACGGCCGCTTTTGTAATGACTTATGCGAAACTCTCTTCCCATGATTTTACCTATTATGAGAATCCATCAACCATTATTTCGGGAAAGATTAAAGCACCGCATTTTTCTTTGGAAAATAAGAAGGTCATCTATCGTCATATTTTCGCAATCGCTTTAAGTGAGTTTCTTGCTCAAAACAGCGATGTATACGACGGAGATAATGCAAACATATTCTTGAATGAAGACGGTTATGAGAGACTTGTTGCGTTCCTCAGTAAACCGAATGAGAGGTTGAAGGAATTAATAAAAAAGTCTGTTCCAGCCGCGATGCATGAGACAATGGGCATTAATGACGGCACATGGGTTGAAGAGTTAATCGGTGAAAACAGGGGTATTTTGTCCGAAGCGGTTGAATTGCACCGTGAAGAGGTAAAAAAACTTGAAAATGAGTTAAAGAAGATTCAAAGGACAAATCCAACGGAGTATAAGAGCCTCGATTTTGAATTGCGGCGTATCCGCTGCGGTCGTGATGATCGATTTAAACGGAGTCTGATCGATTTTTGGACAAGAAATAATGTACTGCCTAAATATGGTTTCCCCGTAGATACGGTCGAGCTGCAAATTGCCGGTAAAAGAACAGGTACCAGCAACGAAGACCTTACCTTGGCCAGAGACCTTCAGATGGCGATTGCGGAATATGCCCCTGGCTCTGGTGTGATTGCGGACGGAAAGCTGTATACCAGTCGATATATTCGGATGGAGTCAAAAACCAGAAAAGCGGCTTCGAGAGGATATTTTGCCAAATGTCCCCATTGTGATCAAATAAATTATACAGATGATCCATTGGCCCGCCGAAAAGTAAAGGATTGTATTTCATGTGGTGAAAAGATTCCCGTAAAACGCTGGTGGCCTACTTTTGAACCTCGTCTCGGATTCATAACTGAAAAGGCGGATGCGCCAGATGCTCCTCTCAAACGTCCTGAAAGAGATTACAGAACGGATGATTACTATGTTGGAGATCCTCAGCACGATATTATTAAGAGAAGGCGTTTCTCCTTCGATGGTATGGAAGTGGAGCTTCAGTCTACGGCTAACGATTCGCTCGTGGTAATAGGCTCTGAAGAACACACAGTTTGCCCGCTTTGCGGTTGGACAAGCGATGCAAAAGCTCCGTTGAAACTGAAACATAAGACATCGTGGGGGGCAGAATGCAGCTATGAAGGGCCTGGGAGCCCGTATCATTTATCCCATGTGTTTAAAACGGATGTTGTCCAAATCACCTTTTTCATATCCGAGGCAGCGGAATATGAAAAGATCCTCTCTGTAATGTATGCATTGTTGGAGGGCCTTTCCAGAGAACTTGATATTGAAAGAACGGATTTAAAGGGGTGCTTGCATCTAAAAAATTGTAACGGTCGACTTCTGTTTTCCATCATTCTTTATGACGCTGTGGCCGGTGGTGCTGGGCATGTTCGCAGATTAGTAACAGATGATGGAAAGGTTTTTTCCCGGGTGCTTCACTCTGCTTACAAGGTGGTTGCAGACTGTGATTGCGAGCCCTCTTGTTACCGGTGCCTGCGCAATTATTATAATCAGCGCATACATGACCTACTGAATAGAAACGCCGCAAAAGTGTTTTTAAGCCACTGGTTGGGAGATCCTTCTGTTGTAGAAATTGAAGACGAAGTCACGGATATTGCCGGCTGTACGAATAACGAAGATGAGATAATTGAAATCCTGGGTGACAGTTATGTTTGGAATGACTATACCTCTTGGAGTGATGCTTTTACTGTATGCGGATTTGATTTCGCGGCCCCGTCAAAATGGGACGCAGAGGAGGTTGACAAGGATTGTTTAATTATGCCAACAATGCGTTGTGGCGCAGAGGCATTGGAGCCTTACCTGGTTTGGGAGCAAGCGAAAGTCGCCATTTTTGACGAACTCCCCAATCAGTACTTAAAGCTGTTGCAAGACCAAGGCTGGCACATAGTGGATACATCAATCTCCGTATATGAATTGAAGGAGTTGTTGAGAGAAAGGGACTAACGGCTATGGCAATCATGATTCCTGGAATGGAAACAAAAGAGGACTTCAATTTCAGTGGAGGAGAACTTCTCCTCTATGAACTTTTGCAGCAACTTCCCGATGATTACTATGTTTTTCATTCAACACACTGGAATGAACAACGCCGAAGGAACGAATACTCCGCAAGAAAGTATGTTCAGTGGGGGGAGGCGGATTTTACCATATTTCATCCGTCCTATGGCTTTATTGTTTTTGAGGTGAAAGACGGTTTGATTTCCTTTAGCCGAGAAAGGGGGTGGATTCAGACTAACCGCAGTAATGGGACGGACAAAACAATAGACCCGATGGATCAGGCTGAACGCAGCAAATATTATTTTTTGGATCGGATTAAAGCCCGGTTTGGTGGCCAGTCTCCGTATACATTCTGTTCTGCCGTGTGGTTTACTGCCGGTGATCGTGCAAATATTGAAGGCAACTTGCCTTTGAATTATAAAGAGGAGATTGTCCTTTGGAGTAACGACTTGCAGTCAGTAGCAGCTGCAGAAATGGCAATCCGACGAATATATCGTTTCTATGATGTGCGAAAAGTTGAGCCGTCTGAAGAAATGACTTCTAAAGTGCTTGATACATTGACTCCGGAATTTGGGGTAGTTCAAACAATGCGTAGCAGGACTCTGGCTGTAAAAGCATTGTTCCGAAGAATGACTACAGAGCAAATGTACTTGCTGGATTATCTTGAGGAGCAAGAAGAGGCGGCAATTCATGGTGTCGCTGGAACGGGAAAAACAGTTTTGGCGGTACAAAAAGCTAAGAGTTTGGCCCAAACGGATCGTGTCCTATTCCTATGTTTTAATCGTTTTTTGAAGACTCATCTCGAAGAAACTTGTCCCGATTCGACCAGTATTTCGTTCTTTACTCTGGATGGCCTTGTCGGTGCCTTTACAGGCGCATTTAGCCAATCTCCTGATGAACGTACGGATGCAATTTCGGAGTTTCTGATGGATTGGGATGAATATGAGTTGCCATTCAAACATATTGTTGTCGATGAAGGACAGGATTTTGCGGATATACACCTGCAATTGCTGCATGATATTGCGCAGGCACATCATGGTAACTTCTATGTTTTTTATGATAGAAACCAGTTTGTACAAGGATTACGATACCCAGAGTGGCTTGATAAGATGGACTGCAGACTGGTTTTATCAAGAAATTGTCGTAATACAAAAGAAATTGCTATTACATCCACAAGGCCCATTGGAATTGATGAAAATCGAATTAGAATGAGGCGTGAAAGCACAGTTGATGGTGTGATAAAACCAAATTTGTTCTTTGTCGAAGACAAGTCGACTCTCAAAGAATATCTTGGCAGACTTATCCGCAAGTATATTGCGGCTGGATTAGCTGGGACAGATATTGTTGTTTTGTCCATGAAGCCCGAGGGAAAATCCATACTCACAGAAGGGGATTTTCAATTACCTGGGAACTGCATACTGACAAAGAGTCAGAATAACAACGGTATATTGTTCACGACAGTTCGCAAATTCAAAGGTCTTGAAGCAATGGCAGTCATATGTATTGATATTGATAGCGAAACTTTTGAAAATGATAGAAACCGCAATGTTTTTTATGTAGGGACCTCTCGGGCTATGTCGTATCTCGACTTGATTACGACTACCTCGCCAGAAGAACTTGCTGCAACTATTACCGGTAACGACAGCTATCATAAGCGCCCGCAAGCAATTAAGGCTATACGAGATTCTTTAAGAGTAAAAATGGCCTCCGAAAATGACCTTTAAGCATTAATATATGCATTATTATGGTTTTCTTGTGTGAAACCGGATAATAATCTGAAAAGTTTTGGGTGTTGGGTACCAGTGAATAGATGCAGCGGAATGTTTCTCTATGCTATGACAAACAGATGCCCGGCTGTGCTCGCTGTCTGCGGGGCGTCATTGTACACTGGATGAAGTAAATGCAGGCTGCTCTCACCCACGGTGACCGGTCCATTAAAGCAGATTTCTCCCATACTGTGTTCTGTTCCAAGGAGCACAGTGTGGGAGTATCTATGATGCAGTGCAGACATCGGGCCATCTTGGTATTACCCCCGACCGGGCGGTGAACTACCACTGCGACAGTGAGGGGACCCGCCTCAACTACGAGGTGGTGGGCCAGGCTGTGGCCGCTGTCCGGTGCAGTGCGCCCCTGGATGCGCATTGGAAGGACGCCATCGAGGAGGACTTCCGCAAGCGGCAGAAGAAGGGACGGCGGTAATCTGCCGTCAAAACAGATGAGGGGCGGAGGCCACACCTCCGTCCTTCATCGATGCTTGGAATATGGGGAGCGGTTGCTACGAGAAATTAAAAAACTTTAGAATTTCCTCTTGACTCTGACGCTCCGTCAACTGGTACTATATTTCCAAGGAGGGATATCTATGGAGTATTCCATTCAGGAACTGTCGCGCCTGTCCGGGGTGACCACCCGCACCCTGCGCTGGTACGACCAGATTGGCCTGCTGAAGCCCAGCCGGGTAGCGGAGAGCGGCTACCGCTATTACGGTAGGGCAGAGGTAGACCGGCTGCAGGACATTCTCTATTACCGGGCCCTCGGGGTGGAGCTGGCCCGGATCAAGGAATGTCTGGACGATCCCTCCTTTGACCGTCTGGCTGTCCTGCGAAACCACCTGGCCGCTTTGGAGGCGGAGCGGGAGCGGCTGGAACAGCTCATCCGGTCGGTGAAAGACACCGTCGGAGCGGAAGAAAGGAACGAGATCATGAGCGACGAGCAGAAATTTGAGGCGTTCAAGCAGCGCACGGTAGCCCATAACGAGGAAACTTACGGGGCGGAGATCCGCGCCAAGTATGGCGACCAAGAGGTGGATGAGGCCAACGCCACAGTGATGAACCTGACCCGGGAACAGTACCAGGAGTGGACGGACCTGGGCCGGGAGATTCAGGAGCGGCTGGAGGCCGCTGTTCAGGCCGGGGTGTCTCCGGAGAGCCAGGAGGGCAAGGAAATCTGTACTCTCCACCGCCGGTGGCTCACCACCACCGGAAACCGGTACGACCCGGTCAGACACCGGGGAATTGCGGAGCTCTATGTGATGGATGAGCGATTTACCGCCTACTATGACAAACAGGTACCCGGCTGCGCCCGCTTCCTGCGGAACGCCGTGGTCCACTGGGTAAAATAAGAATGAAGCAGGCCCCGGCTTTTTTTCACCGGGGGCCTGCTCCTATTTCCTGTTCGGTTTTCGTTTAATGGCCAGCAACCGAATGAAATCCTCAAACAATGAAGTGTCCACTGGCTCAAACATCAGCCATTTTCCATCGTGGTAAGTTGGCGTTTCATCATAAGTGTTTTGAACTTCCGGAACGTAATGCTCTTTGTCGTTCTCGAATTTCAAGCGCTCATCCTTGCCCAAGATGACCATAAACCCGATGCAGTTTTCTCTGGCATAGAGTGCGCACAGGGTTTTGCCGCCCCGGCGGTATTTGTACTCATAGGTCCATGCCTTCCCACCGCTGCCCCACAGGCGCTCCATATCATATTTCTCGTCAATCAGGGCGCATAGTTGCGTCCAGATTTCATATAAGGGTTTCCCCACTAAAGTTGTCATCTGCTCCGTGCTTGGCGCGATCTCAGGCATGACAGCCGCCTCCTCGATTTACTTCTTTTCCACCGGGATCCAGACCTCGCAGTAGTAGTCCCGATCCTGGGTTCCATCCTCAAACTTGCTGGTGTCGCTGTACAGCTCCACATTGATACCCGCAGCGATCTTGTAGTCAGGGTTCGTGGGCAGCCACTGGGAAAAGATCTTCTGGTTTAGTCCCTGAAGCGCCTGAGGCATCTGACCAGTGCAGGGGAATACCGCCCAAGTATGAGCCGGAATGGTGCGGGTGGTGAAGCCGTCCGGGATCTCCTTGGCGGGATCGTAGTTGTCGGCGATGAGATATTCAAATTCATTTCCGCCCATACTCTCATCCAAGTTGATGCCGTACATGCCGCACACTGCCTTGCCGCCTCCTGTACCGAAGTGCTCCGCCCAGAACTGGGGAACCTGGACCACGGCATCCTCATACTTGAAGGTCTTTGCCCGGCAGAGCACCGTAAACGACTCTTTTTTCATAATCTTACAATCCATGTTTTGACCACCTTCCAATGTCACTTTGATCCGAAGCGGAGCAAAGGAACGGACCGCGCCTCCGCTTTTTCGCAGTGCGGCAGGTGTGAGGCCATGGAATCGGGTAAAGGCTTTGGTGAAGCTGTCCGGCGAGTCATAGCCGAACTCCAGCGCGATGTCGATGATTTTCTGGTCCGTCGTGAGGATCTCCAGCCCGGCGGCGGAGAGCCTGCGCTGTCGGATGTAGTCGCCCACCGTCATGCCGCACAACATAGCAAATCCCTTCTGAAAGTAGAAGGGGGACAAGGCCGCCTGATGTGCGATCTCCCGGATGGTCAGATCCTCCCGGAGATGTTCCTCGATATACTGGATCGCCTGATGAATGCTTGTTACCCAATCCATTGGTCACACCGTCCTTCTGGATTCAGCATATCGGAAAGGAACGGACTTTGCCCGATTTTCCGTGCTCATATTTGTCCGGCGGCGTTGTCACAGCACGGCTCTTGGGACCGATCTTCCGGGAAAAACCTTATGCTTTTTTCCTCGTCAAGAAAACGCCGACCAGTGCCACAATCAGGGCCAAGGGCGCCAGACGGACAAAGCCCCATTCAAAGACGTGGATGGCCACGCCCATGACGGCAGTTTCTGGGGCACTGTAATCCCAGCCCAGGTAAGGGCTGTTCACCACGGCCAGAACTGCGGCGACGGTCAGGATGCCCACGCACACCGCGATGAACAGCCAGTGGACGGCCGAGCGCCGCATGGCCTTTCTCCGGGCAAACTGCAAATTGATGATCTCCAGCTTTTCCGAGAGGGCTTTGACGGCATCTGCCTCCGACTCCACCACATTCCCTCCAAGCAGCGTGCTCACGGGTGTCTCCAGGGCCTCCGACAGGGCAATGAGCAGATCGGAGTCCGGGACGGACAGCCCCTGCTCCCATTTTGAGATGGTCTGCCGCACTACATTCACCTTGACCGCCAGCTCCTGCTGGGAAAGACCCTTAGATTTCCGGATGGCTTTGATGTTTTCATTGAGCATATGGGCTCACTCCTTTCGCTCCCCATTGTAGGCAAAGCGGCCCGTTGCCGCAAGCAACGCAGAGTAACACGGCTTATTTTTGCAGTTCTCGCCGCAAATCGTCCAGATACAGCTTCTGCTGACGCTTTAGATAGCTGGGGACAAAGGGGCGCATCCACCAGTGCTTGGCGTTGACCGTCTCGGTGCAATGGAGCCGGGTGCCGCCCTCTGCCACCTCAAAGATCCCCTCCCAGGAGCCGGACATATTACCGTTTTCCATGGTGAAGGCCCATCGGCACAGGGGCTGGCAGGCCGTGACGGTAAAGTCTGTGGCGTAGCCGCTTTTGGTGTGCTCCACGAAATGGGTTTCGTCCAAGATTTCCACCTGGGCCAAGTCGCTGCGCCAGGCGGTATTTGTGAGGTCGGTTATCGTCTGCCACACCTGTTCCACCGGGCAGAGAAAATACTCTGTTACCCTGGAAGTTGCCATACCAATGCTCCTTTCAAAACCACAATGCCTGCTCTCTCCGGAACACCGGGGTATCCCCTTGGGCGTAGGGGTCGTAGCGGTTCTCGTTGCAGCCGAATTCCTGGAGAAAGCAGATCTGTCCCGCCTCGTTCCAGCGGATGAGGGAAAGGCCGTCAAAGCTCTGGATGGTGCCGTCCGTCATGGCGCAACGGAAAGCCCACTCCACCACGGTCTGGTCTCCCTTGTGGAAATACTCTCGGATATCCCAGTGTTCCACGGTGCCCCGGGTGTTCCACTCGTCAAACCATAGTTTAATTTTTCTGCTGCCGTGGTACTCCGGCCCCCAGCTCTCGATGTAGACGGCGTCGGGGGCAAAGAGTTCCTCAATCCCTGTGTCCTGCTTGTCCAGCCACATGGAAAACCAGCGGCGGACCTGTGCTTCCCTCTGTTCCTGCATATCCATAGCTGCCTCCAACTCCATTACACGCATTTCACCGGCTGCCGGATGACGGTTTTCAGCTTTTTCGGCTTGCACCGCCGTACATCACTCAAATAGATCTCATGGTGGAACCGACCCTGACTGAAATCCAACGTATAGCCCTGTTCCGTGGCGTACGCCTCCATGGCCGCCACAGTGGCGGGCTCGTCGTCATAGGGGCCGATGTGCATACACTGGACACAAAGCCCCTCCTCCCAGGAGAAGAATTCCACCTTGGAAAAATCCCGCTGCTTTTTCTCCGCGGCCTCCCGGACGGCCCAGTCAAAGGCCTCTTTTGTCACAAACTCCGGCAGGCGGATCAGGGAGATCCACCGGAAATCAGCCTTGCGGGAGTAGTCCACGCCCTGAGTATCCTCCTGCCACCAAAGGCCCTCCAGTGGCGGCACCACATAGTCGAAGTAACCCTCCAGCTGATGCTTGCCCATCTTGCTCATTTTGATGGTATAGGCCACGGCATAGAGCAACTCCAAAGCCTGCTTGTAAGCGCCGTTCTCCTCGTTGGGGTCGCCTTGCCCCCGCACGGCCAGAAAGTTCATGGCCGGTACCGTGACGATGCTCGGTGTCCTGGGGGGCAGATAAAATTCCTTGTACTCTTTCTTGTAGTCAAAAGCCACGGTTACTTCCTCCTTTTCTTTGGCTGGGCCTGAAGGGCCAGACAGGTGAGGCGGGTAAGAGCGGTCATGGTGTCCCGGTCGTCCACATCCTCCACCCAGATGTAGTCATTAGCCCCCTCATAGGGTGGAGCCTTGGGCAGATGGGGAAATGCCGCCTCCCCCGCCGGGGTGACCTTGACAAAAAGCTGGTCGTCACAGATGACGGCGAAGAACACCTCGTCGCAGTAGAGACCGTATTCCCCGAACATCTTCCGGCTGCGGATGGCTCCGGCTTCCCGTAGCTGCTCGGCCACATAGTCCACAAAATTCTTATGAGAGGCCATGATGATCCCCCTTTCGGTAACGATGGACCAGTGTTTCGGTCAGTTCCCGTAGCTGCTCTCGTAATTCTGCCGGCTCCAGCAGCTCCGCCTTGTCTCCAAAGGTCAAAACCCAGCTGAGCACGCTGTTCCCATCGGGAAAGCCGCCGGTGAAGCGCAACTGTCCGTCCGGTTCCACGATGAAACAGTCCGCCCCGTATTCCTCCACCAGCCGCCAGCGGCAGGATGGCTCAAAGAGAACGGTGACCTGGTATTTTACCGGAAAGACCTGTTCCGGTTCCAGGTTGGGCAGGGGGGCGCAGCGAGGAGCAAAGGCTTCACCGCTGGTAAGCTCCGTCATACGGTTGAGCTTAAACAGGCGGAAATCCTCCCGCATTTGGCACCAGCCCCACACATACCAGGTGGACCAATGGAACACCAGATAATAGGGCTCCACGATGCGCACCGATTCCTCTTTGGGAGAGAAGTAGGTGAAACGGATGGTGCGGTGCTGCTCCATGGCCCCTTGGATTCGCTCGATTTTGGGCGGCAGACTGGTCTTGTACCAGGAAGCCAGGTCAATGAGCATATGTGCTCCACCGGGAACCAGTCCACCTGTCCCGGCGGACAGCTTTTCCATCAGCTGGGCGTAACGCCGGGTGCCACTGACGCTGTCCAAACTCCGCAGTCCCGCCAGAATGGCCTGCATTTCCGGGGCAGTGAGTACCGTGCGGTCCACCCGGTAGCCCTCCATGATGGAGATGCCGCCCCCAGAACCCTGAGTAGTAGCGATGGGGATGCCTGCCCGGCACAGGGACTCGATGTCACGCTGGATGGTCCGGCGGGACACCTCGAACTGCTCCGCCAGCTCCGGGGCGGTGACCTTCTCCCGCTGGAGCAAAATGGACAGGATGCCGATAAGCCGCTCCATTTTCATGGGATCCACCGCCTTTCCTGGTTCTGACTGCATTATAGCACAAGAACACGACAACTGTGTGTCATGTTTCTCAAAGAATTGCAGCGGCTCATATCGTATGGTATCATAGTCCCACTAAGACCGTCGGGAAGAGGATGGATCATGCCATGAAAATCAGAAAAGTGGAAACCGACAAAAAGAGATACCTGGATTTGCTGCTGCTGGCCGACGAGCAGGAGAACATGATCGACCGCTATCTGGAGCGGGGAACCATGTATGTGTTGGAGGACGACGGCGTCAAGGCCGAATGTGTGGTGACAGATGAGGGAGACGGCATCCTGGAGATGAAAAACCTCGCCGTGGAGCCTGCCTTTCAGGGCAGGGGCTACGGAAAGAACATGGTGGACTTCCTTGTCCGAACTTACAAGGAGCAGTATACGGTGCTGCAGGTTGGCACCGGAGACAGCCCGTCCACCATCCCGTTTTATGAATTCTGCGGATTTCGTAGGCACCATCTGGTCAAGAACTTTTTTACTGACCACTACGACCACCCCATCTACGAGTATGGGGTGCAGCTGGTAGACATGCTGTACCTGCAAAGGGAGCTGAGCCTGTAAGCGTATCAGTATTTAACAAGCTATAATCAAAGAATAGCGCCTTCCGGAATCTGCGGGTTTCGGAAGGCGCTTCTTGGGCTTATTTTGCAATTTGATACTTGATGCGATTGCCGTATTTTGCAGAGCGCAGCAACCCAAGTTTTTCAAACTTGAGTACAAATCCACGGATGGTAGCATAGGCCGCATTGCCAAAGTCCTTTTCCAGCTGCTTGGTGGAGAACTGGCACTCCCCATAAGCGGTGAGGACAAACTGCCACAGGGCCTGTTCTTTTTCTGTGACATCGCCCCGGGACAAAGCGTTCTGGAAGGTTTCTGTGGTGTTGGGATCGGGCAAAGCCGAGACCAGCTTGTGGTACACATGTTCAATGAAATAGGTGAGGAAAGGCGTCACATCCATGACCCCGCTGATCTTCGCATTCTGCTCTGCCAACGTGTAGGCGTTGTAGTAACCCCGGCGGCTCTTCTCCACATACTCAGACAGCGGGACAAACAGAGCGGAGGAATACCGCTGCTGCACCAGATACCACAGGTGTATCAGTCGGGCCATTCTGCCGTTGCCGTCAAACCAGGGATGCAGGTAGGCGATGTAGAAGTGGATGAGCGCCGCTTTCAGCAGGTCGTTTATGGCGGATTCCTGATGGATAAACTCCACCAGATTCCCCATATACTCCGGCAGCATCTGCCAGGGAAGGCCGGTGTGTTCCACTTTGTCACCCACGATATACACGCTGTCATGGCGGTATTTATGGCCGGACAGGAGCTGATCCTCCTCCGGTAAAAATGCCCCAATGGTAAGCTCATAGAGCTGGTGGATGCTCTCCTCGCTGATCGTATGCTGAGGATCACTGATAAACTCCAGACCCTTCTTCATGCCGTAGATGCGGTTCTCACTCTCGCTGGTGGGGGCGTAGCCGGACAAAATTCTGCGGACGCTGTCCCGGGAGGTGTCGATCTGCTCGATGGAGAAGGTGGAGAGAATTTCGTCCTCCATGGCCTTTCTGCCATAGACCTGGCTGCTGCTCTGGGGTGTCAGCAGCACCTTGGCCGCCGACAGCTGAACCTGGGCAACAGAATCCAGATAGACCAGATTCTTTCCATTGAAATCCTTTAGCGGCAGAGGCTTATAAAAACCGCTGTCAAGCAGTGCCACAAATTCCTTCAGATCAGCCTGAGGGTATTTGTAGCCAAGTTTTTTCAGGTCGATGATGCTTTTGTCGGAGAGCATCTTGGCAAACAATCCGGCGTCCATGGTGTTCACCTCTGATATAACATAGTATCAATTAGTATCAGTATAACAAAGGATATCCACCGTTGCAAGCGTTTATACAAGTATGGTGCCCCTGGATCATCTGTTGAGATTCAGCGGGCGGTTACTCGTCGTCATCCAAAATCATGCCGGCTGCCGCCGTTGGAACCCAGTGCCTCAAAGGCACAGACAATCTCCTCGATTTGCTGAAAGCATTCGCTGTCTGCCAATGTGTCATCCTCCAGGATGGCTTTAATTTTGCCCAGGGCCTTGTAGCATTCCAACTCCACAATCTTTGTTACGTCTGTATGGATGAGTTCCGGAAAGGAGACCTGGATTTTTTCGTTTGCCAACACATGACAGAGGATTTCCTGATACAGCTCCATGCAACCACCGCCTTAGTACTTATAAGTTCTACAATCGACATTGTAATAAAAATTTGCGGTATCGTCAATAGTATCAATCAGTACTAAAGGCGGTGGGCGGTATGTTATTTCAACGACTGAGAGATTTGCGGGAGGACAGGGATCTGCGGCAGGAGGATGTGGCGGAAATTTTAGGGATCAGCCAGACGGTGTATTCCCGCTATGAGCGTGGATTTCAGACCATTCCGGTGATCCATCTTCTGAAATTGGCAGACTACTATAAGGTGTCTACCGATTATATTCTGGGACGAACCAACAACAGCAAGCCATATGATGCAAAATAGAAAATCTTAATGAGAAGCATCATAAAATGCAGAAGAATGGAGCATTTAGATGGATCATTCTAAAAAATACCGCCCGCTGGCATCTGTGGATGCTTAGCGGGCGGTATAGTATTCTTTATATGATGGTCTGCCGCCGGTCCCACTCCTTTTTCAGAATGGCGTACTGCATGGTGTTTTCGTATTTGGGGGTGCCGTCGGGATGGTTCACGAAGGAGATGAATTCCAGGAACACGCCCTCCCGACGCATGCCCAGTTTCTCGCACAGGTGCTGACTGGAAAGGTTGTAGTCCTCGGTATAGGCGTAGATACGTCTCGCATTCTTTTGGGAAAAAAGGTAGTCAAAGAAAGCGTATGCCGCCTCAAAGGCGTAGCCCTTGCCCTGGTAGGCCTCGTTGAGCATCCAGCAGGGGCTGAAGGTGTCCCGTGGGGCGTCCTGGTCTGCGTGGGGCTCGCCCGCCTCCGGGTAGGCGTCGATCTCCCCAATGACCTTGCCGCTGTCCTTCAGGGTAATGGCGAAGTAGTACTCCGTCTCGCCCAGGCGCTTTTTCACTTCTGCCTGCGCCTCATCCAGAGAGTGTAACTTCATGCTGGCGAAGCAGTTGACTGCAGGCGCTCTCAGATATTCATAGACATCCGCTGCATCGCTCTCTAAAAACGGGCGCAGAATCAGCCGTTTTGTCTCGATCACCATACATTGCTACCTCCATCAAATGAAACTGTGGTACGGCGGTACCTGTATCCACAGGCCGATGTTTTCACCAGTGCAATTCGCATTTTCCGGAAGTGTGCTGAAACTTCCATTGCAGATAGTATCGGCTGGTTTCACCATCCAGATGAATCGACTGGGAGGGATTTTGCCTGTTGAGTTTCAAAAGCGGCTGCTTTTTCTGATCCAACAGAAGGACTTCCGCCTCGCCTTTGGCCAGTTGGACATCCAATGTAAATGTGTAAGTCCTGTTTTCATAAAAGCGCCCCATATGCCTGACCCATCCGGTGCAGGTGTCCAGCTTCACCTTGTCTCCGGTTTTCCCCGGCAGAAACATAAACAGGATCGCTTGGATACATTTCGTGGTCGCAATTGCGCCCCAATAGTAAGGCAAGCCCTTAAATTTCATGCGCCCATCCTCCTGAATATCATGTCTCTGCCTATTGTGCGGTTATTCTGAGTATATAATGCTGTAAAGTTAAAAAATCCGCCAAAATCACAAGATCTTGGCGGATTTTTGGTCCGAGTGGAGAGACTCGAACTCCCGACATCCTGCTCCCAAAGCAGGCGCGCTACCAACTGCGCTACACCCGGATATTTTCGCTTACAGGCTTACATTATAGCGGATTTCCTTGCCCTTGGCAAGAGTTTATGATATGATTTTCTCGACTTTCTTTGAATGGTACGAGGTGAAGCCAATGAGAATGCGGAAAAAGAAGAACTTGGACCGGCGCATGGAGAACTGTGCCGATTTGTGGATTAAAAATCCCGCCGCCCAGCGGGGCAAGTGGCGGGAGCTGATGCCACAGGCCCAGGGGGTGCGTCTGGAGCTGGGCTGCGGCAAGGGCCGATTCACCGCCGAGACAGCGGCGGCCAACCCCCAGGACCTGTATGTGGCAGTGGAGCGGGTGCCCGACGCCATGGTCATCGCCATGGAGCGGTGCCGGGAGAAGGGGCTGCACAACGTCTTTTTTATTGACGGCGATGCCGCCTGCCTCAGCGATTACTTCGCCCCCGACGAGGTGGACCTGCTGTACATCAACTTCTGTGACCCCTGGCCCTCCGTGAAGCACTCCCGCCGCCGTCTCACCCACGAGAATTTCCTGCGTGGGTATCGCCAGGTGCTGCGGGACGGGGGCGAGATCCACTTCAAGTCGGACAACCGGGACCTGTTTGAGTGGTCCCTGTTCCAGTTCCCCAAGGCCGGGTTTGAGTTGTCTCAGGTCACCCGCAATCTCCATGAGCACGGCATTTGCGGTGTGATGACCGACTATGAGGAGAAGTTCCACAACCTGGGCACCCCCATCAACCGCTGTGTGGGCACCAAGGTGGCCCTGCCTGATATGCCGGTGGTGGATGCCCTGAGCCAGCGCCTTCCCCAGTTTGAGATTCGTCGGTGGGAGGAGGAGGACCTGCCCGCCGTTCTGGCCCTGATGGAGGGGAACGCCGCCTATTATGAGATTCAGAACCAGGGCCAGCCCACCATCCACAGCATCCGGGAGGATATGGCCACCCTGCCGCCCCGGTGCATCCAGGAGCAAAAGCATGATTTGGGCCTGTGGCAGGAGGGCAAGTTGGTGGGAATTCTGGACCTGGTGGAGGGCTATCCCCGGGAGCGCACCCTGTGGGTGGGCTTCTTTATGGTGGACGCCAACCTGCACCGCCAGGGCGTGGGACGGGCTGTGGCCCAGGCTCTGCCCGGAGCAGCTGCCGACGCCGGAATGGACAGCATCCGCCTGGGCTGCCTGAAGGGCAACACCAAGGGCCACGACTTCTGGCTGGCCATGGGCTTCCAGGACCTGCGGGACGGCGAGGTCCGGGGAGGCAGCGCCGTTTGGATTATGGAACAGCTGGCCGAACACGAATAAAGCCAAGAACCCACATAGCAACGCAAGAAGGAACAATCATCTTGCATGGTCTAAAAGCCCTCGGCAGAGTTTTCCCGCCCGGGGGCGGGAAAATAAATCGAAATCCGTTTTTTCCGGGGACATGCGCATCGGAAAAAACACTTCTCAGCCCGCCAGTGTGGAATCGGGGCGTCCTTTGACCCGATGATGCATGCAGCGGGCTGCATCTCCTCGAAAAAATGCTGGCATTTTTGAGAAGCGTGTCGAATTGCTTCGACACGCAAACAAGAAACTGGTCTTTCTTGAGGGAAAGACCAGTTTCTTGCATCTTAGAGGGGGAGCAACACGTGATAGATCATCATAAAGTGGGCCACGGAGCCCAGCACAATGAACACGTGGAAAATCTCGTGACAGCCAAACCGGGGATTGTCCCGGGCGGGCCACTTCAGGGCGTAGAGCACGCCGCCGATGGTGTAGAGGATGCCGCCGGACAGCAGCCACAGCACGCCGGACATTCCCAAGGTGAGGTAGAGGGGGTAGATGGCCACCAATGCCAGCCAGCCCATGGCAATGTAGATGGTGGAGGTGAGCCAACGGGGGCAGTTGATCCAGGCCAAGGTCATCACCAGCCCAGCAATGGCCAGAACCCAGATGATGCCGAACATGGACCAGCCCCAGGGCCCCCGCAGGGCGGTGAGACACACCGGGGTGTAGGTGCCCGCAATGAGGAAGTAGATGGAGGCGTGGTCGTACTTCCGCAGCGCAATGCGCTTGGCGGCGGTGGTGTGCACCGAGTGGTAGAGGGTGGAGGCGGTATATAGTCCGATCATGGACGCTCCATAGATGGAGAACGAGACCAATTTCCAGGCGTCAGCACCGGTGATCACTGCCTTTACCAGCAGCAGAACCGTGCCCAGGATGGCCAGCGCCGCACCAATTCCGTGGGTGATGGCCGACCAGGGGCGCAGTCCGTCGAAGGGCGTGCGGCCATGCTCCTGGGGACGTCTCCGGGGACGGGGCAGGGCGTCAAAGGGGTCAGGTGTGAGTGCGTCTTCCATAGTGACACCATCCTTTCTGAGAGCTCATTATAACATATTTGCTTTGTGATATCAAGGTCAATATGACTAAATATAATAATAAAAACTAGATTGAAAGAAGTGACATTGAATCTATACCTGGTGTGTGCTATAATCATAAAATTAGATGAACACCCGCAGGAGGAGAGCGTATGGGAGAGTGCCTGGGACTGTATTTACACATTCCATTTTGCCGCAGCAAGTGTGATTACTGTGATTTTTACTCGCTGGCAGGGCGGGAAGACCGGATGGACGACTACCAAAAAGCGCTCCTGCGCCACATTGTGGAGAGTGCGGAGGCGGCCCGCAGTTTTTCCGTCAACAGCATCTACATCGGAGGGGGCACCCCCACCTGGTACGGAGAAAAGCGCTTGGTGGAGTTGCTGCACACCATCAAACGCCGCTTCACCCTGTCCAAGGATGTGGAAATCACCATCGAGGCCAACCCGGACAGCGTGGATGAGAAGATGCTGCGTCACCTGCGCCGAGCGGGTGTGAACCGCATTTCCATGGGGATGCAGTCCGGCTGTGACCAGGAGCTGCAGGCCGTGCACCGTCCTCACACCTATCGCCAGGTGGTGGACGCGGTGACGGCGGTGCGCCGGGCCAAAATTACCAACCTGAACCTGGATTTGATTTACGGCCTGCCGGGGCAGACCGAGGAGAGCTGGCACAAGACGGTGGAAAAGGCGCTGATTCTCAACCCGGAGCACCTGTCTTGCTACGGATTGACGGTGGAGGAGGGGACTCCTCTGGCCCAGCGTGTGGCCCGGGGCGAGCAGCTGCCCGACGAGGATCAACAGGCGGCCCTGTACCTGTGGACGGTGAAGCGCCTGGCCGAGGCCGGGTACGAACAGTATGAGATCTCCAACTTTGCCAAGCGGGGCTATCAGTCCCGGCACAATATGAAATACTGGATGGGACACCCCTATATGGGGTTGGGCGCTGCGGCCCACTCGGATTTCGGCGGGCGGCGGTATTCCTTCCTCTCCGATCTGGACCAGTACATTGACCACATGCTCCAGGGGGACGCGGTGGTGGATGAGTCGGAGCAGATCACCCGGCGCGAGCGGGGCAGCGAATACCTGATGCTCCGCATGCGCACCGTCCACGGCATTGAGGAGTGGGAGTACCGGCGGGAGTATATGATGAACTTCGAGCCCATTGCCGCCAAGCTGGCAGAGTTTGAGCAGCACGGCTGGGCCCGCCGCCGGGGACGCCGATGGCAGTTTACCCCAGAGGGCTTCCTCTTATCCAATCAGCTCATTGGGCAGCTGTTGGAACTGCAGGAAAATGCCTCCCTGGGTGGGATGTTGGAGCGGGTGCGCCGCAACCGAGAGGCCCAGAAAGAGAACAAAGAATCAAAAGAATCCTGAGAAATCCATGGGGCAGGGAGCGCCGAATACCGCTTCCTGCCCCACTGCTATGATGAATGCATGAAAAATGGGTATACTCTCTGTGAGGTGAGAACCCATGAACATGAGCAATGAGGAATATCAAAAGTATGTGATGGCCATGGCCAAATCCTCCCCCACCGCCAAAAATCTGGTGTGGGCCTTTTGCGTGGGGGGCGGCATCTGTGCGTTGGGCCAGGGGCTGAGTACCTTATATGAGAGGTGGGGAGCGGGGGAGAACGCCCTGTCACTGGTGTCTCTGACCCTGGTGTTCGTGGCCGCCCTGCTCACAGGTCTGGGCGTGTTTGACGACATCGCCCGGAAAGCGGGGGCCGGAACCCTGGTGCCCATCACCGGATTTTCCAACGCCATGGTGTCCCCGGCCCTGGAGTTTCAAAGTGAGGGGCGCATTACCGGAACCGGGGCCAAGCTGTTCACTGTGGCCGGGCCCGTGCTGGCCTATGGGGTGTTTGCCAGTGTGATATACGGGTGCATCTATCAGCTGCTCCGGTGAGGAAATTGCCCTGCCGCCGCCGTGGGAAAGACATGTGCTTCCCCACGGCAATTTTTATTTGTATTGTGCAAAATGACGAACGAGACACAAAAATTTTTAATATGGAACCAAAGGGAATTTATTTTTTTACTGAATAAATACACGAATTCCCGCAAAAATATGGAATTGGACCCATTACTTCTGTAAATTAAATTGGGAAAGAAAAGAGAATCGTAAAAAATTTAAAAATTTCGAAACACACTGTTTACTTTGTCTAACTTAATATGGTAAGATTCACTCATAATTGGATAGAATGGATTGTTACCGCAAGGGCAAAACCGGATTGACCAGAAGACTATGAAGACCATGTAGTAGTTGCTCCTGGCGGTCTGGCTTTTTTTGTTTTTTGTGGGAAGCTCCAGCATCCAAAATAAGATAAGGAGGAAGCGAAATGAGACGGCAAACAAGACAAGCGAGTCAGGCCCATATGGGACGCAGACTCACTGCGGCCGCCTTGGCCGCGGTCATGGGCGCGGGTTGTGTGGCAATGACCCCCTTCCAGGCCCAGGCCGAGGACACGGGGAGTACCGGGTATGAGATTTACCCCAATCCCCATGTGATGACCTATACAGGTGGAGACTACATTGTTAAAAATGAAGTCAACGTGGTGTTCGAGGACGGCATCGACCAGTACACCAAGGACCGCCTGGACGAGGTGCTGGACCTGAAGGGGGACATCACCTACACCACCTCGGACGAGATGGTCAACGGTAAGACCAACATTCTGGTGGGTATCAACGGCTCCGGCGGCTACGTGGACAGCTATGCCAAGGAGAACCTGGAGGTGACCACCGACGGGCTGTTTGACGAGCTGGATTCCTATGTCCTGGACAACCAGAACGGCGTGATCACCGTGCTGGGCCGGGACACCGACGCTGCGTTCTACGGCCTGACCAGCCTGTACCACGTGTTCACCCAGATGGACAGCTACACCATCCAGGAGTTCCACATGGAGGACTGGGCCGACGTGGCCAGCCGTGGCTTCATCGAGGGTTACTACGGCAACCCCTGGAGCACCGAGGACCGTGCCAACCTGATGACTTGGGGCGGCTACTACAAGCTCAACTCTTACTTCTACGCTCCCAAGGACGACCCCAAGCACAACTCCAACTGGCGTGAGCTGTACACCCAGGAGGAGCTGGACACCAAGATCAAGCCTCTGGCTGAGGCCGGAAACGCCTCCAAGTGCCGCTTTGTGTACGCACTGCACCCCTTTATGTACAATGCGGTGCGCTTTAACACCGAGGAGAACTACCAGGCTGACCTGGCTGCCGTTCAGGCCAAGTTTACCCAGGTCATCGAGGCCGGTGTGCGTCAGATCGCCATTCTGGCCGATGACGCCGCTCACGTGGGCAACGACAACTACATCCGCTTCCTCACTGACATGAGTGATTGGCTGGTGGAGATGCAGAAGACCTATCCCGACCTGAAGACCACTCTGCCTTTCTGCACCCAGGAGTACATGGGCTGGGGCCAGTCCTACTACGCCCAGTTCCCCGAGAACGTGCAGATCGTCATGACCGGCGGCAAGGTGTGGGGCGAGGTTACCGATAACTTCACCTCTTCCTTTACCAACACCGTGGGCCGTGGTCCCTATATGTGGATCAACTGGCCCTGCACCGACAACTCCAAGAAGCACCTGATTATGGGCGGTTACTCTGACTTCCTCCAGATCGGGGTCAACCCGGACAACATCCAGGGCATCGTGCTCAACCCCATGCAGCAGTCTGAGCCCAGCAAGGTGGCCATCTTCGGCAACGCCTGCTATTCCTGGAACATCTGGGAGAGCCAGGAGGAGGCCGACAAGGCTTGGGACGCTTCCTTTGCCTGCGTGGACCACAACACTGTCATTCCCAATGACGCCTCCAATGCTCTGCGTGAGCTGTCCAAGCACATGATCAACCAGAACATGGACAGCCGTGTGCGCGTGCTGCAGGAGTCTGTGGACCTCAAGCCCATCCTCAATGACTTCAAGGAGAAGCTGACTGCCGGTACCGTCACTGTGGACGATGTGAACACTGTGATGGCCGAGTTTGAGCTGCTCCAGGAGGCCGCCAAGACCTACCGGGCCAAGGCTGGCAACACCGATGTGAAGGATCAGATCGTCTACTGGCTCAACTGCTGGGACGACACCACCACCGCTGCCATCGCCTACCTCAACGGCGTGAAGGCTGTGCTGGCGGGCGACACCAGCAACATCCTCAAGTATAACTCCGAGGGTAAGACCGCTTTTGACAGCTCCAAGAACCACCCCTTCTGGTATCTGGACCACAACGAGTATGCCGAGGTGGGCGTGCAGCACATTGTGCCCTTCATCAAGACCCTGGCCAACTATGTCTCTCAGTCTGCGGAGACCGCCATGGATCCCAGCAAGGTGATTGCCAACTTCATCACCAACCGTACCGACACCCCCACTGGTGACGTTGCTAATATCTTTGATGGAAGCGACAGTACCGGCATGACGTTTAAAACTCCCAATGCCATTGCTGAGGGCGAGTATGTGGGACTGCTGTATAACAAGGTCATCGATGTGAACAACATCCGCATTACCATGCAGGGTCAGGCCGATCACTTTGAGCATTCCAAACTCCAGTATACCACCGATGGAAAAGAGTGGGTTGATATTGAGCTGCGTGAGGGAGAGAATCAATTCGATGTGCCGAGAAATCAGCCCTTCGAAATCTCCCTGGATGAGGATGCACTGCCCCAGGATTTCCAGGCTATGGGCGTGCGCCTGATCACCACTCAGGCCAACAGCGGTGCTTGCTGGTTGGATCTCAGAGAGTTCCAGATCAACGCTCAGGACAGCGAGCCTGAGGTCACTGAGGGTACCTATTCCACCAACCGGGATCGGATGAACGGCACCGCTTGGGACGTGCTCAACGATGGTGCCAACGGCGGCGCCAGCGCCAGCGAGGTGTGGCTGTCTGTGGCCAGCGGCACCGACAAGGACGGCCTGCCCGCCGGCTCCTACATCCAGTACACCCTCACTGAGCCCATGAAGCTGTCCAGCGTCACCTTCGCCCAGGGCGGCTCCGCTGCCGGCGACGTGATCACCGACGGCTCCATCCAGTACCTGGATGCTCAGGGTCAGTGGCAGACCATCGCTGAGGTCAACGGCGACAAGGTTCAGACCTTCGATTTCTCTGATGAGGACATCACCACCACCGCTGTGCGTGTGCAGAACGATGCCTTCAAGAAGATTTGGTGGCGTGTGGGCGAGTTCAACGTGGAATTCTCCGCCGACACCTCCAGCAAGCCCATTGAGTACAACATCATGCGCACCGAGCGCTGGACTGTCTATCAGGGCAACGAGGCCAACCTGTACGACGGCAACGACGGCACCTATGTGTGGTACGATCCCGATGGGTCCGGCAACTCCACCGGCGACGACTTCATGGTGGACGACTTCCTGGGCTACAACCTGGGTAAGGTTGCCAAGCTGGACAGCGCTCACATTGTGGTGGGCAACGGCAGCAGCAGCGACAAGCTGAAGGTGTACGCCATCGAGACCTCCGTGGACGGCCAGGAGTGGACCGCTGTGCCTGACTATGAGCGCTACGAGGGCAAGGCCAGCGGCACCGACGTGCTGGACATCGACCTGGACGGCGTTCAGGCTCAGTACATCCGCATCCGCAACCTGGTGCAGCAGGGCTCTTGGGGCAAGTTCAGTGAGTTCACCGTCACTGAGGTGATCAAGCAGACCGGTTCCACCGAGAACCTGTACACCAATGTGGAGACCAACATCCTCTCCAACGCCTCCGAGGGCCAGGTGAACCTCACCAGCGGCACCGCCACCCTGAACACCGGCGATTATGTGGGTGTGGACCTGGGCAACATCAAGGCTGTCACCGGCGTGACCACCTCCGAGCTGCCCCAGGGCGTGACTCTGGAGACCTCTATGAACGGTGTGACCTGGACCGCTTACACCGCCAAGTCCGCCACCGACGCCCGCTATGTGCGCGCTGTCTCCTCTGCTGACGGCGTGGTGCTCAACCTCACCGAGTTCGTGGTTTCCTACGAGTTCGTGGGCGAGAAGACCGTGGAGAGTAACTTCGCCATTCAGGACACTTCCTCCGATATGAGAAACAACGGTACCGTGAAGAACGTGTTCGACGGCGACCTGTCCACTCTGGGCATGATCACTGGCACCCAGGACGTTGGCAAGACCATCACCTTCGATCTGGGCCAGACCATCCACTTCTCCTCTCTGCGCTACTACATCGTGGAGACTCAGCTCAACTACCCCCGTCACGTGAAGTTTGAGGTTTCCGCCAACGGCGAGGACTGGACCGAGGTCCTGGTCATCGGCGACGGCGACTTCGAGAACGTGTGGGACAACTCCGTGGCCAAGGACATGCAGGACAAGACCCTGTATCACGACAGCAAGAACCCCGGCTACATGTACGCCGAGGCCACCGGTCTGGACGTGGATGGCCGCTACATCCGTGTCACTCCTCTGAGCACCTACAGCCACAGATGGCTGGGCTTCAGCGAGATTCAGATCAACGGCGGCGAGTACATCTCCCCCGAGAGCAACCGTGACATCGTCAGCGCTGACGTGGAGCAGAAGGGCATGATCCCCTCCAACGCTCTGGACGGTGATTACACCACCACCTACAAGTCCAGCGCCACCAACAGCTCCTTCACCTACCGCATCTCTGAGCCCACCGGCCTGACCTCCATCCGTCTGGTGCAGCTGGGCGCCATCTCCAACGCC
This sequence comes from Pseudoflavonifractor sp. An44, assembly GCF_002161675.1. Taxonomy (GTDB): domain Bacteria; phylum Bacillota; class Clostridia; order Oscillospirales; family Oscillospiraceae; genus Enterenecus; species Enterenecus faecium. The sequence continues at coordinate 29,516 of NZ_NFIH01000009.1, forward strand.
ACCGTCACCGCTCAGTATGTGGGCGAGGACGCTGCTGTGGAGCTGGGCACTCTGAACCAGGCCATCAACGAGTTCAAGCTGGACACCGGTAAGACTCTGGAGAGCATCACCGTGTCCTGGACCGACACCATCCCCGAGATTGCCGAGATCGTCACCTCCACCCAGGCTGTGGGTCAGGTGAATAAGGACGAGCTGAAGGCCGCTTTGGATGCCACTCAGCCCACCGACACCTGGACCGATGACAGCGTGGCTGCCTACGAGGCTGCCAAGGCTGTGGCTCAGGCCATGTATGAAAACGACAACGTCACCCAGTCCATGGTGGACTCCGCTCTGGGCTCCCTGAACAGCGCCGTGAACAATGCTGTGCTCAAGGCCAGCAACGTGGACGAGCTGCAGGGTCTGGTGGACAACAAGGTCACCAACGACAACAACGTCTACACCACCTTTAGCTTCATGACCTACTCCTCCGCCATGGAGGACCTGGAGGCTGCTCTGGCCGACGCCGGCAACCTGTCCCAGGAGAAGGCCGACCAGCTGAAGGCCGCTGTGGAAGAGGCTCAGGCCGGTCTGGTGTACTCCACCCGGAACCGTGAGCTGGCTCAGCTGGCTGTGGCTGGCTACGAGAACATCGTGGCTGAGGACTACACCGCTGAGAGCTACGCCGCTGTCACCGCTGCCAAGCAGGCCATTGACGAGCTGGTTGCTCAGGATCTGGCCGCTACCAGCAACGACCAGCGCGTGGACCCCGTGAAGTTCCTGGAGGCCAAGGCTGCCTATGAGGCCGCCGTGGACGCTCTGGTGCCCGCTGGCGAGGCCCAGCCCGGCAACAAGGACCTGCTGCAGAAGACCTATGAGTACGCTCTGACCCTGTCCACCGAGGGTGTCACCGACTCCGCCAAGGCCGCCTTTGAGGCCGCTGTGGCCAATGCCAAGACCGTTCTGGACAACCCCAACGCCACCCAGGACGAGATCAACGCCGCTTGGGACGCTCTGCTGGAAGGCATCTGGGGTCTGGGTCTGACCCAGGGCGACAAGAGCATGCTGGAGCAGCTCATCGCCAAGGCTGAGAGCATGCTGCCCGACGAGGACAAGTATGTGTCTGACAACTGGCAGATGCTGGTTGACGCTCTGGACGCCGCCAAGAAGGTCATGGAAGATGGCGACGCCATGGACGAGGACATCCAGCCCGTGGCTGAGGACCTGCTCAACGCCATCCTGGCCCAGCGCTTCAAGGCGGACAAGTCCATCCTGGAAGAGCTGATTGCCAAGGCCGAGGCCATGGACCTCAACGGCTACAACGAGGCCAGCGTGGGCGCCTTCCGCTCCGCTCTGGCTGCCGCTCAGGCCGTTCTGGCTGACGAGAGCCTCACTGAGGACGATCAGGCCAAGGTGGATACCGCAGTGATGAACCTGCTCACCGCCATGGAGAACCTGACTGCTGAGGGCGAGATGCCCACCCAGCAGCCCTCTCAGACTCCCGCTCCCACCACCCAGCCCGATGACGGCAAGGTGCCCCAGACTGGTGATACCATGAATGTGGCTGCCTACCTGTTCACCGCTGTGGTGTGCGCGGCCGGTCTGGCTGTGCTGGCTATCTTCCGCAAGAAGAACGCCTAATTCCCCCTAGCATCAAAAATTGCCCTGGGCGCAAAGCCCAGGGCAATTTTTTTCCTTGCAAGAGGGGGAAAAATCGGGTACTCTGAATGGAGAACCAAACGCAGGGGGAATACCCAATGAAACGATTGACAACTGGAATCATGGCCCACGTGGACGCCGGGAAAACCACCCTCACCGAGGCCATGCTCTATTTGACGGGCAACATCCGTCACCTGGGCCGGGTGGACCACGGGGACGCCTTTCTGGACACCCAGGAGCTGGAGCGGGAGCGGGGCATCACCATCTACGCCAAACAGGCTATCTTACGCCGGGGAGACTTGGAGCTGACCCTGGTGGACACCCCGGGGCACGTGGACTTCTCCGCCGAGACGGAGCGGGCTCTGCAAGTGCTGGACTGCGCCATCCTGGTGGTCAGTGCCGCTGACGGGGTCCAGGGCCACACCGAGACCCTGTGGCAGCTGCTGGAGGAGGCGGGGGTGCCCGTCTTTCTCTTTGTCAACAAGATGGACCAGCCCAATGAGGGAAAAGACGCTATACTCAAACAGCTGGAGGGGCGGCTGGGCCACGGCTTTGTGGATATGGCAAACCCGGAGGCCCGAGGCGAGGGCGCGGCTTTGTGCAGCGAGGAGCTCATGGAGCGGTACCTATCTGGGGAGGAATTTACCCAGGAGGAGCTGGCGGCCCTGGTGGTGCAGCGGCAGCTGTTCCCGGTGTACTTCGGCTCCGCCCTCCAAGTGGAGGGGGTGGAGGAGCTGCTGGACGGCATTGAGGCCTATACTCTGGAACCGGAGTGGCCCCAAGACTTCGGGGCCCGGGTCTTTAAAATCACCCGGGACGAGCGGGGTGAGCGGCTTACCTGGCTGAAAGTCACCGGAGGCCAACTGCGGGTGCGAGAGGTGCTCCACGGACCCAACTGGGAGGAGAAGGTCAACCAGATTCGCCTCTACTCCGGGGCCAAATTCACCGCGGTGGACGTGGCACCCGCCGGGACAGTGTGCGCCGTCACGGGCCTCACCCGCACGACGGCGGGGGAAGGCCTGGGGGCAGAGGAGAACTGGACCGGTCCCCGGCTGGAGCCGGTGCTCTCCTATCAGGTGATTCCCCCGGAGGGGGTGGACGCCTCCACCTTGCTGGAGCGGCTGCGCCGCCTGGAGGAGGAGGACCCCCAGCTGCAAGTGGAGTGGGAGCCACACGCAGAGCAGGTGCGAGTGAAACTCATGGGCCAGGTGCACCGGGAGGTGCTGGAGCGGGAGCTGCGCCGCCGCTTTGATTTGGATGTCACCTTCGGCCCGGGCAGCATCGTCTACTTGGAGACCTTAGCCAAACCTGTGGAAGGGGTGGGGCACTTCGAGCCCCTGCGCCACTACGCCGAGGTGCACCTGCTCCTGGAGCCTCTGGAGCGGGGGGCGGGGCTGCAAATTGACACCGTGTGCTCCGAGGACGTGTTGGACGGCAACTGGCAGCGGCTCATTCTCACACACCTGGTGGAGCGCCAGCACGTGGGAGTGCTCACCGGGTCCCCTATCACCGATTTGAAGCTGACCCTGCTGACCGGCAAGGGCCACTTGAAACATACCGAGGGGGGCGACTTCCGCCAGGCCACCTACCGGGCCATCCGCCAGGGACTGATGATGGGGGAGACCATCCTGCTGGAGCCCTGGTACACCTTCCGCCTGGAGGTGCCGGGGGAGAGCGTGGGCCGGGCCATGACCGACGTGCAGCGCATGTGCGGGGAGTTTGAGGGCCCCCAGATGCGGGGGGAGATGGCGGTGCTCACCGGGTCCCTGCCCGTGTCCGAGGTGGGGGACTACTGGAGCCAGGTGGCCGCCTATACCCAGGGCCGGGGCCGGTTCTCCTGCCGCCTGGACGGCTACCGCCCCTGCCACAACACCCAGCAGGTGGTGGAGGAGCGGGGCTACGACCCAGACCGGGATGTGGACAACCCCTCGGGCTCGGTGTTCTGTGACCACGGGGCGGGGGTGCACGTGCCCTGGAATGAGGTGCGCTCCCACATGCATGTGGACAGCGGCTGGCTGCCAGAGGAGGAGCGGGCCCGCAAGGCCCAGCCCGCCCCCCAGTTCCAGCGGGGCTACGCCTCCCAGGTGGCCCTGGACAAGGAGTTGGAGGAGATATTTGCCCGCACCTATGGGTCGGTGAAGCCCCGGGCCTTCCACTCGGTGAAGGCCACCACCAAGCCCAAGGAGCGGCCCTGGAAGGGGCTGAAACAGCGGACGGGGAAGGACTACCTGCTGGTGGATGGATACAACATCATCCACGCCTGGGAGGACCTGTCCGCCCTGGCCCGAGAGGATTTGGACGGGGCACGAGCCAAGCTCATTGACTTGCTGCGCAACTACCAGAGCTGGCGAGGATGTCAGGTCATCGTGGTCTTTGACGCCTATAAGGTCAAGGGCGGCAAAGGAGCGGTGGAACAGCTGGGGGACCTGTACGTGGTGTACACCAAGGAGGCGGAGACCGCCGACATGTACATTGAGCGCACCACCTATCAGCTCAGCCGGGACAACCGGGTGCGGGTGGCCACCTCCGACGGCCTGGAGCAGATGATCATTCTGGGCCACGGGGCCCAGCGTATGTCCGCCGCCGAGCTGAAATACGAGACGGACCAGGTGATGGACCAGATTCGGGACACCATCGGATGAGAAAAGACCTCCACAACCGGGAAGCCGATTGTGGAGGTCTTTTCCTCACAGGGACAACACAAATTGCAGTGCCGTCCGGGGGGTGGTGGACCCGTGGTGCCGCTCCCAGGCGATGGCCTGCTGGTGGAGCTGCTCCTGGGGCAGGGGGCACCCATGCTGGGCGGCAAATAGATCCACCAGGTCCAGGAACTCGCTCCGGCTCAAGCCCTGGTACAGGATGCGCAGGCCGAAGCGGTCGGCCAGGGAGGTCTTTTCCCGGATGGTCTCGTTGCGGTCCATCTCGTCGCCTGCCCGCTCCGAAATGGTCTGCCGCACCAGGTGGCGGCGGTTGGAGGTGGCATAGATGGCCACGTTCTGGGGCCGACGCTCCACGCCGCCCTCCAGAATGGTTTTCAGCACCGAGTAGGTGGGGTCGTCCCGGTCAAAGGTGAGGTCGTCGATGAAGATGATAAACTTCAAGGGCTGACCCTCCAGAGAGCGGATGAGGGCGGGCAGGCCGGACAGGTTCTCCTTGTCCGCCTCAATGAGGCGCAGCTGCTCCATTCCGGGCAGGGTGAGCAGGTGCTTGACGGTGGCGGACTTTCCGGTGCCGCTCTCGCCGTAGAGCAGTACGTTGTTGACGTACTTCCCCGCCAGCAGCGCCCGGGTGTTCTGCACCACCTGATTGCGGTGGTGCTCGTAGCCCATGAGCTGCTGGCTGGTGGGACAGTCGGGGTGGGGCACCGGGACGAGGGTACCGTCCTCCCACACAAAGGCCTTGTGCCGGGCCAGGGGTCCCACGCCCTCCTGGCGATAGGCCCGGGACAGAGAAGGAAGAACGAAGGGGGGCGCAGGGGGCCAGATAAGCATCTGGGACAGCAAGGGGCGTAGTTTGGCAGGAGTCGCAGCGGTGATAGCATCCAGCCATGTTTGGCTGGAAATCAATCCAATTTGGTTAAGAGTGTTGATGTCCAGCTTGGCGGCATACTCCAGGTGCTCCGGGCAGTCCCCCTTTGCCATGGCGGTGGGGTAGGGCCCCTGGGACCAGCGCAGGGCCTCATAGAGCCAGTGGCCCAGGCTGGGGCTTCCGGAGCGCTGCATCTCATAGAAGAGCTGGCTGTAGTGTTGGGCGGCGGTCAGGCCGTCCCCTGTCTCCAGGGCCTGGGACAGCTTGGACAGGGCCACCAGCACCGGCTGGTCCAGCAGGTCCCGGTAGACGGAGAGGGTGGACAGACCGATATGAACATGGGAGAGTTCCATGGAAAACACCTCGTCGTTTCTCTAGTGTGATAAAGTCATTATACAAGTTTTTTCCTCCTATGGCAATGGGGAGAAAAGTGTGCTATACTCAGGGAAATGAGACGAGGAGGTCTTGTGGTATGGAACTCATGGAAAAAACACTCACCAGCAAGCTGGTGTATGACGGCGGCCTTCTGAAGGTCCACTACGATACGGTGGAGCTCATCAACGGCCGTACCTCCTGGCGGGAGGTCATCCGCCACCCCGGCGCTGTGGTCATGGTGCCCATTGACGATGAGGACAACATCTACCTGGTGCGCCAGTACCGCTACCCCTATGCCAAGGTACTCCTGGAAGTGCCCGCCGGCAAGCTGGAGTACGGCGAGGACCACTTTGAGGCGGCCAAGCGGGAGCTCAGCGAGGAGATCGGCGCCGAGGCCCGGGAGTGGATTCCCATGGGTGAGATGCTGCCCACCCCCGGCTTCTGCGACGAGCTCCAGCACGTGTACCTGGCCCGTGGCCTCACCTTCGGCCAGATGCACCCCGACGAGGACGAGTTCCTGGAGCGGGTGAAGATGCCCCTGTCTGAGGCGGTGGAGATGGCCATTGATGGCCGCCTGGAGGACAGCAAGACGGTGGCCTCCATTCTGCGGGCCGCGGGTCGGCTCAAGAAGCTGTAAAAAGGTCGGGCAGCTGCCCGGTGCGCCTGCGGTATTGAACCAGCTCAAATTGGATAAAGGCGGCAATCAAAATAAGCCCCGCCGCCAGCACCTCCCACTGGGCAGCGCAATGCTCTGCGGCGTTGGCGGGGTCTGTCTCGTTTAGAGCCTTGAGAGCCTGGGTGAGAAAGAACCCGGAGCTGCCCAGGGTGAGGGCGGTCTCGCCGCAGCGCAGGGGATAAAACCCGGTGGTCTGTCCGGCCTCCGCCCGGTATAGGGTGTGCACTGCCATCAGGGCGGCCACCAGCACCGCCATCAGAAAGGAAAAGTCGGAATCGGCACTCCGGTCGGGACTGGTGGGCTGGTCCATGCATCTACCCCCTTTTTGCCATCCTATGCGGCGAAATGGAAAAAAGTTCACATGAAAAATCCCCCTTTCTCATAGAATGGAAACGCTATGAGAAGGGGGGATTTGTTTTGAGCGCCATGTGGTCGGGGACGCTGCTGCTCACCGCCACCGGGCTGTTTGCCCAGGTGGTGGGCTTTTTGTACCGGATGATGCTCTCCCGGCTCATTGGGGCGGAGACCATGGGGCTGTATCAATTGGTGATGCCGGTGTACTCCATGTTTATGTCGGTGACGGCGGTGGGCCTGACGGTGGCGGTGTCCACCCGTGCCGCCCGGTGCCATGCCCTGGGGGACGAGGCGGGGGTGACCCAGGTGTTGGGGGCGGGCCTGCGCCGCTTCTTTGCCCTGGCGGTGCCCCTGGGGGCGGTGATCGTATGGTGCTCAGACCCCATTTCCGTGTACCTGCTGGGGGATGCCCGCACCCGGCTGGGCATTGTGCTGTTGGTGCCCTGCGTCCTCCTCACCGGGGTGGAGAACCTGCATAAGCACTGTTTTTACGGCACCGGGCGGGTGCGCATCCCCGCCACGGTGGAGACCATGGAGCAGTTGGTGCGGGCCGGGGCGGTGCTGGGCCTGCTGGTGTGGCTGCTCCCCCAAAACCAGGAGCGCACTGTGGGCCTCATTGTGCTGGGTATGGTTATCTGCGAGGTGTTTTCCGCCGTGTCCCTGGTGGTGCTCTTTCAGCGCACCCGCCCACGGGGCCTGGCCCGGGACCCGTCGGTGGCAAAGGGCCTGTGGTCCATCGCCATCCCTGTGGGCCTCACCTCGGTGCTGGGCACCATCTTGGGCTCGGCCAATGCGGTGCTCATCCCCGCCAAGCTGGTGGAGGGGGGCATGGAGTCCGGGGCGGCCATGTCCGCCTTCGGTGTCCTGTGCGGCATGACCATGCCCCTGCTGGCCCTGCCCACCGGGTTTATCGGGGCGCTGTGCTTGACCATGGTGCCCGACCTGTCCCGGCGCACCGCCCACGGGGACGCCCGGGTGGCGGCGGGATTTTTAAACCGAATCATGTCGGTGACCATGCTGCTCATGGCCCCCTGTATGGCGCTGCTGGTGGTGATGGGCCCCACCGTGGGTCAGCTCCTGTTCCAGCAGCAGCGGGTGGGGGAGTACATCCTGCCCCTGGCAGTGGGCACCCTGATGACCTGTGTGCAGTCGGTGCTGGGGGGCGCCCTCAACGGCCTGGGACTCCAGGGCAAGGGGGCCAGAAATGCCATTGCCAGCGACGTGGTGCAGCTGGCCTTTACCTATGGCACGGTGTCCACCTGGGGTCTGCAGGGCTTTGTAGTGGGCTTCGTCCTCTCCTCCCTGGTGGGGATGGGGATGAACCTGGCCTCAGTGCTCCACGCCACCGGGCTCCGCCTACGGCTGTACGCCTGGTTTGTCCGCCCGGTGCTGTCGGCGGTGCTGGTGGGGCTGTGGTGTCGGCTGCTGTTTCAGTGGCTGCTGGGGGCCGGGGTGTGGCTGGGCACCACCTGTGTGGTGTGCGTGGTGGTGGGCACGCTGCTCTATGTGGCCGTGCTGCTCATGCAGGGGCTTTCAGTGTTTGGTTGGTTATGGGCAAGGAGGGGGAAGAAAACGTGAAGGTTTCCATTTTGATTTCCACCGGGGGCGGGGACGCCTCCAACTATCTGGAGGCGGTGGAGCGGGCCGGGGGCCAGGGCAGCGCCGTATACCTGCCCCAGCCGGACCTGCGCTATGACGGCCTCATTCTGGCCGGGGGCGGCGATATGCACCCGGCCTGTTTCCACTCGTTGAACCGGGGGTCCCGGGACATGGACCTGCCCCGGGACCGGCGAGAGCTGGCTCTGCTGGACGCCTTCACCGCCGCCCGCCGTCCAGTGTTGGGCATCTGCCGGGGCCACCAGGTGGTCAACGTGTGGGCGGGGGGCAACCTGGTGCAAAACCTGGACAAGACTCTGGCCCCCTTCCACCAACAGCCCCAGGGGGATTGCCTCCACCCGGTGCGCACCCGGAAGGGCTCCTGTATGGACGCCTGGTATGGGGCGGTGGGTACCGTCAACTCCAACCACCACCAGGGCCTGGGCAAGCTGGGCCGGGGGCTGGTGGCCACCGCCTGGTCCGAGGGGGAGGTGGTGGAGGCCATGGAGCACCGCACCCTGCCCCTGTGGACGGTGCAATTCCACCCCGAGCGGATGGGTGAGGCGGGAGCGGTGATTTTTTTCCAATTTGTCCAGCTGTGCCGACGCTTGAGGGGAGACGGGGAAGTGTGATATACTAATGTTTATCGAATAAACCGCAGATCGGTTTATTCGCGCGGCGGTAGCCGCGCAATTCCATAAAATCGGCTCAAAGGAGCCGATTTTATGGAATTCACCCATTGGTACAATGCGTATTTCCGCTGGTGCGTTGAGACACACCAGCGGGAGGTGCAAGGTTTTTAGACAATTTGGTCTAAAAACCTTGCACTTGAACAAAGTCAAAAGGACTTGAAAGCCGTAGTTTTCAAGTCTTTCGGCTTTGTTCAGTACGCATTATACTAAGGGGGATTTTTTGACCTGGAGGTAACCCCATGCTGCCCATCGAACAACTGCCCATCCCCCTTCTGGAGTGGTACCGAGACAACGCCCGCACCCTGCCCTGGAGAGAAGACCCCACCCCGTACCATGTGTGGGTGTCCGAGATCATGCTCCAGCAGACCCGTGTGGCGGCGGTGCTGGACTACTACGCCCGGTTTATGGCGGAGCTGCCCGACGTGGCCGCCCTGGCCCAGGTGCCGGAGGGGCGGCTCATGAAGCTGTGGCAGGGGCTGGGCTATTACAGCCGGGCCCGCAACCTCCAGACCGCCGCCCGGCAGATCATGGAGGAATATGGCGGCGTCTTCCCCTCCCAGTATGACCAGGTGCGGGCCTTGAAGGGAGTGGGGGACTACACCGCCGGGGCCATCTGCTCCATCGCCTTCAAACAGCCCGTCCCAGCGGTGGACGGAAACGTCCTCCGGGTGGTCACCCGCATCAACGGGGACGAGCGGGACATCACTGCCCAGGCCACCAAGCGGGCTATCGCCGCCCAGCTCAGCCCCATCATCCCCCTCCACGCCCCGGACAAGTTCACCCAGGCCATGATGGAGCTGGGCGCCACGGTGTGCCTGCCCAACGGAGCGCCTCAGTGCCAGCGGTGCCCCGCCTGGGACTTCTGTGTGGCCTATGCCCAGGACAGCTGGGGCCGCATTCCGGTGAAGGCACCCAAGCGCCCCCGGCGCATTGAGGAGCGGACGGTGTGGCTGCTCATTCATGAAAACCGGGTGGCCCTGCGCCAGCGTCCCTCCAAGGGGCTGTTGGCGGGGCTGTGGGAGTTCCCCAATGAGTTGGGCACTCAGCTGCCCCCGGAGTGGACGGGGGACATGCCCCGAGGCCGTTTTGGCGGGGTGGCCCGGCATATCTTCACCCATGTGGAGTGGCACCTCACCGCCCAGGTGGTGCGCCTGGAGGAGGACCAGCTGCCCACGGGCTGGGTGTGGTGCACCTGGCAGGAACTTGCCGACATTTACGCCGTGCCCAACGCCTTTGCCGGGGTGATGGACGTGGTGAAGGAGGAGATTCAGGAATGATCTGCAATCTGTGCCCCCGGCAGTGCGGGGCGGAGCGTACCCCGGAGGTGGGAAAGGGCTGGTGTCGCCTGCCCAGCGTGGTGAAGGTGGCCCGGGCGGAGTTGCACCACTGGGAGGAGCCCTGTATTTCCGGCACAAAAGGTGCCGGGACAGTGTTCTTCTCCGGCTGCACCCTGGGGTGTGTGTTTTGCCAGAACGGGCCCATCAGCCATGAAAACCAGGGCAAAGCGGTGACAGAGGACGAGCTGTATGCCCTCTTTGAAAAGCTGGCGGGGGAGGGGGCCCACAACATCGAGCTGGTCACCCCCACCCAGTACATCCACGTGCTGCAAAAGGTGCTTGCCCGTCCCATGCCCGGCAACCTGCCGGTGGTGTGGAACTGCGGCGGCTACGAGCGGGTGGAGATACTCAAAAGCCTGGAGGGGAAGGTGGACGTATACCTGCCTGACCTGAAATATGTGACGGAGGAGTTGGCGGGGAGGTACTCCGCCGCTCCGGACTATCCTTCCACCGCAAAGGCCGCCATTGTGGAAATGTTCCGCCAGACGGGCCCCGTGCAGTTGGAGGACGGAATTTTGAAACAAGGGGTGGTCATCCGCCATTTGATTCTTCCCGGACGCCTTGCCGAGGCCAAGCAGGTGATGGACTGGGTGTCGGAGCAGTTCGCCCCCGGCGAGGTGCTGTTTTCTCTGATGGCCCAGTACACCCCCTGTGGAAATTTGGAGCAGTTCCCGGAATTGCAGCGCACCATTCGCCCCTCCGAGCTGAGAGCCGCCCGCAATTATATGGACGCCCTGGGCATTCAGGGCTATGTGCAGGAGCTGGAGGCGGTGGGGGAGAAATTTATCCCGGACTGGAACATGAGAGAAAATGAATAATGTAGAATGAAAAATGAAGAATGCAGGCCCTGAGGGCTTTGCCGGATTTCCGGTGTTGCTGGGTGTAGGGGAGGGGCTTGCCCCTCCCGAATCCCCCAGGGCAAGACGGGGGTAGCCACGGGCCGGGCAAGCCCGGCCCCTACCACAGCACCACAAGAAGTGCGGCGGAGTCCTTTGGCTCCCTCCGTCATGGCTTACGCCATGCCACCTCCCTCCCTGAGGGAGGCTTTTTTATGCGTTGATGGGAGAACTACCGGGGCAAGGTGGCATAGAGGTGTAAAGAAATGTAAACTTATTGAAAATGAAGAAGGATAATGGTAAGATATGAAAAAGAAAAGCAGAACTTACCCATATAAATAATGAAATAATCCAAAGTCATATATAATAAATATTGATGAGAGGTATATAACTATGGAGTTGAATATGGATAATCCATTTAGACCAAAGATATACCGGGGCAAGATTGCGTGTGTCGGTAATAATGGCGGCACATACTCGGAAACTATACGGTATGGGTTTAGAGATGCTGCATACATATTATTTGATGGTGTAGTGAAGGACAGAAAGTGTTCTGAGGATGAATTAGTCTATCCAATTGTATATTGTTGTCGACATAGTATAGAGTTATCTCTTAAAATTGCCATAGAAAACATTCTACAATTACAGAAACATAGAGAAGAAAAATACAAAAAATTGAATTTTCCTGGCGAATTAAGTGACAAGATAAAAAAGACTTTGGTGCATCATTCAATTGAAGACCTAGATGGGGTCTTAAAAGAGATCATTGCTGTTATTGGAGACAGCAGGCTGGAGAGTGGGTATCTGGACATCTCTGTTTTGTTGCAAGACTATTTCTTTGATGATAAAGGGGATGCGTTTCGATATGCTCGTAGCCTAGATCAGACACCGATTCTGGCTAGTAATGGAATTCATTCTATAGCAATAGCTACACTGAAAGAAAAATTTAGAATGATTATGGAGTTCTTTGATGGTTATTTGAGTGATATATACACTATTGCAGATGAATATTCGTTAGGTACTTTTACAAAACACTTATCACGCAGTGATTTGGAGGAAATCGCTCGTGAGCTACCACAATGTGATCGTTGGAGAGAACCAGAATTTGATGATATAAGACAACGGTTACGTGATAAATATGACATTTCTGGAAATGAACTATCTGAAGCCATAAGCATTATAAAAGAACATCTGTTTTTTTGCAGCTTGATTGGAAAAGAACATCAAATTGGTGGAATTAGTGACGATGAACTGAAAATTTATGCGAGGTACAGTGTGGAAATGTGTAAACTTTCCGAAAATGAAGGAAACGAAGAAGAAAATGGGCACTTTACACAGTCATCGCTAGAAAAAATACATAATTATTATAAAAAACAGAATGAGTTTTCTGTAGGGCTCTCTATTGAGAGTATTTCACTTTTAGCTGCATTTAGTAGTTTTGGAAAGAAATATTATAAGTGCTATGCAGAGAGATTTAACAGCCTATGGGATGATTTTAAACCTGACTCTGATACTGATAAGCCCGGACTTTTAAATAGAATACAAGATATTGAATTGGTATTAAAAGGTATGGAAAGATGTGGCCAGACGACGTACATTAGAAAGATAAGAGCTGCTTTGTCTATGGTAAAAGAATAAAGTATTACACATGAATTGATGCGTTCCAAAGATACACCACCCCCCGGACTTCCACAGTCCGGGGGGTGTCTTGTGCATATCTAAAATTAAAACTCAGCGTTGCCCACGGTACGGGGATGCAGCTCCACGTCTCGGATGTTGCTGATGCCGGTGAGGTACATCACCATGCGCTCGAAGCCCAGGCCGAAACCGGCGTGGCGGCAGGAGCCGTAACGGCGCAGGTCCAGGTACCACCAGTAGTCCTTGGGGTCCAGACCCAGCTGGTGCATGCGCTCCTCCAGCACCTCGATGCGCTCCTCACGCTGGGAGCCGCCGATGATCTCGCCGATGCCGGGCACCAGGCAGTCGGCAGCGGCCACGGTCTTGCCGTCGTCGTTGAGGCGCATGTAGAAGGCCTTGATGTCCTTGGGGTAGTCGGTGACGAACACGGGCTTCTTGTACACCTGCTCGGTGAGGTACCGCTCGTGCTCGGTCTGCAAGTCGCAGCCCCACTCCACCTTGAAGTCGAACTTGTCGTTGTTCTTCTTCAAAATCTCGATGGCGTCGGTGTAGCTCACACGGCCAAACTCGGAGTTGGCCACCAGCTCCAGACGCTCCTTCAGGCCCTTGTCCACGAAGGAGTTGAAGAAGTTGATCTCGTCGGGGCACTTCTCCAGCACAGTGCGGATGATATAGCGAATCATGTCCTCGGCCAGGTCCATGTCGTCGTTGAGGTCGGCAAAGGCGATCTCCGGCTCGATCATCCAGAACTCGGCGGCGTGGCGCTGGGTGTTGGAGTTCTCAGCCCGGAAGGTGGGGCCGAAGGTGTACACAGAGCCGAAGGCCATGGCGAAGTTCTCGGCGTTGAGCTGGCCGGACACGGTGAGGTTGGCCTTCTTGCCAAAGAAGTCCTGGGACCAGTCCACACTGCCGTCGGGCAGGCGGGGCGGGTTGTTCACGTCCAGGGTGGTCACCTGGAACATCTCACCGGCGCCCTCACAGTCGGAGGCGGTGATGATGGGGGTGTGGACGTACACGAAGCCCCGGTCCTGGAAGAAGCAGTGAATGGCGTGGGCAGCCACAGAGCGCACCCGGAAGGCCGCAGAAAACAGGTTGGTGCGGGGACGCAGATGCTGGATGGTGCGCAGGTACTCCACGGTGTGGCGCTTCTTTTGCAGGGGGTAGTCGGGGGCGGACACGCCCTCCACCGCCACAGAGGCGGCCTTGATCTCCAGGGGCTGCTTGGCCTCGGGGGTGAGCACCACGGTGCCGGTGACGATGAGGGCAGCGCCCACGTTCTGGCCGGTGATCTCCTTATAGTTGTCCAGGACGTTGGCGTCCAGCACGATCTGGAGATTCTTGAAGCAGGAGCCGTCGTTGAGCTCCACAAATCCAAAGGTTTTCATGTCACGGATGGTGCGGGCCCAACCCATGACGGTGACCGTCTGGCCGGAGAGCTTCTCGCTGTCGGCAAAGACGGAGGCGATGGTGATGCGATCCATACTACTTCCCTCAATTCTCAAATGATCTATCCGAACACAAGGATTTGTGTCAAAGGCGTTGATGATACACGCCAGGTTTTTCGGTTGTCCCGTCAGGGGCAAGAAAAACGGCAATTGATAACAGCCGCCGTGCGGCTATTATACCATTTTCTGAAGATTTTGCAAGGGCTGAGGGAAAAAAGAGGGGGGAGCTAGGGGTTCTTTTCCCGTGTGGCCCGCTTTTTCAGCAGGGTTCCCACCCCGTTTCCCATCAGGGCGCACACCAGGGAGATACCCCCGTGGAAGAGGGCGGAGCCGTTGAACAGCAGAAACACCGCCGCCACAGACAGCAGGGCGCAGGCCGCCGGATACAGGGGGGAGAAGCCATGGCGGTGGCCCAAGGACACCCCCGAGCAGAAGGTGCCGATGGGCAGCAGCAGGAAGGGAAAATACACCCCAGAGAGGACGGGCACGTCCTGGGGGTCCAGTAGGCGCAGGAGCGCGGGCAGCCCTAGACATAGCCCCAGGGCGAACACCAGATAGGGCAGCGTCTCCCGCCAGTGGAGCAGAGACGGACCGGGGGCCAGCCCCAGTTTGGCTCGGATGGCGGCCACCTCCACATACCAGCCCACCCAGCGGCCCAGCCACACCAGCACATAGATGGACGCTAGGAGGATGAGGCAGAAGGCAGCCCCCGCCCCGCCAAAGTTCAGCCCGCCCCACAGGGCCACGGTGGCGGCCATGAGGGCAAAGTGGGCCAGGGTGCGAAGAACTAGGGTGCGGCCACAATCGGCAAAGGGGAGGGTGGACACCCCGATCTCTGCCCCCAGGAGGGCAAAGAGCAGATAGGACAGCAGGATTCCCCAGCATGCAAAGGGGGCGGGGAAAGAGCAGGTGGGGTAAGAAAACACGGCGGAAACCTCAGGGCCCAAGAAAGCCCGTGTCCCCAACACATACATCAACAGAAAATGAACGGCAATTCCAGCTAGAATGCCCAGCGTAATGCGGCGCTGTGCCTGTTTTGTGTCGTCAAAGAGCATACCTTACCCTCCTCTCATAGATCCAATGCTTGCTTGATCTTCTTCACATACCGCCGGGATACATACACGATGGTCCCGCCCGCCAGGGTCATTTTGATGGTGCCCGTGAGGGACAAATCCAGAGCGGTGACGTGGTTTAAGTTCACCACCTCCGAGTGGGACACCCGCACCAGCCGGGTCCCGGCCAGGGCCTCCTCCAGTTCATACAGCCGCTCCCGCACCGTATAAATCCCCGTGGTGGTCTGGCAGGACACCCCCTTGCCGTCGGCGTAAAAGCGGAGGATGTCCGAGAGGGGAAGGAGCCGGGCCTCACCGTCCCGGAAGACGGTGAAGGTGGAGGGGGCGGCCAGTTCTTCCAACTGGCGTACCAGCTGTTCCACCTGGGGGGAGCGGGCGGGGGCGTGGATGACCACCTGGGTCTGGGTCAGCTGGGGGTCGATGTGCACTTCCACTTTCATGGTGTTCCCTCCCTTCTCTTGGTACTTTGAGTATACGGAAAATCCGGGGTGTTGTCTACCGATTGGGAACAGGCGGCCTGTTTTTCGGGACAGGTGGAAAACAAACGGGCCGCAAGAAGCACTTGCGGCCCGTTGGGGTCAATGTTCAAACACGTTGGCCACCCGCTGGAGCTGCTGGATGACTTCCAGGTGCTGGGGACAGGCCCCCTCACACTGGCGACAGGAAATGCAGGCCGAGGCGGGTGCGCCTTGGGCGCACAGCTCCCGGTACTCCTTCTTGTGGGGAAGCCCAGGCTGGCCCAGGGTGCGGTTATACAGGGCAAACAGGGCGGGGATGGGGATGCGCTGGGGGCAGCCGTCGGTGCAGTAGGAACAGGCCGTGCAGGGGATGGTGCCGTCTGCCTGAATCTGCTGGGCGGCCTGCTCCAGCACCGCCACCTCCTGGGGAGTGACGGGGCGGAACTCCCTCATATACCCGGTGTTGTCCGCCACCTGCTCCAGGGAGGACATGCCGGAGAGCACCATAAACACGTGCTCCAGAGAGGCGGCAAAGCGGATGGCAAAGGAGGAGGGGGAGGCGTTGGGGTCCAGGGCGGCGAACATCTCCCGCACAGCAGGGGAGGGATTGGCCAGCTTGCCACCCTTTACCGGCTCCATCACCACCACCGGCTTGTGGTGGGCCACCGCCACCTCGTAGCAGCGGCGGGACTGCACCTTGGGGTTCTCCCAGTCCAGATAGTTGATTTGAAGCTGGACAAAGTCCACCTCAGGGTGCTGGGTGAGCACCTCCTCCAGCAGCTCGGGGGTGCCGTGGAAGGAGAAGCCCGCCTGACGGATGTACCCTTCCGCCTTCTTCTGCTGGACAAAGGCGAAGCTGTCCAGCCGCTGGGCGATCTCGTAGTTCTCGTCGTCGATGCAGTGGAGCAAATAGTAGTCGAAAAACTCCACGCCGCAGCGGCTCAGCTGGAGCTGGAACATGTCGGCCTGCTCCTGGGGTGTTGCCTCTTTCAGCTTGGCCAGGGGCAGCTTGGTGGCCAGGGTGAAGGAGTCCCGGGGGTGGCGCTGCACCAAGCAGCGGTTCACCGTCTCCTCACTGGTGCCCCCGTGGTAGAAGTAGGCGGTGTCAAAGTAGGTAAAGCCCCGCTCCAGAAACAGGTCCACCATCTGGCACACCTGGGGGAAGTCGATGGAGGTGTTGTCCTCGGCGTCCAGAAGGGGGAAGCGCATACAGCCAAAACCTAGTTTTTTCATGGGTAGTGCCTCCCTCTTACAGCAGGATGACCCCGGCGTCCCGGCAGGCCTCCAGGGTCTGCTGGTCCCACACAGAGGCCTGGACCTCGCCGATGTGGGCCTTGCCCAGCAGGTACATGGACACCCGGCTCTGGCCAATGCCGCCGCCGATGGTCAGGGGCAGCTTGCCCTCCAGGAGCATCTTGTGGAAGGGCAGCTCCCGGCGGTCGTCGCACCCGGCCAGGGTGAGCTGGCGGTCCAGGGACTCGGGGCTGACCCGGATGCCCATGGAGGAGATCTCAAAGGCGCTTTCCAGCACCGAGTTCCAAACCAGCAGGTCGCCGTTTAGGTTCCAGTCGTCGTAGTCCGGGGCACGGCCGTCATGGGGCTTGCCGGATTTCAGGGGGGCGCCAATGCCCATGAGGAAGGTGGTGGGGTGGTCCTTCACCCAGGCGCTCTCCCGCTCCTTGGGGGACAGCTCCGGCCACAGGTCCTCCAGCTCCTGGGCGGTGACAAAGGACACCTCCCGCTGGATGGTGGGCAGGGGGGTGAGCTGGGGATAGACCGCCCGGAGGGTGGACTGGGTGTCCGCCAGGGCTGCCACAATGGTGGTGACGGTGTTCTTTAAGTACGTCTCGTTGCGGTCCCGGGGGGCCAGCACCTTCTCCCAGTCCCACTGGTCCACGTACACGGAGTGGATGTTGTCCAGGTCCTCGTCCCGGCGGATGGCGTTCATATCGGTGTACAGCCCTTCGCCCACCGAGAACTGATAGCGGTGGAGGGCCAGACGCTTCCACTTGGCCAGGGAGTGCACCACCTGGGCGTCCCGGCCTGCGTCGGGGATGTCAAAGGACACCGCCCGCTCTACGCCGTTGAGGTCGTCGTTGAGGCCGGTGGAGGCCTCCACAAACAGGGGGGCGGAGACCCGGCGCAGATGGAGGGCGCCGCCTAAATTGTCCTCAAACAGGCGCTTTAAAAGACCGATGGCCTTTTGGGTATCGTATAGGTTTAAACAGGGGGAATACCCTGCGGGAATCACAGTGTTCAGCATGGCGCAGCTCCTCCAGACGTTAAGATAGAAAAGATTATACTTCATCACGCTAAAAAATGCAATTTCCGATTTGTATTTTTTTTGATGTGATGTTATAATATTAAGGTATTTTGAAATCCCCGTTCTGGGGGAAATGCACAGCGAAAGGAGAACCTATCCTATGGTTCCAAATTTTAAGGAAAAATTGGAAGAATACGCCCATCTTTTGGTAGAAGTGGGCTTGAATATCCAGCCTGGCCAGATGGTCAATCTGGCTGCCCCGGTGGAGTGTGCGCCTCTGGCCCGTCTGTGTGCCCAGGTGGCCCTGGACCGTGGGGCCAAGGACGTGATCATGGACTGGCGGGACGACTTCATCGTCCGGGAGCGGTACCTGAAGGCAGATAGCCAGGTGTTTGAGGAGTTCCCCCACTACCTCAAGGAGAAGTACGAGTGGCTGGTGCAGGAGGGCTGCACCGCTCTGTCCATCATCGGCTCTGACCCTGAGATGCTCCGGGGCGTGGACTCCACCCGAATCCAGACCTGGCAGCGGGTGCAGGGAGAGAACACCCGGATGTGGCACGATTCCCTCAGCGCCAACCGGTTCCAGTGGTCCATCGGAGCTCACCCCACCAAGGCCTGGGCGGAGAAGGTGTTCCCCGACAAGAAGGGGGAGGAGGCCATTGACGCTCTGTGGGAGGCCATCTTCTCGGTGTGCCGCATCACAGGGGACGGCAAGGCCGTGGAGCGCTGGCGGGATCATGTGGACGCCACGGCCCGGAGAGCCAAACTGCTCAACGAGTACAACTTCAAAACCCTGCACTACACCAACTCTCTGGGCACCGACCTGACCATCACCCTCCCCGACAACCACGTGTGGATGGGCGGCAGCGAGGATACCCCCCGTGGCGTGGAGTTCGTGGCCAACATGCCCACCGAGGAGATTTTCACCGCTCCCCGCTGGGACGGTGTCAATGGCCGGGTATACGCCGCCATGCCTCTGGCTCTCAACGGCAACCTGGTGAAGAACTTCTACATGGACTTTGAAAACGGCAAGATCGTGAATGTCCACGCCGAGGAGGGCGAGGAGTACCTGCGCCACTCCGTGGGCATGGACGAGGGCTCTTCCTATTTGGGTGAGGTGGCCCTGGTGCCCTATGACTCCCCCATCCGCAACAGCGGCATCCTGTTCTACAACACCCTGTTTGATGAGAACGCCTCCTGCCACCTGGCCTTTGGCTCCGCCTATCCCAACTGCGTCAAGGGCGGCGAGGACCTGGACGAGGCAGGTCAGAAGGCCGTGGGGCTCAACCAGTCCATGAACCACGTGGACTTCATGGTGGGCACCAAGGATCTGTCCATTGTGGGTACCACTCAGGACGGGAAGGAGATTCCCGTGTTTGTGGATGGCAACTTTGCATTCTAAACAACATTGAGAATATAAGGAGGAACTGTACCATGGATTACAAGGCACAATATCAGCGCTGGATGGAGAGTCCGGCCCTGTCCCAGGAGGAGAAGGCGGAGCTGACCGCCATTGCCGGGGACGAGAAGGAAATGGAATCCCGCTTTTTCTCCCAGCTCAGCTTCGGTACCGCCGGTCTCCGCGGCACCATGGGTGTGGGCCTGTACCGGATGAATGTACATGTGGTGCGCCACGCCACCCAGGCGTTTGCCCAGGTGATTTTGGAGGAGGGCCCCGAGGCCGCCGCCAAGGGTGTGGCCGTGTGCTACGACTGCCGCAACAACTCCGAGCTCTTCGCCCATGAGGCCGCCTGCGTCATGGCCGCCAACGGCATCCCTGTGCGCCTGTTCGACTCTCTGCGCCCCACCCCCGAGCTGTCCTTTGCCATCCGGGAGTACGGCTGCATCGCCGGCATCAACATCACCGCCAGCCACAACCCCAAGGAGTACAACGGCTACAAGGTGTACTGGTCTGACGGCGCCCAGCTGCCTCCCGGCCCCGCCGACAAGGTGGCCGCCAAGATGCAGGAGCTGGACGTGTTCGACTGCGTCAAGACCATGGACTACAAGAAGGCTCTGGACGAGGGCCGCATCACCCTGATGGGCACCGAGACCGACGAGAAGTTCCTCTCCAACGTCATGGAGCAGGTCAACGACCAGCGAGCAGTGGACGCAGTGGCCGACACCTTCAAGATGGTGTACACCCCCTTCCACGGCACCGGCTATAAGCTCATTCCCGAGGCTCTGCGCCGTCTGGGCATGAAGCACGTGATCTGCGTGCCCCAGCAGATGATCATCGACGGAGACTTCCCCACCGTGGTCTCCCCCAACCCCGAGAACCCCGAGGGCTTCGCCCTGGCCGTGGACATCGCCAAGCGGGAGGGCGCCGACTTCATTCTGGGCTCTGACCCCGACGCCGACCGTGTGGGCATTATGGTGCGCACCAAGGACGACGACTTTGTGGTCATCAGCGGCAACCAGACCGGTGTGCTGCTGCTGGACTACCTCATCGGCGCCAAGACCCGTACCGGAAAGATGCCCGCCAATCCCGTGGCCCTCAAGAGCCTGGTGACCACCGAGATGGCCCGCAAGGTGGCCGAGGACAACGGCCTGAAGTGCTTCGACACCTTCACCGGCTTCAAGTTCCTGGCCGAGAAGAAGGACCAGCTGGAGAGCTCCGGCGAGGGCAATGTCATCATGTCCTACGAGGAGTCCTTCGGCTACATGCTGGGCAGCTTCGTCCGGGACAAGGATGCCGTCACCGCCTCCGTGGCCCTCACCGAGATGGCCGCCTGGTATGCCGGCCAGGGCATGACCCTGTACGATGCCCTCCAGGGCCTGTATGAGAAGTACGGCCACTTCGGCGAGCGCACCATGAACCTGGTGATGCCCGGCCTGGACGGCCTGAAGAAGATGGCCCAGCTCATGGCCGACCTGCGTGCCAATCCCCCCAAGGAAGTGGGCGGCACCGCCGTGGCCCAGTGGAAGGACTACAAGGACGGCAGCGTGGTGGACGCCGCCACCGGCGACCGCACCACCATGGAGCTGTCCGGCTCCAACGTGCTGCGCTACGAGCTGGTGGACGGCACCTCCGTCATCGTCCGTCCCTCCGGCACTGAGCCCAAGGTGAAGGTGTACATCCTGGCCCGTGGCGAGAGCCAGGCCGACTGCGCCGCCAAGGTGGAGCGGTACGCCGCCTGGGCGGAGAGCCTCAAGGGCTAAAAACATCCCAAACCGAAAAAATCCCGCTCCTGAATTGGAGCGGGATTTTTTATGCAGAAAGCTTGCCTGATCAGGGGCCTCGCAGAGTTCCGCCACCCGCAGGTGGCGGAATCAATTGAAAGAACGTCATGTGCCAGGACATGTGCATGGGAAATGACACTTCTCATGGCGGATGGGGTGACTTTTTCGTAAGAAATCGAGCCCCATCCGTCATGCGAACCCCTGGCAAAGAAGTCCGTGGACTTCTTTGCCGAGCGTCAGCTCAGTTCAGGTGCCAGATGTCGTGGTTGTACTGGGCGATGGTGCGGTCGCTGGAGAAGAAGCCGCTCTTGGCGGTGTTGATGAGCATCTTCTTGGACCACTCGGTGCGGTCCTCGTAGTCGCTGAGCAGGCGGCTGCGCACAGCGGTGTACTCCTCCACGTCCAGCAGGGCCATGAACCAGTCCTTGGTCTTTATGTCATTCCACAGAGCCCGCAGGCAGGTCTCGTCGCCCAGAGCCACCAGGGTGGGGGAGACGATGAAGTCCACCACTTCCTTGACCCAGGGGCGGTTGTAGAACTCCTGGGGGTGATAGCTGTGCTGGGCGTACATCTGGATGACACGGTCGCTGGAGGCGCCGAAGGTGTAGATGTTCTCCCGGCCCACCAGCTGGGCGATCTCCACGTTGGCACCGTCCATGGTGCCCAGGGTGACGGCGCCGTTGGCCATGAACTTCATGTTGCCGGTGCCGGAGGCCTCCTTGGAGGCCAGGGAGATCTGCTCGGAGATGTCGCAGGCGGGGATGAGCTTCTCGGCCCAGCTGACGTTGTAGTTCTCCACCATCACCACACGCAGCCAGGGGCGCACCTGGGGATCGGACTCAATGAGCTGGCGCAGGCAGAGAATGAGGTGGATGATGTGCTTGGCCATGACATAGGCGGGGGCGGCCTTGGCGCCGAAGATCACGGTGATGGGACGGGTGGGCAGGATGCCGTTTTTGATGTCCAGGTACTTCTTGATGACGTACAGGGCGTTCATCTGCTGGCGCTTGTACTCGTGGAGACGCTTGACCTGGATGTCAAAGATGGACTGGGGGTCCACCTCCACGTTCTGGCGCTGCTTCAAGACCTTGGCCAGCTGCTGCTTGTTGTAGTCCTTGATGTCCAGCATGGCGCTGAGCACCTTGGGGTCCCGGACGAAGGTGGCGAAGTTCTCCAGCTGGCTGGCGTCCCGGCGCCACTCGTCGCCGATGCAGTCGTCAATGAGGGAGGCCAGACGGGGGTTGCACACCTCCAGCCAACGGCGGAAGGTGACGCCGTTGGTCTTGTTGTTGAACTTATAGCTGTACACGTCGGCGAAGGGCTTGAGCTCCGAAGTCTTGAGGATCTCGGTGTGCAGGGCGGCCACGCCGTTGGTGGAGTAGGTGTAGTGGATGTCCATGTGGGCCATGTGCACCACGTCTTTGTCGTCGATAATAGCCATGCGGGGGTCGGGGAACACGGACTTGGCCCGGCGGTCCATCTCCCGGATGATGGGCACCAGCTGGGGAGCCACCCGCTCGATGTAGCTCATGGGCCACTTCTCCAGGGCCTCGGCCAGGATGGTGTGGTTGGTGTAGGCACAGGCGTGGGCCACCTGGTGGAGGGCGTCGTTCATGGACAGGCCGCGCTCCAGAAGCAGGCGGGTCAGCTCGGGCAGCACCATAGAGGGGTGGGTGTCGTTGATCTGAATGGCCACGTGCTCGCACAGGTTCCAGGGGGAGATGCCCTTCTCGTCCAGCTCCTTCAAAATCAGCTGAGCGCCAGCGGACACCATGAAGTACTGCTGATACACACGCAGCAGCCGTCCGGCCTCGTCGCTGTCGTCGGGGTAGAGGAAGGAGGTGAGGTGGTGGGCAATGTCGCCCTTGTCAAAGTCGATGCCGTCCTTGGGAGCGGCGGCGGGCTTCTCCACGTCAAACAGGTGCAGACGGTTGGCGGTCTCGGTGTTGGCGCCGGGCACGGCGATGTCCCACATCACGGCGTTAAGGGTCTGGTTGCCGAACTGGACGGGGAAGGTGACGTCGGTGGGGATGAGCCAGCCCTGCTCCTCAATCCAGGGATCGGGCTGCTCTTCCTGCTTGTTGTTGCGCAGGTACTGGTGGAACAGGCCGTAGTGGTAGTTCAGACCCACGCCGTCGCCGGGCAGGCCCAGAGCGGCCAGGGAGTCCAAAAAGCAAGCGGCCAGACGGCCCAGACCGCCGTTGCCCAGGGAGGGCTCGGGCTCCTGCTCCTCGATCTCGGCCAGAGTAAAGCCGTTTTTCTCCAGCAGAGCGGACACCTGGTCAAAGATACCCAGGGCCAGCAGGTTGTTGCTCAGCAGCTTGCCGATGAGGAACTCAGCCGAGAAGTAGTACAGCTTGCGGCCGGTGTCCGGGGCAGGGCGCTGGGCGGACAGCTCTTGGGTGAGCTGGAGAAGAGCGTGGTAGACCTGACCCTTGGTGCACTTGGCCAGGGGCTTGCGGTAACGCTCCTTGATGATCGCATTGAGTCTTGCTTGAAATTCCATGGTGAGATTCGCTCCTTTTTGAAAGGTATGGTGCTTTTCAACCTAGCGGTTTTCTGATATGATGGTCATTGATATGACCGGAGGGGGAAGTTTTATGGGAGAGAAAAAAGTGTCCATGCGCCAGATTGCCAAGATCTGCGGCTGTTCACTGGCCACGGTGTCCTATGCCCTCAACCACACAGGGCAGGGGAAGATCAGCAGTGCCACCCGGCTGCGTATCATTGATACGGCCAAACAGCTCAATTATCCCACCACCCGCACCACCCGGGGCAAGAAGAACCGGGCGGCGATTTTGGTCACCCGCCTCCACGGGGAATCGGTGGGGCGGCGGCTGCACCTCACCGACCTGGCCATGCAGCTGGAGGCCCAGCTGTTGGAGCTGGGCATTCCCTCGGTGATCTTGCGCCTGGGGGACCTGGTGGAGGACTGGCGGAAGATTCTGGCGGTGTCGCCCAGCGTCATCTTTGTGCTGGACGGCGGGTGCCGGGCGGTGGCCCATGTGAATCCTCCCTGTGTCACGCCCATGATCTTCGTGGACTGTGACAACGACGACCCTCTCTATTATAAGATTTTGCCGGACTATCCGTCCCTCATGTTGGAGGCCAAGACCCGGTTGGGCCGGGAAGACCTGTTCCTGGTTGCCGAGCCGGTGCGCAGCGGTCAGCTCATGACCCTGCTCTCCCAGGGCTTTGCACCACAGGACGTGTTCTTCCACGACGGCACCCAGTCCCTGTCCCACTTCCTGGAGGCCCACCAGGGCCGGAAAGGCGTGGTGGTGGGGGACTTGCTGGGGGTGGAGGTGTGCGGCCAGTTCCCGCCAGAGGACTTGGCCGTCATCTGCTCCCTGGATGACCCGGGGCTATTCCCGCCCCAGACCACCCTGCTGCCTGCCCCCAATGCGGACAAGGCCAAGGCGGCTGCCTCCGTGGCCTCCGATTTGCTGACACTGGATTATGACCCAACCCAGGGCAACCGCATTCTCGTGAAAGGAAATTTTCCGGCGAACGGGTAAATTTTACTACAAAAACAAAAACACGTCAAAGAAAACTGTGAAAAAATACTACACAAGAATAAAAAGTTCAAATTATAGAAAGTGAACAAACATAGGTGAACAAAAAATGTTCACCGAACAAAAGGACGGTGAATCAGTTGCAGCCCAACGAGTTCAAAGTTTGTTCACAAATTGTTCACCCGGAAATTCGACTGAACAAAACAAAAATCGACCCGTGTTTATTTGCCAAAAAAAGTACATTTCTTCACCGAAACAACGAGCTAACCGAGTAGAGAAGCGAGAAAACCGGAAAATGTGGAGAAAAAAGACTTGACAAACGGAAGAAATACGATATAATTAATGAGTCTGTCCAAGAGGACGGGCAACATCCTTGCCTCCGGCAAATCCGGGGGCCATATGTCCGTAAGGAGGTGCAAAAGTTATGGCAAAAGTGACTGGTAACTACGAGGTGCTCTACATCATCAACCCCAACCTGGGCGAGGAGGAGACTGCCGCTCTGGTGGCTAAGTTCAAGACCCTGGCTGAGAGCCGCGGTACTGTGACTGAGGTGGATGAGTGGGGCAAGCGCAAGCTGGCTTACCTGATCGACGATCTGGCTGAGGGCTACTACGTCCTGATGAGCTTCACCGCCGATCCCGCATTCCCCGCTGAGCTGGACCGTCTGATGCGCATCAACACCGGCATCATGCGCTCCATCATCGTCAGCAAGGAAGCCTGAGGAGGAGGTTGCACATGCTCAACCGAATCATTCTCATGGGCCGTCTGACCCGTGACCCTGAGCTGAGACACACCCAGAGCGGCACCGCAGTGGCGTCCTTCTCTCTGGCTGTGGATCGTGATTTCAAGAGTCGTGACAGTGGCGAGAAGACCACCGACTTCATTGATGTCGTGGCTTGGCGCAACACTGCTGAATTCGTATCCAAGTACTTCGCCAAGGGCCGTATGGCTGTGGTGGAGGGCCGCCTTCAGATTCGTGATTGGACGGATCGGGACGGCGGCAAGCGCCGCTCTGCTGAGGTGGTTGCCGACAACGTGTATTTCGGCGACTCCAAGCGGGACGGCGAGAGCGGCGGCAGCTTCAGCCGTCCCGCCGCCCCCGCTCCCGTGGATTACGGGATTCCTGCCGGCGCCGACCAGTTCGCTGAGCTGGCCGATGACGACGGCGATCTGCCCTTCTAAATAGGGCCCATCATAAGTAAGGAGGTCTGCCATTATGGCTATGGATAATGTGAAGCCCCGCGGCAACCGCAAGCGCCGCAAGGTCTGCGCCTTCTGCGTGGACAAGGTGGAGCACATCGACTACAAGGACGCTGCCAAGCTCAAGCGTTTCCTGTCCGAGCGCTCCAAGATCCTGCCCCGCCGCACCACCGGCACCTGCGCCATGCATCAGCGTCAGCTGACCGAGGCCATCAAGCGTGCCCGTCACGTGGCTCTGCTGCCCTACGTCACCGACTAATTGCAGCACGGGAAACCAGCGATATCAAAAGCGGAAGCAACTTCGGTTGCTTCCGCTTTTTTTATGCCTTGTTTGCCCGGCAGGCAGGGGATCCTTAGTTTCTCAATGTCCTAGGTGTAGACCAGCGCCCCAGCCGGGGACGCTCCGCTGGGCCCGATTTCTCCCCGATGAGAAATCGGGGAAAGAATCGCCAAAGGCGGGGCCTTCCCCCGCCTTGTGGAATCCACCCCGCGGTACTGGGGGGAACGTGCGCCGTTCTCTGTTCGGCCCTTAGTTCGGTGGGGTCACATAGATGACGTGTCATTCTAGGGCTTGTATTTGCTTCTCTGCTAGTGTGTCTTTCTACTGCCAGGGCCTTTTCCTGGTGAGCCGCTGTTCCCAGCGATCGGTGGCCGGCTCCCGGCGGCGGGAACGCCGCACACCGGGGTGAGGCCCTGGAAACAGAGGCACAGTCTCACAGAGAAGGGAATGCTTTCTATAGATGTACCAGAGCATCCATGTGACCCCACCAAGGCCAGGGCCGGCCATAGAATTGATGCAGTTCCAGCTTCGTACCCCAAGGGAGGTCCTTAGGGGGGAACGCCCTAAGCGGGTTTTGGTTTCTTTTGCCCGCTCAAAAGAAACCCCCAGCGGGGAGCGTCCCCACCAGGCTGGCAAGCCTGATACATGGATGGTTAGACGATTAATCCCTCCGCCACAGCTGACGCTGTGCCACCTCCCTTTACACAAGGGAGGCTTTGTCTCTGGGAGAGGAAAACACAAAAGCCCCGGAGGAAGCATTTGCTTCCTCCGGGGCTTTGTCATGCGTTGGGTCTCAGAGACCTGAGAGAGCCTTAGCTGCGACGCTTGCGCACCACGGCGGTGGCGCCCAGAGCGCACACAGCGGCGAACATGACAGCCATGTACAGCATCAGCTGAGCGTTGTCGCCAGTCTGAGCGGGCTTCTCAGCGGGCTTCTCGGTGGCCTGAGGCTGATCGGTGGTCTCAGGCTTGTCGGAGACCTGAGGCTCGTCAGTGGACTCGGGCTTGTCAGAGGGCTGAGTCTCGCCCTCGGCGGTGAGGCCGTTGATGGCGGCATTCAGAGCAGCCACGGCGTCCTCCACGGTCTTCTGATCGTCCTCGGACAGGGTCTCGTCGGCCATGACAGCCTGCGCCTCAGCCAGAGCGGAACGGAAGGTGGCCACGGACTCGGCGGTGTAGCCCTCCAGGTTGATGCTCTTGGCCTGGCCGATGAGGTCTTCCAGGATGGACTTGTCAGCCTTGAAGCGCTGGGCCAGGATGGCATTGAGCAGGGCCTGAGCCACAGGCTGGATGTCCTCGTCCATGGCGTCGCCGTCAGCGGCAACTTCCTTGGCCTTGGCCAGGGCGTCCACCAGCTCCTGCCAGTGGTCAGCCACATACTTGTCGGCGTTGTCCATCATCTCGTCGGCCTTGGCAATGAGCTTGTTCAGCTCATCCTTGCTGCCCTGAACCAGACCCAGACCCCAGATGCCTTCCAGCAGCTGGTCCCAAGCGGCGTTGACCTCGTCCTGGGTGGCGTTGTCGTCAGCAAGAACGGTCTTGGCGTTCTCGAGAGCCTTCTCGAAGGCGGCCTTGGCGGAGTCGGTGACACCCTCCGTGGACAGGGTCACGGCATAGTCATAGGTCTTCTGCAGCAGGGTCTTGTCGGCCTTGGCCACAGCCTGGAAGGTCACGGTGACGGTGGCGCCACCGGCGGGCATGGTGAAGGCGTTGTTGGTGACAGCGATGGTGTTACCCTCGGCGTCGGTGACCACGATGGAGCCCACCTCATAGCCCTGGTCGGGAGTGGCGGTGATGGTCACCTGAGTGCCGGCAGCGGCGCTGGTGGGATCCACCTTCACGGTGCCGTTCTCAGTGGGAGTGATGGTCACGTCGTACTTGCGGCCGGAATCCTCCTGATCCCAGTTGAAGTCGGGATCGTTGTAGATGCCCAGACCGGTGACGTTCAGGCCGCCAGCCACCAGGTCAACCTTGGTCAGGTTGGTCAGGCCGTTCTCGTCGGGCAGGTTGAAGGAGTACAGGTTGTTGGCAGCGTCGGTGACGTAGAACTTGCCAGTGTTGGAGCTGTAGCTCATCTCACTGCTGTTCTCCACGGTGTTCAGCTGCAGGTCGGTGTTCTCCAGGATGGTGTAGGTCTGCATGTTCAGAGCCACTTCCATCAGACGGGAATCCTCGTAGCACTTACCCAGCACATAGGTCTTGCCGTTGGCACAGGCCACGGTGTGCACACGGGTGTAGTCACTGTCGAAGCCGATGCTGGTGTAGGGATTGAGGTCGGTGGTCTGGAGGCTGGGCACGTAGTACTGATACAGGTAGTAGCCGCCGCCCAGATAGATGACGTTGTGCTCGTCATCGTAGGCCAGGGTGTAGACCTGCGTGTTGGTCTGGAGCTGGCCCATGTAGACATTGGTGTTACCCTGGATGTCGTAACGGTACAGCAGGGGGAAGGAGCCGTCGTCGTACACAGCGTAGTAGAGGTAACGGCCGGAGTCGTCCACGTCCACACCCACCAGCTTGCCGTCCACGGGCATGGCGGAGTTGACCACCACGTACTCGTTGGGCAGCTCGGGATCGAAGGCCACCAGGCCGACGCCCTGGGAGATGGTGTAGGCCACGTCGCCGCTGAGCTGGGAGAGCACGGAGAGCTGGCAGGAGGCGGACAGGCCGCTGACGGTGTCAGTGACGGTGATGGTGGTCTCGCCGGCAGCCACAGCGGTGATGGTGCCGTCCTCGGCCACAGTGGCCACGGACTCATCGCTGCTGGACCAGACCAGCTGAGCCTTGTCGCTGCTCACAGCGGGCTGAACCAGAGCGTCCATGGTCATGGTGGTGCCAACCAGCATCCGGGTCACGGTGCGGTCCAGCATCAGGTTGATCACGTCCATCTCGGGCAGTTCGCTGTCCTCGGGGATGGGGCAGAGCATACCCAGCACGGCGTTGTAGCCCTGCATGGACTCACCACGCAGGTTCAGAGCGGTGCTGCCCAGCTTCATGGCGGTGAAGGAGTCGCCCTCCTTCTCGATCATGTAGAGGTTGGAGCCGCTGCACCAGCTGGCGGTGATGTTGGCAGCGTGGAAGTACAGACGGTCGCTGCCGAAGTCATAGGACAGCTGGGAGTTGTAGGCACCGTTCTGATCGGTGTAGGCCACAGCGCCCTCCACCTCAGTCAGCTGGGTGCAAGCGCCGGTGGCGGTGTCGATCTGATAGAGTACGGCGTTGGCGCTGGTGGAGGTGCTGCCTGCAGTGTACAGCTTGCCGTCCTTGTCAGCGGCCAGGGTGAAGGCACCGGCGGTATCCAGGGTGCACACAGTGGTCAGGGCGCCGGTGGTCAGGTCGATCTTCACCAGCTCGGGGTAGGTCTGCTCCTGCTGATAGGTCTCGGAGTTCCAAGCCTTGTAGCTGAGGGTCAGGCCGTACATGGTTCCGGTGGTGTAGTCGAAGGCCAGATCCACCACACGCTTCTCAGTGTTGCCCAGCACGGTGTAGGCATCCACGGAATCCGCATCGATGCGCATGAAGTTGTTCAGGTCGTCCACCACATAGTAGTAACCGTCGAAGTACTCGCCGGCACGGACGGTGTAGGCACCATTGGTGGCCTGACCCACGGTGGAGTTGGCGGGATCATAGTCGTTGACGGTGATCCAGAAGTTGGCGTACATGGAGCCGTTGTCGTCCCGGGCCATGAAGGCGGCCATGGAGCCGGCAGCGGGCAGGACGGTGAAGGTGATGGAGTCGGAGTACACGGTGCCGTCACGGTCGGTGAGGCTGACGGTGATGGTGGCGGTACCCACATCCACCAGGGTCACCTTGCCGAAGGCGTCCACGGTGGCCACATCGGTGTTGTCGCTGGACCAAGTGCGCTTCTGCACGGTGGGACGGGCGGGCTCGGTGGAGGTCTGCAGCTGCACCTGAGCGCCAGCCAGGCCGGTGTAGGTCTCGCCGGTGGTCAGCCACAGGTCTTCCACGGGGATGTAGTTGGTCTCGGGTTCGTTTTCGGTGATGGTGAACATGGCAGTCTGCTCCACGCCGGAACGGCTGCTCACGTCGCCCAGGTCCATGACGTTGGCCTCAATGGAGCCCCAATCGGTGTCCTCCAGAGTGACCAGGAACAGGGGATTGATGCCGGAGCCCATGGAGGGGTTCCAGTAGATGTTGCCGGTGTTGTAGTCGTAGGTCATGCCAGCGTAGAACCAGTACTCCTGGGAGCTGGAGTAGACCTTGGTGGCCTCCATGGTGTCGGGGTCCACGATGAACAGGTTGCCGTTCATGCTGCCGCACAGGATGGTGGTCTCCTCACCCTCGCAGATGACGGCCATGGCGGTCATCACGTTGTCGCCGGAGGCAGAGCCTTCGGGGAACTTGAACTCGCCGATGGGATCCACAGCGCCGGTCTCCAGGTCGATGACCACGAGGCCGCCGTTGGTCAGATCCACGCCGTACATACGGCCGGTGTTGTAGTCGAAGCCGATGTTGCCCACTTGGATGTTCTCGGTGTGGCCGATGCGCTCGGGCTCGCCGAAGGTGGTCTTGGTGGGATCCTCATTGCCGGTGACCAGGGTGCGATAGAGGACGGTGGCGTTGTAGATCACGTCGTCCTCCACCCACTGTTCCTGCTGCACGGTGTACACATAGCCGTTGTAGTAGGTGCCGCCGGCCCAGATGGCGGAGCCAACGGTGCCGTCCAGAGTGGTGGTCTTGGGGGCGTTGAGCTGGGTGACCTGAGTGGGAGCCTGATCGGAGTAGGTGACCCACTTCATCTGGTTGCCCTGGTTGACATCATCGGTGACGATGTAGCCGTACAGGGCGTCCTGAGACTCCACTACGGTGACCTGGCAGGTGACCTCGTAGGGGGTCCACTCGGTCTGTCCAGCATACATAATCTGGGTAGCGCCGGTGATGGTGGCAGTGCCGGGGCCAATGGCCTTGACATAGCCGGTCTCAGAGACGGTGGCCACGTCGGTGTTGTCGCTGGTCCAGGTCACTTGCTGAGCAGCGGCGTTCCAGGGGGCCCAAGTCAGGTTCATGCGCTTGCCCTGGTTGACCACCAGGGTGGTCTTATAGGGCTCCAGCTGCACGCCGGTGGGGTTGACTTCGCCCACGGTGAACAGGTCGGTGCCCAGGTCGTTGGGGATGAACAGGGCGGAGGTGCCGCTGGGGGCACGGCTGCCCAGGCTCTCGGCGGTCTTCTTCACGGGGTCAATCTTGTAGGTCTCGCACACCTGGGTGTTGCCCACCTGGGCGTGAGCGTACCAGTAGATGACGTCCTCTTCGTAGTCATAGGTCATGGACTGGATGCTGCTCAGACGCTCGCCGTTGGTCTTGACCTTGAAGTCGGACATGGTCATCAGCCAGGTAGCAGCACCGGTGGTCTTGTCCAGGGAGTAGAGGTTCAGGTCGGTGCCGATGGCGTACAGGTTGCCCTCCTCGTCAGCGGACAGGGTGAGGATCTCGTAGCCCTCAGCCAGGCCGGTGATGGTGGCCACCTTCTCAATGCTGGTGTAGCCCCAGGGAGTGAAGCACACCTCATAGAGGTTGTTGGAACCGCCATAGCTGCTGGAGGGAGTGATGGTGCCGTCATAGGTCCAACCCACGGCGTACAGAGCGTCCTCGCCGTTGCGCTGGAGGATGCCGCCGCCGTTGTTGCCATGGCTCAGGGCCATGTCATACAGGGTGATGAAGTTGGCGGAGCCCTCCTGGCCGCTCTGGGTGTACAGAACCTGGCTGCCCCAGTAGGTGGAGTAGGGAGAGAGCAGCACCAGAGCGCCGTCGTTGCGCTGGGCAATCACACGGCCGTTGATGTACTCGCCGGCCAAGTAGGCGGTGTTCTCATAGGTCTCGTTGCGGGGTGCCTCGGTCTGGCCCTTGTCAATGCTGAACCAGCCGCGGTCCAGAACGGTGGAGTCGGTGTAGGGCTCGAAGCCGTACAGACGGCCCAGCTCCAGATCCTTCAGGCTGGGAGTCAGAGCGGAATCATCCAGCTCCAGGGCCACCTTGATCTCGGTCTCGTTGCAGGCGTAGTCGCCCAGCACGATGGTGAAGTCAGCGCCGTAGCCAGCCACGTTGAAGGTCTGCTCAAAGCTCTTGCCGGCCACATACTCGCTGCCATCGTCGGGCTTGGGAGCGAACTTGCTGATGACGGAGCCGTCGGGGGAGACGAAGAGGATGGCGGCCAGGTTGGCGTTATCCTGCAGCTTCAGGGTCAGGTTGATCTGACCGTTCTCCACCTTCAGGGAGTCCTGGAGATTGTCGGCGTTGAGCAGCTGAGGCTTCTGGTTGTCCAGAGAGGCCTGGAAGGAGAAGGAATCATCCACCACATCGTCGCCGTCGTCCACATAGGCCTCTACGGTGTAGGTGATGGTGGTGCCGTCAGGCAGCTGATTGCCGTCCTTGTCATAGCCGTTCCACACATACTCCTCGTCGGTGGTGGCGTTGTAGATGTAGAAGGGGAAGATCTGGCCGTAACTGCTGTTGTAGTAGCTCTTAGTGGCGTATTCGTGGACGTAGTTGAAGTACTCTTCTCCGGTCTCGGTATTGTTGACACGGAACACCAGCTTGCGGGCGTTACGCAGCATACCGAAATCCAGCTCCATCAGGGGGTTGGCATAGGAGAAGGCGTTGTACTCATCGCCGGAGGCACCGCCCCGCAGATAGGGGTTGGTACCCAGCTGGGAGATCATGGTGAACACGCCAGTGCCATACAGGCTGGCCTCGTTGTAGTCGGGGTTATCGAAGACGGGAGGCTTGGACCAGTCGCCGTAGTAGCCCAGGAAGGGCATGGTCAGGTTCTGGTTGTCAGCGCCCTCCAGGTACAGGTAACCCTCCACATACATGCCGTTTTCAAAGCGGCTGTTGATGTACTCCTTGTCGGCCTCGGTGAGGGTGATGGTGGCAGTGAGGGTGACGGTCTCACCAGCAGCCACGGTGACGCTGTCCTGGCTGACCTTCACCTTGGACTCCAGCAGATAGGGGGTGCCGGCGATGAAGCCATCGGTGGCAGTCTCGGTCTGCACGTCAGAATCGAAGGTGTAAGTCTTGGACTCGTCGGAGAAGTTGGTCACGGAGAACTCAAAGGAGAAGGTTCCCTCGGTGCTGTCGCCCAGCTCGGCCTTGGCACGGCCCATGGAGTTGGAGGTGCTGGACAGGTAGGCATCCACGGTGGTGGCCTTCACCAGGTTCACCAGACCGGCGCCCTGGAGACGGGGGGAATACTTCAGCCCCGTGGAACCGGGCACGTCGATGGGATCGGCGGTGCTCATGAGGATGTTGGTGGCCATGGTCCACATGTCCTGATTGCTGTAGCCCTTGCTGCGCAGGTACTGCATCAGCACGGTCATAGCGCCGGTGACCTGGGGAGTGGCCATGGAGGTACCGCTCATGTTGCCGTAGCCGGTGGGGGTGTCACGGGTGGAATAGATGTTGCCGCCCACGCCGGTGATCTCAGGCTTCAGGGACAGGTCGGGAGCGGGACCCCAGCTGGAGAAGTCGCTCATGGTCTTGGCGATCTGGAAGGAATCGCTCTTGCCGGTGACGGTGAGGGTCTTGGTCTCAGCGTTGGCCAGCAGGTCCCAGGCCTCCTTGGACATGAGCACGCAGGGGATGTTCCCGGCGGCATCGTTGATGGCCATGTTCAGCAGACCGGCGGTGTTGTTGACCACGATACAGGCAGCAGCACCGGCGTTCTGAGCGTTGGCGTGCTTGTCAGGGAAGGCCACGCCGCCGCCACGCCACACCACGGCAACCTTGCCGTTGACGTCCACGCCGTCGAAGTCCTCGGCGGCACCGTAGCCGTCGATCATGACATACTCATAGGAGTTGCCGGCCAGGTTCTCCAGACGGGTGAACACGCCGGAGTCGTTGTAGCCGATCTTGGTCTCACCCACGGTGACGTACTGCTGGGTGATGCGGTCGTTGTCCGCAGAGGCAACAGACAGCACGTGAGAGTAGGTGCTGGGGTTGCCCACCAGGCCGGTGTCGGGGTTTCCGGTCAGGGACAGGTTGTTGCCGTGGTTGTTGTTCAGAGCGTTGTTGGTGTCGTTACCGGCGGCGATGATGACTTCCACACCGGCCTGCTCCAGCAGGTCCAGCAACTCGGTCATGGGAGCATCGTTATCCACGAAGCCGGCGGCGGAGCCCAGGGACAGGTTGGCGGTGTCCACGTTCAGGTAGACACAGTCCTCCAGGGCGGCCATAACGGTATCCCAGTTGGCGCCCTTGGGGTTGAACACCTGCATGACGATGAGCTGAGCGTCGGGAGCCACACCGATGACCTCAGAAGAGGAAATCTTGTTGGCGGCGGCGATGCCAGCCACGTGGGTGCCGTGGTCACTACCAGCGACATCGTGGGACACGTCAATGTTCTTGTTGTAGTAGTTGAAGGCGAAGGGGATCTTGTTGCTGAAGTAGGTGGAAGCGGGGAGCACGTTGGAGTCGGAAGCATTCAGGTTGCTCCAAGCGTTCTGCACATCCTCCACAGTCAGGGAGGTATCGGTGAGCTTGTCCTCGCTCATGGCTTGGAAGTTGGGGTGATTGGCCACGATACCAGTGTCCACAATGGCGATGCGCATGCCCTTACCGGTCCAACCGCTCTGATTGACCACGTTGGAGCCAATCATATTGGTGGCGTTGTTGGTGTAGGGCTGCATCACATTGTCCTCTTCGGGAATGCTGAACACAGGAGCCACATACACCCGATCCACGCCGGGCATCTCCTGGATGGCAGCCTTGTTCTCATAGGTGGTGGTGACGGACAGGCCGGTCATGGTCACGGTGTAGGTGTAGCCCACCTCCACAGCGTCGCTGCCCAGCTCGTCCTCCAGAGCCTGGGTGAACAGCTCCACGGCGTCCTTCTGGTCGGCAACATAGTTGCTGACGCTGGCGGTGTCGGCGGCGATGTCGTCACCGCTGAAGCCGGCTTCCAGAAGGGACTCCTTGTCCAGAGAGACGATGAAGGTCACTTCGTCCTCGGGAGCGGGGGCAGAGGCGTCGTTGTTCTGAGCAGCGGGAGTGCCGCTCTCCTCCAGGCCGATGTTGGCCTGGCCGTCGTCCTCTTTCACTTCGGCCTGGACGGTAGATCCAGACTCTTCACTGGGCAGGTCGGCGTCATAGCCTGCGTGGGGGTTGCCCTCTGTCAGGGAGAGAGCCCCGCTGCCAGCGGCGAAGCCAGGTGTCAGCAAGCCGAGCACCATGACCACCGAGAGCAGCAGACTGACGAGCCTGCGTGATGCTTTCACGTGATGTCTCATGTTATCCTCCTTAGTTTTCGTTTGCCGCTTCCGTCCACAGGGCGGAAGCGAACGGGCGGGGACGGTCCATCCGGGGACAGGCCGGACCTCGCAAATATGAAAACCCCTCATCTTTTCTCTGCGTGGAAACCCACTGCCACCCCTCCTTAACTGGTTTCCAGACGCTTGGTCGAAGAAGACAGGTTATCATCCAACTGGTGTTCTCTCAATTCTCGATTGATAACTTATAAAGGGAAAGACAAAGGGACAGTCCGCTGTGGATATCTGCCCCTTTGCACACTGTGTTGTATTGTACCCGGCCAACCTGGTTACTTGGTCACGCCGGACCCGGCACCACTGGCCCCGTCCAACACCCATTGACAGTCGCTCAGAGACTTGTCCACCTCAGCCCACAAAAGCCAGGTGGCCATGTCCGAGGTTCCCATGCCCGCAGACTGGGCGTCCACATGCACGGATACCATGTTGCTGACCCGGGTGGCGCTGCTCAGGCTGAGCTGGGTGGAGCCGCTGCTGACGGTGTATTTCACCAGCACCAGGGCTTTGCTGTCAAAAAAGTGCTTGTCGTATGCGGCCAGCTTGTCGCTGCCGTACAGACCGAAGCGGTTGAGCTGGTCCACACTGGACACGCAGGTCACGGAGTTGCCCGCGCCCTGCTGATAGGCGATGCGCAGCTTGCCGCTGTTTTCCAGAGTGACGGACTGGCTGCCCACGGCTCCGGTGCCGCCGCCGGCGAAGCCGCTCTGGCTGGGCTTTTCGGAAATGGCTGCGGACGGACTGGTCAATGGCATACTGCTCTCCTCCTGAGGGGATGAAGTGCATCCCGCAGTTATGGTACACATGGCCGCTGCCAACAGCAGCGCAGCCAACTTATTGCTCTTCACGAGATCGGTTCCTCCTTGTGCCCCACTCAGGCAGGGGCAAATTCGCTTCGCTAACTCACTAAACAACACCCGGCGCAAAAAACGCCCCCACCCAGATGAGGGGACGCATCCTCAATCAACCAGGTATGTTCTGGAATTCTGGCTTATCCTCCTGCATTATAGGGCATGTTCCTTGATTTGTCAATCCAACACACAAATCTACCTTTTTCTCCTTCTTCTCTGTGGTATTCCTGTGATTTTTTCGTAAAATTAGAGAAAAATGTTGCAAAAATGTAAAGAATATAGGTTGATTCCTTTTTTATCCATTAAAAATTGTTGAAATTTTTCAGTTTTCTGCCATAAAGTGGGATGGAATCCCTGTACCGGGAACTTCGTTGACAGGGCGGGGGAAAGCACCTAAAATGGAGGGGATACCACCCCCAGAAAGGGGGAAAGGAGCGAAGCGCATGTATCGAATTCTAATTGTGGAGGATGATCGGGGCATTGCCGGGGCGGTGCAGACCCAGTTGGAGGCCTGGGGGCTGGAGGCCAAATGCGTCTCCGACTTCCGCAACGTGCTGGGGGAGTTTGCCCAGTACCAGCCCCATCTGGTGCTTATGGACATCGGGCTGCCCTTTTTCAACGGCTTCCACTGGTGCAGCCAGATCCGCACCGTCTCCCAGGTGCCCATTGTCTTTCTCTCCTCCGCCTCGGACAACATGAACCTGGTGATGGCCATGAACATGGGGGCGGACGACTTCATCGCCAAGCCCTTTGACCAGGGGGTACTCATTGCCAAGGTGCAGGCCATGCTCCGCCGGGCCTATGACTACGCCGGTGCGGTGCCGGTGCTGGAGCACCGGGGGGCCATGCTCAACACGGGAGATGGCACCCTCACCTATCAGGGGGAGAACATCGACCTGACGAAAAATGAGTACCGCATTCTCCTGGCCCTAATGCAAAACAAGGGCAGCGTGGTCAGCCGAGAGCGGCTGATGGAGCTTCTCTGGGAAGGGGACAGCTTTGTGGACGAAAACACCCTGACGGTGAACGTCAACCGCCTGCGCAAGAAGTTGGACGGGGCGGGGCTGAAGGCCTTCATTACCACCAAGTTCGGGGTGGGCTATCTCATCTCTTAATAAGGAGGACGTCATGAGGTTCCTGAAAACCTATCTGAGGGACCGCCTCCCGGCGGTGGGGATTTTCCTCCTCTTCTCCCTCATCTTTCTCACCGTGTTTGCCCTGTACCGGCTGCCGATGGCCGCGGTGCTCTACCCGGTGGGGCTGTGCGGGGTGCTGGGGTGCGTGTTTTTGGGGCTGGACATCCGGCGAGCCCAGGAGCGGCACCGCCGCCTGGAGCAGCTCTCCCAGCTGTCTGGGGCGGTGATGGGGGAGTTCCCTCTGCCCATCAACCAGGACCACCGGGACTACCAGCACATCATCCAGCTGCTGCGGGCCGAGCAGGCCCAGCGGGAAGGGGAGATGCAGCGCCGCTATGAGGACATGGTGGACTACTACACCGTGTGGGCCCACCAGATCAAGACCCCCATTGCCTCCATGCGCCTGACTCTCCAGAGCCAGGACTCCCCCACCGCCCGGCAGCAGCTGGAGGAGCTGCAGCGCATTGAGCAGTATGTGGAGATGGTGCTGGCCTTCCTCCGCCTGGACTCGGAGTCCACCGACTACCTGTTCCGGGAGTACCAGCTGGACGGCATTCTCCGGGGAGCGGTGCGCAAGTTTTCCACCCAGTTCATCCGCCGCCACATTGCCCTGCACTATGAGCCCACGGGGCTGCGGGTGCTCACCGATGAGAAGTGGCTGAGTTTTGTGGTGGAGCAGGTGCTGTCCAACGCCCTAAAATACACCCCAGACGGGGGCGAGGTGTGGCTGGGGCTGGAGAAGCCCGCCACCCTGTGCATCCGGGACAACGGCATGGGCATTGCCGCCGAGGACCTGCCCCGCATCTTCCAAAAGGGGTACACCGGGTACAATGGCCGGGCGGACAAGAAGGCCAGCGGCCTGGGGCTGTACCTGTGCCGCCGTATCTGTACCAATCTGGGCCACACCATCTCCGCCCAGTCTGTGGCGGGGGAGGGTACCTCCATCCGCATCAATCTGGAGCGGGAACAGCGGTGGCTGGAGTGACTTGTGACAAAAGTGTAAGAAGTGGAGGGCAAAGTGTAAGGAGATGCCATGGAGAGGCGGGGTTCTCCCGGCTATAATAAGGGTGTAAACAGCAAAGGAGGAACCGCTCTATGAGTATTTTGGAAGTACAGAGCTTACAGAAGGTCTACACCACCCGCTTTGGCGGCACCCAGGTGCAGGCGCTGAAAAATGTCACCTTCCATGTGGAGGAAGGGGAGTATGTGGCCATCATGGGAGAGTCTGGCTCCGGCAAGACCACCCTTTTGAATATCCTGGCGGCGCTGGATAAGCCCACCGGGGGCCTGGTGAAGCTGGACGGCCAGGAGCTGGGTAAAATCCGGGAGTCTGAGGTGGCGGCCTTCCGCCGGGACCACCTGGGCTTTGTGTTCCAGGACTTCAACCTGCTGGACACCTTCTCCCTGGAGGACAACATCTACCTGCCCCTGGTGCTCTCGGGTAAGCAGCCCAGCGAGATGAAGCAGCGCCTGGTGCCGCTGGCGGCTCAGCTGGGCATCGCCCACCTGCTGAAAAAGTACCCCTATGAGGTGTCCGGCGGCCAGAAGCAGCGGGCAGCCGTGGCCCGGGCTCTCATCACCAACCCCCGCCTCATCCTGGCCGACGAGCCCACCGGTGCTCTGGACTCCAAGGCCACCGACGAGCTGCTGCGGCTGTTTGGCGACATCAACGCCCAGGGACAGACGATCCTGATGGTCACCCACTCGGTGAAGGCGGCCAGCCACGCCGGACGGGTGCTCTTCATCAAGGACGGCGAGCTGTTCCACCAGATCTACCGGGGCGAGAGCACGGAAAACCAGTTCTATCAAAAGATTTCCGACGCCCTCACCCTGTTGACCACAGGTGGTGAGCGGGCATGAGACTGGGATTTTATCGCCGACTGGCGTGGACGGGTATCCGTCAAAACAAGAAGATGTACCTGCCCTACATCCTGGCCTGTATCGGCGTGGTGATGGTCTGCTACATCGTCTCCTTCCTGGGCCTGTCTCCGGTGCTGAAAGAGATGCCCGGAGGAGGCAGCGCCCAGAGCTTTTTGAACACGGGCTTTGGGGTCATGTGTGTGTTTTCCACCATCTTCCTCTTCTACACCAACTCCTTCCTCATCCGCAGAAGAAAGAAGGAGTTTGGCCTGTACAACATCCTAGGTATGGGCAAACGGCACCTGGCTCTGGTGCTGCTGTGGGAGACCGTGATCATCGCGGCCATCACCCTGGTGGTGGGCCTGTTCTGCGGCGTGCTCTTCTCCAAGGTGGCCGAGCTGGCCCTCACCCGCATTCTGAACGGTGGGGTCACCTACACCATGACGGTGGAGCTGAACTCCGTGGTCAGCACTGTGGTGCTGTTTCTGGTGATTTTCGGCCTCATGTTCCTCAACACCCTGCGTCAAATCCACCTCACCAGCCCCATCGCCCTGCTGCGCAGTGAGAACGCCGGAGAGAAGCCGCCGAAAGCCAACTGGATCTTCGCCCTGCTGGGCCTGGTGGTGCTGGCCGGGGCCTACTACTGGGCCATCACCGTGAAAGACCCTATTACCGCCATGATTGGCTTCTTCATCGCGGTGGCCATGGTGGTGGTGGGCACCTACTTGCTGTTTGTGGCGGGCTCTGTGACCCTGTGCCGCCTGCTGCAAAAGAATAAGCGCTACTACTACAAGACCAACCATTTCGTGTCGGTGTCCTCCATGGTCTACCGCATGAAGCGCAACGGTGCGGGCCTGGCCTCCATCTGCATCCTGTGCACCATGGTGCTGGTGATGATCTCCTCCACCTCCTGCCTGTACATCGGCATTGAGGACAGCATCCGTAACCGCTACCCACGCAACATCAACCTGGACGGCATGGTGGATACCGTGGACACCCTCACCGATGAGCGCCTGGACCAGGTGCGAGCCCTGGCGGAGGAGACGGTGGAGCGCTACGATGCCACCATGAGCAACGTGGTGGACTACCGGGTGGCGGGCTTTGTGGGCATCCAGCGGGAGGACCACTTGGTTCTGGAGAACACCTTCCAAAACTCCTACAACGTGGAGGACATGGCAAACACCTGGCAGGTGTTTGTGGCGCCCCTGGAGGACTACAACAAACTCATGGGCAAGCATGAGGAGTTGGTGAAGGGGGAGACCCTGGTGTACACCACCAAGGAGATGAGCTATTCCCACGATACTCTGACCCTGGGGGACGGTCTCACCCTGTCGGTGGCCAAACAGGTGGACTCCTTTGCGGACAACGGGGTGGACTCCATGCAGATTGTCCCCTCCATCTACCTCTTCGTCCCCGATTTCTCCAGCGTCATGGACCGCCTGGGGGAGATGTCCGAGGGAAGCGAGCAGTTCATCAGCCCCCACTGGTTCTACGGCTTTGACCTCAACTGTGACGACGAGACCCAGAAGAGCATTGCCCAGGACTTGCAACAAGAGCTGCGGGACATGGAGATTTCCGCAGGAGATGAGGAGTTTTTCCACGTCTTGCTGGAGGCGGCTGCCCAGGAGCGGGCGGACACCTACGGCCTGTATGGCGGTCTCTTCTTCTTGGGAATCCTGCTGGGCGTGGTGTTCATCCTGGCGGCGGTGCTCATCATCTACTACAAGCAGATCTGTGAGGGATATGAGGACCAGGCCCGGTTTGACATCATGCAAAAGGTGGGCATGACCAAGGTGGAGATCCGCAAGAGCATCAATTCCCAGGTGCTCACCGTGTTCTTCCTGCCGCTGCTCATGGCCGGGGCCCACTTGGCCTTCGCCTTCCCCCTCATCCGCAAGCTGCTGCTGCTGTTGGGCCTGACCAACGTGTGGCTGTTTGCCGGGGTGACGGTGGTGTGCTTTGTGGCCTTCGCCCTCTTCTATGTTCTGATTTATCGTCTGACCTCTCGTTCGTACTTCCGCATTGTCAGCGGCATGAGAGAGGAATAACACAAAAAAGGGGCCGGATGCGTCAGCATCCGGCCCCAGCTGCATCCAAAGTTTGATACACAAAAGGGCCGAGTGCATCAGCACTCGGCCCTCATTGTTTGATGTATTAGAAATACTTGCGCACACCCTCGCTGGCGGTGGACTCGTCCTCGCTGATGGAGACCGTGTACTTGATGCCGCTCTTCTGGGAGAACGCTTCCAACCAATCCAGGAACGCCTCGACATCGGCCTTGTTCTCGGTGGAGACCAGCTTGTTCAAGCTGTCGATGAACACGTGGGTGATGTCGTAGTTGCTGGCGTACAGGCCGTACAGGAATCCCTTCAAGGTGTCATAGTTGGGGATATCGTAGTCGGAGGTTTCAACCAGTCGGATCTTGTAGTTAATATCAAAAGTCAGCTTGGAATCGTGGGCGATGGCAACCACGTTGCCGTGCTCGGTTTCCACTGCTGTGTTGATCAGATCGATCATCTGCTTGGTCTTACCGGTACCCTTGGGGCCCATAATTACTTTGACCATAACAATCACTCCTTATTGGTTTCAAGGGGGAGTCCCCTTTTCTTGTACATCATGTTACCATCTTCCGCGGGAAATTTCAATAACCTTCGTGCAAGATTTCTAAAAAATTTAACAAGTCAAAGTCAAAGGCCCAGGGCGTGGTGGGCGGCAATCTGGCCTTCGCCCACGGCTTTGGCCAGCTGGAGGGGCTGGCCGGTGCAGTCTCCGGCGGCGTAAATCCCAGGCAGGTTGGTGGCCATAAAGGAATTGACCTTTACATAGTTGCCATCCAATTCCAGCCCCGGAGCCAGCTGGGTGGGGGCGATGGAGGCTCGCAGCAGGAACGCGCCCTGGCAGGGAATTTCCTCTCCCTTGGCGGTGCACACCCCGGTGACCTGGTCCTCGCCCAGGATGTGCAGACCGGGCAGACGTACCGAGGTGACCTCGCAGCCGATGGAGCGCAGGTACTCCGTTTCCTCGGCCAGGTCGGGGGCGTCGCCTGCCACCACCACCTGCTTGCCCCGGTAGAACATGCCGTCGCAGGTGGCGCAGTAGCTCACGCCCCGGCCCAGCAGCTTCTCCTCGCCGGGGAGGGGGGTGGCCCGGGCCACGCCGGGGGCCAGCACCACCGCGGTGGCCTGTTCCACCTGGTCGCCGATGGAGGCCATGACGGAGTCGCCCAGGGGCATGAGGGTGAGCACCCGGCCCTGGCGGAATTCCGCGCCCATCTCACGGGCCTGAGCCAGCATATCCTCCACCAGCTGCAAACCAGTGATGTGAGCGATACCGGGGTAGTTGTCAATCTGGTGGGCCTTGCACAGAGGGCTGGCGGTGGGGTCGTTGGACACCACCAGCACGGATTTGTTGCGGGCCCGGGCGTAAATGGCGGCCGAGAGTCCGGCGGGTCCGGCTCCCACCACCAGAAGATCGTATGGCATAGGATGGTCCTCCTTTTGTTTTTTCTCAGTATACCAACTTTTTCAGCTCCCGGCAAGATGGCCGGAATGGCGGGATTCCCTTGAAAAGACAGCGGACATTCGCTATACTTGAAATCGATATCAAGAGAGAATCCCAGGGGGATCAACATGAAACGAATTTTACTTTTGACCACGGGTGGCACCATCGCCTCCCGTATGACGGAAGAGGGGCTGGCCCCCGGCATGGACGGGGATATGCTGGCCCACTACATGGGGGGACTGGCGGGCAGCTATGACCTGACGGTGAAGGACATTCTCCACCTGGACTCCTCCAACATCCAGCCCGAGGAGTGGAAGCTCATCGCCTCCCATGTCTACAAGGCCCGGGAGGAGTACGACGGGGTGGTCATCTCCCACGGCACCGACACCATGGCCTACACCGCCTCGGTGCTGTCCTACATGGTGCGCAACATCCCCATTCCCGTGGTGCTCACCGGAGCCCAGCTTCCCATTGAGCACCCCCTCACCGACGGCCTGGACAATCTGCGCACCGCCCTGGCCATGGCCGCCTCGGGAAAGCCGGGGGTGTTTGTGGCCTTTGACCGGAAGGTGATTCTGGGCTGTCGGTCGGTGAAGACCCACACCACCGACTTCGCCGCCTTTGAGAGCGTGAACTGGCCCCTGGTGGGCCGGGTCAGCGGCTCGGGGCTCACCATTGACGAGAGCGCCATCCCCCCGGTGAAGGGGCCCTGCCGTCTGCGGGACCAGCTGTGCCGGGAGGTATTTCTCATCAAGCTCACCCCGGGGCTCAACCCGGAGATCTTCGACATGCTGCTGGATATGCACTACCGTGGGGTGGTCATCGAGGCCTTCGGCACCGGAGGACTCCACTTCATCCGCCGCAACCTCATTGAGAAGCTGCAAAAGGCGGCCCAGGCGGGCATGTCTGTGGTGGTGTGCAGCCAGTGCCTCTATGAGAGCAGCAATTTTGCCCTCTACCAGGCGGGGCAGAAGGCCCTGGCGGAGGGGGTTATCCAGGGCTATGATATGACCACCGAGGCGGCAGTGACCAAGCTGATGTGGGCCCTGGGGCAGACCGACGACCCGGACCAGGTGCGGGAGTATTTCGCCCACAGCTTGGCCGGGGAACGAAAGGAAGGGTAAAACGTGAACCACAGAGAGCGGATGTTGGCGGGCTTGCCCTATCTGGCCAACCAGGACGGGCTGCTGGAGTCCCGCATGGCGGCCCAGGAGCTGCTGTACACCTACAACAACCTGCCGCCCCAGCGGTGGGAGGAGCAGCGGGGCCTGCTGGAGCAGCTGCTGGGGGGCATTGGGGAGAACTCCACCATCTTGCCGCCCCTGCGCTGTGACTATGGCAAGCACATTGTGGTGGGCCGGGACGTGTTCACCAACTACAACCTGACCATTTTGGACGTGTGTCAGGTCACCATCGGGGACCGCACCCTCATCGGCCCCAACGTGTCCATCTACGCCGCCGGGCACCCCATCGCCCCGGAGGACCGGGCCACAGGCTGGGAGTTCGGCGCAGAGGTCCACATCGGCAAGGACGTGTGGATTGGGGGCAGCTGTGTCATCCTGGCCGGGGTCACCATTGGAGATGGGGCCGTGGTGGGAGCTGGCAGCGTGGTCACCCGGGACGTGCCCCCCAATTCCATCGCTGTGGGCAACCCCGCCCGAGTGCTGCGGGAGATCACCCAGGCCGACCGGGACAACTGGAAAAAAGCCATGGAGAGATAAAGCTTGGCCTCGGCATTTTCGCCGAGGCCAAGCTTTTAGTCTTGATTGAGTTGTGGGTATTTTGCAATGTGATCTTT
The DNA here is from genome assembly GCF_002161675.1 of Pseudoflavonifractor sp. An44. Classification (GTDB taxonomy): domain Bacteria; phylum Bacillota; class Clostridia; order Oscillospirales; family Oscillospiraceae; genus Enterenecus; species Enterenecus faecium. The sequence continues at coordinate 74,021 of NZ_NFIH01000009.1, forward strand.
CAAAGCCTGAAATGTCTGGGCGCTCAGGTCGTGCTCGATTTTGCAGGCGTCCTCGGCGGCGATGTCCGGGGGGACGCCCAGCCAGGTCAACCACTGGGTGAGCAGGCGGTGCCGCTCATAGATGGTCTCCGCGATCTCCCGCCCGGCGGGGGTGAGCACCAGAAAGCTGTTCTCGTCCATGACCACGTAGCCGTTGTCCCGCAGCAGGCTCATGGCACGGCTGACGCTGGGCTTGGAAAAGCCCAGGTGCTGGGCCACGTCAATGGAGCGCACCGAGCCCTTTTCGCTCAGTGCCAGTATGGCCTCCAGATAGTTTTCAGCAGATTCATGGATTTCCATGGGGATTCACCGCCTTTTTCACGCCGCCTCCTCGGCGGCAATTGGATTTGTGACATTATAGCATAATTTTCCCAAGGGGGCAAGGGCGCATCAGAGGTGAATCACTTCAGCTTTTCCTGGTTGATAATTCCCTTGAGAGGGGTCATGAGCAGGATTTTCAAATCGAAGAAAATGCTCCAGTTCTCGATATAGTAGATGTCGTAGCGGATGCGGTCCACAATGGAGGTGTCTCCCCGCAGGCCGTTGATCTGGGCCCAGCCGGTGATGCCCGGGCGCACCTGATGCTTGACCATGTACAGGGGGATCTCGTCTTTGAACTGCTCCACAAAGTGGGGAATCTCCGGACGGGGACCCACCAGACTCATGTCGCCCTTGAGCACGTTGAACAGCTGGGGCAGCTCGTCAATGGACAGCTTGCGGATGAGGGCGCCGAACTTGGTCTTCCGGGGGTCCCGGTTGCGGCTCCACCCGGTGTCCTGCTGGGCGTTGACTCGCATGGACCGGAACTTGTACATGTCAAAGGGCTTGTTGTGCAGTCCCACCCGCTCTTGGCGGAAGATGATGGGGCCGGGGGAGGACAGGCGCACGCCGATGGCGGCAAAGAGCATGATGGGCGAGGTGAGCAGAATGAGCAGCAGGGAGCCCACAATGTCCATGGTGCGCTTGACAACGGCGTAGACCAGGTTGTCCAGGGGAATCCGGCGGATGTTCATCACGGGGATGCCGTTGATGTTGTCAAACTGGGGATTGGAGGGCATGTATTCCGCATAGAAGGGGATGATGGACAGCTTGATGCCCTCTTTCTCACAGATCTCAATGATGGTGGGGGTGAGGGAGAACTCCTGGGCGGACAGTGCGGCCACCACCTCATCGGGCTGGTAGTCGCTGAGCACCGAGGACAGGTCGTCCAGATTGCCCAGGTAGCCCAGGTCGGGGATGGTGTCCTGGGAGGCCAGATACCCCTCCACAAAGAAGCCCAGGTTGGGGTCATCGGCCAGCGCTTGGATATAGCGCTGGGCCATGGGGCCGTTGCCCAGCAGCAGCACGTGCTTTTGGTTGAAGCCCCGCTTGCGGAACTTGCGCAGACACAGCCGCAGCACCAGCCGCTTGCCGCTGAGGGCGAAGAACACCAGTACGAAGTAGAGCACGAAGGTCAAACGGGAGAAGTAGAACTGTTTGATGAGGAAGAGGATGGTCTGCAGCACCACGAAGTTGATGGAGCAGGCCCAGAACAGCCGCCCCACCTCCCAGTGCAGCCGCTTGGTGCGCAAAGAGTCGTAGAGGTTCATGGCCCCCAGGGTGATGAGGAAGATGGGGAGCATGCACAGGGTGAGGATGAGGTAATAGCGCAGGGTGATGCCCCGGTCGTCAAAGGGGAAGAGGAAGAACCGGGCCCAATAGGCGATGGGCATGCACAGGAAAATGAGGAGGGCGTCTAGAATGACATTGATATAGTTGAGGGTGCGTTGATTTTCCTTGATCATTGTGTGTGAATTCCTCCCTAGTCAAGTAGCTGCTGATACTGTCCCATCACCTGGGGCAGCACCGTGGGCAGCAGATAAGGGGTGACCGCCTGTCGGGCGGTGGTGCTCAGGGCCTGGCGCAGCTGAGGCTGTGCCAAGAGGTCCCGAATCTGTTGGGCGCAGGCAGCCGCATCTCCGTAGGGGTACAGAAGCCCCGCCTGGTTGGGGGCGAGCAGGTCGTGGTGGCCCTTCACGTTGCTGGCCACAATGGGGCGACCGTAGTACATGGCCTCCATGAGGTTGAAGGGCAACCCCTCAATGCGGCTGGCGGATACCACTGCGTCACAGGCGGCGTACCAAGTGGGCATGTCCGACACCTGGCCGGGGAAGCGCACCCGATGTGCCACCCCCAGCTGCTGGGCCAGCTGCTGGCAGGCCTCCAGCTCGCTGCCCTGGCCGGGGAGGAGCAGATACACCTGCTCCGGCAGTTGGGCCAGAGCCTCCAGGAGCACCGGCTGGCTCTTGCGGTGGGAGAACTCCCCGGCAAAGAGGAGGACGAAAGCATCCTCGGGCAGCCCCAGGTCGTTGCGCAGCTGTGCGCCCCGCTGGGGCGGGACAGCGGGGAGCTTTTGGGGGTCAATGCCCATACCGGGGATGTACGCCACCTTCTTGCCCAGCTTGTGGGCGGCGGCGTACTGGGTGTCCCACTGGTTCATGGTCAGCAGCAGATCGGTGACCGGGGCGGTGACGGCCTCGGCAGTGCTGAGCACCAGGCGCTTGAGGGCAGAGGTGTCCTGGTCGAAGAGATAGCCGTGGCAGATGGACACCACTTTGGGGCGGTGGCGCATCCCCATCACCGCCAGACGCACAAAAAACGAGGCCAAGGCGGTGTGGCAGCTGATGAGCTGGTACCGGTTTTCCCGGATGAGGCGGCGCAGCTGCCGGGTGGCGGTGACATTTTTGGGAGAGGCCATGCTCTTCTCCAGGGGGATGGGGTACAGCTTGCGGGCATGGGGCAGCTCCATCACCGCCCCGCCGCAGGCCACATCCACTTCCCAGCCCTGTTCCGTCAGGGCCTTCAGATAGGGAAGATGGAAGTTTCGAATATGAGAAAACGTGGATGCCACAAAGAGAATGCGGCCCATGGGTGATACCTCCTACTATCAAAAACCCCAGAAAATGGGGTGGTACGCGAAAATACGACGTGTATTATATCACGGGTTTGGGAGATTGAAAAGTCTCCGGGAAAAAATATGGAGATTCTTAAGAATTACGATAAAAAACATTCGTCGGTTGTACATTGGCGGGGAATGTGGTATGATGAAGAACACTACACCTGCGAGATACAAAGGGAGGTTCTGCTGTGTATCAGCAAAAGCAGAAGTTACAAAACAGTTTGCTTGTCCTGGTGGATGCCGTATGCCTGGTGGCTGCGTTCCTCTTCGGCAGCGTGGTGCGGCTGGAGTTTCGCCCCGACCCGGTGAACCCCACCATGAACGGGGTCATCGCCAACCTGTGGTTGGTGTTGGTGACCTACTTTTGTGTGTATGTATTTTTCAATGCCAACCAGGACTTTAGCCGCCGGGACGGCTATGAAGAGCTGGTATATGTGGTCAAAGTCAGTGCGTTTGTGGCGGGAGTCATTGCACTGGTTTTCTTTGCCGCTCACAAGCTGGAGTACCTGACCCGTACCGTGTGGGCGGTGACGGTGCTCAGCAACCTGGTGCTGATGTACACCAGTCACATGCTGGTCAAGAAAGTGGCCAAAAAGCGCCGGGCCATGGCGGAAAAGGAGCACATGTACCTGGTGACCACCCAGAGCCGGGTGACCTACATCCTCTCCCAGCTCAAGCACGAGGAGGTGCTGGAGCGGTACACCCTGCGCATCGCCATTGTGGACCAGGACATGCGGGGCATGACCATCGGGGGCTATCCCGTGGTGGCCACCTTGGAGGACATGATGGAGGACCCCCGCCGGGAGGTGGTGGATGTGGCCTACATCAACGTGCCCTATGACACCGGGAAGTCCCTCCAGGAGTACATTGACGGCTTCGAGGAGATGGGCATTCCCGTCCAGCTCAACATCAACATGCTGGAGGGCAAGGAGGGCTACAGCCGCTGCATCGACATGGTGGGCAACATGCCGGTGGTCAGCTTTGCTCCCCGGTTCTTTGACTACAACAAGCTGGTGATGAAGCGGGCCATTGATATCATTGGCGCCCTGGTGGGACTGCTCATCACCGCTGTGGTGAGCATCTTCGTGGTCCCCGCCATCAAGCTGGAGTCCCCCGGTCCGGCCCTGTTCCGCCAGAAGCGGGTGGGCAAGAATGGCCGTTACTTCTATATCTACAAGTTCCGCTCCATGTCGGCGGATGCCGAGGCCCGTAAGGCGGACCTGATGGAGCAAAACGAGATGAAGGGCCAGATGTTCAAGATGACCAACGACCCCCGGGTGACGAAAGTGGGCAAGTTCATCCGTGCCACCAGCATCGACGAGCTGCCCCAGTTCTGGAACATCCTCAAGGGGGAGATGAGCCTGGTGGGCACCCGCCCCCCCACGGTGGAGGAGTTCAAGCAGTACGAGCCCCGGCACAAGCGCCGCCTGAGCATGAAGCCCGGCCTCACCGGCCTGTGGCAGGTCAGCGGCCGCAGCGACATCGAGGACTTTGAGGAAGTGGTGCGCCTGGACGTGGCGTACATTGACAATTGGAATCTCCAGCTGGATGCCAAAATCCTGCTCAAGACCCTGGTGGTCATTTTCAAAAAGGTGGGAGCCCGATAAGCCCCCCACCCAAGCTGTTGTATCAAAAATAGGAGTGAATGAAAATGAAACAGTATGATTACATCCTGGTGGGCGCCGGTCTGTTCTCCGGCGTCATCAACTACCTGGCCCGTCAGCAGGGCAAGAAGTGCCTGGTGGTGGAGCGCCGGGACCACATGGGCGGCAACGTGTACTGTGAGGATGTGGAGGGCATCCACGTCCACAAGTACGGTGCCCACATCTTCCACACCAGCAACAAGAAGGTGTGGAAGTTTGTCAACGACCTGGTGGAGTTCAACCGCTACACCAACTCCCCCATCGCCAACTATAAGGGCGAGATCTACAACATGCCCTTTAACATGAACACCTTCAGCAAGATGTGGGGCGTGCGCACTCCCCAGGAGGCCAAGGCCAAGATCGACCAGCAGCGCGCTGTCATCCAGGGCGAGCCCCGCAACCTGGAGGAGCAGGCCATCAGCCTGGTGGGCACCGACATCTATCAGAAGCTGGTGAAGGGCTACACCGAGAAGCAGTGGGGCCGGGACTGCAAGGACCTGCCCAGCTTCATCATCAAGCGTCTGCCCGTGCGCTTCACCTACGACAACAACTACTTCAACGACGCCTACCAGGGCATCCCCATGGGGGGCTACAACGTGCTGGTGGACAAGCTCTTTGAGGGGGCCGACGTGGAGCTGGGGGTGGACTTCCTGGCAAACCGGGAAAAGTACGAGGCCCTGGGCGACACCATCATCTACACCGGCGCCATCGACGCCTACTATGATTACTGCTTCGGCAAGCTGGAGTACCGCACCGTCCGCTTTGAGACCGAGGTGCTGGACACCGACAACTATCAGGGCGTGGCCGTGGTCAACTACACCGACCGGGAGACCCCCTACACCCGGGTCATCGAGCACAAGCACTTTGAGTTCGGCACCCAGCCCAAGACCGTCATCTCCAAGGAGTACTCCACCGACTGGCAGGAGGGCATGGAGCCCTACTACCCCGTCAACGACCAGCGCAACCAGGCCCTCTATCAGCAGTATGCCCAGAAGGCCGCCCAGGAACCCAACGTCATCTTCGGTGGCCGACTGGGCGAGTACAAGTACTACGACATGGACAAGGTCATCGAGTCCGCCATGAACCTGTGGGAGCGGATTCAGGGATGACGTGCACCATTGTCGTAGCGACCCATAAACCCTACCGTATGCCCTCCGACCCCTGCTACCTGCCCCTCCATGTGGGCAGGGCGGGGAAGGAGGATATCGGCTTTTCGGGGGACGATACGGGGGAGAATATCTCCCAGAAAAACCCATTTTACTGTGAACTAACAGGCCTTTACTGGCTTTGGCGCAACGTGGATTCCGACTATAAGGGGTTGGTGCATTATCGCCGCCACTTCGGGGGGAGCCGCAAGAGCCGTGACCCCTGGGAACGCATCCTCACCCAGGGGGAGCTGGAGGCCCTTTTGAAGGGCCAGGACGTGCTCCTGCCCCGCAAGCGCCGCTATTATATTGAGAGCCTCTACTCCCACTACGCCCATACCCACTATGGGGAGCACTTGGATTTGACCCGGGAGATCATCGAGGCCCAGTGCCCCCAGTACCTGCCCGCCTTTGACCGGGTGATGCGCCGGACCTGGGGACACATGTTCAACATGTTTGTGATGAAGGGGGAGAAGTGCGACGCCTACTGCGCCTGGCTCTTCCCCATTTTGGAGCAGCTGGAGGGCCGGGTGGACTACCGGAGCCTGGACCCCTTCCAGGCCCGCCTCTTTGGCCGGGTCAGCGAGTTGCTGCTGGATGTGTGGCTGGAGACCAACGGGTACGCCTACCAGGAGCTGCCCCTGGTGTCCACCGAGCCGGTGAACTGGTGGAAGAAGGGGACCTCCTTTTTGAAGGCCAAGTTCTCCGGCAAGAAGTACGGCTCCAGCTTTTGAGACGTTGGAATAGGTGAAATTGGAATGGAAGAGGAAAAGATAACCGTCAGTGTGGTGGTACCTGTGTACCAGACGCCCCTGGAGCTGCTGCGCCGGTGCCTGGACAGCTTGGAGGCCCAGACCCTGGAGGGGGTGGAGGTGCTGCTGGCCTTTGACGAGCCGGCGGATGGATACCGGGACACCGTGGCCCCCTACGCCCAGCGCATGGCCCTGCGGGTGCTGGAACTGCCCCACGGGGGTGTGTCGGCGGCCCGGAATGCGGGCATCCGCCACGCCCAGGGGGAGTGGATCTCCTTTGTGGATGCCGACGACTGGATTGACCCGGAGATGCTGGCCCGACAGGTCCAGGAGGGAGAGGCCAGGGGCGCGGATATCATCATGACCGAGCACGTCATGGAGTACGGCGCCAGCTCCCAGCCCCGCGGCTATCAGAGTCAGGCCATGCTCTTTGCGGGGGAGGACAAGCGCCGCTTTGAGTGCGACGTACTCAAGCCCCAGACGGGAGCGGGGTTTGTCACCGCCAAGCTGCTGCGCCGGGCGCTGCTCATGGAGAGAGAGATTTTCTTCCGGGAGGAGCTGTCGGCGGCAGAGGACGCGGAATTCATGTTCCGGGCTGCTTGCGCCGCCCAGTGCATTGCCTACCTGCCCCTGCCCATGTACCACTACTGGTTCAATGCCGGTTCCGCAGTGCGCCGTTACCGCTCCGACTACGCCCAGCGGTACATCCGCTCCATGGAGGCCATTCGGGCGGACCTGGACCAGATGGGGGACCGGGAGTACTGCCGGGGGGCCTACCACAGCTGTGTGCTCTACCACCTGCTGCTCATTGCCGTCAACGACTCCTTCCACTCGGACAACGGGCTGGGAGGACGGGCCCAGCGGAAGGCATTCCGGGACCTGGTGCACACCCCGCTGTTTGCCCAGTCCCTGGAGCACGTACACCTGGGAGACTTCTCCACCACCCGGAAGGTGACCCTGCTGTGCGTGAAACTCCGCTTTTATTACGGGGTGTATCTCATCGCCAAGGTGCGGCACTGGCAATTTCGGAAATTTGCAGGACAGTAAGGAAGAAGCATGAAAAACGTATTGGTATTTGGAATGACGGAAAACCCCGGCGGGGTGGAGAGCGTCATCATGAACTATTACCGGGCCATGGACCGCAGCCGGGTGCAGCTGGATTTCCTGTGCAACTCGGACACCGTGGCCTATGAGGAGGAGATTTTGGCCCTGGGCGGCAGAGTCTACAAGATTCCCGCCCGGCGGGACGGACGGCGTGCCTTCCACCAGGCCCTGGACGCCTTTATGGCCCAGCACGCCCGGGAGTACTGCGCCATCTGGGTCAACGTGTGCAGCCTGGCCAACATCGACTATTTAAAAGCGGCCAAGAAGTATGGTATCCCCAAGCGCATCATCCACTGCCACAACGCAGCCAACGGGGACAGCTTTCTGCGGGGGCTTCTGCATCGGTACAATCGGCGGGTGGTTCGTGGAGTGGCCACCGACTTCTGGTCCTGCTCCGACGGGGCCTGCCCCTGGTTTTACGGGGCTGAGGCGGGGAAGCTCCCCCACTATCAGCTCATCACCAACGCCATTGACCCCGCAAAGTTTACCCCCGACCCCCAGGTGCGGCAGGCGTACCGCCGCCAGCTGGGGTGCGAGGACGCCCTGGTGGTGGGACACGTGGGGCGGTTCCACTTTCAAAAAAACCAGAGCTTTCTCCTGGACGTGGTCTCGGAACTGGCCCGCATGGGCCAGCCGGTGAAGGCGCTGCTGGTGGGCCAGGGGGAGGACCTGGAGCCCATGCGTGAGAAGGCCCGCTCTCTGGGGCTGGAGGGCCAAGTGGAATTTCTGGGGGTGCGGTCCGACACCGCCCAGCTCTACCAGGCCATGGACGTGTTTGTCTTCCCCTCCCAATTTGAGGGGCTGCCCATGGCCCTGCTGGAGGCCCAGGCCAACGGCCTGCCCTGTGTGGTGTCCGACGCCATTGTACCGGAGATTCAGGTCAACCCCAACCTGTACCGCCTCTCCCTCCAGGATAGCCCCAAGCAGTGGGCGGAGTGTGTGGTGAACAAAGCCCTCAAGGCGGGGCGGGTGGACCAGACCCAGTTTGCCCACTCCCCCTATGACATCAACAGCCAGGTGCAGCGTCTGCAAGCGCTGCTGACAGAGGAGGCACTATGAAGCAATTCTGCATTGTGGAGCGGGACTCCCACGAGTTCCACGCAGGCTCCAAGGCCCGCAACGATGTGGGAGAGATTCTCACCGCCCAGGGGTGGACGGCCCTGCCCATCCACCGCAGCCAGGGCAAGGGCACCCCGGATAAGCTGAAAATGGCGGCGGTGACCTGGATGGACTGGCGGGGAGTGGCCAAGCAGTTGTCCCCCGGGGACACCCTGCTGGTGCAGTACCCCCTGGATATGTACCCCAAGGTCAGCCGTCTGGCCATCCCCTTTTTGCGGGGAATGAAGGAAAAGGGCGTGCAGCTCATTTTCCTCATCCACGACCTGGACAGCCTGCGGGGCGTGGAGGGCAACGGAGAGCGGCAGTTCTTGGAGCTTGCTGACCTGCTCATCGCCCACAACCAGGAGATGACGGAATACTTATGCGAGCGGGGATATGGGGACAAGGCCATCCGCACCCTGGACCTCTTTGATTACCTATTGGAGGAGGAGCCCACCGCCTGCAACACCCAGGACCCCTGGGAGGTGGTGGTGGCGGGAAATCTCCGTCCGGACAAGGCGGGGTATGTCTACCGTCTGGGCCAGCTGGACTCCAAGGTCCGCTTCCGCCTCTACGGCCCCAACTATCAGGAGGGGGTGCCCCAGGTGGGGGTGAAGTACTGCGGCCAGTTCCCCCCCGAGCAGCTGCCCCAGACTCTGCGGGGCGGCTTCGGCCTGGTGTGGGACGGCGATCGACTGGACTGCTGTGATGGAGTGTACGGCACCTATTTGAAGTACAACAACCCCCACAAGGCATCCCTCTATCTGGCCTGTGGCATCCCGGTGATGGTGTGGGACCAGTCCGCCCTGGCCGACTACGTGGTGGAGCACCATTTGGGTATTGCGGTGGGCAGCCTGGAAGAGCTGCCCCGCCGGCTGCAGCACATGAGCCGGGAGGAGTACCAGACCCTGTGCCAGGGAGCCCGGGAGATGGGCGCCCGGCTGCGCCGGGGCGCCATGCTGGGCCGGGTGCTCCGGGCCTATGAATCATCCAAGGACGAGGTGACAGAATGAAACGCCACGATGGACTGCGCCAATGCCTTTTCTGGTGCGCTTTTCTCCTCTATTTGGTGGCCACCACCCTGCAATTTACCATGGCCACCGAGGTGGGTATGGTGGGCAAGATATTGACCCTGGCCCGCTACCTCTCCTTTGGGCTGGCCGGGTTGAAAATCCTGTGGGATTGGGCGCTGCTGGGCCTGAAAAAGGAGGGGCCGTGGTCCCTGACCCGGGGGGCGGTGGGCTGTGCCTTGAAATATATCCTGCTGGCAGGGATTGTGCTGCTGGCGGTGGTGACCTCCAAGGATACCTTGCCCCTGTTTGTGCTGGTGCTGCTGCTGGCCTCCAAAGGGGTGGAAGTGGACGACATCTTTGGGATCGCCCTGCCTGTGCAGGTACTGGTGCTGGCGTTTGTCTTCTTTCTCACCCTGGATGGGACCCTCCCCGACCTGACGTACGTGCGGGAGGACGCCACCGTGCGCCACTCCCTGGGCTTTACCTATCCCACCGTGGTGATGACCTACTTTTTTTTCATCCTGGTGTGGGCCATGTGGCGGTGCAGAAAGGGCATCTCAGTGGGCTCCGGAGTGGCGCTGTTGGCGGTCACCGTGGGCCTTTACTACCTCACCGACGCCCGCAACGGCTTTTTGCTCTCCTGTGTGGTGATTCTGGTGGAGATGGTGCTGGGCCAGCGGTCCCGTTGGGATGGCTTGGCCCGCCGTCTGAGTGAGCAGCGCTGGTGCCGGGTGTTGTGCCGGGTGGTGCGGTTTGGCTATGAATACTGTGCCGTGCTCCTGTGCGTTTTGTTGGCGGGACTGTGCTGGCTCTATCCCGCCCAACCGGCAGCGATGCTCAACAGTCTGCTCTCGGACCGTATCCGGCTCACTGCCCAGGCGGCTGCCAACTACGGCATCCACCTGTTGGGCAACTCCATCCAGTGGGTGGGCTACGGCGGAGATGTGGATTGGGCGACCATTGGAGAGCGGTACAACTTTGTGGACTGCTCCTATTCCCTGACCCTGTTCAACTACGGCGTGATCTTCTCTGCCCTGGTCCTGGTGGGGCTGGTGCTTCTGGCCCGTCGGCTGTACAAACAGGGCAATTGGAACCACTGCTTCCTCTATCTCATGGTGTTGGGATGCTGCTTTATTGAGCCTCGGCTGCTGGAAGTGCACCTGAACCTGGTGCTCTTTGCCGCCGCGCCCATCCTGTACACCTGTCCCAAGTGGCTGGAAGGCAGGAAGTGACCATGGCCAAGATTCAGTCGGTAAAATTCAATTTCGTCATGAACAGCATCCTCACCATGTCTGCCATGATCTTCCCCATTATCACCTACCCCTATGTGACCGGGATTTTGGGGCCTCAGGGAATTGGCACGGTGTCCTTTGCCAACTCGGTGGTGACCTACTTCTCCATGTTTGCCCAGCTGGGCATTCCCACCTACGGCATCCGGGCCTGCGCCAAGGTGCGGGACAACCGGGAAGAGTTGTCCAGAGTCACCCAGGAGATCTTGCTTATCAACCTGGTGACCTGCGTGGTGTCCTATGTGCTGTTCTTTATCTCCCTCCAGGCCATCCCTCAGCTCCGGGAGGAGAAGGGGCTCTACCTGGTGATGAGCTCCATGATTCTGTTCAACTCCATCGGGGCGGAGTGGCTGTACAAGGGCCTGGAGCAGTACCGCTATATCACCCTAAGGTCGGTGCTCTTTAAGTTCATCGCCCTGGTGGGGATGTTCCTCCTTATCCATGAGGAGGGGGACTATGTGATCTACGGCGGCATCACCATTTTTGCCTCCGTGGGGTCCAACCTCTTAAACCTCATCAACCTCAAGTGGCTGGTGGATGTGCGCCCCATGGGGCACTACAACTTCCGCCGCCACCTGCGGCCCATCTTCGTGTTCTTCGCTATGTCCATCGCCACCACGGTGTACACCAACATGGACAATGTGATGCTGGGCTTCCTCCGTGGCACCACGGAGAACGGCTACTATGATGCCGCGGTGAAGATCAAGAACATCCTGGTCAGCGTGGTGGCCTCCCTGGGCACGGTGCTGCTGCCCCGAGTGTCCTACTACGTGGAGCGGGGGGAGAAGGAGGCCTTTGCCCAGGCCACTCAGAAGGCCCTGCGGTTTGTCTTCCTGCTGGCCATGCCTCTGTGCCTCTACTTCATCCTCTTTGCCCGGCCCTCCATCTACCTGCTGTCGGGCAAGGCCTTTGAGGCCTCCATTTTGCCCATGCAGCTGATCATGCCCACTCTGGTGTTCATCGGCCTGACTAACATTATGGGCATTCAAATTCTGGTGCCCACCGGGCGGGAGAAACAGGTGCTGTTCTCCGAGCTTGTGGGGGCTGTGGTGAATGTGGTGGCCAACTCCCTGCTCATTCCCCAGATGGGGGCGGCCGGAGCGGCCATCGGCACGGTGCTGGCCGAGCTGGCGGTGCTGGTGGTGCAGATCGTCGCCCTGGGCCGGGAAATTCTCCCCGCTCTGGCGAAGCTGCCCTATCTCAGGGTATGGATGGCCCTGAGCGCTGCGGCGGCCTCGACGGGGTGGCTGTTGGGCAGTTCCCTCCACCCCCTCGTGGTACTGGTGGCTTCGGCGGTGCTGTTTTTCGCCTCCTATGGGGTACTCCTGCTGCTGTTGGGAGAGCCTATGGTGCGGGAGATCTGGTCCCAGGTGTGGGAAAAGACCGTGGGAAAAGTGTTGAAAAAGTAAATGGAATCTGGTATAATTCGTTGGATAAACACCAGCGAGGACAAAAGGAAGCTGGCGCATCCCGCCAGCTTCTCTTTTTTGGGAGGGAACCCCTTGTCTCAAATCAAATTATTTGTGTGCTGTCACCAGGCGGGGCAGCGCGTCCCGGCGCACCCCCTCCTCCACCCCGTGCAGGTGGGGGCGGCGCTGGCCCAAGACCATTTCCCTGGTTTTGCCCACGACGATGCGGGAGAGAACATCTCCCAGAAGAACCGCTCCTACTGTGAGCTCACCGCCCACTACTGGGCGTGGAAGAACGTGGAGGCGGACTACTACGGATTTTTCCACTACCGCCGCTACCTGTATCTGGACGAGCACGCCCGCCGTCCCTACCGTCTGGCGGGAGAGTTGACGGCGGAGGGCCTGGAGACCCTAGGCTTCGACCGGCTGGAGCAGTGGCTGGAGGGCAAGGCCTGCGTGGTGCCCATGGGAGAGGACATGCACATCTCGGTGCGGGACCACTACGCCCGGGCCCCTTATCACCACCGTGAGGACTTGGCTCTGGTGGAGGACATTGTGAGGGAGAAATACCCGGACTATGTGCCCGCCATGGAGGAATATCTCTCCGGCACCAACTGTTATTTTGGCAATATCTTTATCATGCAAAAGCCCCTGTTTGACCAGTATTGCGGGTGGCTTTTCTCCATTCTGGAGGAATTTGACCGCCGGGCAGACACCACCGGCTACTCCACCCAGGAGCTGCGGGTGGACGGGTATCTGGCCGAGCGGCTGTTGGGGGTGTATGTCACCCATCTGCGCCGCACCACTGGGACCCAAGTGTACGAGCTGCCCCGGGTGCAGTTTGAGCCGGACAACAAGAAGCGGGTTCAGCGGAAGCTGCTCAACGCCCTGCTCCCACCGGGGAGCCGCCGGAGGGCTTGGGTGAAGAAGGGAAGAGGGTGAAGCGCTTGGCAGCATGTGACATTTCTGTGATTATCCCGGTGTACAACATCCAGCAGCACTTGCGGGAGTGCCTGGACAGCGTGCTGGGCCAGAGCTATCCCCATCTCCAGGTGATCTGTGTGGACGACGGCTCCACCGATGAAAGCCCCGCCATCCTGGCCGAGTACGCCCAGAAAGACCCCCGGGTGCAGGTCATCCGCCAGAAAAACGCCGGACCCGGCGCTGCCCGGAACACTGGACTGGAGGCGGCAACGGGGGAGTATGTGATTTTCCTGGACTCGGACGACTGGTTCGAGCCGGACTTTTTGGAACAGATGGTGGACACCGCCCAGCGGGAAGGGGCGGACGTGGCCATTTGCCGGGCGGTGGAGTTTGACACCAACTCCGGGCGGGAGCTGCCCTCCGAGTGGATGATGAAAAAGCAGTATCTCCCCGGCAAGCTGGCCTTTGCCCCCCAGGAGATGGCTGACCACCTGTTCCAGTTCACCTATGGCATGCCATGGGACAAGTTCTACCGCCGGGAGCTGCTCACTTCTTCGGGCATTCGCTACCCGGCCCTGAAAAACTCGGAGGATCTGGCCTTTGTCTATCCCACGCTGTTGGCGGCAACACGCATTGCCGTGGTGGACCAGGTGCTCATTCATCACCGGATTAACCGCATGGCCTCGGTGTCCAACAGCCGCTGCGGCCAGCCCGAGGCCCCCTATGAGGCCTTCCAGATCGTCAAGGAGTATCTGGAGCAGCACCAGCTCATGGACACCTACCGCCGCAGTTTCCTCAACTGGGCCATGGAGTTTTTGGTCTGGCACATCAGCAACATGTCCCAGCGGGACATTCAGAGACAATACCTACACACGCTGCGGCGCCAGTGGTTGCCCCAGCTGCACTTTGAGGAGCATCCCGCCAGCTACTACGAGAGCAAGAGCTGTTACGCCAAGTATCTGCTGGCCCGGTATGCCCCTTATCCTGTGTTTGCTGCCGTGGTGAAGGTGTATAAAAAAGCCAAACATGGGGGGCAGTGAGCATGGAGAAGATGCAAATTTCCGTCATTATCCCGGTGTACAACACCGAGGCCCACTTAAACGCCTGCCTGGACGGCGTTCTGAGCCAGAACATCCCCCACCTGGAGGTCATCTGTGTGGACGACGGCTCCACCGACCGCAGCCTGGAGGTGCTCCGCGAGTACGCCGCCCGTGATCCCCGGGTGGTGGTGCTCACCCAGAAAAACTCCTTTGCCGGCGTGGCCCGCAACCACGGCCTGGAGGTGGCCCGGGGGGAGTACGTGGCCTTTTTGGACTCCGACGACAAGTTCCTGCCCGGGGCCCTGGAGGGGCTGTATGCCCAGGCCAAGGAGCATGACCTGGACGTCATCAAGGCGGGCTTTTCCTATGTGGAGCCGGGAGGAGAGCCCTATACCACCCTGTACTCCACCTTGAGCTGCATCGGCAAGGGTCAGGCCAAGCGGGTGATGCGCTTCACCGACCTGCCTCTGCGGCTGCTGCAAGTGCCCGACGTGCCCTGGAATGGCCTGTACCGCCGGGCCTTTTTGGAGCAAAACCACATCCACTTCAATAGCCTCCGGTGCATCAACGACCATTCCTTCTGGATTGCCTGCCTCATCCACGCACCCCGGCTCATGGTGACCCACACCCCGGTGGCCTGCTACCGGGTGGAGCAGAGCACCTCTCTGGTGGGGCGTAAGGCGGCCCATTTCCACTGTCAGCTGGAGTCCTACCAGATTGTCCGGGAGATGGTGAAGGATTTGCCGGACAAGCTGCGCCGCGCCGTCATGCGCAACGAGCTCAACGGCATGTTCGGCTGGTATGAGCGGCTGCGCCCCCAGGCCCCGGACGTGGAGGACCTGGACCGACAGGTGGCGGAGTTTTTGAAGCAGTTGGATGAGGAAGAGGTGGGGGTGAAATTCCTCCGCTCCTTCTCCTATAGCGGCTCTTATTTCTCCCTGCGCTATGGCCAGCCCGCCCCCAAGCGCCCCAACCCCCTGGTGCGGGCGGTGAGCTGCTGGCGGGACCACGGGTGGACCTACACCTGGGAGAAGCTGCGCTCGAAAGGAGAACAGACATGGGTACGGTGAAAAATTCCTTGAAGAAGGTACTGCCCCCGCCTGTCTCCGCCTTCAACCGGGAGGTGGAGCGGATTTTGGCCGCTCAGGAGGGCAATGCTCAGCTGATCCAACAGTTGCGCCATGGGGTGGAATCGCTGACCCGACAGCTGGAGGATACCCAGAAGATGGTGAATGTCCTGACCAAAGTTGTGCAGGAGAACCAAGCTGCAAAACTGGAGCATGTGCGCAGACAATCGGCGGATGCCTCCCGGAATGCGGCAGAAGGGACTTGGGCCAACGTCTTCCACGATACGATTCGAGAAAGCAAGTGGCTGACCGATGCCACATTTTCGCCGGGCAGATGGGCGGTGGGATATCCCTATCTGTATGCCATGTATCGAGTGCTCAACGAATTCCAGCCCAAGCGTATTTTAGAGCTGGGGTTGGGCCAGTCCACCCGAATGATTGCCCAGTATGCTGCGGCCCATGAGGGCGTAGAGCATCTTGTGGTGGAGCATGACCCGGCGTGGATTCAATTTTTCAGCCAGGCATTCTCCCTGCCCGCCTCCACGCAGATTGTACAGCTGGAGCGGGAAATGGTGCCCTATCAAGAGGCACAACAGGTGCGCGTGTTCCAGGGCTTTCAGCAGGCCTTGGCGGGAAAGCAGTTTGACTTTATCTCCATCGACGCACCGTTGGGTGGAGATATGAAGGAGTACGCCAGGATCGACGTATTGCGTATGATGCCCGGATGTTTGAGTCGGGACTTTGTCGTTATGGTGGATGACGCAGAGCGACCGGGAGAGCGGCATACCGTGGCAGCTATGGAGAAATGCTTGCAGGAACATGACATTGCCTATCAGCGTGGCGGATACAACGGGAAAAAAGATACCGTTTTGCTCTGCTCACAGTCTGTGGGATTTTTGAGCAGTATGTGAGGGCTTGCCCCTGACACATCATGTGATGAAGAAAAGGAATGGAGAAAAAAGAAATGGAACCTAAGGTTTCGGTGATTATCCCGGTATACAACGTGGAGAAGTACCTGGGCCCCTGCCTGGACAGTATATTGGGACAAACTCTGAACAACATTGAGGTCATCTGCGTGGACGACGGCTCCACCGACCGCTCCCTGGACATTCTCCGGGAGTATGAGAAGCGGGATGCCCGGGTGAAGGTGCTCACCCAGCCCAACACCAACGCCGGAGCGGCCCGCAACAAGGGCATCCAGCAGGCCAGGGGCGAGTACCTGTCCTTCCTGGACTCGGACGACCACTTTGACCCCACCATGCTGGAGAAGTGTGCCGCCCGTATGGACCAGGACGGATCTGACGTGCTGGTGTTCGGGGCCAAGCAGCACAACATGCGCACCGGTATCATCTCGGACATGCCCTGGAGCCTGCGCCTGGACCGTTGCCCCCAGAAGTCGGTGTTCCCCCCCCGCGAGGTGAAGGACTACCTCTTCAACAACTTCCAGAACTGGCCGTGGAACAAGCTGTTCCGCCGCTCCTTCGTGGAACAGCACCACATCACCTACCAGGAGATCACCCGCACCAACGACATGGCCTTTGTCTGTCAGGCCCTGGCCCAGGCCGGGCGCATCTCGGTGCTGGACGAGTATCTGGCCTACTACCGGGTGGAGACGGGCAGCAGCCTCCAGCAGAGCAACCACCGGGACCCCATGGCGTTTACCCAGGCCTTTGTAGAGACCAAGCGCCGCCTGGAGCAGGTGGGACTGTACCACAAGTTTGAGAAGAGCTTTTTGAATGTGATGCTCAGCGGCACCCGAACCAACCTCTATAATATGAAGACGGTGGAGGCCAAGGAGAGGGTTATTCGCTGGATTCAGAGCGAGATGGACCAGGAGTTCCATATGTTCTCCAAGGACCGCAGCTATTTCTACATGCCTGCCCACTACGATGAGCTCAAGGATCTGAGCCAGCAGGGCGAGGTGGCCCGGCAGGTGGCGGCCCCGGTGAAACAGCCCAAGGTGTCGGTGATTATGCCCTCCCTCAATGTGGGCCGCTTTATCCGGGAGTGTATTGCCAGTGTCAGCAAGCAGACCCTGGAGGACATTGAGGTCATCTGTGTGGACGCCGGGTCCACCGACGGCACCCTGGAGCTGCTGGAGTACGCCGCCCAGCTGGACCACCGCATTCAGGTAGTGCGCAGCGACAAGAAGAGCTACGGCTACCAGATGAACCTGGGACTGGATGCAGCTCGGGGCGAGTACATCGGCATTGTGGAGACCGACGACTGGATTGAGCCCACCATGTTTGAGACCATGTACCAGGCCGCCAAGGCCCAGAAGGCGGACATGGTCAAGTGCAACTACCACTGGTTCACCACCGGGCAGGGCAGACAGTCCCTCCCCTTTGAGAACCTGTCCCGCTGCCAGTACGGCAAGGTGTTCTGTCCCCGCACCGACGACCACGCCATCTTTACCACCACCCCCGCCATTTGGAGTGGCATCTACCGCAAGGACATGATCACCAGCCACGGCATCCGCTTCCATGAGACCCCGGGGGCCTCCTTCCAGGACACCTCCTTCCACTTCATGGTGTGCACCGTGGCCCAGCGCTGCTATCTGCTGGAGGACCACTTGCACCACTACCGGAAGGACAACGACGGCTCCTCGGTGCACTCCAAGGGCAAGGTGTTCTGTGTCAGCGATGAGATGCACTACTACGAGCAGTTCCTGGATAAAAATCCCCAGTACAAGAAGGAGCTGTATGCCTTCTACCTGTCTTTGAAGTATGAGAAGTACCGCTGGAACTACGAGCGCCTGACGGCGGAGAACCAGTGGTCCTTTATGGAGCTGATGCACCGGGAGTTCCAGGAGGCCCACCGCCAGGGCCAGCTGGACAACCGGGAGTTTACCCCCGAGGCCTGGGAGAACCTGAGCCGGGTGGTCACCAACCCCATCCAGCAGTTCAAGCTCACCTGTAAGACCTATTCCACCCGCCCCAACCTGTCCCAGGTGTTCCCCGCCCAGGTGGTGGTGGAAAGCCGGGTGGAGGCCCCCAAGGTGTCGGTGATCATCCCCATGTACAATGTGGAGGAGTACATCGCCCAGACCGTGGACAGCGTGCTGGGCCAGACCGATAAGCAGGTGGAAGTGGTGTGCGTCAACGACGGCTCGGTGGACGCCACCCTGGACATCGTCCGGGACATCGCCCAGCGGGACGGCCGGGTGACCCTGCTCCACCAGATCAACAAGGGCCAGTCCGCCGCCCGAAATGTGGGCATCCAGCAGGCCAAGGGTGCGTTTATCATCTTCCTGGATGGGGATGATATGCTGGAGGAGAACACTGTGGCCACCCTCTATCCCCAGGCGGTGGAGCGGGAGCTGGACGTGCTGTACTACGACGGCAAGTCCATCTACGACACCCCCGAGCTGGAGAAGGCCCACCCCTACTACAAGACGGCCTATGAGTACCTGGCCGAGTTGCCCGATGTGATGACGGGCCGGGACCTGTTCTGCCGCATGAAGGACGACCGGAAGTACCGGGCCTCCCCCTGTCTGGGCATGTACCGCAAGTCCTATCTGCTGGACAAGCACTTGACATTTGTGGAGGGCATTGTCCACGAGGACAACCTGTTTAGCATTCAGTCCTTGGTACAGGCCCAGCGGGTGGCCCACGTCACCGACCAGCTGCTCATCCGTCGGGTGCGGGAGGGCTCCACGGTGACTATGAAGAAGACCTTCATGCACATCTACGGCTACCTCACCTGTATGACGGGCATGTATGAGTTTATCCAGAGCCGGGAGTACGACCAGGAGCTGCAGCGGCATGTGTCCACCGAGATCAGAAGCCTGTCCCGCCAGACCTGGAACGACTACGCTCTGGTGGAGGACAAGGGCGCCTGTCGGGGTAAGCTGACCCCCGCCGAGGACATGATGCTCAATGCCCTTATGGCGGGAGCGGGCGGCGGAGGCGGCTTTGCCGCCGACGAGGCCAACCTCATCCGAGCCTCCTGGACCTACCGCATCGGCAGCTTCTTCACCTTCATCCCCCGGAAAATCCGGGGCGGCATCCGCTGCTACCAGGAGAACGGGAAGGAGTACACCATCAACCGGGTGAAAGAAAAATTCGCACACTTGTTTGGGAGATGAAACAGATGAACATTGCCATTGCCGGAACCGGCTATGTAGGACTGGCCAATGCCATTTTGTTGGCCCAGCACCACCACGTCACTGCGGTGGACCTGGTGCAGGACAAGGTGGACGCCATCAACGCCAGAAAATCTCCGCTGGTGGATGCGGAGATTGAGGACTACCTGAAGAACAAAGACCTGGACCTCACCGCCACCACCGACGGGGCGGCGGCCTATGCAGGGGCGGACTACGTCATTGTCTCCACCCCCACCAACTACGACCCGGTGAAGAACTACTTCGACACCTCTTCGGTGGAGTCCGTGGTGCGCCTGGTGATGCAGGTCAACCCCGAGGCCATCATCGTGGTGAAATCCACCGTACCTGTGGGCTTTACCCTGGGCCTGCGGGAGAAGCTGGGGTGTGAGAATCTGATTTTCTCCCCCGAGTTTCTCCGGGAGGGCAAGGCGCTCTACGACAACCTGTACCCCTCCCGCATCATTGTGGGAGCGCCCCTGGACGACCCCCGGCTCAAGGCGGCGGCGGAGACCTTCGCCAACCTCCTGGCAGAGGGAGCGGAGAAGAAGGACATTCCCATCCTCATCACCAACCCCACCGAGGCCGAGGCGGTGAAGCTGTTTGCCAACACCTATCTGGCCCTGCGGGTGTCCTTCTTCAATGAGCTGGACACCTACGCCGAGGTGCGTGGTCTGAACACCCGCCAGATCATCGAGGGCATCGGCTACGACCCCCGCATCGGCAACTACTACAACAACCCCTCCTTCGGCTACGGCGGCTACTGCCTGCCCAAGGACACCAAGCAGCTGCGGGCCAACTATGACCAGGTGCCCAACAACATCATCTCCGCCATTGTGGACGCCAACCATACCCGCAAGGACTTCATTGCCGAGCGGATTCTGGAGAAGGCGGGCTACTACGGACCCCACGGCGAGGGGAGAGACGGCACCCCCGGCAAGCCCTGCGTGGTGGGGGTGTATCGCCTGACCATGAAGGCCAACTCGGACAACTTCCGCCAGTCCAGCATTCAGGGCGTCATGAAGCGCATGAAGGCCAAGGGGGCGGAGGTCATCATCTACGAGCCCACCCTGAAGGAGGACACCTTCTTCGGCAGCCGGGTCATCCGTGACTGGCAGGAGTTTGTGGACCAGAGCGACGTCATCGTGGCCAACCGCTACACCAAGGACCTGGAGCCTGTGATGGATAAGGTGTATACCCGGGACCTCTACTTCCGAGATTAATTAGGGGAGTTGCTATGATAGAGAAGTTGAAACGCCACCAGTTCCTCTTTGAGGAGCTGGTGAAGCGAGATTTTAAGAAGAAGTACAAGCGCACTGTGTTGGGCATGGCCTGGAGCGTGCTCTCGCCCCTGATGACCCTGCTGGTGATGCGCCTGGTGTTTACCCAGTTCTTTGGACGGGGGATGGAGCACTACACCACCTATCTGTTCTGCGGTAACCTGATCTTCTCCTGCTTTAACGAGTCCACCAGCCAGGGTATGACTTCGCTGATGGGCAACGCCAACATCTTTACCAAGGTCAACGTGCCCAAGTACCTGTTTCTGCTGTCCAAAAACGTGCAGACCCTCATCAACTTTGCCCTGACCTTGGCGGTGTTCTTTGTGTTCTGTCTGTTGGACCAGATCACCTTTACCTGGAAGTTCATTCTGCTCCTTTACCCTGTGCTGTGCCTGGTGTTGTTCAACATCGGCGTGGGCATGGTGCTGTCCGCCCTGTTTGTTTTTTTCCGGGACGTGCAGTACCTGTGGACCATCTTCACCCAGCTTTTGATGTATATGTCCGCCATCTTCTATACCGTGGACATCTACTCCCCTCTGATGCAGAAGATGTTCTACCTCAACCCGGTGTACACCTTCATCTCCTACTTCCGTAAGATCGTCATCTACGGCACCATCCCCACCCCATGGCACCATGGCCTGATGCTGCTGTATGTGGTGCTGGCTCTGGCTGTGGGAGCCCTGATCTACAAGAAATACAACACCCAGTTCCTGTATTACGTGTGATAAAGGGGAGCGGAGGGTAAGGAGATAACGCATGAAAACCCAAAATCAAAAACGATATCTGATTCTGCTGGCGTTGGTGCTGGTGTTGGCGGTACAGACCGTCATGATGGGGTACTTTGGCCAGAAAAAGGCCGGGTACCACGTGGACGAGGTCTATACCTATGAGCTGTCCAACTATCCCGGGACCTTCTTCTCGGAGACCGAGGGCTTTTTGGACACCTGGGTGGACGGCTCCTTCTTCCAGGACTCCATGTCCGTGGACGGACTGGGGGATTTGGACTACTCCATCCCCTACCACAACCAGGAAAACGACGTGCACCCGCCGGTCTACTACTTTGTCATCCACACCGTCTCCGCCCTGTTCCACGGGGAAGTGAGTAAGTGGATTGGCATTCTGCCCAACATGTTCTTCTGCCTGCTGACCACCGTGCTGCTCTACCTGGTGGCGGCCCGGCTCTTCCCCAATCGGGCGCTGGCCCTGCTGGCGGCAGCCATGTGGGCTTGGAGCGTGGGAGGTATGACCACGGCGGTGTTCATCCGCATGTACGCTCTGCTGACCTGCATTGCCACGGCTCTGGTGCTGGTGCACCTGAAAGCCCTGGAGGATGTGCGGCGGGGTAAGCTGAGGAAGAGAACCGCTGCACTGCTCTTTGTGGTCACTCTGCTGGGCATCCTGACCCAGTACTACTTCCTGGTGCTCTGCTTCTTCCTGTGCGGAATTTTCTTCCTCTACCTGTGTGCCACCCGGCGGTGGAAGCTGCTGGGGGTGTACACGGTGCTGGAGGGCGGGGCCCTGTGTGCCGCTGTGGTCCTCTTCCCCAAGATGCTGTTCCACATCTTTGGCGGCTACCGGGGCAAAGAGGCCTTTGGCAGCATGGCCACCAAGGAGGGCACGTTGGATGGCCTGAAAAAGGTGGCCAGTACCATCAGCCGCCAGCTCTTCAACGGCTGGCTCAAGGAGTGCATTCTGCTGGTGGTGGCCGTGGTGGTGGTGTACTTCCTGGTCAAGCACGTGCTGCACCCCCGTCTGTTCCCCAAGGGGGAAGAGGTGGGCATGGCCGTGGAGATGGATGTGCACCTGGACCGCAAGCTGCGCCTGCACATCTCCCATGTGGATGTGGCCGTGACCCTGCTGGGCGTGGTGGCCGTGGGCTACTGGGGACTGGTGGGAAAGGTAGCACCCTATAAGACCGACCGCTACTTCTTCTGCATCTACCCGCTCATCGTCCTGTGCATGGTCTACCTGGGCTATCGCACCCTGATGCTGCTGGTGCGCAACCCCCAGCGGTGCACCATCGCCCTGGCTGTGGTGGCCCTGGGGATTACCGCGATGTCCTATCGAACCCAGACGGTAAACTACCTCTTCCTGGAGACCAACCAGAGAGCCCAGGAGCTGGCAGGGTACGAGGAGTATCCCGTCATTATCCTCAGCGTCCAGGGAACCCCGGAATTTGCCGACGCCCAGGCCATGGAGTTCCCGGAGCATTCCCAGATCTACCGCTGCGGGGGGAAGGATTTTGCCGCTCTCAGGGATGCCGTGGAGTCCAAGGACCTGGAGGGCGGGTTCCTGCTGTTTATCCGGGACTTCGGCAAGATGTCCCAGGAGGAGATCCAGGAACAGGTGGAGGCCCAGCTGGACCTGGACCAGTTTGAGCTCTTGACCAGAATCGGGTGCAACGTCTACTTCTGCACCCTGGAGGAGGCTGCGTCATGATGATTACCGTGGTGGTGCCCTGCTACAACGAGGAGCAGGCCCTGCCTTACTTTATTCCGGAAATTCAACAGGTGGCCAAGACCTTGGAGACGCAGTACCAGGTGGACCTGGAGGTGCTGCTGGTCAACGACGGCTCCAAGGACGGCACATTGTCCCTCATGCGCACTTACGCCGGGCAGTACCAGAATGTCCGCTACCTCTCCTTCTCCCGAAACTTCGGCAAGGAGGCGGCCATCTATGCGGGCCTGGAACACGCCAAGGGGGACTATGTGGCCATCATGGACGCAGATATGCAGGACCCCCCGGCGCTGCTGCCCCAGATGTATGAGATTCTCCGGGACGAGCCCTACGACTCGGTGGCCACCCGCCGGGTGGACCGGGCGGGAGAGCCCCCCATCCGCAGCTTTTTTGCCCGCACCTTCTACAAGCTCATCAACCGCATTTCCGATGCGGACATTGTGGACGGCGCCCGAGACTACCGGCTGATGAAGCGGGCCATGGTGGATGCCATCCTGTCCATGAAGGAATATAACCGCTTCTCCAAGGGCATTTTCGGCTGGGTGGGCTTCCGCACCAAGTGGCTGCCCTATGAGAATGTGCAGCGGGTGGCAGGGGAGACCAAGTGGTCCTTCTGGAAGCTGTTTCTCTACTCCATCGAGGGCATCGTGGCTTTTTCCACCGCCCCTCTGGCCATGGCCTCGGTGTTCGGCATCATCACCTGCCTGTGCGCCGCCCTGGCCCTGTGCTTTATCCTGGTGCGCACCATCCTCTTTGGCGACCCGGTGGAGGGCTGGCCCAGCATGATGTGCGTGATGCTCTTTTTAGGGGGCATCCAGCTGCTGTCCATCGGCGTCATCGGTCAGTATCTGGCCAAGACCTATCTGGAAACCAAGCATCGTCCCATCTACATCCTGCAAGAGAGCAGCGATGGCACTAAAAAGGATAAAGGGGTACAATCATGAGTATTTTGGAAGTGAATAACGTCTCCATCCGGTATATGACGGGAGATTTTAAAGACATCGGCATCAAGGAGTACGTCACCCGCCGCCTGCGGGGCAAGTACGAGGTGAAGAAGTTCTGGGCGGACAAGCACGTCACCTTCTCTCTGGAGAAGGGGGACATGCTGGGCATCATCGGCACCAACGGTGCGGGTAAATCCACCCTCTTGAAGGCCATCTCCGGCATCATGGAGCCCACCGAGGGGTACGTACACCGGGAGGGCACCATTGCCGCTCTGCTGGAGCTGGCCAGCGGCTTTGACGGGGACCTGACGGTGCGGGAAAACACCTACCTCCGTGGGGCCATGCTGGGCTATACCCGCAAGTTCATGAACGAGATGTACGACCAGATCATCGAGTTTGCCGACCTGAAGGAGTTTGAGGACCGCCCCTTTAAGCAGCTGTCCTCAGGCATGAAGTCCCGTCTGGCCTTCTCCATCGCCTGCCTGGTCCAGCCGGATATCCTCATCCTGGACGAGGTGCTGTCCGTGGGCGACGGCGCATTCCGCCGCAAGAGCGAGGCCAAGATGAAGGAGATCATCTACGGCGGCGCCACCTCCATTCTGGTCTCTCACTCCCTGGAGCAGGTCCGGGAGATGTGCACCAAGATTTTGTGGCTGCACAAGGGCCACCAGGTGGAGTTTGGAGACGACGTCCAGGGCATCTGCGACCGCTATCAGGAGATGCTGGACGGCAAGCGGAAGATCGAGGTCCCCGCTGACTAAATACCGATTCATATGAAACACTCTGCCCCTGGGGGCAGGGTGTTTTCCTTGCTGAAAAAACATCGGTCACAGTGCAAAAAAGGCACTACTCAACGGGACGAAAAGGTGGTATAATCCCACAAAGGGCGTTGACCGTGCTGACTCCCTGTAAGGCTCGTACACCATAGGCTGTCTGTCCCGGAGTGGGGACAGACCACACCACACATATGGAGGTAATCAGTATGCGTTTTACTCTTCCCCGTGATCTGTACCATGGAAAAGGCTCTCTGGAGGAGCTGAAGAACCTGAAGGGCACCCGTGCATTCGTCGTCACCGGCGGTGGCAGCATGAAGCGATTTGGCTTCCTGGCCCGGGTGGAGAATGCCCTGAAGGAAGCGGGCATGGAGGTACATATTTTTGAGGGCGTGGAGCCCGATCCCAGCGTCACCACCGTAATGCGAGGCGCTGAGGAGATGCGCCAGTTCCAGCCCGACTGGATTGTGGCCATCGGCGGCGGCAGCCCCATCGATGCAGCCAAGGCCATGTGGGCCTTCTATGAGTACCCCGATGTCACCTTCGACGACCTCATCGTCCCCTTCAACTTCCCCACGCTGCGGCAGAAGGCCCATTTCTGTGCCATTCCCTCCACCTCCGGCACTGCCACTGAGGTGACCGCCTTCTCCGTCATCACCGACTACGACAAGGGCATCAAGTACCCCCTGGCCGACTTCAACATCACCCCCGATGTGGCCATTGTGGACCCCGAGCTGGCCGAGAAGATGCCCCCCAAGCTCACCGCTCACACCGGTATGGACGCCATGACCCACGCCATTGAGGCCTACGTGTCCACCGTCCACTGCGACTACACCGACCCCCTGGCCCTCCACGCCATCCAGATGGTGCACAACGACTTGAAGAAGTCCTATGAGGGTGACATGGATGCCCGGGACCGGATGCACAACGCCCAGTGCTTGGCCGGCATGGCCTTCTCCAACGCCTTGCTGGGTATCGTCCACTCCATGGCCCACAAGACCGGAGCCGTGTTTGAGGGCGGCCACATCATCCACGGCGCGGCCAACGCCATGTACCTGCCCAAGGTCATCCAGTACAACGCCAAGAACCCCGAGGCCGCCCAGCGCTACGCCTACATCGCCCGCTTCATGGGCCTGGAGGGCAGCGACACCCAGTCCCTGGTGGCCGCTCTGGTGGCCGAGCTGCGCCACATGAACGATGAGCTGAACATTCCCCAGTGCATCGCCCACTACGGCGAGGGCGGCACCATTGCCGAGCAGGGCTTCGTGGGCGAGGAGGAGTTCCTGGCCAAGCTGCCGGAGATCGCCAAGAACGCCCTGGGCGACGCCTGCACCGGCTCCAACCCCCGCCAGCCCGACCAGGCGGACATGGAGAAGCTGCTCCGGGCTTGCTATTACGACCTGGACGTTGACTTTTAATCCTTTAGCGTGTAAAATAGGGGGAGGGGAATGGCTCTCCCCCTATTTTCTTTTGCGCGATACCCTCATGGAAGGAGATTGTTATGTTTCGAATTGCGGAAAAAACCCCGCTGAACCCCACCGTCACCAAGATGGTCATCGAGGCCCCTCTGGTGGCCAAGAAGGCACAGCCGGGTCAGTTTATCATTGTACGCCCCTTCGAGGACTCCGAGCGGATTCCTCTGACCATTGCCGACTTTGACCGCCAGGCCGGTACCATCACCATCATTTTTCAGATCGTCGGCGGCACCACCATGGAGCTCAACCAGCTGGAGGCGGGCCAGTCCGTCCACGACTTTGTGGGACCTTTGGGCCGGGCCAGTGAGCTGGAGGGCCTGAAGAAGGTGGCCGTGGTGGGCGGCGGCGTGGGCTGCGCCATTGCCTATCCCACCGCCAAGCGCCTCCACGAGCTGGGGGCCGAGGTGCACTCCATCGTGGGCTTCCGCTCCAAGGACCTGGTGATTTTGGAGCAGGAGTTTGAGGCGGTGTCTGACCACATGGCCAAGATGAGCGACGACGGCACCTGGGGCGAGAAGGGCCTGGTGACCAACGCTCTGGAAGCCCTCATTCAGGCGGGCAACCAGTACGATGAGGTCATCGCCATTGGACCCCTCATCATGATGAAGTTTGTCTGCAAGCTCACCGAGAAATACGGCATCAAGACCACCGTGTCCATGAACCCCATCATGATCGACGGCACCGGCATGTGCGGCGGCTGCCGCCTCACCGTGGGCGGCGTGACCAAGTTCGCCTGTGTGGACGGCCCCGACTTTGACGGCCACCAGGTGGACTTTGACGAGGCCATGCACCGGGGCTCCACCTACCGGGAGTTTGAGACCCACGCCCGGGAGGCCTCTTGTAATCTGCTCAACAAGGAGGTGCAGTGAGCATGGCACACCAGATCAACATGGACCCCTGCAAGTGCCCCATGCCCAGCCAGGAGCCCCAGGTGAGAAACCACAACTTTGACGAGGTCGCTCTGGGCTACACCGCCGAGATGGCGGTCAGCGAGGCCAAGCGCTGCCTGAACTGTAAGAATAAGCCCTGCCAGACCGGGTGCCCTGTGGGCATCGACATCCCCGCCTTCATTGGCAAGGTGGCCGAGGAGGACTTTGAGGGGGCCTATCAGGTGCTCTCCGCCTCCAGCGCCCTGCCCGCCGTGTGTGGGCGTGTCTGCCCCCAGGAAAACCAGTGTGAGGGCAAGTGCGTCCGGGGCATCAAGGGCGAGAGCGTGGGCATTGGCCGCTTGGAGCGGTTTGTGGCCGACTGGCACCGGGAGCATGTCACCGACACCCCCGTCAAGCCCCAGCCCAACGGCTACAAGGTGGCCATCATCGGCGCTGGCCCCTCCGGCCTCACCGCCGCGGGTGACCTGGCCAAGCTGGGCTATGCCGTGACCATCTATGAGGCCCTTCACCTGGCCGGCGGCGTGCTGGTATACGGCATCCCCGAGTTCCGTCTGCCCAAGGCCATTGTGCAGCAGGAGATTGACGGCCTCAAGGCCCTGGGCGTGGACATCGAGACCAACATGGTCATCGGCAAGGTGCTCACCATTGACGAGCTCATGGGCGAGTACGGCTTCGAGGCGGTGTACATCGCCAGCGGCGCTGGCCTGCCCCGGTTTATGGGCATCCCCGGCGAGAGCCTCAAGGGGGTGTACTCCGCCAACGAGTACCTCACCCGCATCAACCTCATGAAGGCCTATCAGCCCGGCAGCAAGACCCCCATCATGCACAGCCACAAGGTGGCCGTGGTGGGCGGCGGCAACGTGGCCATGGATGCCGCCCGCTGCGCCAAGCGCCTGGGTGCCGAAGAGGTGTACATCGTCTACCGCCGGGGCATGGAGGAGCTCCCCGCCCGAAAGGAAGAGGTGGAGCACGCCCAGGAGGAGGGCATCATCTTCAAGACCCTCACCAATCCCGTGGAAGTGCTGGGCGACGAGGATGGCCGTGTCCGTGGCATGGCGTGCATCGAGATGGAGCTGGGCGAGCCCGACGCCTCCGGTCGCCGCCGTCCCGTGGAGAAGCCGGACAGCCGCTTTGAGCTGGAGGTGGACACCATGATCATGTCCATCGGCACCAGCCCCAACCCCCTCATCCGGTCCACCACCCCCGGTCTGGAGACCAACCGCCACGGCTGCATCGTCACCAACGGGGACGACGGCCTCACCAGCCGAGAGGGCGTGTACGCCGGCGGCGATGC
The DNA here is from genome assembly GCF_002161675.1 of Pseudoflavonifractor sp. An44. Lineage (GTDB taxonomy): Bacteria > Bacillota > Clostridia > Oscillospirales > Oscillospiraceae > Enterenecus > Enterenecus faecium. The sequence continues at coordinate 102,697 of NZ_NFIH01000009.1, forward strand.
CGTCACCGGCGCCGCCACGGTAATTCTGGCCATGGGAGCGGGCAAGCAGGCCGCTGCTGCCATCCATGCGTACATCCAGAACAAGTGATATCCAGCATAAGAAAACAGCAGCCCTTTTCCCAGACGTGGGAGAGGGGCTGCTGTTTTTATGAGCTCAGGGATTCACGGTGTGGCAGAGCAGATAGTCCAGCCAGTTTTTGCAATGGGAGGGGGTGAGGTGGATGCCGTCGGAGGAGGCACCCTCAGGCAGACAGAAGTTGTCGTCCTCCATGAGGGCACGGGAGACCTGGAGGTAATAGACCTTCTGCTCCTGGGTCATGTTGAGAATCAGCTGGTTGAACTCCTGAATCTTCTCGTTGGAGATATAGCTGTGGGTCTCGGACACCTTCTGAGATACAGGGAGAATCTCCTGCACGTAGATGACGGCGTCGGGGTTGACGGCCCGGATCTCCTCAATGAGCTGGGTAAACTTGTCGATGAAAATACTGGGATAGGCCCAGCCCAGCTCGTTGATGCCAAACATGAGATACACCTTGGAGAACTGGGTGTGTTTCATGGCCTCCACCACCGTCACCATCTGGCCGTTTAGGTCCACAATGGGGTCGGTGAAGACGGTGTCCACCGTGAGGCCCTTTTGGGCATAGCTTGTGGCGTTGCTCAGGCCAGTATACAGCACCAGTCCTTCGGTGCGGGAATCGCCGATGAACACGGCATCGTCCAGATAGCTCTTTTCCACAGCGCTAGACTCCGGCACCGGCTGGGAGAAGTCATAGGGCAGGGACTGGGTGGGGCTGGCCGAGGGGGCCAGAGAGGGCGTGGGCTCCGGCGAGACGGTGGCTGTGGGCGTCGGGGTGGGTTCTGGCTGGTCATTAGAAGGGGCGAAGAGGTGGGTGACCACCGTCACCACAATGGCCAGAGCGGCCAGGCCCAGAACGAGGAAGAAGAGAATGGTGAGGGGAGATGCGCGGTGACGCCGTCTCCGGTGGCGTCGGGGTTGAGTGCTCATAGAAGGTACCTCCAAGGTTGAAAAAGGTTGAAACATTGTAGTCTAAGTACCATTCCGAAAAAGGGCGCACAAACCCAAGCCCCCTAAAAGCGGGCAAAAATCGAATTTATGTTTAAAATCTAAACAGTAGGTGGAGCGGC